>NZ_CP021080.1:4897383-5509556 GCF_000802245.2 Streptomyces pluripotens
GGCCCCCCTTCCTGGAACGTCCCTGGGAGCAGCAGGGGCCACACGTGGCTGCTCTCTGCTACGAGCCTAGGAGACACCTGGTCCGGACGCCATGCCATGGGGGCCTTTCGCCGGCCGGATCCACTGCTTCACCCATGGCCAGGCTGTGACGGCGAACACACGAACCCACACGAACCCCGGCGTGATCACCTCGTAACATTGCCGCATGTCTTCGACCGAGTCGCCGACCGTGCCGACCGCCAGTGTGCCTCCCGAGGCCGCACCCGCCCGGGTCGCCGAGGGCGAACGGCTGCGGTCCGTGTGCTTGCCCGGAGTCACTCTGTCGATCCGTTCCCGGCGCCCTGCGAGCCGGGGTCTGCCGCCCACGCTGTTCGTTCACGGGCTCGGTGGTTCCTCGCAGAACTGGTCGGCGCTGATGGCTGCGCTGGACGGAGTCGTCGACGGTGAGGCCGTCGACCTACCGGGCTTCGGTGAATCCCCGCCCCCGGACGACGGTGACTACTCCGTCACCGGACACGCACGCGCGGTGATCCGCTATCTCGATGCGGCCGACCGCGGTCCCGTCCACCTCTTCGGCAACTCGCTCGGCGGAGCGGTGGCCACGCGCGTGGCGGCGGTGCGCCCCGACCTCGTCCGCTCGCTCACGCTCGTCTCCCCGGCCCTGCCGGAGCTGCGTATCCAGCGCGGCGCGGTGCCGACGGGGCTGCTCGGCGTGCCCGGAGTCGCGGTCCTCTTCACCCGGCTCACCAGGCGGTGGACCGCCGAGCAGCGGGTGCGCGGGGTCACCGCACTCTGTTACGGCGACCCCGCGCGGGTGTCGCAGGAATCGTTTCAGCAGGCCGTTGAGGAGCTGGAGCGACGGTTGCGGCTGCCGTACTTCTGGGACGCGATGGCCCACTCCGCGCGCGGGATCGTGAACGCCTATACGCTCGGCGGACAGCACGGGCTGTGGCGCCAGGCCGAACGCGTACTGGCGCCGACCCTGCTGATCTACGGCGGTCGCGACCAGTTGGTCGGCTTTCGGATGGCCCGCAAGGCCGCCCGTTCCTTCCGTAACTCCCGGTTGCTGTCGCTGCCGGACGCCGGGCACGTGGCGATGATGGAGTACCCGGACGTGGTCGCCAGGGCGTTCCGTGAGCTCTTGGCGGAGGTGGGTGACTCGGGAGCGCGTACGGTCGCCGACCGCCCGCGGGGTGCCGCCACCAAGGGCGCGGGGAGCTGAGGGCCGGGGTGGGACGCCATAGCCGACGCGGACCGGCCCCGAAGGACGGCTCCGCCGACATGACCGCACGGCGGGGGAGGCGGCCGGGCACACGCTTCGGCGACCGCCGGAACACGCCGGACCAGAGGGAGGGGACGGACGCGGCCCCCCGTCAGGCGGGGGTTCCGGGAGGGCCGGGCACTCCGGAGGATCCCGGTGTCCCGCACCTGGTACCGCCGGAGCCGCCAAGGCAGCGGCAGGCGCCGGCGGGCCGGTCCGTTGAGCAAGGGGCGCCGAGGTGTGCTGACGGCACTCCCGCGCACGGTGTGCAGAGGTTCCCCGATGGGACCCCGGGGCGTGGTGCGCCACGTGCTGCCGAGGACGCCCCGGCACGCGGGCTGCCCCGGCTCGACGACGTCGGTTCCGTCCGGGGAGGGCATCCCGAACAGCACGAAGCGGGTGGCGGTTGGGGGGAGTCCGTCGGATCCGGCGGCGCGGGGCCCGGTGTCGTGTTTCCACGGCAGCGGCAGCCGGAGCCGAGCCGGCCGGGGCGCGGAGCCGGACCGCGGCAGGACTACCTCGACGCCTTCACGGACATCAGCGAGGACGCCGAGGACGCCGGCGCCCCCGCAGCGGGCTCGGACCAGGCGCACCCTACCGAGGGACGGCCGGCCAGGGCGCGGCACGCCTACGCCTCCGGGGCGGACGGCGTTCGTGTGCCCGTGCAACGGGGCGGCGGCAAGGGCCGGGCCTTCACCGGCATCGCCGCCGCGGCCGTCACCACCGTGCTCGCTGTGGTCGTCGCCGGACAGGTGACAGCGGGGCAGGACGGTGGCGCGGGACGGTCGCGGTCCGCCAGTGGCCAGGCGCGTGACGCGCGTACCGCCGACGCGTCGACGCCGTCCGCCCCGCCGAGCACCGTGGCACTGACGTACGACCAGAAGATGGACAGCAAGTTCCCGATCAGTGCCACTCTGAAGGGCCCGGGGAAATTCGACACCGTGCCCGGTTCCGACAAGGCTCCCGGTACAGGGCGGACGTACCGGTACCGCGTGGACATCGAGCGGGGGCTGGGGTTGGACGGCACGCTCTTCGCCGAGGCGGTGCAGAAGACCCTGAACGACGACCGTAGTTGGGCCCACGGCGGGGCCCGCACCTTCGAGCGGGTTTCCTCCGGCAAGCCCGACTTCGTGATCACGCTGGCCAGCCCCGCCACCACCGCCGTATGGTGCGCGAAGTCCGGACTGGACACCCTGGAGGAGAACGTCTCCTGTGACTCGGCCGCCACCGAGCGGGTGATGATCAATGCGTACCGTTGGGCTCAGGGCAGCAAGACGTACGGGGACAAGATCCGTGCCTACCGGCAGATGCTGATCAACCACGAAATCGGCCACCGGCTCGGCCACGGGCACGTCACCTGCCAGAAGAACGGCGAGCTCGCCCCCGTTATGCAGCAGCAGACCAAATTCCTTGACCACGACGGTATCCACTGTCTGCTCAACCCGTGGCCCTATCCCAAGGGCTGACGGGTTACCGCGGGCGTCCCGGCGGCGCCCGGGCCGGGGCCGGTCCGGGTGGAGGCACTGGACTGCCTGATCGCGACCCTCTGGCCGACCAGGCTGAATGGGCTCGCAAGCGGGGTAAGCCGGGTCCATGGGCAAGCAGTTGCGTCGAGGGGAAGCGCCGGCCCGGCTCGGTGAGGACGGGCGGGGCGCCGGGGGGTGCGGGGCGGTCCCTGTGAGCCCTGAGGCAGGCAGTCCCGGCCAGCATGACGGTAACGTTGCGTGAATGATTGATCACCCTATGATCTCTTAGCGCGGTAGAACGTCACCCGCAGGCGAAAGTTACGACCGTTCACCCCTTCCGGTGGCGCGACGGACAACCGTCCGTCGCGCCACCGCCTTGTCCGCTTACGTTCGTCCCGCTGCGAGCCGTCGGGACAACGGCGGCTCCCCTAACGGGAGATCGGGGGTGTATACGTGCGCATCGGACTGCTGACGGAGGGTGGCTACCCGTACGTGAGGGGTGACGCCGGACTCTGGTGCGACCGGCTCGTGCGCGGGCTCGACCAGCACGAGTTCGACGTCCATGCACTCAGCCGCAGCCGGCGCCAGGAGGACGAGGGCTGGGTCCCGCTTCCGCCGCAGGTCTGCCGCGTGCGTACGGCTCCGTTGTGGAGGGCCGAGGACGACGGGGTCGTGTACGGGCGGCGTGCGCGCCGGCGCTTCACCGAGTGCTACGGGGAACTGGTCGGGTCGGTGTGCGCCGAGGTGGGTGCAGGCGCCGGATCGAATTCCGCGTCCGATGACCTGGCGGACCGTTTCGCCAATGCGCTGTACGGACTCGCTGAACTCGCCCGGGAGGAGGGCGGACTGGTCGGGGCCCTGCGCTCTGACACCGCGGCACGCACCCTGGAACGTGCTTGCCGTGCTCCTGGGGCGCTCCGTGCGGCGCGTGAGGCGCGCGTACCGGATCTGCTCACCGTTGCCGCGCATCTCGAACGCGCCCTGCGCCCCCTCTCCCTCGACTGGTACGACGACGCTGGACTCGGCGCCGCAGACCTGTGCCACGCAACCGCCGGCGGGCCCACGGCCCTCCCCGGGTTGCTCGCCCGGCACTTCTTCGGCATACCGCTGCTCGTCACCGAGTACGGCGTGCAGCTCCGCTCGCACTATCTGACCCTCGGACCCGACTCCGCTGCTCCCGCCGTACGCGCGCTGCTCGCCGCCTTCCACGGGCGGCTCGCCGCCGAGGTGTACCGCCGGGCCGAGATCCTCACCCCCGGAAATGCGCACACCCGCCGCTGGCAGGAACGGTGTGGGGCCGACCGGAGCAGGATCCGCACGGTTCACCCCGGCATGGAGGCCGGCCGCTTCACCGAGGTCGGGGAGTCACCGGACCGCGCCGACCCCGGCACGCTGGTCTGGGTCGGGCGCATCGAACCCGCCAAGGACCTGGTCTCGCTGCTGCACGCCTTCGCCGAAGTCCGCAAGGTCGAGCCCGCGGTGCGCCTGCGGATCGTCGGGGCGGCCTCTGGCCCCGAGGGAGCCTCCTACCTCGGCCACTGCCGGGCCCTTGCCGCGCAGCTCTTCCCGGACGAAGCGGAAGGCGCGCACGCCATCGGCGACAACCCCGTCTCCTTCGAGGAGATTGGCGGCCCCGAGGCACCGACCCTGCCCGACGCGTACGCGGCCGGCGCCGTGGTCGTGCTGTCCAGCGTGGTGGAAGGCTTCCCGACCAGTCTGATCGAGGCCATGTTCTGCGGCCGGGCCACGGTGTCCACGGACGTCGGCGCGGTGGTGGAGATCATCGGCGGCACGGGCCTCGTCGTGCCCCCGCGCAACCCGCGGGCGTTCGCCGAGGCGTGCGTGGCGCTGTTGCGCGACCCCGAGCGCCGTGCGCGTCTTGGAGCCGCTGCGCGCGCCCGAGCACTCGAACTGTTCACCGTCGAGCAGAACATCGCGGCATTTCACAGCATCTACCTGGAGATCGTGTCGCACTGCCCGGTCCACCGGGTCGTGCTCGACGAGACCGGTGAGCCCCTGCCGTTCGCCACCCCCGCCGAGTCCCACGTCCCGGGCCGTTGGACCGGCCCCACGGCCCGCATCATGCCGCGGGGCATCCCTGAATGGGCCATGGACATACCGGTACGCGCGACGCCGGTGGCGGTTGCGGAGGGAGCGTGATGGGCACAGCGGACGGCCGCTTCGGTGGCCAGGGCGGCAGCGTCGTGAACGAGCCGGTCGAGCCGGACCCAGGACCGGATTCTGGCGCGCCGGACGCGCCGATGGGCTCCGAGGCCCACGGCCTGGGCGGCGAGGAACCCTGCGGTGTCGCCGGTCGTACCGCAAGCCGCACGGGATCACTGGACCGACCGGGGATGCCAAGCGGCGCCGAACCGTGGGGCGTGCGGTCGGGGAGCTGGCCGCCGGCAAAGTGGCCGGAGGAACGGCCAAGTGGTGAGGACGCGCGGTCTGCCGAGGTCCTCGGGGACGGGACTGGCCCCCGAACGCCGCGGGTTGCCGGGCCCGCCGGGCGGGCCGGTCGGCGCGACCCCGCAGCCGCCGACACCGAGACCAGTGCGGGGCCGGACCGGAGGTGGCGCGCCGCCACCCCGCGAAGCGGGGCCGTCGACCCGGTGAAAGTCCTGCTCCACCGGCACCGTGAGCTGTGCCGACGGGCCGTGGACCCGTTGGAGATCGCCGCCGGACTCGAAGCGCACGGGGTGACGGACCGGACCGCCGCCCGCTTCCGCCACCGTGACGTCTTCTCGCTCGCAGAGGAGTTGTACGCGCGCGTGCCGCGGGATGCCGATCCGCGCCCGGAGACCGATCCACTGCCCGTGCCCCGCGTTCACGCCGGCTGGGTGCTGCTCACCCTCCTGCCGGGTGCCCTCGGCGCGGCAACCGTGGCCGGACTGCGCCTCACCCATGGACACCCCCGCCTGCTGGTGGCCCTCGGCGGCATCTTCGCCGCCGCGCTCTCCACCCGCACGGCACTGCGCCGCGGCCCGCTGGCCGGCTCTCCCGCCACCCGTGCACGGTGGGTGGCGGGCGGTGCGTACGCGTGCACGTGCTGGCTGCTCGGGTACGTCCTTCTCGGCGACGGTCTCCTCCGCGCGGCGCTGGCCGGGGGCTCCGACGGCCTGCCCGCCGGAGCCCCCCACGGACCGTGGCCCACGGCCACCGCGCCCGTCCTGGCCCTCGCCCTGTCCTGCGCCCCGGCGGCCTGGTGCGCCCATCTCCTCACCGTCGGCGCCCGTCGCAGACTCGCCGGCAGCCGGGGCCTTGAGGACTTCGCGACCGCCGCGAAGCCGCTGCTGTTCGGTGCGTTCGTGCTGTTCCTGGGCGCGCTCACCGGTCTGCTCCTGCTGTGCGGCGCCGTTCTGCGCGAACCCGCGGCCTACCCGCAAGCCCTCGCCCTGGGCGCCTTGCTCCTACTCGCCCGTCTGCTCACCGTGCACCACCACCGGTATGCCGCCGCCCTGGCTCTCAGCGCCGCCGTGGCCGTCGAGGCCGCGGCCCTGGTCCTGCCGCTCGCCGGCCGGCTGCCCGGCTGCGCCTTTCTGGCGGTCCCCGTGCAGACCCTGACGGATTCCTGGGGAGAGGCCGCCATGCCGACACTCGCCTGCGGCGCCGCGGCCCTGGCCCTGTTCCTGCACGCCACCCGCACGCTCACCCGGGCTTCGGCCCACGCGCCCACCGGAGCGCCCGAATGAATCTTCCGCCACCGACTTGACCCGAGACCTCGTCCCCCGCCCTTCGCCCTCCGTCCTCCGCCCACGGCACCGGGCGGCGGCCACCGGCGCCCGATGCCGTGGGCGGAGGTACCCGTACACCCCCATTTCTTGAAGGAGAACGCCAGATGACCATCTCCCGCCCCAGAGCCTTCGGCACCACCGGAACGGCCGACACGCCCGGAGCAGCCACCGCAGCCCCCGCCAGCGCCGCCGGCACGCACACCCCGGGAGCCGTTCGATGAGGGTCCTGCTGATCGGAGCCAACGGATACCTTGGCCGCTTCGTCGCCGACCGCCTGCTCGCCGACCCGGCCGTCCAGCTCACCGCACTCGGCCGCGGCGACGACGCCGACGTCCGCTTCGACCTCGCCACCGGCAGTCCAGGAGCGCTCACCCGCTTCCTCGATGCGGTCCACCCCGGAGTCGTCGTCAACTGCGCAGGTGCCACCCGTGGCGGCGCCCGCGACCTCACCCGGCACAACACCGTCGCCGTCGCCACCGTCTGTGAGGCCCTGCGCCGCAGCAGCTGTGGCGCGCGCCTGGTGCAGATCGGGTGCGGTTCCGAGTACGGCCCCAGCCAACCGGGTTCGTCCACCGCCGAGGACGCGGTGCCCCGCCCGGGCGGCCCGTACGGCGTCAGCAAACTCGCGGCGACCGAACTGGTCCTCGGTTCCGGCCTGGACGCCGTCGTGCTGCGCGTCTTCTCGCCCGCTGGCCCCGGCACCCCGGCGGGCTCCCCGCTCGGCCGGCTGGCCGAGGCCATGCGCCGGGCCATGCAGTCCGGCGACGGTGAACTCAAACTCGGCGGACTCGGAGCCCAGCGCGACTTCGTCGACGTACGCGACGTGGCGCGCGCCGTGCACGCTGCCTCGCTCTCCGCCGCGCAGGGCGTCATCAACATCGGTTCCGGTCGTGCCGTCCGGCTCCGGGACGCCGCCGCCATCCTCGCCCGCGTGGCCGGGTACGGTGGCGCGCTGCACGAACTCGACGCCCCGCCCGGCCCCCTGCGCAGTGCCCTCGGGCATCCGCGCGCCGACTCCGATCACGTGGCGCCGGTGGCCTACCCCTATCCGGACGGCTGCGGCAGCTGGCAGCAGGCCGATGTGCGCACCGCCCGTGACCGGCTGGGCTGGCGACCGCGGATCAACCTTGAGGAATCCCTCGCCGACATCTGGATGGAGGCGGCATGCCGCATCTGACCAGCACCGCAGCGGACACCACGAGCACCGGCGTCCATACCGCCCTCGGCGTTCCCGGCTATGCCCACCCTTTGGTCGCGCCGGCCCAATGGGTGGAACTCGCGCGTCCTGGCACCCCGCTGAACTGGGTGGTGCTGAACGTTGCAGCAGGGCCCGGCATCCGGTCCGACCCGCGCTGTCTGGAGGCCACCAGCCTGCTGCGCGGCGCCGGTGTCCGGGTCCTGGGCCACCTGGATCTCGTCCACGGGGCCCGAGCTCTCGGCAACCTCCTCCGCGACGCGCACCGCTACCTTGACTGGTACCAGGTCGACGGCTTCCTGCTGGACCGCTGTCCCGGCGAGCGGACCCTGCTGCCCGAGGTCCGCCGCACGATCACCACGCTCCGGACGATCAGTGACAATGCCCACGTTGTCCTCGGCCATGCGGGCCATCCGCATCCCGGGTACGCGGAGGACGCCAATCAGCTGGTGACCTTTTCCGGTCCCTGGGCCGACTACCGCTGGTCGCAGGCTGCCGAGTGGACCGCCGAGTACCCGCCCGACCGTTTCTGCCATTTCGTGCACGGCCTGCCCCGCGGACACCTGGAGGAAGCGCTGCGCATCGCGCGCTGGCAGGGCGCGGCAACGATCTACTTCACCGATCGCACGGACTGCGGCGGTCGTGTCGACCCCTGGGAGACGGTGCCCGGCTACTGGGACGAAATTGTCTCGCGTATCGGAACAGGTGTCTCGGAATGAAGAAGGGCGTGGCAGTGTTACGACAAGAACAACCGTAGTGATCGACCGACCAACGGAGTCCCCGTGTCGCTGCCACCCCTGGTCGAGCCGGCTTCCGAGCTCACCGTAGACGAGGTCCGCAGGTACTCCCGCCACCTGATCATCCCCGACGTGGGCATGGACGGGCAGAAGCGGCTGAAGAACGCCAAGGTGCTCTGTGTGGGGGCCGGTGGCCTGGGCTCGCCGGCGCTGATGTACCTGGCCGCCGCGGGCGTGGGCACCCTCGGCATTGTGGAGTTCGACGAGGTCGACGAGTCGAACCTGCAGCGCCAGATCATCCACAGCCAGTCCGACATCGGTCGTTCCAAGGCCGAGTCCGCGCGTGACACCGTCAAGGGCATCAACCCGTACGTGAACGTGGTCCTGCACGAGGAGCGGCTGGAAGCCGACAACGTGATGGCCATCTTCAGCCAGTACGACCTGATCGTCGACGGCACGGACAACTTTGCGACCCGTTACCTGGTCAACGATGCGTGCGTGCTGCTGAACAAGCCGTACGTGTGGGGTTCGATCTACCGCTTCGACGGCCAGGCCTCCGTCTTCTGGTCCGAGCACGGTCCCTGCTACCGCTGCCTGTACCCGGAGCCCCCGCCCCCCGGCATGGTCCCCTCCTGCGCCGAGGGCGGTGTCCTGGGCGTGCTGTGCGCGTCCATCGGCTCCATCCAGGTCAACGAGGCGATCAAGCTTCTCGCGGGCATCGGCGAGCCGCTGGTCGGCCGACTGATGATCTACGACGCCCTGGAGATGCAGTACCGCCAGGTCAAGGTCCGCAAGGACCCGGACTGCGCGGTCTGCGGCGAGAAGCCGACCGTCACCGAACTCATTGACTACGAGGCCTTCTGCGGTGTCGTCTCCGAGGAGGCCCAGGCGGCCGCCGCAGCCTCCACGATCACTCCCAAGCAACTCAAGGAGTGGATCGACGGCGGCGAGAACATCGAGATCATCGACGTTCGCGAGCCGAACGAGTACGAGATCGTCTCCATCCCGGGCGCCACGCTGGTCCCGAAGAACGAATTCCTCATGGGGGCCGCTCTGGAGGCCCTCCCCCAGGACAAGAAGATCGTCTTGCATTGCAAGACGGGTGTCCGCAGTGCGGAAGTCCTCGCGGTCTTGAAGTCCGCGGGCTTCTCCGACGCCGTGCACGTCGGCGGCGGCGTCATCGGCTGGGTGAACCAGATCGAACCGCACAAACCGGTCTACTAGTCGGCTCCGCTGACCAGCGGGACAGAAGAAGCCCACGGCTCTGACCAGTGCAGGTGCCGTGGGCTTCTGCTGTTGTCGGTTGGTGTCGGGGCACCTCGCACGGCCCAGGGGCGGCCTGGAACTCGCGCCGATGGCACGCGCCGGGAGCTGAAACGGCAGTGGTGCCTCCCGGAGCGGTGAACACCCGCTGTCCGTGCTCATGGACGCAATGAGCCAGGACGGTCGACGCCCCCGCCCCCGCCGCTGTCATTCGCAGACCGTGCCGTCTTTCGGCACCGTCCCGTTCAGCAAGTAGGAGTTCACCGCCGAGTCGACACAGTCACTGCCTCTGCCGTACGCCCCGTGACCCTCGCCCTTCCAGGTCAGTTCAACGCCGACCCCCTTGCCCAGTGCGTCGGCCATCTTGCGGGCACCCTCGTAGGGGGTCGCCGGGTCCCCGGTGTTGCCTACCAGCAGTATGGGTGCTGCGCCCGTTGCGCTGACCTCAGGAGTGTCGAATTGGCCCGCCACCGGCCAGTCATGGCACCAGCCGGCCGTGTCCCATCCCAAGAAGTCCCCGAACACCGGTGAGAGCCGCTCGAACGCAGCCAATCGCTTCTTCGTTTCGGCGGGCGTCGGCCGTTGCCTGTCGTCCAGGCAGGATATGACCCGCTGGGAGTGGGACATCGTGCCGTAGTGGCCCGAGGAATCCCGCTCGTCGTAATCGTCGGCCAGCGCCAGCAACTGCGAACCGTCCCCCTGCTGTGCCGACTGGAGCGCGCTGGTCAGCCGTGGCCAGCTGGACTTGCTGTAGAGCGGCAGGACTATTCCGGTGAGCGCGAGTGTCTGGGTCAACTTCCGCTCGGACGACGTCGGCAGCGGCCTGGCATCGATCTGCCGGAGCAAGTCGGCGATCTTCCGTGTTCCCTGTGCGGGGTCCTGGCCGGTGGACTTCAGGTAGTCGTCCAGCGCCCGTTGGAAGCCGCGGGTCTGGTTCTTGGCGTGACCCACTGCGTCGGCGGTCGGATCGACCACCGCGTCGAGGATGACGCGTCCCACCTGTTTCGGGAACAAGTGGGCGTAGACGCCGCCGAGTTCGGTGCCGTACGAGATGCCGAAGTAGTGCATCCGTGCGTCGCCGAGGACCTGGCGCATCAGATCCATGTCGCGAGCGGTGTCAGTGGTGGACACATGGGACAACAACCGGCCGGCGGCCTTCTGGCAACCCTTGGCGAAGTCGGCCGCGTCCTGCAGGTAGGCCTTTTCCTCGGCCGGGGTGTCCGGGGTGGTGTCCACGTCCTCGGCCGCCTCGATCGCCCGGTCGCCGCGGCAGCGGATCCCCTCACTCTCTCCGACCCCCCGCGGATCCCAGCTCACCAGGTCGTAGCGCTCCCGGAGCCGGGCGACGGTGGGAGCGTAGAACGGCATCGTCGACACGCCCGAACCGCCCGGGCCGCCGAAGTTGAACAGCAACGACCCGATGCGGTCGGCGCCGGTGGCCCGCGCCCGGATGAGGGCCAGGCCGATCGTCGCGCCGTCCGGTTCGGACCAGTCCAACGGCACCTTGAGCGTGGCACACCGCCAGTCGTCACCCGGTGCTGGGCTGTCCTCGGTGGCTGTGCAGTGGTGCCAGTCGAGATGTTGCGAGGTGAGGGAGGCCGGAAGAGCCACCGGGGCCGATGGCGCCGAGGGCCGCGACGCTGACGGGGCGGCCGTATCCGTGGCCTGGCCCTTGCCTCCGGCCCCGTCCGGCGAGCCGCTGCCACAGCCGGCCACCAGCAACGCCGCGGTCACGGCGACGGTCCAGCGCGGCATTCGCCCCATACGCACCCCCTGGCAAGGCCCTTCGCGTCGTGCCGCGGCGGGCGTTCAGGCCATGGTAGGCGCACCGGGCACCGCCCGTGGAAGCCTGTGGAAAACCCTCCGACCTGCGGATTTCTCCGGTCGTCCCCGGCGGGTCAAGAACAGACCGTACCCGGCTTCGGTACCTTCCCGTCCAGCAGATAGGCGTTCACCGTGCTCTGCACACATCTGTTCTTGCTGTCGTACGCGCCGTGTCCCTGCCCCTTGTACGTCAGCTTGACGGCGACGCCCTTGCCGAGTGCGTTCACCATTTTCTGCGCGCCTTCGTACGGGGTCGCCGGGTCCCCGGTGTTGCCGACGACGAGGATGGGCGCCGATCCGGGGGCGCTGACGTCGGGATGGTCAGCCGCACCCGGCACGGGCCAGTCGGTACAGCTGACCATGCCCCAGGCCAGGTAGTCCCCGAAGACCGGGGAGGCGGCACGGAACTCGGGCAGTTTCCGCTGGACGTAGTGCTCGGTGTACCGCGGCTTCTCGTCGGCGCAGTTGATCGCGATGTTCGCTGCGGCGATGTTGCTGTACTCGCCGTTCTCGCTGCGGCCGTTCATCGAGTCGGAGAGCAGCATCAGGATCTGGCCGTCACCGGCGTAGGCCTGTTCCAGCCCCTGGGTGAGGTACTCCCAGAAGTCCTTCGAGTACAAGGACTGGGCGATGCCGTTGGTCGCGTCGGTCTGGGTGAGGCGGCGCGGGAAGATGCCGGGGATCGGGTTCTGCTCCAGGTCGTTCAGCAGTTTCGCGATGCGGTCCTTCACATCCTGCGGGGTGTCCCCGATCGGGCATCCCGACGCCTTCGACGTGCAGTCCTCGGCGAAGTTGTCGAGCGCGAGCTGAAAGCCCCTGGCCTGACCGAGTGCGCCCTGTTCGGGGGTTTGCGTGGGGTCGATCACGGCGTCGAGGACGGCCCGGCCGACGTGCTGGGGGAACAGATGGGCGTAGACGCCGCCGAGTTCGGTGCCGTATGAGATGCCGAAGTAATGCAGTTTGTCGTCGCCGAGGACCTGGCGCATCAGATCCATGTCACGGGCCACATCCGTGGTGCGCACATGTGGAAGGATCTTCTGGGAGTGCTTCTCGCAGGCTGCGTTGAACTGTTTGGTGCGGTTCAGGAGCTGGGCGCGCTCGGCGCTGTCGTCGGGGGTGGCGTCCTGCTGGAAGTACTCGTCCAGTTGGGGGTCGCTCTCGCACTTCACCGGTTCACTGCGGCCCACCCCGCGCGGATCGAAGCTGACCAGGTCGTAGCGGGTGCGCAGGGCGGCGTAGTCCTCGCCGAACGCGGGTAGCGTGCTGACGCCGCTGCCGCCGGGGCCGCCGAAGTTGAACACGAGCGAACCGATCCGTTCGCTTGCCGGACCACTGGTCCCGGCCCGGATCAGGGCGATGCCGATCGTGTCACCCTGGGGCTCGCTCCAGTCCAGCGGAGCTTTCAAGGTGGCGCACTGCCACGAAGTGCCGTTCGGCAGCGGGGACGGGGCACTGCCGCCGCCCTCCGCCTCTGACGGGGCCGGGCAGTCCTTCCAATCCAGCTTCTGCGCCGTGAGGTCCCCGTCGTCGGTGCTGTCGCCGCAGCCGGCCAGCAGGGCGGACAGCAGCACGGCGGTGGTGGTCAGGGCGACGGCACGCAGTCGGGAAGGGTTCGCCATGATCCCATCCTGGGGCCGTGCGCACCGTAACGCGCGGGGCACGGGCCGTACGAGGTACGTCCCGCGCAGCCCGCTTGCACCGGACTGCCCAGCCGCGCGGGCCGGGTTACAGCGCGCCCTTACGGGTCAGGTGGTTGAAGGCCAGCCAGCCCGGCAGCACCGGCAGCCACAGCGTCAGCAGTCGGTACAGCAGGACGGCAGGGGCGGCGACCTCCTTGGGCAGGCCGACGGCGATCAGTCCCACGGTGAGGGTCGCCTCCACCGCGCCCACGCCGCCAGGGGTGGGCGCCGCGGAGCCGAGGGCGTTGCCGGCGAGGAAGACGACGGCGACGCTGGCGATGCTCAGCGAGGCCGAGTTGTCGCCGAAGGCCCGGATGGAGGCGTCCAGGCACATCACGAAGCAGGCGGTCAGCAGGAGCATGCCACCGATGCCCGTGATGAGTTTCTGGGGCCGCTGCAGCACGTCGAGCATGCGGGGTACGACACCGGCGAACAACGACCTCACACGTGTGACGACGAATTTCCGCAGGAACGGTACGGACGTGACCACGAGGACGAGCACCGCCACGGTCAGCAGGCCCGCGATGACCGTGCGGGACGGAGACAGGGAGGGTGTCTTCTCGGTGCCGGTCAGGTAGCCGAACGACAGCAGCATCAGGATGTGGGCGCCGAGCCCGAACAGCTGGGACGCGCCGACGCTCGCCACCGCGAGCCCGGGGCGCACGCCCTGACGCTGCAGGAAGCGTGTGTTGAGCGCCACGCCCCCGACCGCGGCCGGTGCCACGATCTTCACGAAGGAGCCGGCGACCTGCGCCGCGATGGTCCGCAGGAACGGCACCCGCTCCGGAACGAAGCCGAGCAGGGACATCGCCGCGGCCACGTAACTGAGTGCGGAGAACAGCACCGCGGCGGCCACCCAGATCCACTGCGCCTGCGCGAACAGCGTGCCGAACTCGATGTGGGTGAGCTGCGTCAGCAGGTAGTACGCGCCGATCGCGCCGGCGATGAAGCTGATCAGCGTGCGTGGCCGCACCCTCTCCAGGCGGGCCGGCTCCACGGGCGCCTGGGGCCTGATCCGCAGCACCTCGTGCCGGATCTGGGTGAGCAGATCCTCCTCGCGGGCCTCTTCGAGGGCTTCGTCCATGGCCCGCTTCTCCGCACGCTGTGCGGCGCGGACCGTCTTCTTGTCGGGCCTTTCGAGGGCGGCCGGGCTGGTTCCGGAGGTCTCCTCCAGGCGGGCCAGTTTGGCCTGCCTGGACGCTTCGAGCATGGCCTCGCGTTCTCGCTGGGACCGTTCCCGGGCCAGTCGGCGCAGCGTCGCGCGCGTGGAGCGTGTCAGCGCGATCGGCTGGAGCATCGGCAGGCAGTCGGCGACCGCGTCCGGGCCGAGTACGCCCACCGCCGAGGCCACGGCCCGCTCGGCGCCGACCCGCAGTGCCAGCGTGGTGACCAGCTGGGCGACGTCCACGCGCAGCAGGAGTTCGCCGGCCGCGATCTCGCCGCCGCGCAGTTCGGTGAGGATGACCCTGCCGGAACGATCCACCAGAATCGCGTCACCAGCCAGCCGGCGGTGCGCGATGCGTCGTGACTGCAACGCTTGGACCTGGTGCCAGGTGTTGCGCAACAACGCGTCGGTGATCTCCTCGTCGGCCAGCGAGTCCAGCATGCGTCCGCCGATGTGCTCGTAGACGAGCATGACCGCGTCGGGGCCGAGTTCGGAGGTGGCGATCAGCTTGGGCGCGTTGGCGCCGGCTGCGATCGCCGCGTATGCCAGCAGTGCCTCCTGCTCCAGCGCCTGACGCAGCGACTGGAAGCTGGAACGGGTGGCGTAGCCGCGCAGGGTCAGGTTGCGCCACGTGCGGTAGAAGAAGCCCTGCGCCTGCTGTTCCCGGTCGACGACCGTGACGTCGAGTGGCGGACCGTCCTCCAGGGTGACGAAGTAGCGTCGGCCGCGGTCGCCGTTTTCGGACTCGGCGGCTTCTTCGCGGGCCGCGCTGACGGGGCGGAAGCCCACGTGCCGAAGGCCCGCCATCAGGGTCTGGCCGGTGGGCCGCACGTTGGGGGAGCCGACCGCGTAGAGGGTGCCGTAGGCGACGGTCCAGCCGATCAGCACCGTCAGGATGATCGAGAAGGGGGTCGTGTAGCCGGTGACGAGCATCGAGAACGCGTCGAGCAGCAGCACCACCCACAGCACCGCGCGCCATCTGGGTCTGCGGGACATGCCGACGGCCGTCATGTATGCGATCACGGGCGCCAGGTAGCCGTGCACGGGGTCGGTCAGGGCGTGCACGTCGCCCGGTGCGGGCTGGGTGAGCGCCTCCTGGATCGAGTTCGGGGCGGCCTGGGCGACCCACAGGTCGGCGGCGAGGGTCACTCCGTGGGCGAGTACGGCCGCGAGAACACCGTCGGCGATGCGCAGCCCGTCCCGCTTGATCAGCCGCTCGATCGCGAAGGCGACCGGGACGAGGAGGATCGCGATGCTGGACGCCAGTCCCGCGATCTTGATGAGGAGATCGGGGGCCTGGCCGGTGCCCTTGTTGATGTCCTGTTCGAGACCTGAGGTGGTGCCGTGCGCGAACGCGGCGATCGCGAGAACCACCACGATGGCGAGCACGCCCACCAGCAGCCGCATGAGGTCGGAGGGGCGGTGCACGCGCGCGGGGAGCAGCGGTTCGTCCCCCTCGACCTCGTCCGAGTGAGGGTCGTGAGAGCCGTCTCCGCTGCCCCTGCCCCGGTCGGGGAGCCTGTTCTCCGGCACTTGCGCCCCCTCGCCGAGGTCACTGTCGTCCCGGTGCGCGCGCGTGGCGTCGACCGCGTTCTCGCGCGCCCCGGTGCCGTCCCCACGCGCATCGGGGCGGTCGTCCGCGTGCGGACCGGCCTTCTCCCGGTGCGCCTCGGCGCTGTCCTCGCCCGTGTGGGCGGCGTTGGGGTGTGCGGCGGCGTCAGGTGTGCCCGCCGCGTCCTCGGGGTGCACGCCCTGCTGCTCCATGGTCTCTTCTTGGTCTCGTATCACCAGTCACCGCCCGCATGATGGTGGCACGTCCCACCGACACGCGCGGCCATCAGGGTGCGGATGCGCGGGCGCACAGTCTGCCGGAAGTGCACTCCGGGGGCGAGGGGAGCAGGGTGTGCGCGCCACGCCGCCGTGTCGGCCGGGTGCGGCAGGATGGGACGAATGAGCGAGCAGAGGTCTGCCGGGGAGATCCGTGAGGAAGGCGACGCATATGAGGACGCGCTGCCGGAGTACGCGGAGCGGGTCCTTCAGGTCGCCGAGCGGATTCCGCCGGGGTGGGTCATGACGTACGGCGACGTCGCCGAGTGGCTTGGTGAGGGCGGACCGCGTCAGGTGGGCCGGGTGATGGCTCTCTACGGAGGCGCTGTCCCGTGGTGGCGCGTCGTGCGTGCCGACGGAGTGCTGCTGCCCGGACACGCGCTGCGCGCGCTCGCGCACTACCGCGAGGAGGACACACCGCTGAGGGAGGCGAGCAGGCAAGCCGAGGGCCATCTGCCGCGGCTCGACCTGCGGCGGGCACGATGGGACGGTGGCGCGGACGCGGAGGGTCACACCTGACAGCTTCCGCCATCGGAGGCCCTCTGGGAGGGCTCGTGGTCCATACGGGGGACATGGGGGACGCCTGTGGCATGACGTACGTTCGTGAGGTGTGGGGCACGTGCGGCCCGAGTGCCGCAAGGGAAGAATCGGAATTTCTGCTTCCGTTCCCGGTGGCGGCGTAACGTCTGCTGCGCATGCCCTCCTCACCCCGCGGCCACCGCCTTGCGCGAGTGACCGCCTGACCGCCAGCACAACCACCAGGACCGGCCAACCACGTGAGCTCCTCTTCCTCCACCAGGCGCCCGCCGCACGTTCAGTTGCGGCAGGGGAGCCATGGCGCTTACCGACTGGTCCGTACTCCGCCGGCCAAGGTGGATCCCCCTTCTCTGGACGCGGCACAGCGCGCCGTGGTTGATCACCGGTCCGGTCCGCTGCTCGTCCTTGCGGGCCCCGGCACCGGAAAGACCGCCACTCTGGTCGAATCCGTGGCCGCACGGATCGCCCGGGGCGGGGACCCCGAACGAATCCTGGTGCTGACCTTCAGCCGCAAGGCAGCCGTCGACCTGCGCGACCGGATGGCACTGCGCATGGGTGCCACGCGCGTCCCCCGGGCGACCACCTTCCACTCGTACTGCTACGCCCTGGTGCGCGCCCACCAGGACAGCACCCTGTTCGCCGAGCCGCTGCGTCTTCTCTCCGGCCCCGAGCAGGACGTCACCGTCCGTGAGCTGCTCGCCGGCCAGCCGGAGCTACAGCGGCTCGGGCTGGCCCATGTGCGCTGGCCCGACGAGTTGCGTGCCTGCCTGACCACGCGCGGCTTCGCCGACGAGGTCCGCGCGGTCCTCGCCCGCAGCCGCGAACTGGGCCTCGGTCCGGGCACCCTGGATGCCTTCGCCCGCCGCATCGGCCGCCCCGATTGGCAGGCGGCCGCAGCATTCCTCGCCGAGTACCTCGACGTGCTCGACCTGCAGGGCGTGATCGACTACGCGGAACTCGTGCACCGCGCGGTCCTGCTCGCCCGCCGCCCCGAGGTCGCAGCACGGCTCGCCGCCCCGTACGACGCCGTGTACGTCGACGAGTACCAAGACACCGACCCCGCCCAAGTACGGCTGCTGCACGCGCTGGCCGGCGCCGGGCGCACCCTGGTCGCCTTTGGGGACCCCGACCAGTCGATCTACACCTTCCGGGGCGCTGATGTGAACGGCATCATCGACTTCCCCGAGGCCTTCTCGCGCGTGGACGGCGGGCCGGCACCGGTCGAGGTGCTGCGCACCGCCCGACGCTCCGGCGCCACCCTGCTGGCCGCGACCAGGCTGATCACCCAGCGCATGCCCCTTTCCCGACTGCCCGCCGGCAAGGTGCGCGCCCACCGGGAGCCGACCGCCGTACGGGACGGCGGCCGCATCGAGGTCTACACGTACCCGACGGCAGGCGCGGAACTCGACAACGTCGCCGACATCCTGCGCCGTGCGCACTTGGAGGACGGCGTCCCCTGGAGCGACATGGCCGTCCTGGTACGCGCTGGAGCCCGTAGCCTCCCCGTCCTCCGCCGCGCCCTCACCGCGTCCGGCGTCCCACTCGACATCGACGGAGACGACCTGCCGCTGCGCCATGAGCCGGCGGTGGCACCGCTGCTGACAGCCCTGCGCGTGGTGGCCCGGGCGGAGGCGGGGCGCGTCGAGAAGGCGCACGCAGCGGAGGAGACGGGGCGCGAAAGCGAGCTGGAGCGCCCCGGGGAGCGGGACGCGGTCGTACCGGTGCCCGGCGGAGACGAACCTTCCGAAGCGGCGGAACCGGACACCGCCTGGCTCGACACCGAGACCGCCCTCACCCTGCTCACCTCCCCGCTCGCCGGCATGGACACCGCCGACCTGCGCCGCCTCGGACGGGCCTTGCGCGAGGAGGAACGGGCCGCGGGGAACCCCCTGCCGCCTCCGTCCGATGAACTGCTCGCGCGAGCGCTCGCCGAGCCCGAGCGCCTGGCCGTACACGATCCCGCGTACGCGCGCGGGGCCCAGCGCCTCGGCGCACTGCTCCGCAAGGCCCGTGGACGCTTGGCGGGCGGAGGCACGGCCGAGGAGGCGTTGTGGGACCTGTGGGAGGGCACGCCGTGGCCCGCCCGTCTGGAACGGGCCGCCCGGCGCGGCGGCGCAGCCGGCCGCAACGCCGACCGGGACCTGGATGCCGTGTGCGCACTGTTCGCCACCGCCGCGCGCGCGGAGCAGCGCACCGGGGGTCGTGGCGCCCTGAACTTCCTTGCGGAGACCGGGGCCGAGGACATCGCGGCCGACACGATCACGCGCCGTGCGGTGCGCCCCGACGCGGTCCGTCTGATGACCGCGCACCGCGCCAAAGGCCTGGAGTGGCGGCTGGTCGTCGTGGCCGGAGTCCAGGAGGGGCTGTGGCCCGACCTGCGCCGCCGCGGCTCCCTGCTGGAGGCCGACCGCATCGGACGCGACGGACTGGCCGAACCGCTCACCCCCGGCGCGCTGCTCGCCGAGGAACGCCGCCTGTTCTACGTGGCCGCCACGCGCGCGCGTGAACGCCTCGTCGTCACCGCCGTGCGGGCACCGGCCGACGACGGGGACCAGCCCTCCCGGTTCCTCAACGAGCTGGGCGTCGAACCCCGGGACATCTCCGGCCGCCCCCGCCGCCCGCTGTCCGTGGCCGCTCTCGTCGCCGAGCTGCGTGCCACCACCGTCGACCCGCGCGCGTCCGCCGTCCTGCGGGAGGCCGCCGCCCACCGTCTGGCCCGGCTCGCCGCACTCACCGACGAGGACGGCCGCCCACTGGTGCCGTCCGCACATCCCTACCGTTGGTGGGGCATGTCCGAACCGACCGAGAGCAAGGTGCCGCTGCGCCACCGGGACCGTCCCGTGGCGCTCTCCGGCAGCGCCCTCGACCAGCTCGCCAACACGTGCGCGCTGCAGTGGTTCCTCGGGCGTGAGGTGCGCGCCGACACCCCCGCCACCACCGCTCAGGGTTTCGGCAACGTGGTGCACGTCCTCGCCGACGAGGTCGCCTCCGGCCACACCCCGGCCGACCTCGATGTCCTCATGGAACGCCTGGACTCGGTGTGGAACGCGCTCGCCTTCGACGCGCCCTGGAAGTCGCAGCAGGAGAAGGACAACGCGCGCGCGGCGCTCGAACGCTTCCTCAACTGGCATGTACTGGACCGCGCCGGCCGTGCCCCCGTCGCCAGCGAGCAGGACTTCGACGTCACCCTCGACGCGGGCGACTACCAGGTCCGCATCCGTGGCCAGGTGGACCGGGTGGAGACGGACGCGGACGGGCGGGCCTACGTGGTCGATTTCAAGACCGGCAAACAGGTGCCCAGCGCTGCCGAGGTGGCCCACTACCCGCAGCTCGCCGTCTACCAGCTGGCCGTCCGGGAAGGCGCCGTCGACCCGGCCTTCGACGGCGTGCGCCCCGAACCGGGCGGCGCCGAACTGGTGCACCTCAGGCAGGGGGCCGCCAAACGCGACGGTGGCGACAGTCTGCCCAAGGTGCAGAGCCAGCAGCCGCTGACCGGGGAGTGGGCCGGTGAGCTGCTGGCCAACGCCGCCGGAAGGGTCCTCGACGAGCGGTTCACACCGAGCACCGGCCAGCACTGCACGCACTGCGCATTCCGCGCCTCGTGCAGCGCCCGTCCCGAGGGACGCCACGTGGTCGAGTGATGCACGGCCCACGTGACGTACGGCACCATAGTCGCTGACCTGGCCTTTTCCTTCCCCGGCAGCAGATTCGAGCTCGGCTGTCAGTACGCGCCGCTAGCCTCTTGCGACATGCCTGCCCGAATCACCGACGCCGAGCAGCTCAAGGAGCTCCTCGGTATCCCCTTCACCGCGGAGCAGACGGCCTGCATCACCGCGCCCCCGGCCCCCCAGGTGATCGTGGCCGGAGCGGGGTCGGGCAAGACCACCGTCATGGCGGCCCGTGTGGTCTGGCTGGTCGGCACCGGGCAGGTCGCTCCCGAACAGGTCCTCGGTCTGACCTTCACCAACAAGGCCGCCGGTGAACTGGCCGAACGCGTCCGAAAGGCACTGGTCAAGGCCGGTGTCAGCGCCCCGGGCCCCCTCCCGTCACCCGGCCGGCCCCCCTCGACGACAGCATGTGGTGCCGACACCCTCTGGCCGGACCCGGACGACCTGCCGGGTGAGCCGGTCATCTCGACGTACCACGCCTTCGCCGGCCGGCTGCTGACCGACCACGGCCTGCGCATCGGCCTGGAACCCACCTCCCGGCTGCTGGCCGATGCCACCCGCTACCAGCTCGCAGCACGTGTACTGCGCGAGGCCCCCGGACCCTACCCGGCACTGACCCGCTCCTTCGCCGACCTCGTCGGCGACCTGCTCAACCTCGACTCCGAACTCGCCGAACACCTCGTCGACCCGGAGGAACTGCGCGCCTGGGACGCCGACCTGCTGCACACCCTCCAGAGCGCCAGGCTCACCAACGCCGACCTGCGCAAGGTCCCCGAGACGGCCGCGGCCCGCCGGGAGCTCGCCGACCTCGTGCAGCGCTACCGGGCCGCCAAGCGCGAACGGGACCTGCTCGACTTCGGCGACCAGATCGCCCTGTCCGCCCGGCTCGCCCGCATCCCCGAAGTGGGCCGCATGCTGCGCGAGGAGTTCCGCGTGGTGCTCCTGGACGAGTACCAGGACACCTCCGTGGCCCAGCGCGTCCTGCTGGCCGGGCTGTTCGGCGCGGGCACCGGTCACCCCGTGACCGCCGTCGGCGATCCCTGCCAGGCCATCTACGGCTGGCGCGGCGCATCCGTCGCCAACCTGGACGACTTCCCCACGCACTTCCCCCAGGCCGACGGACGCCCCGCCCCCCGGCAGGCGCTCAGTGAGAACCGCCGCAGCGGTGGCCGGCTCCTCGACCTGGCCAACGGCCTCGCCGAGCCCCTGCGCGCCCTGCACGCGGGCGTGGAGGCCCTCCGCCCGGCCCCTGGTGCCGAACGTGACGGCACGGTCCGTTGCGCCCTGCTGAGCACGCACACCGAGGAGATCGACTGGCTCGCCGACTCCCTCGCTCACTTGGTGCGCACCGGAACGGCCCCCGGTGAGGTCGCGGTTCTGTGCCGCACGGCGACCGACTTCGCCGAGATCCAGGGTGCCCTCGTCGCCCGTGACATCCCCGTCGAGGTGGTGGGCCTCTCAGGACTGCTGCACCTGCCCGAGGTCGCCGACCTGGTCGCCGTCTGCGAAGTCCTCCAGGATCCCGGCGCCAACGCCGCCCTGGTGCGCCTGCTCACCGGCCCGCGCTGGCGCATCGGCCCCCGCGACCTCGCCCTGTTGGGCCGCCGTGCCCGCATGCTCGTCGCCCACGCGGTCGCGGCCGACACCGACGACCCGGACCGCCGGCTCGCCGCCGCCGTCGAGGGCGTCGACCCGTCCGAGGTGATATCGCTCGCGGACGCCCTCGACACCTTCCTTGAGACACCGATGGAGGGCGTCTTCGAGCAGTGGGGCGACGACGGCCTGCCGTTCTCCCCGGAGGCGCGCGTGCGCTTCGCCCGGCTGGCCGCCGAACTTCGTGAACTGCGTCGTTCCCTGTCCGATCCGCTGATGGACGTGCTGCACCGCGTGCTCGCCGTCACCGGTCTGGAGGTGGAGCTGTCCGCCTCCCCGCAGGCCCTGGCCGCGCGCCGCCGCGAAACCCTGTCGAACTTCCTGGACGTCGCCGCCTCCTTCGCGGCGAGCGACGGTGAGGCCACCCTGCTCGCCTTCCTCGGCTTCCTGCGCACAGCCGCCCAGTACGAGAAGGGCCTCGACAACGCTCTGCCTGGCGGCGAGAACACCGTCAAGGTGCTCACCGCGCACAAGGCCAAGGGCCTGGAGTGGGACGTCGTGGCCGTCCCTGGACTGGTGAACGGTACCTTTCCCAGCGCCCAGGGCCGCGAGAAGTGGACCGCACAGGCCAAGGTGATCCCCCACGCCCTGCGCGGTGACGCCGACACCCTGCCCGACGTCGAGACCTGGGACTCGCGCGGTATGAAAGCCTTCCACGAGGCCATGAAGGACCACCAGCACACCGAGGAGCTCCGCCTCGGTTACGTCACCTTCACCCGGCCCCGATCCCTGTTGCTCGGCTCCGGCCACTGGTGGGGACCCAGTCAGAAGAAGCCCCGAGGCCCGTCCGACTTCCTCCAGGCCCTGCACGACCACTGCGCCGCCGGGTACGGCGAGACCGAGGTCTGGGCGGAGGAACCCGCCGAGGGTGAGGAGAACCCGGCCGTGCGCGGTTCCGCTGCCGACCACGTGTGGCCGCTCCCGCTGGACGCCGACGCCCTGGCCCGCCGCCGGAAGGCGGCCGGGACCGTGCTCGCCCACCTGACGGCGATCACCGCGCAGGACGCCGGCCCACCGCCGGCCGGCGACGAGACCGTCGCCGAAGACCCGGATTGGCCCCCGCCGCCGGACGACGATGTCCAGGGCGAAGCAGAGCCCCACGGCGAAGCGGAGTCGCGCGACCAAGTCACTGCCGGGGCTTCTGCGCCGGTACCGGACGGCGGTCTGGGCGACCGGGGCGCCCAGGGCACCGGCCGGCCGAGATTTCCCCACCAGGCGACCGCCCCGCAGGACCGCCCCCTCCCCGAGGGGCCGCAGCAGCCCACCGCCCTCAGTCCGGAGGAGGCCCGTACCGTCGCCTCCTGGGACCGGGACCTGGACGCGCTCACCGGAGAGCTGCTGCGCACCCGGCGGACCGTCACGGACGTCCCGCTGCCCGTCACGCTGACCGCTTCCCAGCTGTTGCTGCTGGCCGAGGACCCGGACCGGCTTGCACAGGAACTCGCGCGCCCTATGCCACGCCCTCCGCAACCGGCCGCGCGCCGGGGCACCCGATTTCATGCCTGGGTCGAAGCGCGCTTCGAGGAGCTGACGCTGCCCCTGCTCGAACCGGACGAGTTGCCCGGCGCCGATGCCGAGATCGCCGACGAACGCGACCTGGAGCTCTTGAAGGACGCGTTCGAACGCACCGAGTACGCCCGGCGAACTCCGTACCGGGTCGAGACTCCCTTCCAGCTCAGCCTTGCCGGCCGCGTCGTACGGGGCCGCATCGACGCCGTCTACAAGAACGGTGATGGGGCCGATGCGACCTACGAGATCGTGGACTGGAAGACCAACCGCACCCGCACCGCCGACCCGCTCCAGCTCGCCGTGTACCGGCTGGCCTGGGCCGAACAACAACGCGTACCGCCCGAGTCCGTCACAGCCGCCTTCCTGTACGTACGCAGCGGTGAGGTCGTGCGCCCGCCGGACCTGCCCGACCGGGCGGCGCTGGAGCGGCTGCTCACGGACGGGACGCAATCAGTGACGGAGACGTCCTGAGTGTGACGAACCCCCGTCTACGGTGGCGGTGCGGGCCGATAGGCTCGTGAGCATGAGCCAGACCCCGGACAGCGCCGTCCACACGTACATCGGGCAGCACTGCGCCGCCTTCCTCGACGACCTCACGGCGTGGCTGCGCATCCCGTCGGTGTCGGCCCAGCCCGACCATGCGCCCGACGTACGCCGCAGCGCCGAGTGGCTCACCGCCAAGCTGAAGGAAACCGGCTTCCCGACCGCCGAGATCTGGGAAACTCCGGGCGCCCCGGCCGTTTTCGCCGAGTGGCCCTCGGGCGACCCCGGGGCCCCCACCGTCCTCGTCTACGGTCACCACGACGTCCAGCCCGCCGCCCGTGAGGACGGCTGGGACAGTGACCCCTTCGAGCCCGTCGTCCGCGGGAACCGTCTCTACGCGCGAGGGGCAGCCGACGACAAGGGCCAGGTCTTCTTCCACACACTCGGTGTCCGCGCCCACCTGGCCGCCACCGGCCGCACCGCCCCGGCGGTCCACCTGAAACTGCTGATCGAAGGTGAGGAGGAGTCCGGCTCCCCGCACTTCCGTGGCCTCGTGGAAGAGCACGCCAGGCGGCTCACTGCCGACGCCGTGATCGTCTCTGACACCGGGATGTGGTCCGAAGACACCCCGACCGTGTGCACGGGTATGCGGGGCCTGGCCGAGTGCGAGATCCGACTGTACGGCCCCGACCAAGACATCCACTCGGGGTCCTTCGGCGGTGCCGTACCCAATCCGGCCAGCGTCGCCGCCCGCCTGGTCACGGCCCTGCACGATGAGCGCGCCCGGGTGGCAGTCCCCGGGTTCTACGACGGCATCGTCGAGCTGACCGACCGCGAGCGCGAGCTCTTCGCCGAACTGCCCTTCGACGAAGAGCGCTGGCTGCGCACCGCGAAGTCGCACGCTGTCCATGGCGAGGCCGGGCACACCACCCTGGAGCGCATCTGGGCCCGTCCGACCGCCGAGGTCAACGGAATCGGCGGTGGCTACCAGGGCCCCGGCAGCAAGACGATCATCCCGTCCTCGGCGACGGTGAAGCTGTCCTTCCGGCTGGTCGCCGGCCAGGAACCCGACCACATCGAGAAGATCGTCCGCGCCTGGACCACCCGGCAGGTGCCCGCGGGCATCCGCTGCGAGATCGACTTCGGCTCAGCCACCCGACCGTGCCTGACGCCGCTCGATCACCCCGCACTGCAGTCCGTGGTCCGGGCCATGGGCCGCGCCTTCCAGGGCCCGGTCCGCTTCACCCGCGAGGGCGGGTCCGGACCTGCCGCCGACCTCCAGGAGGTCCTCGAAGCCCCCGTGCTCTTCCTGGGCGTCTCCGTCCCTTCCGACGGCTGGCACGCCCCCAACGAGAAGGTCGAACTCGACCTCCTCCTCAAGGGCGTCGAGACCAGCGCCTACCTGTGGGGTGACCTGGCCGACCACTGGCGTCCCGCGCCCTGACGGGCCGCGCTGGGCGGACGGGCAGCGGATGCGGGGCACGCTGACAGCACCGCCCGCATGTACCGCCCCCGCCCGGTCCCCTCCCGCTCTACGTCCCGCCGAACCGTCCCGCCGATACGAACCGCTGCACTGGGGGAGTTGGAAGCACCCGTGACCACCTGGACCGACCACACAGCCGACCGTCCCATCTCGCTGACCGCCGCGAGCGGTATCGACCGCGCCGCCCACCACCGGCTGGACGAGGCCTGGCTCGCGGCGGCGTGGAGTCACCCCACCACCCGCTGCTTCGTGGTCTCTGGCGGCCAGGTACTCATCGACGAGACCCCGGACGGCCGGACCGAACTCGTCATGATCCCCTCGTTCGAAGCCCCGCTCACCGAGGCGCACCGCTACTTCCTCGGTATCGACGAGGACAGCGTCAGCTACTTCGCGTTGCAGAAGGACTCGCTGCCCGGCCGTATCGACCAGTCGGCCCGACCCGCGGGCCTGCGCGAGGCGGGCCTGCTGCTGTCCCCGCGCGATGCCGGACTCATGGTGCACGCGGTTGGCCTGGAGAACTGGCAGCGCACCCACCGGTTCTGCTCGCGCTGCGGCGAGCGCACGGTCATCGCCGCCGCTGGCCACATCCGCCGCTGCCCGGCCTGCGGTGCCGAGCACTACCCGCGCACTGACCCGGCAGTGATCATGGCTGTGACCGATGCCGACGACCGCATCCTGCTGGGCCGCCAGGTCCACTGGCCCGAAGGCCGCTTCTCCACCCTCGCCGGCTTCGTCGAGCCCGGGGAGTCGATCGAGCAGGCCGTGCGCCGCGAGGTCTACGAAGAGGCGGGCGTCTCCGTCGGCCCGGTCGAGTACGTCGCCAGCCAGCCCTGGCCCTTCCCGTCCAGCCTGATGCTCGGCTTCATGGCCCGCGCCACCTCGACCGAGATCAACGTCGACGGTGACGAGATCCACGAGGCCCGTTGGTTCTCCCGTGAGGAGCTCCATGAGGCCTTCGAGTCCGGTGAGGTGCTGCCGCCGTACGGGATCTCCATCGCGGCCCGCCTCATCGAGATGTGGTACGGCAAGCCGCTGCCGACGCGCAGTCCAGTCTGATCAACCGGTGACCGGAGCCCCCTACTGGAACCACAACGTCCACTACCACCGGACCGTGCTGGCTGCCGTGCCCAGCGGCTGCCGCACGGCTCTGGACGTCGGCTGCGGTGACGGCCTCCTCGCCGGACGGCTCGCGGCCCGTGCGCAGCGGGTGACGGGCGTGGACCGCTCACCGGAAATGATCCGGCAGGCCCGCGCGCGGCAGGCTGGGAACGGCCAGCCGCGGAATGTCACCTACGTCGAGGCCGACTACCTCGACGGCGCCTCGCTCCCGGCCTGCGCCTACGACTTCGTCAGCGCGGTCGCCGTCGTGCACCATGCCCGCTTCGGTGACGCGATCAACGCGCTGACCCGGCTCGTCGCACCCGGGGGCCGACTGATCGCCGTCGGGCTGGCGTACAACCACACGCCGCTGGACCGGGTGATCAGCGGCTGCGGGCTACCCGCGAGCCTGCTGTGCGCGCGCCTGCGCGGCGGCAAGCACGATCCGGTCGGCATGCCCGTGGAAGATCCGCCCATGCACTGGAGCGAGGTCCGCGGGGCAGTCCGGCTGCTGCTGCCCGGTTGCCGCTTCCGGCGGCGACTGCTCTGGCGCTACACCGTCGTGTGGGACAAGACACAGAACGGCGGCTCCTGAACCCCCAACCGGCTCCGGGAGCCGCCCTCCGGCCGTGCGTACCGTTCCTACAGAGCGGCCCCCTACTGACCTCGGTCAGAGGGGGCGCAGTGCCGGAAAGCGTCAGACCGCGAGAGCCTGCTTCACCTGGGCAAGGCTCGGGTTCGTCATGACGACCTCGTCGCCACCGCTGGTGGGAAGTACCCGAACGGTCGGGACGGTCTGGTTTCCGCCGTTCGCCTTCTCCACGAAAGCGGCGGACTCCGGGTCCTGCTCGATGTTGATCTCGGTGTAGGCGATCCCCTCCCGGTCCAGCTGGCTCTTCAGCCGCCGGCAGTAGCCGCACCACGTCGTGCTGTACATCGTCACAGTGCCCTGCATGTCTGTTGCGCTCCTCAGGCAATTCGGAAAGGTCGTCCAGGGCAAGAACATAAGCCACCGGCCCGCCATTCCCACCCGCGGCACGGTGCCCGGCTGTGACGCCCCCCGCATCGGCCTGCCCTGTTATACGACTATGGGCCGCTGCCTGTGGACAACCGACACAGCCGTCCCGGGCGACCTGGCAGCATGGCGGGGTGACAGCAGCAACGCATTCCACCCTCTTCCCGCAGGCACCGGACACGGCCGACGCGGTGCTCGAAGGGCTCGATCCCGAGCAGCGCGAGGTGGCCACCGCCCTGCACGGGCCGGTGTGCGTGCTGGCCGGAGCGGGCACCGGCAAGACCCGGGCGATCACGCACCGCATCGCCTACGGGGTGCGCGCCGGGATCCTGCAGCCGTCCAGCGTGCTCGCCGTCACCTTCACCAACCGTGCTGCTGGGGAGATGCGCGGTCGGCTGCGCCAGCTCGGCGCCCAGGGTGTTCAGGCTCGCACCTTCCACTCCGCTGCCCTGCGCCAGCTCCAGTATTTCTGGCCGAAAGCGATCGGTGGCTCCATGCCCCGGCTCGTCGACCGGAAGGTCAAACTGGTCGCAGATGCGGCCGCTGCCATGGGCACCAGACTCGACCGGGGCGAGCTGCGGGATGTCACTGCTGAGATCGAATGGTCCAAGGTCACCCAGACCATCCCCGCCGACTACGCCTACGCGGCTGCGAAAGCCGGCCGGGATATCCCGCGTGACCCGGCCGAGGTCGCCCACCTCTACGCGGCCTACGAAGACCTCAAGCGTGCCCGCGCGGTCATCGACTTCGAGGACGTGCTGCTGCTGACCGTCGCCATCCTGCAGGACCGACACGATGTCGCCGAACAGGTCCGCATGCAGTACCAGCACTTCGTCGTCGACGAGTACCAGGACGTCAGCCCGCTGCAACAGCGGCTGCTGGAACTGTGGCTCGGCGACCGGGACAGCCTGTGCGTCGTCGGCGACGCCAGCCAGACGATCTACTCGTTCACAGGTGCAACGCCTGACCATCTTCTCGACTTCAAGGGCCGGCACCCCGGTGCCACCGTGGTGAAACTCGTCCGCGACTACCGTTCCACCCCGCAGGTCGTCCACCTTGCCAACGGCCTGCTCACCCAGGCCCGTGGCCGCGCTGCCGGCCACCGGCTGGAACTGCTCTCCCAGCGTCCCGCGGGACCCGAACCCGCCTACACCGAGTACACCGACGAGCCCGCCGAGGCGGAGGGAGCCGCCCGCCGCATTCGTGAGCTGATCGATTCGGGCGTTCCGGCCGCCGAGATCGCCGTCCTGTTCCGCACGAACTCCCAGTCCGAGACCTATGAGCAGGCCCTCGCCGATGCCGGGGTTCCCTACCAGTTGCGCGGTGCCGAGCGCTTCTTCGAACGGCCCGAGGTGCGCAAAGCCGGTATCGCGCTGCGTGGCGCGGCACGCTTCGGTGGCAACGATTCCCTTCTGGACGACGCCGTGGACCTTCCCTCGCAGGTGCGGGCCGTCCTGTCTGGGGAGGGGTGGAGTAGCGAGCCGCCGGCCGGGTCGGGCGCCGTCAGGGAGCGCTGGGAGTCCCTGGCCGCCCTGGTCAACCTCGCCCACGACCTCGCCGTCGCCACACCCGGCGCCACCCTCGGTGACTTCGTGGCGGAACTGGATGAGCGGGCGAACGCCCAGCACGCCCCGACCGTGCAGGGCGTCACGCTCGCCTCCCTGCACGCCGCCAAGGGTCTGGAGTGGGATGCCGTCTTCCTGGTCGGCATCGCCGAGGGCATGCTGCCCATCACCTACGCCAAGACCGACGAACAGATCGAGGAAGAACGCCGCCTCCTCTATGTCGGCGTGACGCGCGCCCGTGAACGGCTCCACATCTCCTGGGCGCTCTCCCGCGCACCCGGTGGCCGCCCGGGCCGCAGGCCCAGCCGGTTCCTCGACGGCCTGCGCCCCGGCACCACCGCCACCGTCGGCCACACCGG
The DNA here is from genome assembly GCF_000802245.2 of Streptomyces pluripotens. Lineage (NCBI taxonomy): Bacteria > Bacillati > Actinomycetota > Actinomycetes > Kitasatosporales > Streptomycetaceae > Streptomyces > Streptomyces pluripotens. Next base: position 4,926,905 of record NZ_CP021080.1, read on the forward strand.
CGCGTCCGCCGGCGGAGGCGTCGAGCGGGGGGCAACCGCAGGCGCCGCTGCCGTTCCCCGGCGCACGCAGCGCACCCAGCGCACCCCGGCCCGTTGTCGGGTCTGCGGCCGCACGCTCACCGACGCGGGTGAGATGAAGCTGATGCGCTGCGAGGACTGCCCCTCGGACATGGACGAAGGACTCTACGAGCGACTCCGGGAATGGCGGGCGGTCCAGGCCGAGCGCAGTGGGCAGCCGGACTTCTGTGTCTTCACGGACCGGACCCTGATGGCCATCGCAGAGGCGCGACCGGAGAACTCCGCCGGACTCTCACGCATCCCCGGCGTCCTCAGCCGCAAGCTGCGCAGCTACGGACCTGACGTACTGGCCATCTGCGCAGGCCGACAGGCCGACGCAGACGTCGAGGACGCCTGATACGAACTCATCGAAAAAATAGTTTGCGCATGCCCCAGCAATCCCCATAGGTTCTATCGCACGGGAGCGGTCGCCTTCTCCAAGGCACTGGTTCCGTGCTGTACTTACATATCCGTGACGGACTGGCTCACCCCAGTCCATGAGACGCCGAGAGGAGGCGAGTCCAGTGATCAGCATCAACACCAGCACCATCAGCACGGCCAAACTGATCGATCGCTCGGCCGTCTCCACGTGCATGCTCGGCGCCTCCCGTAGGGCCACCGGTCTGTCCGGCGTTCGTGCCGTCCGCCCGGTGTCCTTCCCTGCCCTCGCAGGTCTTCCCACTTGTGAGCGCAATGAGCGACCGACCCAGGCACTGGAAGCGGTAGCGGCACAGGCACATGCCTATGCCCTTGCGGCGGCCGGTGCCGGATTCCGGAAGCAGACGACGCAGCACCACCTGATGTGGGCCTTCCGCGGGCCAGACCCCTGGAGTGATCCAGCCTGATCGCCGATCAGGCCGGCGCCTTCAGGGCCGCGGAACCCCATCCGGGATCCGCGGCCCTTCTGTTTCCCCGAACGGGGACACGGAGCGAAGGAGCCTCGGGACAAGAAAAGAACCCGGTACCAAGCCGAATCCCGGTCAACCGGCCGGACCGACCAGACGAGGAAGACCAACCGTGCAACTCGAAGCGCACGCCCCGTCCGTACCGCCTTCCCAAACGATCCCCCCGCCCGGCCTCACGAAGGACTGCACCTTGACCCCCCTCACCGCGCTCACCGCGCTCGACGACGCCATCGAGAACCTCGGCGTACCCGTCCCGTGCCGCTCCTACGACCCGGAGGTCTTCTTCGCCGAGTCTCCCGCGGACGTTGAGTACGCCAAGTCCCTGTGCCGCACCTGCCCGCTGGTCGAGGCCTGCCTCGCCGGTGCCAAGGAGCGGCGCGAGCCCTGGGGCGTCTGGGGCGGCGAGCTGTTCGTCCAGGGTGTTGTCGTCGCCCGGAAGCGGCCGCGTGGCCGCCCGCGGAAGAACCCGGTCACGGCATGAACACCGCAGGAACGATCGACCGTCCCCTCACGCACGACCCCAAGAAGCAGGCCCCGATGAAGCCTTCCACCAGCGAGCCCGCAGGCTCCACCTCCACAGACTTCACCACCACCAGCGCGACCGAAGCGCGCCAGAACAGGACCCGAGAGATGCAACTCATGCAAGAAGCCCTGGCCCGTGCGCATATGCACGAGCGGCTGGACAGCGCCGCGAGCGAGCGACGGGCCCTGCGCCTGATGGTGGCTCAGAGGATGCAGCGGCGAGCCGAGCGCGCCTCGCTGCGTGCCCGCCGCGCGCTTGCCATGGCCGTCATGCAGTAGCGGCCACACCTGAGCAGCGGCGGCCTCCCGACCCAAGGGGGCGAAGACGTACCCGCGGGGGCCGGTCCGTACGAACGGACCGGCCCCCGCGCCGCGCGTGGTCACCCGCCGGTCGCGGGCTCCTCGGGCACGTCCGGAAACCCGAGGAGTCCGGGAAGGCGCCCTCCTCTGGCTTCCTTCGCCCGGCACCGCCGGGATCAAGCCCCCGCAGCCGGTTCCTCCTCCTGCGGGTCGCCTTCCGGCGCGAATCCCGGCAGCCACGCCTGGAGTTCCTCCCGCAGCTGCACCGTGGCACCCAGCTGGCAGAGCACCCCGATCGTGCTCAGCGTCACCCGGTGGATCAGCAGATAGGCGGGCGGCAGATTGAGCCGCTTGCCCAGCTGATAGGCGGGGGAGCGCGGGTCAGCGATCCGCGCGGCCTGGCTGCGCATCCAGGAGCGGGTGAAGGTGAACGCGTCGACCCGAGCCGGCTCGATGATCGGCAGGAGGTAGTCGAGGACCGCGTCGGGGTCGAGCTCTATGGAGTCCTTCACGAATCCTTCCGCGCAGAGGAGTTCGTAGACCGTCTCGGCATCGCCGCCCAGTGTCATCCGCAGGGAGACGCCGATCGGCAGGGGCAGTCCGCCGGGGAGCCGGTCGACCGTGCCGAAGTCCAGGACGCCCAGACGCCACTCCTCCTTGCCGGTCGGGCCGCCGGGCAGCAGACGGAAGTTGCCCGGATGGGGATCGGCGTGCAGCAGGCCGGTGCGGGCCGGGCCCGAGAACAGGAAGCGGGCGAGGAGCTGACCGGCCCGGTCGCGCTGCTCCTGGGTGCCGTCCGTGATGATCTCCGACAGCGGGATGCCGTCGATCCACTCGGTCACCAGAACCTGCTCGCACTGGTGGACCACCGCCGGGACCACCATGTCCGGGTCGCCGGCGAACTCCTCTGCATGTGCCGTCTGGGCCCGGGCCTCCAGTTCGTAATCCAGTTCCTCCGAAACGCGGTCCTTCAGCTCGGCGATGAGCGGCTTGACGTCCATGCCCGGAATGAGAGGACCCAACAACCGGGCGAAGCGACTCAGTTGTCCGAGATCGGACAGCAGAGCCTCACCGGCGCCCGGATACTGCACCTTGACCGCCACTTCGCGGCCGTCGTGCCACACGGCCCGGTGCACCTGGCCGATTGAGGCAGCAGCGGCCGGCTTGTCTTCGAACTCCTCGAAGAAGTCGCGCCAGCCCGGCCCCAGCCGTTCCTCAAGCACCGTGTGCACGGTACGGGTCGGCATGGGCGGTGCTGCCTCCTGGAGCTTGGTGAGGGCCGCACGGTAGGGGCCGGCGATCTCCTCGGGCAACGCGGACTCGAAGACGGACAAGGCCTGCCCGAACTTCATCGCACCGCCCTTGAGCTCGCCGAGCACCTTGAACAATTGTTCAGCCGTGCGCTGTTGCAGTTCCCGGCCGACGATCTCCGCGGACTCGCCCACGATCCGCTTGCCCAGCCCCCAGGTCGCCCGGCCGGCGAAGCCGAGCGGGAGCGCGGCGAGCTTGGCGGTACGGGTGACCGCCTTCCGGGGAAGATCAGACATGCGTCCTCCAAGTCCCAGTCGTCCGCGCCGCGCCTACCTCGCGTCGCCGCTCCTTCGACGGCCGTTGCACTGCCATTGTCTCGCGGGGTCCCTTGTCGGTTGAGGAGTGCTCCCCTTTACCTCTCTCCGCTGCACCGCACGTGCATGCCCGATGCGGCCGGAGAGGTCGGGCACGCCAGTTCAGTCCGGGCAGGGACACCTCCCAGCGGGCTCCCGCGCTGGACGGAGGCTCCCCGTCGAGGAAGGCCAGGGCGTGCGCCGCAGCCAATCCGGCGACGGCCGCGGCCAGCGTCAGATCGCAGGCCCCGATCCGTCGGGCCCTGCCGGAACGCCACTGGGCGATCAACCGCGGCCAGGCCGCGTCCCGGTCCGTGCGGTCCTCGTGAAGACAGCCGGCGCAACTCGACTCACCGGGCAGGACGAGCGGTCCGACGACGCCTGTGCCCTCCACGACACCGGCGTACAGGTGGGGCGTGCCAGAGGCCATGAGCGGTTCGGCGGTGAGCGGATCCGGAGCGTGCACGGCAACGTCGTCGCGGGGGGTGAGGACCACCAGGGAGAGGCCGGTGGTCTCGGCTTCAGACCCCGGTGAGCGGGGGCGGCGCGCGGGACGGTCCGGTGCTGCGCGCCGAACGGCCGTCCGCGCCGCCGCTTCCCGGCGCTCACCGACGGCTTCGGCGGGCAGGCCGCCCGGCGCCACGTCCCAGGGCTGCACACGCCCCACGTCGCACACGTCGACCCCGCCCACGCCGGCGCCCGACAGCACCGACGCCAGGAGGGTGCCGACCCGCCCGGCGCCGCGCACCTGCACCCGCAGCGCGCCGCGGGCGGCCAGCCGGGCGAGCGCGCCGCCAGGCTCGGACGTGGTCAGGGCCAGCGAGGCGAGGTCGGGGCGTAGCCGCTGCAGGACGTCCTCCTTTTCCCGCAGGGCGTCCGCGGCCGGACCCCCGCCGCGCGCGTCGTCGACGAGGCCCGCGCGGGACAGGCGATCCACCAGCGCGTCGACATGGCCGTCAGGCAGGTCCAGGCGGCGGCCCTCCTCGCGGAGCAGCGGCAGTCCACGGGTGCCGTTGAGCAGTTCCAGGAAGCTGCCCGTCGCCATGTCCATCGGCCCCAGCGTCAGTGCGTGCGCCGGGGTCATCCCGAACTGCACGGTGTGGAGATCGCGCCAACCGCGCCGCAACGCCGGCTTCACCATCGGATGCATATCTGGCCCCCGTATCCATCGGCACATTCGCGGGGTAACCGGGATGTCAAGAGCAAGACAGCATCCAAGGCATCCGGACTACCCTTCGGCGGCGGAACCGTCACGCTCCGCCGATGCCTGCCAGCATGCCCGGCCCGCGCGCCGAGTGCCGGGTGTTATCCACAGGTGGTGGATATTGGTCGTATAAGCGGTTTGGGGTGAAGTGCTGGACAACGGACGTAAGGCCTGGTCGGCGGATGTGAGAACTGGTCGTACGAATCCAACGCATGGTGGGGGGATCGGCGTCGAACCGCCCGGAGCCGGGACTTCGGCCGTGTCCAGCGGGTAACGTCGGGGCGTGCCCGCCGACCCACTTCACCACGCCGGAAAGCCGCAGCGCAGCACGACCAGCCAGCCGCCCGGCGGTTCGAGGGCGAGCGCGATCGAGGTACGCAGGAGTGCCCGGCGCCGCCGGACGGTGTCCGCGTACCGCGAGGGCGATCGCACCATCGTGCTGATCCCCGCCCGGATGTCCAAGGCGGAGGAGCAGCGCTGGGTGACGGTCATGCTCGACAAACTCGCGGCCCAGGAGAGCAAGCGGCTGCTCGGCGATGCCGAGCTGGTCGATCGCGCCGAGCGACTGTCGGCCCAGTATTTCGAGGGCAGGGCCCGCCCTGCCTCCGTGCGCTGGGTCACCAACCAGAACACCCGCTGGGGCTCATGCACCCCCGCCGAGGCCAGCATCCGGCTCTCGCACCGGCTGCAGGGGATGCCCGAGTACGTCGTCGACTACGTGCTCTGCCACGAGCTGGCGCATCTGATGGTCCCCGGGCACGGGCCCGACTTCTGGCGTCTGCTGGAGGCCTATCCGCGTACCGAGCGTGCCCGTGGCTACCTCGAAGGGGTGGTCGCCGCCGGACGGCTGCCGCACGTTCCCGACACACGCGGTGAGTGAGCGGCCGGGCCCTGCGGCCCGGTCGTGCGGCCCCGGTGATCGGCCCGGACCCTGAGCCCGGTGTCCGTCCAGGTGAGCGAGCGGCTGCGGTTGTGTACCGGGTCTGTACCGACCGGGGCCGATCGGAGTCGCTGCCGGCCACAGCCGTTAGCCTGGCGCGACGCACTCACGTTTCGGGATGGGGGACGGTCGTCACGCATGGCCAGGGAATTCCAGCGCGGCCACAAGGCCAGGATCAGCGACCTCACGGCGGGCACGGATCTGTATGTAGGCGTGCAGATCGCCGCCCCCGGACTGACCTTCGACATCAGCTGTTTTGGTCTGGACGCCGATGAGCGTCTGTCGGACGACCGGTACTTCGTCTTCTTCAACCAGCCGAAGTCCCCGGAGGAGTCGATCCAACTGCTCGGTGCCCAGGCGGGCGACACGGAGTCGTTCCGGGTCACGCTCGACCGGATCCCGTCGCAGATCCGCAAGCTGTCCTTCACGGCGACCATCGACGGCGCCGGGCAGATGGCGCAGATCGGCCCCGGCTACCTGCGCATCGTGGCGGGTGGCGAGGAAGTCGCCCGGTATTCGTTCAGCGGCTCGGAGTTCTCCACCGAGCGGGCCGTGATGCTCGGCGACGTCTATTTCAAGGACGGCTGGCGGTTCGCCGCGGTCGGACAGGGCTTCGACGGCGGTCTGGAGGCGCTGCTGAAGAACTTCGGCGGCGAAGTACTGGAGGAGGAGGCGCCCGCCCCGCAGCAGCAGTCCGCTGCCGTCCCGGGCTTCGCCCCGCCAGCCCAGGCCGCGGAGCCGCCCGCCTTCGGCGTCCCGTCCGCCCCGGCCCCAGCCTCCGCCCCTGCGCCCACGCCCGCCCCTGCGCCCACGCAGGTTCCCGTGCCCCAGGGCTTCGCCCCGTCGCCCCCCGTACCTCCCGGCCAGACCCCGCCGCCGGCCCCCGCGTTGAACGTGCATGCCGCGCCGACGTTGATCGCCCCCCTGACCCCGCCCGGGGGCGGTACCGTCCCGCCCCCGACCCCCGCGCCCTACGGTCAGCCGCCACAACAGCCGTCGCACCTGCCCGGGGCACCGATACCACTCGGGTATGGTCGGCCGCCGGCCCCTGCTGGTCAGCCGGCCCCGCCCATGCCCCCGGGTTACGGTCAGGTCCCCGGCCAGCCTGCGGCACCCTACGCTGCGCCGCGGGCCGTGCCACAGGGCGCTGCTGGCGTGACGGCCGCGCTCCAGGTGTTCAAGGAGACACCCACCGGGCAGCGCTGGACGCTGCAGAACAAGAAACTCGTCCGTGTCGACCTCGGCATCGGCGGCCAGCCGGTGCTGGCCAAGCAGGGCAGCATGGTGCTCTACCAGGGCAAGGTCGACTTCGGCTACAAGGGCGCCGGTGTCATGGGCCGGATCGTCGGCAACGCCACCGGTCAGGAGATGCAGCTGATGCGCTGCACCGGCCAGGGCCAGGTGTTCCTCGCCGAGAACGCCACTTACCTGCACCCCGTCGAGCTCCAGGGCGACGCGATCTGCGTCTCCGCCGAGAACGTCCTCGCCTTCGACGAGAGCCTGCAGTACGAGGTCCGTCGCATCGAGGGCCATGGCATCCCGGGCGGGGCCCTGTTCACGATGCAGTTCCAGGGCACCGGCACGATCGTCGTGAAGACGCACGGGACGCCCGTGGTCCTGCCGGTCACGCCGACCACCTTCGCCGACTGCAACGCTGTCGTCGCCTGGTCGGCCGCTTCCCAGGTGATCGTCTCCAGCCAGGTCCGCATGCGCCGCAACGCCTACCCGGGCGACACCGGAGAGAGCATCAACCTGCAGTTCCGGGGCGCACCCGGCAACTTCATCGTCGTCCAGCCGTACGAGGTCTAGAGGGAGCCCGTCATGAACCAGCCACTCGCGGGCTACGCCTCCGCACCCCTCACCGCCCGCATGGAGAACCACGGCGACCACATGCTGAAGGTCGCCATGCAGACCGGGAACGACCTGTTCGCACGAGTGGGGTCGATGATCGCCTACGAAGGCTTCATCCAGTACGAGCCCAACCCGCCGGCCGTCCGCCAGATCGCACGCGACTGGATGACTGGTGAGGGCGCGCCCTTGATGAAGTGCTCCGGGGACGGCCTCCTCTACCTCGCCGACTACGGCGCGAACGTCGTCGTGATCAACCTCAACGGCGACGGCATCTCCGTCAACGCCACCAACCTGCTTGCCTTCGATGCGCACCTCACCTGGGGCGTGGAACGGGTCAAGGGCCTCGCGAAGTTCGCGGGACAAGGGCTGTGGAACACGAAGATCTCCGGCCAGGGCTGGGTCGCGCTGACCTCCCGGGGCAAGCCGATCGTCGTGGACTGCGGTGGCGGCGAGGACGAGACGTACGTCGACCCGGATGCGCTCGTCGCCTGGTCACCGAACCTGAAGGTGAAGGGCAAGCGCAGCTTCAAGGCGCAGTCACTGATCGGCCGGGGCAGCGGTGAGGCCTACCAGATGGCCTTCTCCGGCCAGGGCATCGTCGTCGTTCAGCCCAGCGAGGACAGTACCGACCGCCTCCGGATCCGGGGCTGAGGGGGAGCCAGAACACCATGCAGAGCCCGCTTTTCGCGCACAACGACCTCCAGACCCAGGAGCGCTGGAGCCTGCAGAACGCGCAGCTGCTCCGCGTCGTGCTGGAGGGGCACGACGACATCCTCGCCCGTAAGGGCACCATGGTTGCCTACCAGGGGCTCGTCGAGTTCGACGCCGAGTACCGCAGCAACAGCCAGGCACGCACACGTGCGTACACCGGCGAAGGGCTGGACCTGATGCGCTGTCACGGGCAGGGCACGGTCTACCTCGCCAACCTCGCCCAGCACGTGCACATCATGGACGTCGAGCAGGAGGGGCTGACCGTCGACAGTTCCTACGTCCTCGCCATGGACTCCTCGCTGCACCACGAGGTCATCGCCGTCGACAGTCTCTACGGGATCTCCGGCTCCGGGAAGTACCAGCTCAACATCACCGGTCGGGGAAGGATCGCCCTGATGACTTCCGGGGCGCCGCTGCTGATGCAGGTCACGCCCGACAAGTACGTCAACTGCGACGCCGACGCGATCGTCGCCTGGTCGACCGGGCTGCGCGTGCAGATGCAGGCCCAGACGCACTCCTCCGGGGTGTGGCGTAGGCGCGGCAGCACCGGTGAGGGGTGGGAGCTGAGCTTCATGGGCTCCGGGTTCACGCTGGTCCAGCCCAGCGAACTGCTGCCGCCGCAGAACGCGGTGATCGGGCAGGGGCTTGCCGCCCAGTTCGGCATGGGACAGCACGGAGCGCGTGGACAGAACCAGGGGAACGTCTGGAACTGAGACTCCGGTGCGGGGTGACCGCAAGGCCGATCACCCCGCACCCGGCACGGCGTCGGCCATGGCACCGGGTCAGAGTCTGGCGCGGGTGGCGTCGAGCAGGTGTACGACCGACGCATCCGCCACGTCGGCCACCTCGCCGTAGGCGAACCAGCGCACGTCCAGCGACTCCTCGCTGATCGCATGCTGGGCGTCGCGCGGGGCCAGAACCGCGTACTGGACATCGAAGTGCCAGTGGCACGGTGCTGGGATCGGATGCCGGTCCAGGCGCACCGGACCGCCGGGCAGCAGCCTCAGCCCGGTGATGCCGGACTCCTCGGTCGCCTCGCGCAGCGCAGCCGCTTGGAGGACGGCGTCCCCAGGCTCACAGTGACCGCCCATCTGCAGCCACATCCGCAGCTTCCGGTGGAGAGTGAGCAGTACCCGGCCGCGCTCGGGGTCGATGACCAGGGCGCTGGCCGTGATGTGCCCCGCGCGGCAAGCCTTCCACATGCCGTCCGGGTGGGCCGCCAGATGGTCCAGGTAGGCCCGGCGCAGTTCTCCCTGGCCCTCGTACCCCTTCAGTACGAGGACCGTGTCGTCGTACAGGGTCACTCTGTGTCGTCGCCCCCGGCCCCGTCGTCACTTTGGGGCTCGCCCTCGTCCTTCTTACGCAGGTCGGGCTTGTGCGGGCCGGGCCGCTCGGCGGCTTCCCCGAGCATCTTGTCCAGCTCGGAGAAGTCCAGCTGCTCGCGGTGCACGAAGCCGTCCGGGTCGTCCAGATCGCCGGCGGTCGGCAGCATGTCCGGGTGGTGCCACAGGGCGTCCCGGCCGTCCACCCCGCGCGCGTCCGTGAGGGAAGCCCACAGGCGGGAGGCGTCACGCAGTCGGCGGGGTCGCAGCTCCAGGCCGATCAGCGTGGCGAACGTCTGCTCCGCCGGGCCACCGGTGGCCCGGCGGCGGCGCAGGGTCTCACGCAGGGCGTCGGCGGACGACAGGCGCGGTTTTGCAGCGGCGTGCACCACCGCGTCCACCCAGCCCTCCACGAGCGCCAGAGCGGTCTCCAGACGGGCCAGGGCGGCTTTCTGCTCGGGCGTGTCCTCCGGTTGGAACATGCCCTGCTGCAGCGCGTCCTGCAACTGCTCGGGGTTCTGCGGGTCGAACTGGCCGACCACGTCCTCCAGCTTGGCCGTGTCGACCTTGATCCCGCGCGCGTAGCCGTCGACCGCACCGAACAGGTGCGAGCGCAGCCACGGCACGTGCACGAACAGTCGCTGATGGGCCGCCTCGCGCAGGGCCAGGTAGAGCCGCACCTCCTCCTGCGGCACACTCAGGTCCCTGCCGAAGGCCGCCACGTTCGCCGGGAGCAGCGCGGCCCTGCCGGCCGGGCCCAGCGGCAGCCCGATGTCGGACGAGCCGACGACCTCGCCCGCCAGCACGCCGACGGCCTGCCCGATCTGCGTGCCGAACATGGCGCCGCCCATCGAGCGCATCATGCCGATCAGGGGGCCCGCCATGGCCTGCATCTCCTCCGGCAGGACATCGCCCATGGCCGCCCCGACACGCTCGGCGACCGGGTCGACCAGCTCCTGCCAGGCGGGCAGGGTCGCCTCGACCCACTCCGCGCGGGACCAGGCCACCGCCGAGGCGGAGCCCGACGGCAGGGACGTCACGTCGTCCAGCCACAGGTCGGCCAGGCGGACGGCCTCCTCGACCGCCCTGCGCTCGGCCGGGCCCACGCTGGCGTCCTTCGTGCCGTCCGGGGTGCCCTGGGACACCGTCTGGCGGGCGATCTGTTTGGCCATGTCCCAGTTCACCGGACCGCCCTCGTAGGAGAGCATCTGGCCCAGCTGCTGGAACGCGGCGCCCAGGTCGGTGGGGTTCAGCGACCCGAACATGGCTGCGAGCGGATTGTCGGCGCCGGGGCCGCCAAAGCCTCCGGCTCCGGGCAGGCCGCCGAAACCGAACGGATTGGTTGGTCCCTGCCCACCGCCGCTCTGCTGTTCGTCCTTCTTCTTGCCCTCGTCGCCGTCCTCCGGCTCCTCCGGCGGAAGGCCGAATCCGAATGGGGTGTCACTCACGGGATTCCTCGGCTGGTAAGGCCGCCGGTCTCTCACCGGCGGCGCGGCTGCCCGACAACACCACCCAGCCTAGACACCCGGACCCAATCGGGCCTCGGTGCTTCGCCCACAGCTGGCCTGCGGCAGGATGGATGCACCTGGTACGTACGCGTCACTCGCGCTCGTATTGAAGACAACCGCTGGAGACGCCCGGTGAGTTCCCCAGATCCACAGGTTCGCGCAGCGCGAAACCCTTCCACCCGGCCCGCCGCAGTACGCGGGCCCGTCGTCGCGATCACCGGTGCCGCCACCGGAGTCGGAGCCCTGCTCACCGAGCGGCTCGCCGCCTGCGAGGAGATCAAGCAGGTGATCGCCATCGACGAGCGGCGCGGGGAGTGCGCCGACGCGCAGTGGCACATCCTCGACGTGCGTGACCCCGCCATCGCGGACAAATTGCGGGGCGCGGATGTGGTGGTGCATCTGGCGCTCGACCTGGACCTGGGGAGCGATGGGGCCGCCCGCACGGCTTACAACGTCCGGGGGACCCAGACGGTGCTGACGGCCGCGGCAGCGGCCGGCGTACACCGGGTGGTGCTGTGCACCTCCGCGATGGTCTACGGGGCGCTGCCGGACAATGAGCTCCCCCTGTCGGAGGACGCCGAACTGCGTGCGACGGCGGAGGCCACCGGGGTCGGGGACCTGTTGGAGATCGAGCGGCTGGCGCGGCGGGCGCCGCGGGCGCACCCGGGGCTGAACGTCACCGTGGTGCGGCCGGCCGTTCTGGTCGGGGGCACGGACACCGCGCTGACCCGGTACTTCGAGTCGCCGCGGCTGCTCGTCGTCGCCGGCTCGCGGCCCGCGTGGCAGTTCTGCCACGTCGAGGACCTGTGCGGCGCTCTGGAATACGCCGTTCTGGAGAAGGTCGACGGGGAGCTGGCCGTCGGCTGCGACGGGTGGCTGGAGCAGGAGGAGGTCGAGGAGCTGAGCGGGATCCGGCGGATGGAGCTGCCGTCGGCGGTCGCGCTCGGCGCGGCGGCCCGGTTGCACCGGATCGGGCTCACGCCGTCCCCGGCGGGGGACCTCGCGTACACGATGTACCCCTGGGTGGTCAGCGGGAGCAGGCTGCACGATGCCGGGTGGCGGCCGAAGTGGACCAACGAGGAAGTGCTCGCGGAGCTGCTGGAAGAGGTTTCCGGGCGGCACACGGTTGCCGGACGGCGGCTGGGACGCAAGGACGCCACGGCCGCGGGTGCCGCCGGGGCGACGGTCGCCCTGCTCGGTGCGGCGGCTGTCGTGCGCCGGGCCCGGAAGGCGAGGCGGCGGCTGTGAGACGGGGGTGTCTGTAGGACACTCCAAACGCCTCGGTGCGCGTGCCTGGTGAAAGTCGTATTCCTGGATGCTGAGCAGGTGCGGCACGATGGGGGCATGGCAGTCACGAACGACCACCCGGGTGAGCAGGCGGCTCAGGAGCCCATCAAGCTGATCGGCGTCCGGGACACCGCGCTCTCCGTGGACGAGGTGTTCCAGGCCGTCGGGGACGCGGCGGCCGGGGGTATCGCGCTGTTCGCGGGGACCGTGCGGAACCACGACGGGGGCGCCGACGTGGATGCGCTCGGGTACTCCTGTCATCCCCGTGCGGAGGCGGAGCTGCGGCGGATCGCGGAGAAGGTCGTCGCTGACCACCCGGTGCGGGCACTGGCCGCCGTCCACCGGGTGGGCGAGCTACGGGTCGGGGATCTGGCCGTCGTCGTCGCCGTGGCCTGCCCGCACCGGGCGGAGGCCTTCGAGGCCTGCCGGAGGCTGATCGACGACCTCAAGCACGAAGTGCCCATCTGGAAGCACCAGACGTTCTCCGACGGTACTGAGGAATGGGTAGGCGCGTAGTGCCGACACGGGGGAGCGGTTGGTGACGGGACGAGGCGCGGCGCGGGCTGACGCCGGTCACGTCCGGCGCACGGTCCCCCGGGTTGCGTAACCGCCCCCCTCGCGTGAGCGTTGTCCGTGCGGATGGTTAATCTGCTGATCAGTCAGTTGTGGACGCTCACGGTGTTGGGAGGCCGGCATGGGGGTGCTTTTCTGGCTGCTGATTCCGCTTGGGGCCGCGATCGGCGGCGGCCTGTGGGGCAGTTGGGCCAATCGGACCCGCAAGGTGCGCGGTGACGGTCCCGAGCTGGACGGTTATGCCCGGTTCCGTGCGGCCATGGAGAAGTCCCGCACGGGTGCGCGTGGCGCGTGACGGGATGCCCTGACGGTGCGCTGACAGGTACGTCCCGTACTGTCTTGGCATGCCACGCCGCACCGCTACGATGCTCGCCTCAACCTTGATGCTGATCGCGCTCCTGTGCGCGGGAGTCCTCATCCCCGTGCCGTACGCGGAGATGTCCCCCGGCCCGACCGTGAACACCCTGGGGCAGCACGACGGCGAGCCGGTGCTGCAGATCTCCGATCACAAGACCTACGCTGCCGATGGCCACCTGAACATGACCACCGTCCGCGTGACCAGTGCAAACTTCCGGTTGAACCTCGTGCAGGCCGTGTACGGCTGGCTGGCCCACGACACCAAGATCGTCCCGCACGACACGCTCTACCCGAACGGCAAGACGGAGGAGCAGTCCAACCAGGAGAACGCCGAGGAGTTCACCCAGTCCCAGGAGAGCGCCAAGGTCGCCGCCCTGAAGGAACTGGGGATCCCGGTGAAGTCCTGGGTGATCGTCTCCACCGTGATCAAGGGTTCCCCGGCCGAGGGCCGGCTGCACGCCGGCGATGTGATCAAGGCCGTGGACGGCGGGGCCGTCAAGCAGCCCTCTGACGTGGCCCGGCTCGTCACCAAGCACAAGCCCGGTCAGGATGTCGTCTTCACCGTCATTCCGGCCAAGGAGCAGGCCGCCGCCGAGAAGGCGAAGCGGCCGGCCACCACGACGCAGGACATCACCATCACCACGACGACATCCGGCGACGGCGGGCCCAAGCGGGCCATCGTCGGGATCTCCGCCGGGACCGGCCACAGCTTCCCGTTCACCATCGACATCAAGCTCGCCGACGTCGGCGGGCCCAGTGCCGGACTGATGTTCGCTCTCGGGATCTACGACAAGCTCACCCCGGGCAACCTCACCGGCGGCAAGTTCGTCGCCGGCACCGGCACCATCGACGACAGCGGCACCGTCGGTCCGATCGGCGGCGTCGACATGAAGACCATCGGCGCGCGCCGAAAGGGCGCACAGTACTTCCTGACGCCGGCCGCCAACTGTGCCGCCGCCGCCAAGGACGCCCCGAGCGGGCTCACCCTGGTCAGGGTCAAGAAGATCGGGGACGCGCTCGACGCGCTCAAGGACATCCGCAGTGGGAACACCGCGGCGCTGCCCAAGTGCACCACCAAGGGCTGAGCGGGACGCCGCGCCGTACCAGCGGGCCACAGGACGTCCCGCCGCCGCAGCGGGACGTCAGTCCGCGAACGTCGCCGCCAGCGCCTCCGCAAGACCCGGCACCAGGTCCGGGCCGGTCAGGACCTCCGTCGGGGAGTCCTTCTCACGCAGCCGCAGCGCGGACTCGCGGTTGCCGTCGCGCAGCACCGCGACCGTCATGCGGACCTCCTGGCGCTCGGGGTGCTGAGCCACCCACTGGGTCAGCTCGCCCTTGCCCAGGTCCTTCGGGACCTGTGACTCGGCCGACGGCGGCAGCATCAGACGTTCCACCGTGAGTGCGCAGCCGACCACGGCGTCGGGCCAGGCGATGGTGCCGAGGAACTCGTCCAGCGGCTTGCCGGACGGGATCTCGTCCTGCTCGATCGGGGTCAGACCTGCGGTCGTGGATTCGTCCTCAAGGCCCAGCTGGACCGCGAGCGAGGGTTCCTGGGTCCGCAGCCGTGCGGTGTCTACGAGGGCGAAGAGGCGAGCGGGCTGGTCCCAGCCGAGGCCGGAGGCGTATGCGTCGATCTCGAGTACGGCCCTGGTGAGCGGGCTCGCCGCCATGGGTGTGTTGGACATGGTCACAATCCTGCCTCGTTCCCGGCCCGAATCGGGAACCGAGTAAACCGTGAGTAAGTTGCATAGATGTGGGCTCGCGATCACGGGGCCCACGGGGGGCCCGCGAACCCGAGGGCCTGACGGATCGACAGCGACTTCGAGGTGCGCACCTTGGCTTTCCAGATGCCGGACCGCGGCGGAGGCCCGACGGGGCCACGGATCAGAGCGGGCCGCCCGTCCCGGCGCGTCCGGACCCTGCTCATGACGCTGGGCGTGCTTGCTGTACTCGGCATGGCGTTCACGATGTTCGCGGGCTTCTGGACCGACTGGCTGTGGTACCGGTCGGTGCACTACTCGTCCGTGTTCACCACCACCTTGTGGACCAAGATCGGGTTGTTCCTCGTCTTCGGTCTGTTGATGGCGACCGCGGTCGCCATCAACGTCTGGCTCGCGCACCGGTTGCGACCGCCACTCAGCGCCATGTCCGTGGAGCAGCAGAGCCTCGACCGGTACCGGATGGGCATCGCCCCCTACAAGAAGTGGCTGCTGCTCGCCGTCACCGCGCTGGTCGGCCTCGTCGCCGGAGCCTCGGCGTCGAGCCAGTGGCGGACCTGGCTGATGTGGGTCAACGGCGTGCCCTTCCACCAGAAGGACCCGCAGTTCCACCTCGACATCGCCTTCTACGCCTTCGACCTGCCCTGGTACCGGTTCCTGCTGGGCTTCGGCTTCGCTGCCGCCATTCTGTCCCTGATCGCCGCCGCGCTCACCCACTACCTGTACGGCGGGCTGCGCGTCACCAGTCCGGGGGCGCGTGCCACCGCCGCGGCGACCGGGCACCTGTCCGTGCTGCTCGGCATCTTCGTCGCCCTCAAGGCGGTCGCCTACTGGCTCGACCGGTACGGCCTGGCCGTCAAGTCCAGCGACTTCAAAGCGACCGATGACTGGACCGGTCTGCGCTACGTCGACGCCAACGCCTATCTGCCGGCCAAGACGATCCTGTTCTGCATCGCCGTCATCTGTGCGCTGCTGTTCTTCGCCACGCTGTGGCGACGCACCTGGCAGCTTCCCGTCATCGGCTTCGGCCTGATGGTCCTCTCGGCCATCCTCATCGGCGGCCTGTACCCGGCGATCGTGCAGAAGTTCCAGGTCCAGCCCAACGAGCAGGCCAAGGAAGCCCCGTACGTCCAGAAGAACATCAAGGCGACGCGTGAGGCGTACGGCATCGACGACACCAAGGTCACCGAGTACGAGGGCAAGTCCACGACCTCGGACAAGACCAAGCTGCGCGATGACGTGGGGGACGCGGCCAGCATCCGCATCATGGACCCGAACATCGTCTCGCCGACGTTCCAACAGCTCCAGCAGATGAAGAACTACTACGGCTTCCCGACCAACCTGGACGTCGACCGGTACACCACCGAGGGCGGCAAGGACCAGGACACGGTCATCGGACTGCGGGAGCTGAACCTGGCCGGCATCCCGAAGAACAACTGGATCAACGACCACTTCCGCTACACGCACGGCTACGGGGTGGTCGCGGCCAAGGGCACCGCGGCCGACGCCCAGGGCCAGCCGGTCTTCACCGAGTACGACCTGCCGTCGAAGGGCGACCTCGGCACGTACCAGCAGCGCATCTACTACGGGGAGAAGACCACCACGTACTCGATCGTCGGTGGCCCCCAGAAGGAGATCGACTACTCCGACGACAGCGGCGAGAAGACCACCAGCTACCAGGGCAAGAGCGGCATCAACCTGGACAACCCGGTCAACCGGGCCGCGTACGCGGTGGCGTTCAACGAGCCGCAGATCCTCTACTCGGGTGCGATCGGCAAGGGTTCGCGGATCCTGTACAACCGCACGCCCAAGGAGCGCGTCGAGGCGATCGCCCCCTGGCTGACCATCGACGGCGACGCCTACCCGGCGATCGTGAATCACCACATTCAGTGGATCGTCGATGCGTACACGACCTCCAACGGCTATCCGTACTCGTCCCGCACGACCCTCGGTGACACCACGGCCGACTCGCTGACCGCCACCAACGACTCGCGCTCCGTGGTGGCCCAGCAGAACCAGGTCAACTACATCCGGAACTCGGTGAAGGCGACCGTCGACGCGTACACCGGCGAGGTCAGGCTGTACCAGTGGGACACCGAGGACCCGGTGCTCAAGACCTGGATGAAGGCGTTCCCCGGCACGGTGCAGCCGAAGAGCGCCATCAGCTCGTCTCTGATGGCGCATCTGCGGTACCCGCAGGACCTGTTCAAGGTCCAGCGCGAGCTGCTCACCCGCTACCACGTGACGGACGCGCAGACGTTCCTCACCGGTAGCGAGGTGTGGCAGGTGCCCGACGACCCGACCAACAAGTCGGGCAACGCAGTGCCGCCGTACTACCTGAGCATGAAGATGCCCGACCAGGCGAAGCAGGCCTTCTCCTTGTCGACGACGTTCACTCCCAACGGCCGTTACAACCTCAGTGCGCTCATGTCCGTCGACGCTGAGGCCGGCTCCGGTGACTACGGCAAGATCAGAATTCTGAAGCTGCCCACCAGTACGACGGTCGACGGCCCCAAACAGGTGCAGAGCCAATTCAACTCCGAGCAGAAGATCGCCGCCGCCATCAGACTGCTCAAGGGTGGCGATTCCGAGGTCGAGTACGGCAACCTGCTGACCGTGCCGCTGGACGGCGGGCTGCTCTACGTGGAGCCGGTCTACGTGCGCGGCGGTGGTCTCAAGTACCCGTTGCTGCGCAAGGTGTTGGTGACCTACGAGGGCAAGACCGCGTTCGAGGACACGCTCGGAGAGGCGCTCGACACGGTCTTCGGCACGAAGGCTTCCACCACCACACCACCGGACACGGGTACCACGAACCCGCCCACGTCCAACAACCCGACCGTCCAGCAGGCGCTGGACGATGCGCAGAAGGCGTTCACGGCCGGGCAGGAGGCCCTGAAACAGGCGGACGGGCCCGACTGGACGGCGTACGCCAAGGCGCAGAAGGACCTGCAGGACGCGCTCAAGCGGGCCCGTGACGCGGAGACCAAGGCCGCCAACTCGGCAAGCGGCAAGAACGCCGACAACGGCACGGAGAAGAGCGCGGCCAAGAGTGGCGACAAGAGCCCGGACGGCAACGCCGGCAACAACGCCGGACAGACCGGATAGGCCGGAGGGACTGGACAGGACGGGGCAAGAGCGGGAGTTGATCAAGCGACCCCCGCGCCGTGGTACGGTTATCTCGCAACGGCGCGGGGTGGAGCAGCTCGGTAGCTCGCTGGGCTCATAACCCAGAGGTCGCAGGTTCAAATCCTGTCCCCGCTACTGCAATCGAAGGCCCGGATCCTACAGGGATCCGGGCCTTCGTGGTGTGCGAACTCATGTCCGGAGGGGAGGCTGGCCGCGCCGCCGTGGGGAGTTGCTGGATTTGTGTTTGGCTTGTCTCTCTGTGGGCATGTCGACAAAACGCTCAAGTGACCTCACGGGCTGCGGTATACCGGGTATACCCAGGTTGCAGGTGGTGCGACGATGGACGTTATGGGGGACAAGGCGACTCTGTTCGAGACAGGGCGATTTGTGCAGCCTTCAGGCGAGGAGGCGTCCCGCGACGAACGGGACGACATGGGGGAGGCCGCCGAGGAACTGCGCCTGTGCCTTGCCGCGGAGACCGGCGATGCGGAGGCCATGAGCGTCCTCGGGGCCATGTTGCTGCGCCGCGGCGACCTGGACGGAGCCGAACCCCATCTGCGGGCCGCCACCACGGCCGGTGACCGGGCTGCCGCCAACAACCTGGGTGTTCTGCTCCACCAACGCGGCTACCCGGAGGAAGCCGCCGGCTGGTGGCGGATCGCCGCCGTCGCCGGTTCCGCCGCGGCTGCGCACGCGCTGGGTCGCTACCACCGTGAACGCGGGGACGAGCCGGCTGCCGAGTACTGGCTGCGCCAGTCCGCCGAGCAGGGTCACCTCCTGGGCGCCTACGCGCTGGCCGACCTGCTGGACCACCGCGGGGATGCCGGTGCTGAGCACTGGCTGCGGGCCGCCGCCGAGCGCGGGCACCGGGAGGCCGCCTACCGGCTGGCGCGTGCGCTCGACCGCCAGGCAGGAGGGCAAGAGGAGGTGGGTGGGCCTGACAACGCTGTCGCGGAGGCCGAGCAGTGGTACCGGCAGGCCGCCGCCCGCGGTCACCGGCAGGCCGCACTGCATCTCGGGGCGATCCTGGAGAAGCGCGGCGAACTCAAGGAGGCCGGGCGTTGGTATCTCACCTCCGCCAAGGATGGTGAGCCACGCGCCGCCTGCGCGCTCGGGTTCTTGCTGCGCGACGCGGGCGACACGGAAAGCGCGGCCGTGTGGTGGCTGCGTGCGGCCCAGGAGGGCGACGGCAACGCGGCCAACGCCCTCGGCGCCCTGCATGCCGAGCGGGGGGAGACGCAGACCGCCGAGCGGTGGTACCGGGCGGCGCTGGACGCCGGCGACGACAACGGTGCCTACAACCTCGGACTGCTCTGTGCCGAGCAGGGGCGGACCGCGCAGGCCGATCAGTGGTACCGCCGTGCTGCGTACGCCGGGCACCGGGAGGCGGCGAACGCCCTTGCCGTATTGCTGCTCCAGGTCGGCGACACGGCCGGGGCCGAACCGTGGTTCTCCAAGGCCGCGGAGGCCGGCAGCGTGGACGCCGCGTTCAACCTCGGCATTCTGTACGCCGGGCGCGGCGGGGAAGCGGCGGCGCTGCGCTGGTACGAGCGGGCGGCCTCCGCCGGGCATGCGGAGGCCGCGCTGCAGGTCGGGATCGCCAGGCTGCGCGAGGGCGAGGAGCAGGAGGCCGAGCGTCATCTGCGGTGCGCCGCCGGCGGCGGCAGCGCGGAGGGTGCCTACCGGCTGGCCACCGTGCTCGATGCCCGCCGGCCACCGGAGCCCGCGCACGAACTGGGGGAGGTCGTGCACGAGAAGACCGAGTGCGAGGAGTGGTACGAGCGGGCGGCCTCGCAGGGACACCGGCGGGCGCAGGTCCGGGTGGGCATGCTCGCGGCGGCTCGGGGCGATGTGGTGGAGGCGGCGCGGTGGTACCGGGCGGCTGCCGAGGCCGGGTCGCGCAACGGCGCCTTCAACCTTGGACTGCTGCTGGCCAGGGAAGGCAGCGAACCGGAAGCGGCCGTGTGGTGGACTCGGGCGGCCGATGCCGGTCACGGCCGGGCGGCACTTCGGCTGGCCCTCGTCTACGCGCGTCGCGGTGAGCTGGCGGAGGGGCAGAAGTGGGCCGACCGGGCGGTGGAGCTGGGGCCGGCGGAGGTGTCGGAGCGGGCGGGGCGGCTGCGGGACGCCCTGCGGGAGGAGCTGTCGGCGTGAGCCTGGCCACGTGGCCCACCCATCGATTTGCTTCCGCGGGCTTCCCTCGCGTAATGTCGTGTTCACCGACGCGGGGTGGAGCAGCTCGGTAGCTCGCTGGGCTCATAACCCAGAGGTCGCAGGTTCAAATCCTGTCCCCGCTACTGAAGGCCGAGGGCCGGAATCCAGAGATGGATTCCGGCCCTCGGTGTTTGCGGAGGGTGTGCCCGTACCTACCCGTTGCCCATGCGTCGCCGGCGGGTGCGGCCGGCCGGTGTGTGGAGGGCGGGCCGTGCAAGGGTGCCGCAGGGCCCCGGTGCCGACCGCCTTGAGTTCCGGGCTCTCCAGGGTCGGCCGCTACGCGCCCGCGCAGCTCGGGCACAGGCCGCGGTACGTCACCTCGACGTCGGACACCGTGAAGCCGAAGCGCTCGGTGTCGGGGAGGTCGGCGAGGGGATCGCCCGTCGGGTGGACGTCGCGGATCGCGCCGCACCGGGCGCAGACCAGGTGATGGTGCGGTCGGTGCGCGTTCGGGTCGTACCGCTTGGCGCGCTTGTCCGTCGCGACTTCCAGTACCTCGCCGAGGGAGACCAGTTCTCCCAGCGTGTTGTAGACGGTCGCGCGGGAGATCTCGGGCAGCTTCGCGACAGCGCGCGCGTGGACCTCGTCGGCCGTCAAGTGGACGTGCTCGCCGTCCAGGACCTCGGCCACCACGCGCCGCTGCGCGGTCATCCGCCATCCGCGTCCACGCAGCCGTTCCAGAAGGTCGCTCATGGCTACCACCCTAACAGGAAGGCGCACCAGGTTGGGAATAGGTGTGATTTTAGAGCAGAGTTTGATTTAGATGTAGTCCATCATGGGATCGATTCGACCCGAACCCGTGCGACCTGCGCGAGGCGATCGAGCGCGGTGTGTTCCCGAACTTCCGCAACGCCGGTGTCGATTTCGGAGAACGGCTGGAGGTCGCGGTGCAGGCGCTGCGCGGCCGAGCCGCCCGCGTCGCCCGTACCGCCGGGCGGGCCAAACCCCGTAGTGCTCGGGGGCGCCCCGCTTCTCACGGTCAGGGCACGGGCGCCGGCTCTGAGGCCGGGGCCCAGCAGCGGATGATGTCGCGGACCGAGACGATTCCGGTCACCTCGCCACGGTCCAGGACGACCAGGTGTCTGAAGCCGCCGTGGGCCATGGCGCGAGCCGCTTCTCGGAGCGTCCACGTCGGGCCGGCGAAGACGATGTCGGTGGTGGTGTGGGCGCGGGTGTGCTCGGAGTCCGGGTCCTGGCCGAGGCCGACGGAGTCGAGGATGTCGCGTTCGGTGAGGATGCCGATGCCGTCACCGTCCGGGTCGTGGACCACGGCGGCGCCGACGCGGCGGGCGGACATCAGGGCGGCCGCCTCGCGGAGGGTGTGCGCGGGGCCGACGGTGAGGATCACTGTGCTCATGGCGTCGCGGACGAGCATGGCGGGCATGGATGGGCCACCTCCTAGGAGTCCCCGGGGTCGTCCAGGCCCGGCGCCGGAGGCGCCTGTTCGGCACTGCACAAGTTCACAAGTGGGGGTGGACTCAGAGTGCCAGGTAAAGGGAGGGTCAACAAGGGGGCGCGCGAGGCCAGTTGAGGGCGTATGCAGGCTCCTCTTGCTGCTCAGTAGCGCTGGTTGAGATACCCCAGCAACGCGTCGTGCAACAGGCCGTTCGATGCGGCCGCGTTGCCGCCGTGCGGACCCGGGCGGCCGTCGAGGCCGGTGAAGGTGCCGCCCGCCTCGGTGACGACGATCGCGGTCGCCGCCATGTCCCACAGCGACAGCTCAGGCTCGGCGCAGATGTCGACCGAGCCCTCGGCGACCATCATGTACGGCCAGAAGTCGCCGTACGCGCGGGTGCGCCACACCTGACGGGTGAGGTCTAGGAAGCCGTCGAGGCGACCCTGCTCCTCCCAGCCGGAGAGGGAGGAGTACCCGAAGGAGGCGTCCGCGAGATCACCGACACGGGAGACGTGGATACGGGTCGCCGAGGACAGGCTGCGGCCGGTGAAGGAACCCTGGCCCTTCGCGGCCCACCAGCGGCGGCCGAGCGCGGGGGCGGAGACCACGCCGACGACGGGCCAGTAGCCGCCCTCTCCCGCCTCCGTCAGGGCGATCAGGGTCGCCCAGACGGGAACGCCGCGTACGTAGTTCTTGGTGCCGTCGATGGGGTCGATCACCCAGCGGCGCGGACCGGTGCCCGCGGTGCCGAACTCCTCGCCGAGGATCGCGTCCCGCGGGCGGGCACGCTGGAGCTGGCCGCGGATGAGCTCTTCGGCCGCCTTGTCCGCCTCGCTCACCGGGGTCATGTCCGGTTTGGTCTCCACCTGTAGATCGAGGGCCTTGAAGCGGTCCATGGTGGCGGCGTCGGCGGCGTCCGCGAGGACGTGGGCGAGGCGCAGGTCATCGAGGTAGTCCGGCATGGGACGAACGGTATCCGCCGGGCGGGTACGCGGGCCAGCGGGGGTGCGGGGAACCTCGCGAGCGACGATGAAGGACCGGTGGCCTCCGGATGGCCGAGGCCGGTACCACGATCGGTCGGAACCTCGCCCTGAACCCTTGACAGTGCATGCGAGCGCGTCAAATCTGGGCGCAGAGCCGCTCCACCCCCAGGGAGGCGAGGATGCCTGCTGCCCGGGAATCGCTACTGGACGCCGCTGACACCGCTCTTGCGCGCCGGCCGTGGTCCGCGGTGCGGATGGTCGACGTGGCCGCGGCGGCCGGGGTGTCCCGGCAGACCCTGTACAACGAGTTCGGTAGCAAGGACGGGCTGGCCCGGGCACTGGTGCAGCGGGCGGCCGACGGCTACCTCGCCGGAGTCGAACGGGCACTCTCCGCCCCTGCGGAGCCACGAGACCGGCTCACCGCCACCGTCGAGTGGACGGCTGCCGCTGCCCGGGAGAACGCACTGGTCCGGGCCATGCTCACCGGATGCTGGAGCGAGCGGCTGCCGACGCCTCCGTTCTCCTCCGCGCAGTCCACCTCCACGGTGCCCGCCCAGCGGCGGGCCGACGGGCCGCTGCCGACACCCCGCGACTTCCTGCGGATCGTGCGGGACCGCGCGGTGACGGCGCTGACCGGCCCCGGCGTCACCCCTGCCGAGAGCGCCGGCCTTGCCCGCTCCTGCGAGCTCGTGGTCCGTCTCGCCCTGTCCTGTGTGGCGGCGCCGCCGGGGGAGGGCGAGATGGCGGAGCTGGTGCGAGCGGTGGCTCCCTGGCAGACGACGTGAGTGATCCCACCGGTGGCCCGTGGTCGACTTCGCCCGGCCTGCTCAATGGGCCGAGCCCGACAACTGCAGGCCGATCACCCCGACGATGACCAGGCTGATCGAGACGATCTTCAGGGTGGAGACCAGGTCGCCGAGGAAGACCATGCCGTAGATGGCGGTGCCGGCAGCACCGATTCCGGTCCACACGGCGTAGGCCGGACCGACGTCGAGCTTCTTCAGCGAGAGCGTCAACAAGCCGAAGCTGCCGAGTGCGAACGAGGCGAACGCGATCGTCGGCCACAGCCGGGTGAACCCGTGTGAGAGCTTCAGACACACGGCGAAACCGGTCTCCAGAATCCCGGCCACTATGACCAGCAGCCACGCCATGTGGGGTCCTCCCGTTGGTCCGGATCTCCGGCTCGGTGCGTCTATGCACTTACCGGACTCGCCGCCCGGCAAACAACGCATGACACCGCTCCGGGACTCAGTCGCCCTCCCTGCGCTCCCGCGTCGCGAGCAGCCGGCGCAGGGAGAACAGCCGTGCGGGGTCCGCATGGCCCTCCTCGACCCAGGCGTCCAGCGCGCAGTCCGGTTCGTCGTGGCTGCACGCGCGTGGGCAGCCCTCGGTACCCGGTTCCAGATCGGGGAAGGCGTGGATCACACGGGAGGGGTCGATGTGCGCGAGACCGAAGGAGCGCACCCCCGGGGTGTCGACCACCCAGCCATCCCCACCGGTCAGCGGCAGCGCGAGCGCCGACGTCGTGGTGTGTCGACCGCGGCCCGTCACCGCGTTCACATGTCCCGTCGTACGCCGCCGCGCCTGCGGGACGAGCGCATTGACCAAGGTCGTCTTGCCGACACCCGAGTGCCCCACGAACGCGGTGACCTTGCCGTTCAGGTGCGCGCGCACCCGGTCCGCCGCGTCTTCGTTCTCCAGTTCCGCACGACTGGTGACGACGTACGGGATGTCAAGGGCGCCGTACAACTCCAGCAGCTTGTCCGGCGGGGCCAGGTCCGACTTGGTCATGACCAGCAGCGGTTCCAGGCCGCCGTCGTAGGCCGCGACCAGGCAGCGGTCGATCAGCCGGGGGCGGGGTTCCGGGTCGGCGAGGGCCGTGACGATCGCCAGCTGGTCGGCGTTGGCCACGACCACCCGCTCGTACGGATCGTCGTCGTCGGCCGTGCGGCGCAGGACCGAGGCGCGTTCCTCGATACGGACGATCCGCGCGAGAGTGTCCTTCTTGCCGGACAGGTCACCCACCAGGGCCACCCGGTCGCCCACCACGGCGGCTTTGCGGCCCAGCTCGCGGGCCTTCATCGCCAGCACCGTGCGGTCCTCGACCAGACAGGTCAACCGGCCCCGGTCGACGGTGAGGACCATGCCCTCCGCCGCGTCCTCGTGCTTGGGCCGGATGTTTGTACGCGGCCGGTTCCCCTTGCGGTGGGGACGGGTGCGGATGTCGTCCTCGTCGGTGTGCTTGCCGTAGCGGCGCATGACTGGGTTCCCGCGTCCTACTGCCCGAGCATCCCGGTCCACAGCTCGGGGAAGTCCGGCAGGGTCTTCGCCGTCGTGGCCACGTTCTCGATCTGGACGCTGTCGACCGCCAGGCCGATGATCGCGCCGGCGGTCGCCATGCGGTGGTCCTCGTAGGTGTGGAAGATCCCGCCGTGCAGCGGGCGCGGGCGGATGTGCAGGCCGTCGGCGGTCTCCGTGACGTCGCCGCCGAGTTCGTTGATCTCCTTGGTGAGCGCGGCCAGTCGGTCCGTCTCGTGCAGTCGCAGATGGGCCACGCCCCGCAGGGTGGAGGGGGAATCGGCGAGCGCGGCCACCGCCGCGATGCCCGGGGTCAGCTCACCGACGTCGGACAGGTCCACATCGATGCCGTGGACGGCACCCGAACCGGCGAACTCCAGTCCGTAGTCGGTGAGGGCGCACGATCCCCCCATCTCGGTGAAGATCTCCCGCAGCCGGTCACCCGGCTGGGTGGTGCGGGCCGGCCAGTCCGGGATCAGTACCTTGCCGCCGGTGACCAGGGCCGCCGCCAGGAACGGCTGCGCGTTGGACAGGTCCGGCTCGATCGTCAGGTCCCGGCCGAGCAGAGCGCCGGGCGTCACCCGCCACACGTTCGGCTCACCGCCCGACTCCGGCGTGTCCACCTGGGCGCCCACCGCGCGCAGCATGTCCACCGTCATCCGGATGTGGGGCATGGAGGGAAGGGCCGTGCCGGTGTGGCGGACCTCCACGCCCTGGTTGAAGCGCGGGCCGGACAACAGCAGCGCGGAGACGAACTGGGAGGACGAGGAGGCGTCGATCGACACCGGGCCGCCGTCCAGCGCGCCGCTGCCCTGCACGGTCATCGGCAGCGAGCCCCGGCCGTCGTCGTCGATCCGGGCGCCGAGCACCCGCAGCGCGTCGATCACACCGTGCAGGGGACGTTCGTAGGACCGCGGGTCGCCGTCGAAACGGATCGGGCCGTCGGCCAGCGTGGCCACCGGCGGCAGGAAGCGCATCACCGTGCCCGCGTTGCCGACGTCGACCGTGGCCGGGCCGTGCAGGCCCGTGGGCAGCACCCGCCAGGCCTCCCCGGTGCCGTCCGGGCCCACCCCTTCCTCGATCTCCACGCCCATCGCGCGCAGCGCGCCCGCCATCAGCAGGGTGTCGCGCGAACGCAGGGGACGGCGCAGCCAGCCGGGCTCGGAGGCCAGGGCAGCGAGGACGAGGGCGCGGTTGGTGACCGACTTGGACCCCGGCACGTGGACCGTCGCGTCGACGGCTCCGCTCGCGTGCGGGGCGGGCCAGAGGGCGGTGGAGGCGGTGTTCGGGGCCATGGAGCCCACCTTATAAGGAGGGCCCGGCATCAACCTTCCAGCAGCCAGCGGCCCCCGCCGATCAGGGAGCACAGTGACACCGCGTGGAACAGGAACAGCCAGAGGCCGGCCGGTACGTGCGTCAGGCGGGACAGCTGGTCCGCGTCCGAGTCTCCCGCCCCGCCGCGCGAGCGTTTGGCCTGCAGCTCGAACGGCGGCCGTACCCCGCCGAGCAGCAGGAACCACACCCCCGCGTACGCGAACGCGGCTTGCACCTGGGGGCCCGCCAGCCACGACACCAGCAGGAACGCACCGCCCGTGAGTACGACGGTCAATACCCCGTAAGCGTTACGGATCATCACCAGCATGGCCAGCAGCAGGGCCGTGGCCGCCCACAGCAGCAGCGTGATGCGCCCGGCGGCCAGCAGGGCGGCCCCGCCCAGCCCCAGCAGTGAGGGTGCCGTGTACCCCGCGGCGGCGGTGAGGATCATGCCCAGGCCGTACGGCTTGCCGCGGCTGACGGTGAGACCGCTGGTGTCGGAGTGCAGGCGGATGCCGGTGAGCTGCCGACCGGTGAACAGCGCGATCAGGCCGTGGCCTCCCTCATGCGCGATGGTGATCGCATTGCGGGATATCCGCCACAGGGGGTGCGGGACCACCATGGCGAGCGCCGCCACGAGTGTGGCCAGCACCACCCACAGGTCGGGAGCGGTCTGGGGGCCGGTGAGCCGGTCCCAGAGACCGGGGAGCGCAGTGGTGGCGAGGCTGTCCATGTGGGGTCGGTGGCTCCCTGTCCTGGTTCGGAATCTGGCACTGTGGCACGTATGTGCGGACGGTATGCATCGAGTCGTAGGCCCGAGGATCTCGCAGGAGTCTTTGAGATCGAGAAGTGGGAGCCCCAGGAGATTCTGGAGCCGGACTACAACGTGGCTCCGACCAAGGAGGTCTACGCCGTCCTCGACCGTCCCCTGAAAGACGCGGACTCCCCGCGTCCGGTTCGTCAGCTGCGGAAGCTGAGGTGGGGCCTGGTCCCGTCCTGGGCCAAGACACCCGAGGGCGGTGCCCGGATGATCAACGCCCGCGCGGAGACCGTCCACGAGAAGCCCGCTTTCCGCCGCGCCTTCGCCGCCCGCCGCTGCATCCTGCCGGCCGACGGCTACTACGAGTGGGTCACCGGCCGGCAGGAACGCGAGCTGGAGGTCGAGGGGAGGAAGAAACGGCCGCGCAAGCAGCCCTACTTCGTGCTGCCGGCCGACGGATCGGTGTTCGCGATGGCAGGACTGTACGAATTCTGGCGTGACCGGACGCTGCCCGACGACCACCCGCAGGCCTGGTGGGTGACCTGCTCGGTGATCACCACGGAGGCGGAACGGACCCCGCTGGCCGTGGCTCCGGCCGAGGGCCCGCACTCGCTCGCCGAGATCCACCCCCGGATGCCGCTGATGCTCACCCCGGACCGCTGGGACGCCTGGCTCGACCCCTCCCGCACCGACCCCGACCGCTTGCGTGACCTGCTGGCCCCGCCTCCGCCCGGCCTGATGCGTGCCTACCCGGTCCCCACCGCCGTCAGCAACGTCCGCAACAACGGTCCGGAGCTGCTGAAGGAACTGCCGGCACCGGAAGAGGGCACACTCTTCTGACGTGAGTGAGACAGCCGTGTCGAAAGTGACCGAGACCGTCGGGACCGAATCCGGGGACGCCCACATCACCTGGCACGAGGCGAAGAGGCCGAGACTGGTCCTCGCCCTGGGTCACGGGGCCGGCGGGGGCGTCGAAGCGCGGGACCTGCAGGCGCTCGCCCGTGTCCTACCCGCGCACGGTGTGACCGTCGCCCTGGTGGAGCAGCCCTGGCGGGTGGCGGGCAGGAAGGTCGCGCCCGCGCCGAAGACCCTGGACACCGGGTGGCGCGGGGTGTGGCCGGCGCTCGCCGGGACCGGCCTGCCGGTGATCTCCGGCGGCCGTAGCGCCGGTGCCCGCGTCGCCTGCCGTACGGCCGCCGGGCTGGGTGCGTGTGCTGTCCTGGCGCTCAGCTTCCCGTTGCATCCGCCTGGCAGACCAGAGAGGTCCCGTGCGGCGGAACTGCTCGGCGCCGGGGTTCCCACGCTGGTCGTGCAGGGCGGGAACGACCCCTTCGGTAAGCCGGGGGAGTTCCCCGAGGGCGAATTCGAGCTGGTCGAGGTCGACCGCGGCGATCACGGCTTCGCCGTGCCCAAGCGCGCGGAGATCACCCAGGAAGGGGCTCTGGAGGTCATCACCGCGGGTGTCGTGACGTGGGTCGCGTCACTCGCCTAGCGGCCGGGAATGACGCACGGCGGACCACTGTTGTCGCCCACAGGAGTGCTGAGGCCTTGGCACCGACGTCGTGGGAGAGGGAGTCCGCCGCATGGGTTCGACCGTATGCCCGAGCCGCACTGACCTGGACTGGACGGTGCTGCACGCGGCCAGGACCGCTCCTATTCGAGCGGCGGCGGACACGGGTCGTGTTCTATCCTCCGAATCGAGTGGGACCGGTTTTGGTCCCGCCCAGGATCTTGAGGAGGTGGGTCCGGTCACTGGGACCGACGCTGGGACCGACAACGGCCAGGCGGAGCTGCCCGAGGGCCAGGGCATGAGCGCGCAGGCGGACACGGGCATTAGCCCCGAGTCGACCGCGGAGCGCAGTGCGCGCTTCGAGCGGGACGCGCTCGAATTCCTCGACCAGATGTACTCGGCCGCACTGCGCATGACGCGCAATCCGGCTGATGCCGAGGACCTGGTGCAGGAGACGTACGCCAAGGCGTACGCGTCCTTCCACCAGTTCCGCGAGGGCACCAACCTCAAGGCGTGGCTGTACCGGATCCTCACCAACACGTTCATCAACTCCTACCGCAAGAAGCAGCGTGAGCCCCAGCGCTCGGCCGCGGAGGAGATCGAGGACTGGCAGCTCGCCCGCGCCGAGTCGCACATGTCGACGGGGCTGCGCTCCGCCGAGTCGCAGGCGCTGGACCACCTGCCCGACTCGGATGTCAAGGAAGCGCTGCAGGCCATCCCCGAAGAGTTCCGCATCGCCGTCTATCTCGCGGACGTAGAGGGCTTTGCCTACAAGGAGATCGCGGACATCATGGGGACCCCCATCGGTACGGTCATGTCCCGACTGCACCGGGGCCGCCGTCAGCTGCGCGGCATGCTGGAGGACTACGCCCGTGAACGCGGACTGGTCCCGGCCGGTGCCGGAGAGTCGGACGAAGCGAAAGGGTCGGGCTCATGAGCTGCGGAGAGCCGCACGAGACGGACTGCAGTGAGATTCTCGACCACCTGTACGAGTTCCTCGATAGCGAGATGCCGGACGTCGATCGCGACAAGTTCCAGCACCACTTCGAGGAATGCTCGCCGTGCCTGGAGAAGTACGGTCTGGAGCAGGCCGTGAAGAAGCTGGTCAAGCGCTGCTGCGGCCATGATGACGTGCCCGCCGACCTGCGCGCGAAGGTCATGGGGCGGATCGACCTGATCCGCTCCGGGCAGACCGTGCCCGAACACGACGTTGCGGCCCCGGCCCGGGAAGGCTGAGCACCGTCGACACCGGCCGTCACCCGAATGTGCTAAAGCTCGGGTCATAGGCCCCCGGCCCCCCGGATTGCGCCCTAGGCTCCGAGCCTGCACAGGCACGGCCGGGGAGGGGCGCGATGGAGGAGGTACCGGCGAGGGCACGCGCCTATGTGGTCGCCGTGGTCCTGCTCGCCCTGCTCTGCCTCCTGCCCCTTCCGGTGACCCGCACCCCCTGGTGGGCGCTCGCTCTGCTGGCCGTGCTCTACGCGGCCTGCGAGCACGTCGTGCGGCGGCGCTTCGGTGGCCCCTTCTACCCCGTTCTGCTCACCGGGGCGTTCCTGCTGCCCCCACCCGCCGCTGCGCTCGTCCCGCTGCCCGCCGCTCTGTTCTCCCCGGTCTCCCCGCTCGG
The DNA here is from genome assembly GCF_000802245.2 of Streptomyces pluripotens. Classification (NCBI taxonomy): domain Bacteria; kingdom Bacillati; phylum Actinomycetota; class Actinomycetes; order Kitasatosporales; family Streptomycetaceae; genus Streptomyces; species Streptomyces pluripotens. The sequence goes on from NZ_CP021080.1 coordinate 4,956,989, forward strand.
GCAGCGGGCAGCGGGAGTGCGGCGCCTGTGGCGGGCCGCGCAGCCCGCGCTCGCCGTGTGGGGTGCCGCCCAGGTCCACTGGGCGCTGGGCGGTCGGGACGCCGTCGTCGCCTCGGACTTCCCCTTCGCGCTGCTGCCGGCAGGCGGGGCCGTACTCGCCTTCTGCCTCGTCCTCACTGCTCTTGACGGCGGAATCCGTGCCGCCGCCCTCGGAATCCCGCTGCGCCGGGCCTGGCGCGGACTGCTGTCCCGGGCCCTCGCCCCGGTCGCGGTGCACGGACTCGCCGGGCTGATGATGGCCGTGCTGTGGCGCAGCCCGTACGGACCGGTCGCAGCGCTGCTCGTACTGCTGCCGATGTGCGTCTCCTGGTGGGTGTTCGCCCAGTACCACCGTGAACGGGCCGCCCACCGGGCGACCATCCGAGCTCTGGTGCAGGCCGTCGACATCAAGGACGGCTACACGCGCGGTCACAGTGAACGCGTCGGGCGGGCCTCGGCGATGATCGCCCGAGAACTCGGCATGGACGACGAGCGCGTCGAGGTACTGCGCTTCGCAGGCATCCTGCACGACGTCGGCAAACTGGGCGTCCCCACCCGGCTGCTGCGCAAGGAGGGCCCGCTCACCCCCGAAGAACGGCGGATCATCGAACTGCATCCGGAGCACGGCCACGAAATGGTCCGTGGGATCTCCTTCCTCGACGAGGCCCGCGCCGCGATCCTCCACCACCACGAACGCCTCGACGGCAGCGGCTACCCCTACGGCCTGGCCGGCGCCCAGATCCCCGAGTGCGCCCGGGTCGTCGCCGTAGCGGACGCCTTCGACGCCATGACCTCCACCCGGTCCTACCGGAGGGCCCGGCCAGTCGAGGCGGCCGTGTCGGAACTGGAGCGCTGTGCCGGGGCGCAGTTCGACCCACGCATGGTCACCGCGCTCGTACACGCCCTGCGCCGCTGCGGCTGGCATCCGGCCGTCACCGCCGACGAGCCGTCGTACGGCACCGCTCCCAAGGAGCAGATCCCCGGCACCGGGACGCCGCGATGACCGTCCTGCGGCTTATCCGTGGCTCCGCCGCTCTCGTCGCGGTCGTCGCCCTCGCCGTCACCCTGGACAGCGGCCTTGCCGACAGGGGCGTCGCGCTCGCCTTCGGGTTACTCACGGCCATCGGTGAGCTGACCCGGTGGAGCGGCGCGCAAGCACGGCAGGCGGCGCCCCTCGGTGCCGCCGGTGCGCTGTCGTACGCCCTGCTGGGCGCCGACGCAGGGCGGTCCACCCAGCACGGCGCCGCCCAGGTCGTCACCGTCGTCCTCGCCGCCACCCTGCTCGGTGCCGTCCCGCACATCTGGTCCGGCCACACCCCCTCCTTGGACCATCTGGCCCGCCGTGTCCTCACCGTCGGTTTTGCCGCAGTCTGCTTCCAACCCCTGCATAACCAGGGCGTGTTTGCCTCTCTGGGCGGTTCCGCCTACGCCCTGCTCCTGGTCGCACTGCTCGGCCTCACCGCGCTCTGCGACGCCGTCCTGGCCGCAGCCCTCGCCCACTCCCACACCCGCTGGCCGTTCGGCCCACTCCTGCGCGAGGAATTGCACGGCCTGCTCGGCATCGGCTCCGCCGTGTGCGCGACCGGTGCGGTGATGGCACTCGCGGTCGCCGTCGTCGGGCTGTGGGCGTTACCCGTGTTCTGCCTGCCCCTGCTGCTCACACAGCTGTCCGTCCGCCGGTACGCGGCCGTCCGTGCCACCTATCGGCAGACCATCGCCTCCCTCGCCCGGGCCACCGAGACAGCCGGGTACACCCCTGCCGGACACGCGCGCCGGGTCGCCGGTCTCAGCCTGGCCGTCGGCCGGGACCTCGGCCTGGCCCGCTCCGAACTGACCGTGCTGGAATACGCGGCCCTCATGCACGACATCGGTCAGCTCAGTCTGGTCGACCCGGTAGCAGCCGGTGCCACCGCTGGGCTGCCTCCCGCGGAACAGCAGCGCATCGCGCTGCTCGGTGGGGCCGTCGTCCGACAGACCGGAGTGGACGCGGCCGTCGCCGTCGTCGTGGAGCGGCAGGCCGACCCCTACCGGGAGCAACCTGTCGCCGCACGGATCGTCCGGGCCGTGAACGCCTATGAGGAGAAGACCCGGGACACCGGCCCCGAAGGCGCCCTGCGGGCGCTGGAGGAGCTGCGCCTCGGCACCGCCGGTGATTACGCTCCCGAGGTCGTGGAGTCGCTCGCCCGGGTGCTTGCCCAGCCCCGGGGCGGACGGGAAGGTGGGCCGCACTGTCTGACCCCGTCCACGGCTGGGTAACCCATGGGTAATGAGCGCCTTTCCCGGCGTACGTGGTTGGATGCGAGGGAGAGGGTGTCCGGGGGCACAAGCCAGCCCACTGTGCGGAAATGGAACTGGCAGGCGGGAATCGTGAGGATCTTCAGCAAGGGACGGCACCGGCCCTCCGCCTCCTGGCGGCAGGCCACTGACCGGGCGTTCACGCTCATCGGCGACGGCCGGTACGAGGACGCTGGCGAGCTGTTGACACGAGCCGCCGACCTGGAACCTTGGCTGTCGGAGTCCTGGTTCAACCTGGCCCTGCTGCACAAGTTCCGGCACGACTGGGAGCAGGCCCGCGCCGCCGGATTGCGCGCGGTGGCCCTCCTCGACCGGGAGTCCGGGGCGCCCGACTGGTGGAACGTCGGCATCGCTGCCACGGCCCTGCAGGACTGGCCGTTGGCCCGCCGTGCTTGGCAGGCGTACGGGCTGAAAGTGCCCGGGGGCGCCTCCCGGCCGAAGGCGGGGGGAGGGACTGCCGCGGCCGGGGAACCGGTCGGCATGGAGCTGGGCAGCGCGGCCGTACGGCTCTCCCCGGAGGGTGAGGCGGAGGTGGTGTGGGGTCGCAGGCTGGACCCGGCACGGATAGAGGTGCTCTCCATCCCGCTTCCGTCCTCCGGACGACGCTGGGGTGAGGTGGTCCTGCACGACGGCGTTCCGCACGGCGAGCGCACGACGTCCACCGGGCACTCCTACCCGGTCTTCGACGAGATCGAACTGTGGGCGCCGTCCCCCGTCCCCACCTGGGTGGTCCTGCTGGAGGCGGCCACGGAGGCCGACCGGGACGCACTGGAGCAGCTCGCGGCCGACGCGGGGTTCGCCGCGGAGGACTGGTCGTCGTCGGTACGACTGCTGTGCCGGATGTGCTCCGAGTCCCGGATGCCGTCCGATGACGGCGAGGGCGTCCATCTGGACCCGCACGACCACAGTGAGCCCGGTCATCCGGGGCCGCTCGGTCATCGGACCGACGGCCAGCTCTGGGTGCCGGAGCGGGAGTGCGGGGTGGCCGCACCGGCGTCGCTGGTGCGCGGGCTGTTGGACGGGTGGGTCGCGGACGGCCCGGACTCCAGGGACTGGCGTGATCTGGAAGAGGTTTGCTGAGCCGCCGGTGACCAGCCGCCTTTAGGCTGTACCCGCAGAATTCTTCGAGGCTTGCAGGAAGGCGTACGTCGGTCATGGCGCAGCAGGACACCGATCAGCAGCACGCGGGAGTGCTCCCCGTCGACGACGAGGGGTACGTCGTCGACACGGGGGACTGCGAGGAGCGCGAGAAGGCTTGGCGGGAGCGCGGAACCTCGCGGCCGATCACGGTCGTCGGCAACCCGGTGTTGCACAGGGAGTGCAAGGATGTCACCGAGTTCGGTGAGGAGCTCCAGCAGTTGGTCGCCGACATGTTCACCAGTCAGCGCACCGCCGAGGGCGTGGGTCTGGCCGCCAACCAGATCGGTGTCGACCTGAAGGTCTTCGTCTATGACTGCCCCGACGACGAGGGTGTCAGGCATACCGGCGTGGTGTGCAACCCGAAGTTGGTCGAACTGCCTGCCGACAGGCGTCGGCTGGACGACAGCAACGAGGGCTGTCTGTCCGTGCCGACGGCGTACGCGCCGCTCGCGCGTCCCGACTACGCCGAGGTGACCGGGCAGGACGAGCGAGGCAACCCGATCAAGGTACGCGGCACGGGCTACTTCGCACGCTGTTTGCAGCACGAGACCGATCACCTCTACGGCTCCCTCTACATCGACCGCCTGTCCAAGCGGGACCGCAAGGACGCGCTGCGGCAGATGGCCGAGAACGAACCACGCTACCCGGTGGTCGCCAACGACTAGGTGCCGCCGGACCGCCCGGGCGCCCGATCGGGATCTCTCCCGTTCGGGCGTCTTTCGCATGGCCCCGGCTCGCTCGTTCGTGCGTCGTACAGCCGGTCCCCTCCGCGTTCCTGGTGATCCCTAATCAGTCACGCGAGGGGGGATTCTCGGCACCTTGGGGTAGTGAGTGAAGCAAATCCGTTCCCATGACGGTCAGTTGTGGTGCTGAATGGGAAGTGCGGGGATACGCAACGGCGCGCGCCCGGCACAACGGAAGGGGCGTGCGCTCCTGGCGGGTGAGAGGGGTTTGTTCGTGCAAGCTTTCCCACACGGCACCACAGCGACGCCCACGGCGGTCGTAGTCCCACCCTCACTGGCGCTCCCGGTGATCGAGTCCGCCTTTTCCCGGCAGCTGCATCCGTATTGGCCGCAGCTTCAGGAGAAGACACGTCTCTGGCTGCTCGAAAAGCGGCTCATGCCGGCGGACAAGGTGCAGGAATATGCCGACGGACTGTGCTACACCGACCTCATGGCCGGCTACTACACAGGAGCCACCGACGAGGTCCTGCAGGCCGTAGCCGATTACAGTGCCTGGTTCTTCGTCTGGGACGACCGCCACGACCGCGACATCGTGCACGGCCGGGCCGGGGACTGGCGACGGCTCAGGTACCGCCTGCATGCGGCGCTCGACGCGCCCAGGCACCATCTGCACCACCCGGACCCGCTGGTCGCGGGCTTCGCCGACAGCGTGCTGCGGCTGTACGGGTTCCTGCCGCGCACCTGGAACCAGCGGTTCGGCCGGCACTTCCACACGGTGATCGAGGCCTACGACCGCGAATTCCGCAACCGCACCGAGGGATACATCCCCGGCGTCGAGGAATACCTCGCACTGCGTCGCCACACCTTCGCCCACTGGATATGGACGGATCTGCTCGAACTGAGTGCAGGGTGTGAACTCCCGGATGTCGTCCGGAAACACCCCGCATACCGTCGGGCCGCACTACTCAGCCAGGAATTTGCCGCCTGGTACAACGACCTCTGCTCGCTGCCGAAGGAAATAGCGGGCGATGAGGTTCACAACCTCGGAATCAGTCTCATCACCTATGAGGGCCTGACGCTGGAAGAAGCGGTGAGCGAAGTCCGGCACCGTGTCGAGGAATGCATCAGTGAATTCCTCAAGGCCGAACGGGAAGCCTTGCAGTTCGCCGACGAGATCACCGACGGAACAGTCCACGGCAAGGAATTGGGTGCCGCCGTCCGCGACTGCGTCGGCAGTATGCGCAACTGGTTCAGCTCCGTCTACTGGTTCCACCACGAGTCGGGCAGGTACATGGTCGACAGCTGGGACGACCGGTCCACGCCCCCGTACGTCAACAACGAAGCGGCAGGTGAGAAATGACCGTCGAGTCTGTGAACCCCGTGACCCCCGGGGCGGCGGAGTTGAGGGAGCCGCCCCTGGCCGGGGGAGCCGTGCCGGGTCTCGGGCACGGCCTGAAGCTGGTCCGCGACCCGCTCGCCTTCATGTCCGGGCTGCGTGCACACGGTGATGTCGTGCGCCTGAAGCTCGGTCCCAAGACGGTGTACGCCGTCACCACGCCGGCACTCACCGGCGCGCTCGCGCTCAGCCCCGACTTCAAGATCGACGGTCCGCTCTGGGAGTCCCTCGAAGGACTGCTCGGCAAGGAGGGCGTGGCCACCGCCAACGGTCCCCGGCACCGGCGCCAGCGGCGCACCATACAGCCCGCGTTCCGGCTGGACGCGATACCCGGTTACGGGCCGGTCATGGAGGAGGAGGCACACGCCCTCACCGAGCGCTGGCGGCCCGGCGAGATCGTCGACTGCACCGCCGAGTCCTTCCGGGTCGCCGTCCGTATCGCCGCCCGTTGCCTGCTGCGCGGGGAGTTCATGGACGAGCGCGCCGAGCGGCTGAGCATCGACCTCGCCACCGTGTTCCGCGGTATGTACCGCCGCATGGTGATCCCGCTCGGACCGCTCTACCGGCTTCCCTTTCCGGCCAACCGCGAATTCAACCACGCTTTGGCCGATTTGCATCTCCTGGTCGATGAGATCGTGGCCGAGCGACGGGCATCTGGTCAAAAGCCGGACGATTTGCTGACGGCATTGCTGGAGGCGAAGGACGGCAATGGCCAACCCATCGGGGAACAGGAGATCCACGACCAGGTGGTCGCCATACTCACCCCCGGCAGCGAAACAGTCGCGTCCACGATCATGTGGCTGCTGCAGGTCCTCGCCGAACATCCGGAACACGCCGAGAAGGTACGGACCGAAGTCGAATCCGTGACCGGTGGCCGACCGGTCGGATTCGAGCACGTGCGCCAGCTCACGCACACCAACAATGTCGTCGTCGAGGCCATGCGACTCAGGCCCGCCGTATGGATTCTGACTCGGCGAGCCGTGACCGACACCTCACTCGGCGGCTATCGCATTCCGGCCGGCGCGGACATCGTCTACAGTCCGTACGCGATCCAGCGCGACGCCCGTTCCTACGCCTGCCCCCTCGACTTCGACCCCGATCGCTGGCTGCCCGAGCGGGCCAGGGAGGTACCGAAGTACGCCATGAGCCCGTTCAGCGTGGGCAACCGCAAGTGCCCCAGCGACCACTTCTCCATGACCCAGCTGAGCCTGATCACCGCGGCGGTGTCGGCGAAGTACCGCTTCGAGCAGGCCGAGGAGTCGAACGACACCACCCGGGTGGGCATCACGCTCCGCCCGCACCATCTGCTGCTCAGGCCCATCCCCTGGTAGGTCCCGTCAGGTGCACCCGGTACCCCCGTGTGCACCGGTGGCCCTTTGGGCCGGAACGCGCGCCGGCAGGAGCGTTCGGGACCGTGCCCGGCGCCCACGCCCCGCAGCGTGGCCGCCGCATCGCACCCGGTGCGTGCGCGGGCCGGCCTCGTCCACGGTCACGTCCGTGCGCACCTGCCCCAGGGCCGCTGTGCCCCGGGACAGGTGCGATACGACGGTCCGCAGGGCCGCCGGACGGGGGCAGGCTCAGAAGTCCTCGTCCAGGTCGACGCTGCCCTCCACCGCGACCTGGTACGCCGACGGGCGGCGCTCGAAGAAGTTGGTCAACTCCTGAACGCCCTGCAACTCCATGAAGGAGAAGGGGTTCTCCGAACCGTAGACCGGCGCGAAGCCCAGGCGGGTGAGTCGCTGGTCGGCGACACACTCCAGGTACTGCCGCATCGAGTCGGTGTTCATACCCGGCAGTCCCTCACCGCACAGGTCGCGTGCGAACTGCAGCTCCGCCTCGACCGCCTCCGCCAGCATGTCGGTGACCTGCTGCTGGAGCACGTCGTCGAACAGGTCCGGCTCCTCCTTGCGGACGGTGTCGACCACCTCGAAGGCGAAGGACATGTGCATCGTCTCGTCACGGAACACCCAGTTGGTGCCGGTGGCCAGCCCGTGCAACAGGCCCCGGCTGCGGAACCAGTAGACGTACGCGAACGCGCCGTAGAAGAAGAGACCCTCGATGCAGGCGGCGAAGCAGATCAGGTTGAGCAGGAAGCGGCGGCGGTCAGCCTTCGTCTCCAGCCGCTCGATCTTCTCGACGGAGTCCATCCACCTGAAGCAGAACTGCGCCTTCTCCCGGATGGAGGGGATGTTCTCGATCGCCGCGAAGGCCGCCGCGCGCTCCTCCGGGTCGGGGAGGTAGGTGTCCAACAGCGTCAGGTAGAACTGGACGTGGACGGCCTCCTCAAAGAGCTGCCGGCTCAGGTACAGCCGCGCCTCCGGGGAGTTGATGTGCTTGTAGAGGGTCAGCACCAGGTTGTTCGCGACGATCGAGTCGCCGGTGGCGAAGAACGCGACCAGCCGGCCGATCAGGTGCTGCTCACCCGGGCTCAGCTTGGCGAGGTCGGCCACGTCCGAGTGGAGGTCGACCTCCTCCACGGTCCAGGTGTTCTTGATGGCGTCCCGGTAGCGCTCGTAGAAGTCGGGGTAGCGCATCGGGCGCAGGGTCAGTTCGAAGCCCGGGTCGAGCAGGTTGGTGTTACGGCTCATCGCTGTCGGCGCGGAGCGCCGTCCTCCAGGGGTGCGGTCGGGTGGTGGGCGGGAGTCACTGGCAGGCTTCGCAGGACTCGGGGTTCTCCAGGGAGCAGGCGACGGCTTCGGGGTCCGCGGTGGCCTGCACGGGGACGGCGGCACGGGCCGCCCGGGCGATACGGGTCGCCGGGCGCGAGCGCAGGTAGTAGGTGGTCTTCAGGCCTGACTTCCAGGCGTAGGCGTACATCGAGGAGAGCTTGCCGATCGTCGGCGTCTCCATGAACAGGTTCAGGGACTGCGCCTGGTCCAGGAACGGGGTGCGCGCGGCGGCCATGTCGATCAGGCCGCGCTGCGGGATCTCCCAGGCCGTGCGGTAGAGCCGTCGTACGTCCTGCGGGATCCAGGTGAAGTCCTGTACTGAGCCGTTCGCGTCGCGCAGCGCCTCACGGGTGCGCGCGTCCCAGACGCCCAGGTCCTTCAGATCCTGCACCAGGTAGGTGTTGACCTGCAGGAACTCCCCAGACAGCGTCTCACGCTTGAACAGGTTGGAGACCTGCGGCTCGATGCACTCGTACACGCCCGCGATGGACGCGATGGTGGCGGTCGGGGCAATGGCGAGGAGCAGCGAGTTGCGCATGCCGACGGACGCGATCCGCTCCCGTAGCGCTGCCCAGCGCTGCGGCCAGGTCAGGTCCGCGCCGTAGTGGTCGGGATGCAGGACCCCCCGGGCGGCACGGGTCTTCTCCCAAGCGGGCAGGGGGCCGTTGCGCTCTGCGAGGTCGGCGGACGCCTCGTACGCGGCGAGCATGATGCGCTCGGCGATGCGTGTCGACAGGGCCTTCGCCTCGGCGGAGTCGAAGGGCAGGCGCAGCTTGAAGAAGACGTCCTGCAGCCCCATCGCGCCCAGGCCGACCGGGCGCCACCTGGCGTTGGAACGGCCCGCCTGCCCGGTCGGGTAGAAGTTGATGTCCACGACCCGGTCGAGGAAGGTGACGGCGGTCCGTACGGTCGCGTCCAACCGCTGCCAGTCGATGTCGCCCGCCGCGGTGTCGACGAAGGCACCGAGGTTCACCGAACCCAGGTTGCACACCGCTGTCTCACCGTCGTCGGTGACCTCCAGGATCTCCGTGCAGAGGTTGGAGGAGTGGACGACGTGGCCCGGCTCGGCCGTCTGGTTGGCGGTGCGGTTGGCCGCGTCCTTGAAGGTCATCCACCCGTTGCCGGTCTGCGCGAGGGTGCGCATCATCCGGCCGTACAGGTCCCGGGCCGGGATGGTCTTCTGCGCGAGCCCCGCCTCCTCGGCCTTACGGTAGGCGGCGTCGAACTCCTCGCCCCATAGGTCCACCAGTTCCGGCACGTCCGCAGGCGAGAACAGCGACCACGGTCCGTCCGCCTGGACCCGGCGCATGAACTCGTCCGGGACCCAGTGGGCGAGGTTCAGGTTGTGCGTACGGCGCGCGTCCTCGCCGGTGTTGTCGCGCAGCTCCAGGAACTCCTCGATGTCGGAGTGCCAGGTCTCCAGGTACACCGCCGCGGCACCCTTGCGCCGCCCGCCCTGGTTCACGGCCGCCACCGAGGCGTCGAGCGTCTTCAGGAACGGGACGATGCCGTTGGAGTGCCCGTTGGTGCCGCGGATCAGCGAGCCGCGCGAGCGGATGCGGGAGTACGACAGACCGATGCCACCGGCGTGCTTGGAGAGGCGGGCTACCTGGTGGTAGCGGTCGTAGATGGAGTCCAGTTCGTCCCGTGGGGAGTCGAGCAGGTAGCAGGACGACATCTGCGGGTGCCGCGTACCGGAATTGAAGAGGGTGGGGGAGGAGGGCAGATAGTCGAGGCGGCTCATGAGCCCGTAGAGCGCCGCGACCTCGTCGACGGACCGTGTGGTGTCGTCCTCGGCCAGGCCCGCCGCGACCCGCAGCATGAAGTGCTGGGGAGTCTCGATGACCCTGCGGGTGAGGGGGTGCCGGAGCAGGTAGCGGCTGTGCAGGGTGCGCAGGCCGAAGTAGCCGAAGCGGTCGTCGGCCGTGGTGTCGGTCAGCGCGTCCAGCCGGCCGGCGTGCAGCCGGACGAACTCGGCGGTGCCGTCTGCGATGAGCCCCTCCCGGTGCCCCACGGCGACGGACCGGGTGAAGGAGGTCACGCCTTGCGAGGCGGCCTCGTCCCGGATGGCGAGGGTCAGCAGCCGGGCGGCCAGCTTCGAGTAGGCCGGGTCCTCGGAGATGAGTCCGGCGGCTGCGTCGGTGGCCAGCTCGCGCAGTTCCGCCTCGTCGGCCCTGGCGGACCGGCCGCGCAGCGCAGCGGCCGCGACCCGGCCGGGGTCGGCGTCGGGGAGGTCGACGGTCAGCTCGGTCAGGGTCCGCAGCAGCGCGGCACCGGGACCGTCTGTCTCCGGGCCGGTGACTGAAGCCGGATCTGCTGGCGCGATGGTCACGTGGGGCTCTCCCTCGCTGGGCACGGGGCCTGGTGGAGGGCAGGGGCAGCCACGAGCGCGCACGGCGTCGCGTCCACCAGCCCACTCCGCGAGGCCCGGACGTCTCAGAACACCCGGACCGGACGTCCGGGCATGCTGCCGACAGGTCCTCGGACTGAACAAGCGTGCGGATGCGCGCGAGTACACCGTTGCGGGACAGTTCCGGATTCACACCGGATTCCCCTGCGGCGACAGCGAGGATGAGCATACATCTAGTGTCGGGTTGCCGCGGCACCCCCAGATGTTGTGTCGTTCCGCCTTCAGAGGGTCAACTCGTAGGTGAGGAGAGAGATGTGGTCCAGGTGCGGGATCGGATTCCAATCCCGTCCGGGTGTGCGAACGAAACCGAGCCGCTCGTAGATCCGGTGGGCGGTGCGCATGTCCCGCTGGGTGGACAGGACGACACGGACGCACCCCTCGGTGGCACGTGCACGGTCGAGGCAGGCGCGGACGAGGGCCTCGCCGACGCCCTGGCCGCGGGCCGTGTGGGCGACGGCGAGCATTCGTATCTCGGCCTCCCCGGGACCGGCGATGTCCGCCATGGGGCCGCCGGAGGGGACGAAGGTGACCGCGCCGAGGACGGTGCCGCCCCGGACCGCCGCGAGAACCTCGGCCGCGGCCGCACGGGTGGCCACGTCTCTCAGCTCGCTGAGGTACGTGTCACTCTCGCCGAAGTCGAGCAGGCCGTCCTGGAGGTAGGCCCGGGCGGTGATGGCGCCGATGTTGTCGTACTCGTCGGGGGTTGCCCGGCGGATCACGATGTCCATGGTGGCGAGTCTGCCGGATGCGATGGCGGCGGACCACGGGATTCCTCCCGTGGCCGCCGTGCCGTTGCAGCTCAGCTGCCGCTCACTGCCCGGCACCCGCGGTGGCGGGAGGGAGTTCGACCTGGACGCCTGGGTCACCGGCGTCCACCGTGTAGTCCTCCGGCTCGGTCTCGTCGAAGCCTTCGGGGGCCTTGACGGCCTTCAGGACGACGGTGAGGACCACCGTGACGAGGACGTTCAGCACGAACGCCGTGAGGCCGATGTAGCCGATCTCGCCGATGCCGGGGATCGCCTTGGCAGAGCCGCCGAAGTGCTTCTGCGCCGGCGAGGCGATCCCGTACGCGGCGACCGTGCCGTACACCATGCCGGCCGCCCAGCCGGCCAGCAGTGCCCAGCGGTGGAACCAGCGGGTGAACAGGCCGCCGACCAGGGCCGGGAAGGTCTGCAGGATCCAGATGCCGCCGAGCAGTTGGAAGTTGATGGCCACCGTCTTGTCCATGGTGAGGACGAAGACCAGGGCACCCACCTTGACCAGCAGGGACACGATCTTGGAGACACGGGTCTCCTGCGCGGCGGTGGCATCCGGTCTGATGAAGTCCTTGTAGACGTTGCGGGTGAAGAGGTTGGCCGCCGCGATGGACATGATGGCCGCGGGGACCAGGGCGCCGATCGCGATCGCTGCGAAGGCGACTCCGGTGAACCAGTCCGGGAACATGTCCTCGAACAACTGGGGGATGGCCAGTTGTCCGTTGGTCACCTTCACCCCGGCCGCGATCGCCATGAAGCCGAGCAGTGCCAGCAGGCCCAGCATCACCGAGTACAGCGGCAGGATCGTGGTGTTGCGGCGGATGACCTCACGGCTCCTGGATGACAGGGTCGCGGTGATCGAGTGCGGGTACATGAACAGCGCGAGGGCGGAGCCGAGCGCCAGTGTGGCGTAGGTCCACTGCTTGGCCGGGGCTGGTGTGAGGCCTCCGGCGCCCGTGTCCGCGAACTTCTTGCCCGCCGCGGCGAAGATGTCGTCGAACCCGCCCAGTTTGATCGGGATGTAGATGATCGCCACTGCGATGACGATGTAGATCAGTGTGTCCTTGACGAACGCGATCAGCGCGGGTGCCCGCAGACCGGACGAGTAGGTGTAGGCCGCCAGCACGCCGAAGGCGATGAGCAGCGGGAGGTCCTTCATGAACCAGCCGGTGCTTTCGCCGCCGCCGACGCCCATCACGTCCAGCACCGCCTGGATGCCCACGAGTTGGAGCGCGATGTACGGCATCGTTGCCAGGATGCCGGTGAGCGCCACCGCCAGCGACAGGCCCTTCGAGCCGAACCGGCCGCGCACGAAGTCGGAGGTGGTGACGTATCCGTGGCGGTGCGATACCGACCACAGACGGGGCAGGAAGGTGAAGATCAGCGGGTAGACCAGGATCGTGTACGGCACGGCGAAGAAGCCGGCCGCACCCGCCGCGTAGATCGCCGCCGGTACGGCGACGAAGGTGTAGGCCGTGTACAGGTCACCGCCGAGCAGGAACCAGGTGATCCAGGTGCCGAACGACCGTCCACCCAGTCCCCATTCGTCCAGCGAGTGCTCGTTGTCGGACCTGCGCCAGCGTGCGGCCAGGAAGCCCAGGACCGTGACGGCCAGGAAGAAGAAGACGAAGACGCCGAGCGCGACACCGTTGACGCCGTCCTTCACTTCGCCGCCTCCCCGGTCCGGTCGCCCGCGGCCCTGCGAGATCGCTGGTCGCGCTGCCAGAGCCGGTAGGCGAGTACCGTGAGCGCGGTGGAGAGCAGCACCCAGAGCATCTGGTACCAGTAGAAGAACGGGATCCCGATGAACGCGGGATCCATCCTGTTGTACGAGCCGACCCACAGCGTCGCCACGAACGGCGCGACGAGGCACAGGCCGATGATCACTCTGATCGGTGTGACGACCGGTGGTTGCACTTCAGGTGTTCCGGACATGCCGCGGCTCCGTCCCCTCGTTGATCACCTGTGCAATGCGCAGGCAATCTAGGCGACGGTGGCACGGCACGGGAAGACCCCGTCCGGACACCGGGAGGCCGGTTCCGGGGGCATACCGGGCCCAACCGGGGCCATTGCGGGTGTGGCGGTCCTGCCCCGGCGTGGTCCGTCCGGGGGTCCGCACCGCACGCGGACACCCGGTGTGGCTTCAGTCCTGCGGTCGCTTGAGCCGTGCCACGAACTTGTACCGGTCGCCCCGGTACACCGACCGCACCCACTCCACCGGCTTGCCCTCGCGGTCCACGGAGTGCCGGGAGAGCATCAGCATCGGCAGGCCCACGTCGGTGCCCAGCAGGCCCGCTTCGCGCGGGGTGGCGAGGGAGGTCTCGATGGTCTCCTCGGCCTCGGCGAGGTGGACGTCGTACACCTCGGCGAGGGCGGTGTAGAGGGAGGTGTACTTCACGAGGGAGCGGCGCAGGGCCGGGAAGCGCTTTGCACTCAGGTGGGTGGTCTCGATCGCCATGGGTTCGCCGTTGGCCATGCGCAGACGCTCGATGCGCAGCACACGTCCGCCGGCGGTGATGCCGAGCAACTCGGCGAGCCGGTCGTCGGCGGTGATGTAGCCGATGTCCAGCAGCTGCGAGGTCGGTTCCAGGCCCTGGGCGCGCATGTCCTCGGTGTAGGAGGTGAGCTGCAGCGCCTGGGAGACCTTCGGTTTGGCGACGAACGTGCCCTTGCCCTGGATGCGTTCCAGCCGGCCTTCCACGACCAGTTCCTGAAGGGCCTGGCGGACGGTGGTGCGCGAGGTGTCGAACTCGGCCGCCAGTGTGCGCTCGGGCGGGACCGGCGTGCCCGGCGGCAGCGTCTCCGTCATGTCAAGCAGGTGTTTCTTCAGGCGGTAGTACTTGGGCACACGCGCCGTACGGCCGGTTGTGCCGGCCTCGTTCTCCGCACTGCTGACGTCGGTGCTCATGCCCTGCCTTCCCGGCTCCGGGTGCCGAAAGCGACCGACCTGGCATCGGCCACGGATCACATCGTGGCACGGCTTCACGCCTCAGGGGTCCACCCGGACGCTCCGTGATCTTCTCTATACCTCGCCGGGCCTGCCCTTGGTCTGGTCCATTGGAGGGTGGGCCGACCGGCGGCAGTGCCGTTCGGCCTGCCGCCTGAGCCGCTTGCCTCCGGCTAGTGCGGCTAGTGCCGCGGCACTAGATCCCCTGCCAGCCGGGCTTGTTGGCGTAGGTGTGCCGGAAGTAGTCGGCCAGCTTGAGTTTGGACGCGGCCGCCTCGTCGACGACCACCGTGGCATGCGGGTGGAGTTGGAGCGCGGAGGCCGGGCACACTGCTGCCACCGGTCCCTCGACGGTCGCCGCGACCGCGTCCGCCTTGTTCTCGCCGGTCGCCAGGAGCACCAGGTGCCTGGCCTCCAGGATCGTGCCGATGCCCTGGGTGATGACGTGGTGCGGGACCTGCCGGACGTCACCGCCGAAGAAGCGGGCGTTGTCGATCCGGGTCTGCTCGGTCAGCGTCTTGATCCGGGTGCGCGAGGCGAGTGAGGAGCACGGCTCGTTGAACCCGATGTGCCCGTCGGTCCCGATGCCGAGCAGTTGCAGGTCGACCCCGCCCGCTTCGGTGAGTGCGCGGTCGTACGCCTCACAGGCCGCCTGTACGTCCGTGGCTGTGCCGTCCGGCCCCATGAACGCGTTCATGCCTATTCCGAGTGGTTCCAGCACCTGCCGGTGCAGGACCGAACGGTAGGACTCGGGGTGGTCCGCGGGCAGGCCGACGTACTCGTCGAGCTGTGCGATCCGCGCCCGGGAGGCATCCACGGCGCCGGAGCGCACCTTGGCCTTCAGCGCCTGGTAGATGGGCACCGGGGTGGAGCCAGTGGCCACGCCGAGCAGGGCGTCCGGCCTGCGCCGCAGCAGCTGGGCCATGGCCTCGGCGATCAGCTCGCCACCTGCAGCGGCGTCCGGAACGATGACAACTTCCACGCTGGGCCTGCCGTTCTGGAGAGGGCTCTGTGCGTCTCTGTGTGGTTTAGACCAATCTAGCAGAACCGGTGTTCGCCGGAGCGTCCTCGTGGCGTCCCTCCGGGATCGGTCGCCGCCGCGGCGGGCCCCTTTTCTAGGAGGCGCTGTCACACGCGTGCCGTGGTGACAGTCCGGGACGGTTGTCGGGCTCTACGCCGACGTCCGCGGCCTTTGTCGGCCGCGCCCCCGCCGAGGAGCCCACCGCGCGTGCGGTTGGCCGTCGTGCGCATCCTGCGTGGTGGGGCCGCCGAGCGACCCCGCCCGCCCCCACGGCTGTCTGGCCGTCCACACCGCCACCCACTGCACCACCCCGAGGTGCGGGAGTTGCTGCGCGATGGGCGCAATGCCGGTACCGCCGCCGTGGAGTCCTGGATCCGGGTGGACCTGTCGGCCGGATGCCTTCTGGCCGGCGCCGATGCCGCCACCCCCGCGCCCGGCGCACTGGTGCGATGGTCCAGGGCGTGTCCCAGCAGGCGCGCGACGGGGTGAGCCGGGGGGAACGGAAGCACTCGCGGAAATTGCCGCGGTTATCTGGCCCCACGACTAACCTGGGCGGGCTAGGCTTCGTGGCATCGGGTGCCAGTCTGCGCCGCATGCTGCCCGCGCCATGGACACGTCTTCATGGTCTAGTCCACAATCCAAGTGAACAAGCCTCCGTCTTCCCCGCACAGGAAGGCGGACCGAGGATCCGGAGCTCTCTGCCCTGACTGCCCCGGCTCCTCGACCTTCGGCCGACCGGGACCGCACACCCCGCGGCCGATGATGCTCCGGGCTGCGGTGCCGGGAGGGTTGAGGGTCCCTTCCAGGCGCCGCGGCCCGCGGGTGTTTTCCGGCCATCCGTCGGCCCCGGGTACGCTCGCATCGTGCCCTCCATGAACGAACTCGTACGCCAGCACACGGCCCTCGATGACTCCGACCTCGAGTGGCTGCACCTGCTGGTCTCGGAGTGGCAACTGCTCTCCGACCTCTCCTTCGCCGACCTGGTCCTGTGGGTGCCCACCCGCGATGGCACGCGGTACGTCTCGGTCGCCCAGATGCGCCCCAACACCGGCCCCACCTCCTACCAGGACGACATGGTCGGCCATCTCGTGCCGAGGGGCCGTCGGCCCATGCTGGACGCGGCGCTCGATGAGGGCCGGATCGTGCGTGAAGGTGACCCTGAGTGGCGCGAAGAAGTCCCGGTACGGGTCGAGTCCATCCCCGTGCGGCGTGAGGGTCGCGTCCTCGGAGTGATCGCCCGCAACACCAATCTGCTCACCGTGCGCACTCCGAGCCGTCTGGAGCTGACCTACCTCCAGAGCGCCTCCGACCTGGCGCAGATGATCGCGGCCGGCGCCTTCCCCTTCCCCGACCAGCAGGTCGACATGGACGCTTCGCCGCGCGTCGGCGACGGCCTGATCCGGCTGGACGCCGACGGCACCGTCCAGTACGCCTCCCCGAACGCCCTCTCCGCCTACCACCGTCTCGGCCTGGCCGCCGACCTGGTCGGCCAGCACCTGGGTCAGGCCACCGCCGGGCTGGCTCCGACCCGGGGCCCGGTGGACGAGGCGCTGGCCAAGGTGGCCAGCGGCTGGGCGCCGCGCGAGTTCGAGATCGAGACCAATGACGGGGTGATCCAGTTCAGGGCCATCCCGCTCAAACCCAAGGGCACCCGTATCGGCTCGCTGGTGCTGCTCCGGGACGTCACCGAACTCCGGCGCCGTGAACGTGAGTTGATCACCAAGGACGCGACCATCCGGGAGATCCACCACCGGGTGAAGAACAACCTCCAGACGGTGGCCGCCCTGCTGCGTCTCCAGGCCCGTCGCATTGAATCCGAGCGTGGTCGGGAGGCTCTGGAGGAGGCCGTGCGTCGGGTCGGTTCGATCGCCATCGTGCATGAGACGTTGTCCCAGAACCTGGACGAGCGGGTGGAGTTCGACGACATCGCCGACCGGGTGCTGGCGATGGTCGCCGAGATCTCTCCGGGGAAGGTGACCGGTCGGCGCACCGGACGGTTCGGGATACTCGACGCCGAGGTCGCCACTCCCCTGTCGATGGTCCTCACCGAGGTCCTGCAGAACGCACTGGAGCACGGCTTCCGGTCCGGTGACACCGGCACGGTCGAGGTGTCGGCGGCCCGCGGTGGTACCACCAAGGAGGCGCGCCTCCTGGTCACCGTCCAGGATGACGGCGTTGGTCTGCCCGAGGGCTTCGATCCGCACCGCTCGGGAAACCTGGGCCTGCAGATCGTGCGGACGCTGGTGGAAGGCGAGTTGGGCGGCTCGTTCGACATGGTTCCGGCCCCCGGGCGAGGCACCCGGGTGATCCTGGACATTCCGGTGCGGGCACAGAAATAGGCTCGTCGCCCATAGGCTCGTCGCCCGGTCTTTTTGCGGCTGCGGCTTTCGTCGAGGAATTGTTGCGCACAGCAAAAAGCCCCGGACC
This sequence comes from Streptomyces pluripotens, assembly GCF_000802245.2. NCBI lineage: Bacteria > Bacillati > Actinomycetota > Actinomycetes > Kitasatosporales > Streptomycetaceae > Streptomyces > Streptomyces pluripotens. Next base: position 4,974,771 of record NZ_CP021080.1, read on the forward strand.
ATCGTTGGTCCGGGGCTCGTGCTCGATACTGCGCGCTGCGGCTCGGGGCGGGAGATGCGTACGTGCCGTACGCGCCGCCAAGCTCAGGCTGTTAGCAGGGGTGGGTTTGTCAGGCGGAAGCCTGACGGGCCCGGTTGCGGGCGGCGCGGCGCTTCATGGCGCGGCGCTCGTCCTCGCTGAGACCACCCCAGACGCCGGAGTCCTGACCGGACTCAAGCGCCCACTGCAGACACTGCTCGATCACCGGGCAGCGACGGCAGACGGCCTTGGCTTCCTCGATCTGCAGCAGCGCGGGACCGGTGTTGCCGATGGGGAAGAAGAGCTCGGGGTCTTCCTCGCGGCAAACGGCGTTGTGACGCCAGTCCATGGCTGCTACCTCTCCTTGGTGTTCTCAGTAGGTTCTACTGATGTATTACATGCACGTTGCTTGTGAATGTGAACGCTTTCACGAATCCCCCAACAAGGGAAGGGCCTACCGTCGAGTCTTCCTCGGCGTGGTCCTTGGTTTGAAGAGGGGTTCCGGTGATCAGTGGAGGCCGGTGTTGCGGGCCGTCCCGATCGCCACGTAGAGACTCGCAAACCTCAGCGGCGGATACAACCCCTTCCGGAAAGTTTTTTTTGATTCCTCGGTGTCGACTAGGTCACAGCCGTACTTCCATGGGGTGGATCCTGGCCTAAACGTTCGAGTGAAAGGACTTTTGCCCGTTCCGCTCACACAATCACACGCAGTGCACGGCGTACGCCTGTGAACGTCACGCTCGTACGCAGCCCCAGGTGGTCACCGTCCATCTGTAGCGGCAGGGGCGCCTTCGAATGCAAGGTGAACCGGTCCAGATCGTGTAGTGAGACGACATGCTTGCCATGGGGGCCGCGCTCGGGGGACGAAGTGAGCAACTGGGTGCCATACCGGGCAACCGCGGTCGTCGACAGACGGCTGAGACCGAGTACGTCGATGCCGGTGTCGAACGAGGCCTTAGGTGATGTGTACATCGGGCGATTGCCGAGATACGTCCAAGGGGACGTGTTCGAGACTATGGCGACGACAAGATCGTCGAGTGGCTCCGCATCGGGCCGTTCCAGCGTGATCGCCCCGCGCCGACGGTTCGGCTCCCCGAGGAACTGCCGGACCACCTGACGCACGTACAACGCGTGCGTCGACTTCTTGCCGCGCTCGCGCTGCTGTTCGACCCGGCCGACCACGCCGGCATCGAAGCCCAGGCCGGCGTTGAAGGTGAACCAGCGGTCCGGGACCGCCTCGTCCTCGGTGCCCGGTGTGCCTGAAGTGAGCCCTAGGCCGACGACCCGCTCCCGGCGCTCGCGCAGTGCGTCCAGCAACGCACCGGTGGCCTCGACGGGGTCGTTCGGCAACCCCAGGGCGCGGGCGAAGACGTTCGTGGAGCCGCCGGGTACGACGGCGAGCCCGGGGAGCCGCTCCGGAGCCGGACCCGCGTGCAGGAGGCCGTTGACGACCTCGTTGACCGTGCCGTCGCCACCGAGCGCCACGACCATGTCGACGTCATCGCTCTCCGCGGCCTGCCGCCCCAGGTCGCGTGCGTGGCCGCGGTACTCGGTGGTGACCGCTTCCAGCTTCATCTCGCTCGCCAGTGCATGGATCAGCACGTCACGCCTGCGTGCGCTTGTGGTGGTTGCCGCCGGATTGACCACGAGGAGTGCACGCATGCAAGGCAGCGTACCTACTGGGGGGTACCCGGCCCAGCGCGAGGTAGGGATCAGGTAAGAGGTGCGGTCGTGACCCTGGACGCCGGCGGGATACGAGGAGCGGGGTGCGCGGGGGCGCTCCAGAGGGCTAGGGCTACCCTGCTGGGGTGAGCAGTGAGCAGAACCCCGTCCCGGAGACCGCCGAAGCCGCCGTGGTCGCCGCAGCCGCGCAGCCCCGTCCACGCCGGCTGACGTATGCGGCCGCTCTGGCCGCGTGTGAGGGGATCGCGCTGGTGGCCGGCGGCCTGTGGGTGATGGTCCTCGGACTCACCGGTGCCCCGGACGACCGGCAGCAGGCCGTGACCCTGGGGATCACCCTGGCCGTGCTCGCCCTGCTGCCGCTGCTGGCCGCGCGCGGGCTGCTGCTGCGCCGCGGCTGGAGCCGGGGACCCGCGGTGATCACTCAGGTCATGGCTCTGCCGGTGGCCTACAACTTGCTCCAGGCCGACAGCATGGCCGTCCCGGCCGGGATCGTGCTCGCGGTCGTCGCCGTGGCGGCGCTGGTACTGCTCGTCAACGGTGAGACCACCCGGGCCCTCGGTATCAAGGGGCCGGGCCGGGCCGACTGAGCGCTCCTACTCCTCCACCAGCAGCTTCTCCCGCAGCTGGGCCAGCGTGCGGGCCAACAGTCGGGAGACGTGCATCTGGGAGATGCCGACCTCCTGCGCGATCTGCGACTGGGTCATGTTCCCGAAGAAGCGCAGCAGCAGGATTCGCTTCTCGCGCGGCGGTAGATCCTCCAGCAGCGGCTTGAGGGACTCGCGGTACTCCACGCCTTCCAGCGCCTCGTCCTCGGCGCCAAGGGTGTCCGCGACCGCCGGGGACTCGTCGTCGGTATCGGGGACGTCCAGGGACAGCGTGGAATACGCGTTGGCGGACTCCAGGCCCTCCAGGACCTCTTCCTCGGAGATGGCGAGCTTCTCCGCCAACTCGTGGACCGTGGGGGAGCGGCCGTGCAACTGGGACAGCTCGGCCGTCGCCGTGGTCAGCGCGAGCCGTAGTTCCTGTAGCCGACGCGGCACGCGCACCGCCCAGCCCTTGTCGCGGAAATGGCGCTTGATCTCGCCGACGACGGTCGGGGTGGCATACGTGGAGAATTCCACGCCGCGCTCCGGGTCGAACCGGTCGACCGACTTGATCAGGCCGATCGTGGCCACCTGCGTGAGGTCGTCCAGCGGTTCGCCACGGTTGCGGAACCGGCGTGCGAGGTGCTCCACGAGCGGCAGGTGCATACGGACCAGCTGGTTGCGAAGCTCCGCGTACCTCGCGCTGCCCGGGTCCAGTGTGCGTAGCTCGACGAACATCGCCCGGGCCCCGCTGCGGTCCTGGGCGTCGTGCTGTGCGGCCTGCACGGCCGCCGCGCCCAGCGCGCCGTCCTCGGCGTTTCGCTCGTGCTCGCTCATCGTCCCGCCCGTAGCCCTTCCCCGAGCCCCCGGCTTCGCGCGGCCGGCGGGTTCCGCCCCGCCGTGCTCCCGCGAAGGTGCGCCTTGCACGGCACCGTCGGTGCCGTCCTGCGCGGAATCGGCCTCCGGATGTGGCCTGGCCTGCTCGGGGATGCCGTCGATGCCGTCCATCATGCGCCGGGAACCGCCCTGAGGGCCGTCCCCGGGGGCCTCGGCGGCTCCCGGCCGGAAGGCGCCTCCGTCTCCGGCCGGCAGTTCCCGTGTGCCGCGCTCTTCGTCCCGCACCGAACCGTCCCCGTTCCTCACGCCGGCCCGGGACCCGCGCCGCGCTGTTTGTAGAGGCTGATCGACACAGTCCTGTCCTCGTCTACGGCGGACGAGACCTTGCCCGCGAGGGCCGACAGCACGGTCCAGGCGAAGGTGTCCCTCGACGGGGCGTTTCCGTCTGTGGTCGGTGCCGACACCGTCACTTCCAGCGAGTCGTCGACGAGCCGGAAGACACAGCTGAGTACAGAACCGGGAACGGCCTGCTGAAGCAGGATCGCGCAGGCCTCGTCCACGGCGATGCGCAGGTCCTCGATCTCGTCCAGGGTGAAGTCCAAGCGGGCCGCCAGACCGGCCGTGGCCGTCCGCAGCACCGACAGGTAGGCACCCGCAGCCGGAAGCCGGACTTCCACGAAGTCCTGGTTCGCCGCGGGCTCGCCTGCGATCTGGGACACCCTCACCTCCATGGTGGTACAAGCTCTATGGGGCCGAGGGTCGCCCCCCGGGTAACGCGTACATGGTTCCGCGGTGACGCTACCGCGCTCCGAACGCTTCTGTCCCCGGGACCCCAACCCCCTGGCGTCACTCACAGTAAAGCTGCGAATACGCTCCGTGTCTAGAGGGTGGGCGGGTCCAAATGGGAAGAGCGCGCGCCGGGTTGACGTACCCAGACGCCACACGCTCGAACCGTCGGCGGCGACCGCCGCATGCAGTGTCACACGAGAACGCCGCCACGTGGGAACGCCGTCACACGAGTACGTGGTCTACGAAGCACCACCGCCAGTCCTCGTCCGGCTCAAAGGTCCGTATCACCGGGTGACCGGACAGCTCGTGGTGCCCTGTGGCGTGCCTTCCCGGTGAGGAGTCGCAGCAGCCGACGTGTCCGCAGGTCAGACAGAGCCGCAACTGCACCGGGTGGGTGCCATCCCGAAGGCACTCCGGGCAGGTCTCGTTCAGCGGCTGGGGCTCGGGGTGCGGCAACGCGGCGGCGTGCGTGCACTGTTTCATGATTGCCAGATTACGACGGGTGCGCCGGTGGCCGCGCGCAATACGAGGGTGGGCGAGGAACATGGACGTGATGCCGCTGCTGTTGCTGGTGGCGGGCAGCACCGCGGTGGCCGCGGCAGCCCGGCGCACCCCGGTGCCAGCGCCCCTGCTGCTGGTCGCGGTCGGCCTAGCGGTGTCCTACGTCCCTGGTGTGCCGTCCTACGCCCTCGACCCGGACATCGTCCTGCCGTTGCTGTTGCCTCCGCTGCTGTACACCTCGGCCAGCGACAGTTCCTACCTCGACCTGCGGGCCCACGTGCGGCCGGTGGCACTGTTGTCGGTGGGCTACGTGCTGTTCGCGACCATCGTCGTCGGCTGGGCCGCCCATGTGATCGTCCCCGGACTGCCGTTGACCGCGGCCATGGTGCTGGGCGCGGTGGTCGCGCCGCCCGACGCCGTGGCCGCCACCGCCGTCGCTCGCCGGGTCGGGCTGCCCTCCCGGATCACCACGATCCTCCAGGGAGAGTCCCTGTTGAACGACGCCACCGCGATCACCGCCTACAAGGTGGCGCTCGGCGCGGCCGTCGGCGCGGGCGCCACCTGGGCGGGCGGCGTCGGCGAGTTCCTGCTCGCCGCGGTCGGCGGCATCGGCGTCGGCCTCGTGCTCATGGCACCCCTGCACTGGCTGCGCACCCACCTGACCGAACCCCTCCTGCAGAACACCCTCTCCTTGCTGATCCCGTTCGTCGCTTACGGGGTGGCTGAACAGATGCACGCCTCCGGGGTGCTCGCGGTCGTGGTCGTCGCCCTCTACCTCGGCCATCGGGCGTGGGAGGTCGACTTCGCCACCAGGCTCCAGGAGGCGGCGGTGTGGAAGATGGTCGCCTTCATCCTGGAGTCCGCGGTGTTCGCACTGATCGGCCTGCAACTGCCGGTCGTCCTCCAGCGGCTCGGACGGTACGAGGGCGCCGACGCCGCCTGGTACGCCACCACCATCTTCCTGGTCGTCGTCGCGGCCCGGTTCGTCTGGGTCTATCCGGCGACCTTCCTGCCCCGCCTGCTGTCCGCGCGCATCAGGGAACGCGAGCAGCCCCCGACCTGGCGGGGGGCGATGGTCACCTCGTGGGCGGGCATGCGCGGTGTCGTCTCCCTGGCCATCGCCTTCGCGATTCCGCCGACCATGAGCGTCGGTGCCCGCAACCTGGTGCTCTTCCTGACCTTCAGCACGGTCATCGGCACGCTGGTCGTGCAGGGGATCACCCTGCCCCCGCTGATCCGGCTGCTGAAGTTCCCCGCCCGCGACCGACAGGCAGAGACGCTGGTCGAGGCCAACGCCCAGGCCCAGGCCTCCCGGGCCGCCGAGGCCCGCCTCGGTGAACTCCTCTCCGACGAGCGCAACACCCTGCCGCCGCCGCTCGCCGACCGGCTGCGCCAGGTGCTGGAGCGTCGCCGCAACGCGGTCTGGGAACGCCTCGGGCAGATCAACCCGGTCACCGGTGAATCCGCGGACGACACCTACCGCAGGCTGTCCCGCGAGATGATCAACACCGAACGCGAGGTTTTCGTCAAGCTCCGCGATCTGCGCCACATCGACGACGAGATGCTGCGCACCCTGCTCAGACGCTTGGACCTGGAGGAGGCCGCGGCGTACCGGGAAGCCGGTTAGCCTTCCGGGAACGGGCGCCCGGTGACGACTGCGGCGATCGTCGTCCCGCGCGTGAAGGCGCCCTCTTCCGCGAGGGTGACGAGTCCGTACAGCACCTTGGCGACGTAGAGACGTTCGACGGGCAGGCCGTGGCGCTCCTCGAAGCCTCGTGCGAACGCCTCCAGGCCCGGCGTCGTACGTGCGTAACCACCAAAGTGGAAGCGATCGTCCAGGGTCCAGGAGCCGACGCGGGTCCCGAAGGCACGTTCCTGCAGAGTCTGCACGGCGGTGTCCAGGAAGCCGCCCCGGAGAACGGGTATTCCGAGGGCACGCTGCCCGGGGCCCAGCCCCGCGGCTAGTCCCGCGAGCGTACCTCCGGTGCCGCAGGCGACCGCCACCACGTCGGAGTGACCCCGCAGTTCCGCACCGAGGGCACGGCAGCCGTGCACGGCCTCGGTGTTGCTGCCGCCCTCGGGGACGACATAGCTCCCCTCGGCGCCGGCCGCGTGCAGTAGCGCGGCCAGCGTCTCCGGTTCGGCCTTGCGCCGATACACCGATCTGTCGACGAAGTGCAGACGCATGCCGTCGGCCGCGCAGCGGGCCAGGGACGGATTGAGCGGACGGCCGGCCAGCTCCTGCCCGCGGACCACGCCGGTGGTCGGTAGCCCCAACAGGCGGCCAGCGGCGGCGGTGGCCCGCAGGTGGTTGGACCAGGCGCCGCCGAACGTGACCAACGCCCGGCCCTGCGCCGCCTCGACGTTCGGCATCAGCTTGCGCCATTTGTTGCCGATCAGCTCCGGGTGGATCAAGTCGTCCCGCTTGAGCAGCAGCCGCAGCCCGCGCCGGTCGAAACGGTCGTCCCGCACTGCCCACAGGGGGGAGGGGAGGCGGGGGGAGAGCGGGTCCGGGCTGGTCACGGTTCCATTGTCGCCCGGTACGGCACCACGCCTTCAACCGCTCTCCCACGCTGCCGCAGCCGCCCCATCGTGACGCCGTGGGGCCTGTAGGCCCGGGTCGTTCCAGGCGGCCGGCGGCCGACCGATCTGCCGGACGGCGTCGCTCGCACACCGTCCGGGCCGATCAAGACAGGTGTCGCAGGCCCTGCGCACTGGACAGGGCGCCTCTTTCTGCCCAGTAATCCGATGATCCATTCCCGCTCTTTCGGGTAATAGCGCGGGCGCGCTTCGTGCTGGAAGGCTCGGCGCCAAGACCGGTGCCGGGCGGAATCCGGCAGCGGGTGCATATGGGGAGGGCATTTCTCTATGTCGGTAGGCGAAGAGGTCCGCACCGAGCAGGGCAGGCCGCAACAGTCCCTCGGGACGGCGGCGGCGCGGAACCTGGCCACCACCACCAAGTCCGTTCCGCAGATGCAGGAGATCAGCTCCCGCTGGTTGCTGCGCACGCTTCCCTGGGCGGACGTCCAGGGCGGAACGTACCGGGTGAACCGGCGGCTGGCGTACACCGTCGGCGACGGCCGCATCACCTTCGTAAAGACCGGGGACCAGGTGGAGGTCATCCCGGCGGAGCTCGGCGAACTGCCCGCCCTGCGCTCCTACGAGGACGAGGAGGTGCTGACAGAGCTGGCCCGGCGCTGCCGTCAGCGTGACTTCGGACCTGGCGAGGTGATTGCCGATTTCGGCAACCAGAGCGACGAGGTGTATCTGCTCGCCCACGGCAGGGTGGAGAAGATCGGCACTGGCCCGTACGGCGACGACGCCGTCCTCGGCGTCCTCGCCGACGGGGCCTACTTCGGCGAGCAGGCACTGCTCGACCCGGACGCCATCTGGGAGTACACCGCGCGCGCGGACACCACATGCAGGGTGTTGATCCTCAGCCGCCAGGACTTCGAGCAGGTTGCCGAGCGCTCCGACTCCCTGCGCGAACACCTTGAGCAGGTCCGCCAGATCCCCTCGCAGCGGACCAACAAGTACGGTGAGAAGGAGGTCGAGCTGGCGGCCGGTCACTCCGGCGAGTCCGACATTCCGCACACCTTCGTGGACTATGAGCCCCGGCCCCGTGAGTACGAGCTGAGCATCGCCCAGACGGTGCTGCGCATCCACACACGCGTGGCCGACCTGTACAACCAGCCGATGAACCAGACCGAGCAGCAACTGCGGCTCACGGTGGAGGCGCTCAAGGAGCGTCAGGAGCACGAACTGGTCAACAATCGTGAGTTCGGTCTGCTCAGCAACTGCGAGTACGACCAGCGGCTCCAGCCGCACGACGGTGTGCCCAGCCCGGACGACATGGACGAGCTGCTCAGCCGCCGCCGCGGCACCAAGCTGTTCCTCGCCCATCCGCGTGCCATCTCCGCCTTCGGCCGCGAGCTGAACAAGCGGGGACTGGTCCCGGAGACCATCGACATCGGCGGCAACCGCATCCCCACCTGGCGCGGGGTGCCGATCTACCCGTGCAACAAGATTCCGGTCACCGAGGCCCGCACGACCTCCATCATCGCCATGCGTACCGGCGAGGCGGAGCAGGGCGTCATCGGCCTCAGGCAGTCCGGTATCCCGGACGAGATCGAGCCGAGCCTGTCCGTGCGGTTCATGGGCATCAACGAACAGGCCGTCATCAAGTACCTGGTGACGGCCTACTACTCGGCAGCCGTCCTGGTGCCCGACGCGCTCGGCGTGCTGGAGAACGTCGAGATCGGCCGGTGGAGGTGACGTCTTCGCACGTCGTGGTCGTGTCCCCGCCCGTTGGGGCGGGTACACCTTTGGAGTACGCGTCCGGCCGGGCCGATGAGACCGGCCTTCGCGGACTCGGCGAGGGGGAGGCATGGCCGACTTCATGACGGAGACCGAACGGCGCTCCGCAGCAGTGCCACGTCCCGGCACAGCTGCCAAGCGGTGCGGGAGCACCGGCAACAGCACCTCCGGTGCGCACGAGGCGCACGAGGCGACGGTGCTGCTGGAACGCACCCGTGCTCTGGTCGACCCGGAGCTGCGCGCAGCCGTCGATTCCCTCCCCGGCTCCATGCGCCGGATCGCGCTCTACCACTTCGGCTGGCAGCACGCGGACGGCACACCAGCTGCGGACAACGCCGGCAAGGCGATACGCCCCGCACTCGTCCTCGCCGCGGCCTCCGCGCTCGGCGGCCCCCCGGCCCGGTCGGCGGCCGTCCGGGCCGCTGCAGCGGTCGAGCTGGTCCACAACTTCACGCTCCTGCACGACGACGTGATGGACCGGGACACCTCCCGTCGGCACCGGCCGACGGCCTGGACCGTGTTCGGCGACGCCGATGCGATCCTCGCCGGAGACGCCCTGCAGGCGCTCGCCTTGCGGTTGCTCGCCGAGGACCCGCACCCGTCCTCCGTCCCGGCCGCAGCCCGGCTCGCGGACTGTGTCGTGGAGCTCTGCGCCGGCCAGCACATCGACACCGGAATGGAGTGCCGTGCCCCCGAGGAGATCACCCTCGACGAGGTGCTCGCCATGGCCGAGGCGAAGACCGGCGCGCTGCTGGGCTGCGCCTGTGCACTCGGCGGGCTGTACGCGGGAGCACAGGAGCAGGACGTAGCTGCACTGGACGGCTTCGGCCGCCAGGCCGGGCTCGCCTTCCAGCTGATCGACGACGTCATCGGCATTTGGGGAGACCCGCGGCGGACCGGCAAGCCAGTCGGCGCGGATCTCGCTGCCCGCAAGAAGTCCCTTCCAGTGGTGGCGGCGCTCGCCTCCGACACCCCGGCGGCGGCAGAACTCACCGAGCTGTACGGGCAGCCGCACGTCTCCGGGGACGCCGAGGACATCGCGCGAACGGCACTCGCCGTGGAGCGGGCCGGTGGCCGGGACTGGGCGCAGACGGAGGCCGCCGACCGAATGGCCCGCGCGATGCAGGAACTCTCCCGCGCGGTTCCCGATCCCGAGGCGGCGGGCGGTCTGCTGGCGCTCGCCGAGTTCGTGACCCGACGCACCAGCTGAGCGCTGCCGGAACCGGCAGCCGAGAAGAACCCCGGAGTCCCCGGCTCCGTGCGGCTCCTGACCCCGCGCGGACACCGGGGGCTCCGGCCAGACGGGTCCCGCGCATCCTCGCAGTGCGCGGGACCCGTCGTCCTGTGCGCGCGGCGCGCGCTATCGGCCACGGCCGTCTTGACCGCCACGAAGGCGACCGGCACGGAGGCGACCGCCATGAACTCGAACGCCATGAACAGCGCGTTTCGGACGGAAGCGAGGCGCTGTCGATCGAGTGGTCGGATCGCTGAGGGCCGCACCCGGTGAAGTCCGCTGCCGGCGGAAGGCATCAGCTCGTGCAGGCTCGTACCTCATCGCCCGCTCGCTCGGCGAAGGCGCCGAGCGAGCGGCCGCGCTCTACGCTGAGAGCATGGGCGGCGAGAAATCCGTCTGTCCCATCTGCGGACAGCCTGTCGAAACGGTCGTCGGCCGGCGCAAGACGCTGGGCGCCTGGGTGCCTGTCTGGGGCCCCGGCCCGTGTCACAACCCCGACTGCGCGGCCTATGCCGCGCCTCCCGGGACGGTCACATCGGCCACGGCCGGGCCGCCCCATACACCGGCTGCGAAGAGTCCCGGAACGCGCCGGGAGGCACCGGACGCCTGACCGCCGTCTGCCGCCACGGTGCTGTCCGAAGGCGTGTGTGCCGCCCGGCCGGCACCGTAGCGTGGACACATGCCGAAACTGCCCCGGATCTTCCATGTGACCGAGCGTTCCCTGTGGGAGGCTGCGCGGGAGCACGGTGCCTACGAGGTATCGACGCGTGGCCGCACTCTCCAGCAGGAGGGCTTCCTCCACTTCTCCACCCGCGAGCAACTCCCGCGCATCGCCGGTCTCCTCTACGGCGACTACGACGGTCCGGACGACCTGGTTGTTCTGGTCGTGGACCCGGCCCGGGTCGGTGTGCCGGTGAAGTACGAGGCGGTGCGGCCGGGCGGGGAGGAGTTCCCGCACGTGTACGGGCCGCTGCCGATCGAGGCCGTGGTGGACGTGGAGCCCTGGGGATGACACGGGAAGGGGGAACGCGCCGCCGGAGGTGGCGGTGGGCGGTGGCGGCGTGGGTGGTGGCCGTCGCCGTCGGGGGAGGACTCACGCTCGCGCTCCGGGAGGAGGCGCGGCCCCAGGGCCCCCACGTATGGGAGAGGGACGACGGATCCCCGCCTCCGCCGGACCTGAAGGGCGTGCCGATCCGGCCGCTGGGCGAGGACGACCACCCCGATCACGGACGCACGGGACCAAAGGGTGGCCAGGGCCTTCCGCCGAACGGCCCTCGAACCGCTCGTGGCCCGGGTAAGCATGCGGCACCGGGCCCGTGGTCTGCCGGGGTGCTTACCCCGCGGGGCGCTGGAGGAAGCGGAGCTGATTGCCCGCCGGGTCCCGGAAGGCGCAGTCGCGCACCCCGTACGGCTGGTCCGTCGGCTCCTGCAGCACATCGGCGCCGGACTCCCGTACCCGCTCGAACAGTGCGTCACAGTCGTCGGTGGTGAAGATGACCCCGCGCAGCATCCCCTTGGCGAGCAGTTCGGCCATCGCCTGCCGGTCAGCGGGTGAGGCGTCGGGGTTGGCCCCGGGGGGCTCCAGCACGATCTCCACGTCCGGCTGGAGCGGCGAGCCCAGCGTCACCCACCGCATGCCCTCGAAGCCCACGTCGTTGCGGATCTCCAGGCCGAGTACGTCGTGGTAGAAGGCGAGGGCCTTGTCGTGGTCGTCCACGGCGATGAAGCACTGTTTGAGTTTCACGTCCATGTGATCACGCTAGGCCCCTTCGGGCCGCGGTGCGCGGGACTCAGTAGGGTCGGCGGCGCGGGCGGGTGAACGTACGGGCCACACAGGACGGGATCACCACGCTCGCCTCGTGGGAGCGGGCCCGGTAGCTGCTCGGCGTCTCGCCAACCAACTCGGTGAAGCGGGAGCTGAAGGAGCCGAGCGAGGTACAGCCGACGGCCAGGCACACCTCGGTCACCGTGAGGTCCCCCCGGCGCAGCAGCGCCTTGGCCCGCTCGATGCGGCGGGTCATCAGATAGGTGTAGGGCGTCTCCCCGAACGCCTTGCGGAAGCTGCGCTGGAAGTGGCCGGGGGACATCAGGGCGTCGCGGGCCAGCTGGGTCATGTCCAGCGGCTCGGCGTACTCGCGGTCCATGCGGTCCCGTACGCGCCGTAGCCGTCTGAGGTCCTCCAGGGCCGTCATCACCCCAGCATCGCACAGGGCTCACAGCGGAGGGGTCCGAGTACGGCGGAGCCTCCTTCCTGCCTCACCCTGTCCCATCGGCAACTGATACTCCATGATCCCAACGAAACGAAACCGCCTGTTCCAGGGGATGTTCGGCGCGAGCGGTGCGTGGATGCAGCGGCGCAGTTCGCTGTGGGAGTCCACCGGTACAAGCCGTGGCGCCCGCGAAGTAGGTCGCTGCGTTGATCGGTACCTGGGTCGGTCAGGGGGTGCGGAGTTCGTCAGGGACGGGGTCGGCGACGAGGCGCAGCCAGGTGGAGCGGAGCCGGGGAATCCGGTAGTCGCGATACGGAACAGGAAGGGCACGGCCAGTGCCCCCACCGCGGTCGTGCTGCCCTGGTGGTGGTGCACGCACCCGTGGCCGGGCGAAGAAGACCGCACCCGGGCCGTCATGGACGCCGTGCTCGGCGGCCTGCGGGCCGGGTGCGGTCAGGTAGGCGATGCGACCCGCGAAACCGCAGGTCAGACGGCCTAGCCATAGATCAAGCCTTCTTGGTCTCCCAGAAGATCTTGTCGATCTGGGCGATGTAGTCCAGCGCCTTCTGGCCAGTCGCCGGGTCGGTGGATGCCTTGGCGGCCGACAGGGCCTTCAGGGCGTCGTTGACCAGCTGGTGCAGCTCCGGGTACTTCTCGAAGTGCGGGGCCTTGAAGTAGTCGCTCCAGAGCACGGAGACGTGGTGCTTGGCCAGCTCCGCGCGCTGCTCCTTGATGACGGTGGCACGCGCCTGGAAGTGGGGGTCGTCGTTACCGGCCATCTTTTCCTGGACGGCCTTCACCGACTCCGCCTCGATGCGGGCCTGGGCCGGGTCGTACACGCCGCAGGGCAGGTCGCAGTGGGCGCTGACCTTGACCTTGGGGGCAAACAGGCGGGAAAGCATGGAGCGTTCCTTCCTCGTGATCGTCTTCTCAGGTGCGAGATTACTCCCTGAGGGACCGGTTTTCGTGGGTGCCCCCCAGGGCTTAGGACAAAAGTCCAGGGTGAGACTGAGACTGGTGGAGGAACGGACCGGGGAGGTGCCGGGAATGCCGGAGCTGTCGCAGGACACCGAGCGGGGAAGGACCGTGCCCCCCTTGGGGCTGGCCGAGGTGACGGGCCCGTCCATGGTTCCCACGCTTCGGCACGGGGACCGGCTGCTGCTGCGGTACGGGGCCCCGATCCGGCCGGGGGACGTCGTGGTCCTGCGTCACCCCTTCCAGCAGGACCTGCTGGTCGTCAAGCGTGCCACGGAGCGGCGCGAGGGCGGCTGGTGGGTGCTCGGGGACAACCCGTACGCGGGCGGTGACAGTACCGACTACGGGGTGGTACCGGACGAGCTGATCCTGGGGAAGGCCTGGTTCCGGTACCGGCCACGGGTGGCCGGTCAGCGCTCGCCGCTGGCAGTGCTGCGCTGGGCGCTCTCGGCCACGAGGCCGCTGTTCTCCGACCGCTCGGCTTCCAGGCGCTTGCGGGCCCGATAGGCGGCCACGTTGGCGCGGGTCGCGCAGCGGTCGGAGCAGTACCGCCGGGAACGGTTGGTGGAGGTGTCGAGGTAGGCGTTGCGGCAGGGGGGCGCCTGGCACAGGCCGAGACGGTCCACGCCGTATTCGGTCAGGTGGAAGGCGAGGCCCATGGCCGCGATCGCCGCGTAACCGGCGGTGGCGTTCGAGGGGTGGTCGGCCAGGTGCATGTGCCACAGCGGGCGGCCGTCCTCGTCGCGGTGGTCGTGGCCGGAGATCTGCGGGCTCACCGGGAACTCCAGCAACAGGGAGTTCAGCAGGTCCACGGCGAGGGTCTCGTCGCCCGTGTCGGCCGCTTCGAAGACCGCGCGCAGTCGGGCCCGGACCGAGCGGAAGCGCGTGACGTCGGCGTCGGTGGCGCGGCGGGCGGCCGACGCGTTGATGCCGAAGAGGTCGCGGACGGCCTCGACCGAGGTCAGGGTGTCTTTGCCCCGGGTCGGCTCCTCGGTGTTGACGAGGCGGACGGCATAGTCCGAGTAATAGGCCAGTTCCACTTATAATCCTTACGAGGGCGCTCTATGGTCGTGCCTGCGGGCGGGGTAACAGCCGATCGTCCTTCCAGGGTATTACGCGCGACGATGAGTGGTGAGGTCTCGGCGCCACGAGCGCCAGAACCCCTTCCGGGGCGACGGCCGCGTCTCTTTCGTGACCGCCGATCCGGAGGCCCCGGCCGACCGGCCCGGCTGCCGTAGGACTTCTACGCCACCCTTGTGAGCGCCAGGGCCCCGCACTGGCTGCACAATCAACCCCTCGCGGCCCTCTACGGTCAGGTCGCGGCGCCGGTCCGCGACGGCGGTGTCTTCGTGAATGCGGACCACATGATCGACGAGACGACGCCCCAGATCAACGCGGTCCAACGTGCTCGGCGTCTCATGCGCATGGATCAAGCCAAACCTGAGGGCGCCCTCGACCGGTCCGGGCGGAGGCGGCTCGCAGCGAAGGGCGCCGCCCTCGCCGGCCGGCCGCCCGGCGTTCGAGCTCTACGGTGAGCACACCGACGGCGCCGTGTGCCGTCGCCGGGGTGGCGCGCGTGCCGTGCGAGAAGGGCTTCGCCCAGGCGCGCCCGGTGCGGTGCCCGCCGTCGGACACGCCGTTGCCGGCCCTTAACCGAGGTTCGTGACCAGAGCTTGTCCAGCGCACCGAGTGAAGGGGCGGTACGAGCCGTACCGCCCCCCTTCGAGCTACGCCACCGTCTCCCAGGCCATCTCCTGCGCGCTCATCTGCGCGACGAACGCCCGTATCGGTGCCAGCAGCTGGAACCGGCAGCTGGCACCCGTGTCCTGCGCCTGCACAAACGACTGTTCCACGAGCCTGGTCAGCGCCTGGAGGATGCAGACCGGGCGGAGGTACGGCTCGGCCTCGGCCTCAACGTCGGCCAGGCTGACATCGCCCTCATTTTCGGCGAGCTGCTGGAGCAGCAATCGCTCGTGCGCCGAGAGCCGGGCAGGGGCCCGGCTGAAGGTTGAGGTGAGGGAGTCGTGCTGCCCGTGTACGCCGGGTGCAGGGGGCAGCAGGGAGCCCAGACCCGGTTGCACCTGCTTCTGACGATCATCTTCAGCTGGGGGTTCTTGAGCTTGATCCGGTCGGTCCAGATGTCCTTGCGGCCGGTGATGAGGGTCCCGGAAGCCGCGCACCCTGCCATGCAGACGTGCATGGCAGGGTGCGGAGCGGGGGGGAAACCCCTTGGACGGTCAGAGCACCTTGGACAGGAACGACTGCGTCCGCTCGTGCTGCGGATTGGTCAGGACGTCCCGCGGGTGGCCGGACTCGACCACCACACCGTCGTCCATGAAGACCAGCGAGTCGCCGACCTCGCGGGCGAAGCCCATCTCGTGTGTGACGACGACCATCGTCATGCCGTCCTCCGCCAGGTCCCGCATGACGTCGAGGACCTCGCCGACCAGTTCCGGGTCGAGCGCCGACGTGGGCTCGTCGAACAGCATCAGTTTGGGCTGCATCGCCAGCGCACGGGCGATGGCGACGCGCTGCTGCTGGCCGCCGGAGAGCTGGGCGGGGTAGTGACCGGTGCGGTCGCCGAGGCCCACTCGGTCCAGCAGCTGCTCGGCCCGCTCGCGGGCGACGGCCTTGGACTCCCGCTTGACCTGGACCGGCGCCTCCATGACGTTCTCCAGAGCCGTCATGTGCGGGAAGAGGTTGAAGCGCTGGAACACCATGCCGATGTCCCGCCGCTGCGCCGCGACTTCCCTCTCCTTCAGCTCGTACAGCTTGTCGCCGTGCTGCCGGTAGCCAACCAGGTCTCCGTCGACGTACAGCCGGCCGGCGCTGATCTTCTCCAGGTGGTTGATGCACCTCAGGAAGGTGGACTTGCCGGAACCGGACGGGCCGATCAGGCAGAACACCTCACGCGGGTTCACCACCAGGTCGATGCCCTTGAGGATGTGGGCGTGTCCGAAGGACTTGTGGACGCCCTCGGCCTTCACCATCGGCTGGCCGCTGGTGCTTTGGACGATGTCCTTGGCGAGCCTGCTCATCGGGCCACCTCCGGGCGGCGGAACGAACCGAACATGCGGAGGTACTTCTTCATCCGCTGCAGCGGGGTCGGCGGCAGGTTGCGCGTGGAACCGCGTGCGTAACGGCGTTCGACGTAGTACTGGACGATGCTGAAGATCGTGGTCAGGAACAGGTACCAGATGCAGGCCACGAAGTACATCTCGACGACCGCCAGCGAGGTGCTGGAGATGTCGGTCGCCTGCCGGATCAGTTCGGGTAGCTGGACCGCGTAGGCCAGCGACGAGGTCTTCAGCATGTTGATGAACTCGTTGCCGGTCGGCGGGACGATGACCCGCATGGCCTGCGGGAGGACCACCCGGCGCAGCGTCTGCCCCTGGGTCATGCCCAGGGCGTGCGACGCCTCCGTCTGGCCGAGGTCGACCGACTGGATGCCGGCCCGGACGATCTCGGACATGTACGCGGCCTCGTTCAGGCCGAGTCCCAGCAGAGCCGTCAGGACGGGCGTCATCACATCCTTCATCTCGTTCTTGTAGAAGCCGAGGTTCAGGACGGGGAAGACGATCGAGATGTTGTACCAGAGCAGCAGCTGGACCAGCACCGGGGTGCCGCGGAAGAACCAGATGTACAACCACGAAACGGTGCTGGTGACCGGGTTCGACGACAGCCGCATCACGGCCAGGATGATGCCGAGGGCGACACCGAGCACCATGGCGAGCACGGAGATGTACAACGTCGTCCAGGCACCGGAGACGATGCCCGGATCGAAGAGGTACTGCGGGATGATGCTGTAGTTGATGTTGGCGTTGGAGAACGCTATCCCGATCAGTACCAGGATGGCGATGACTCCGACGCCGGCCACCCAGCGCCCGTAGTGGCGCACCGGGATGGCCTTGATCTGCTCCGGCGGCACCGGCGGTGCGGGAGTCGTGTCGACAGTGTCAGTCACGGGGACTGCCTTTCAGTGTTGCGCGATGCTCAGGAGCCGCCGTTGATCTTCGCCTCGGTCACCGCGCCGTCCGTGACGTTCCACTTCTGCATGATCTTGGCGTACTCGCCGTTCTTGATGATCGCGTTCAGAGCGGCCTGGAGGGCGTCGCGCAGCTGGGTGTTGTCCTTGCTGACGGCGATGCCGTACGGACCCGCCTCGATCTGCTCGCCGACGACCTCGAAGTCCTTGCCACCGCCGGAGGTCTTCGCGTTGTAGGCCGCCACCGGGAAGTCGTTCAGGTCGGCGACGGACGCGCCCTGCTTCAGGCGGAGCAGCGCCTCGGGGTCGGTGTCGAAGCTCTGCAGCTTGATGGCCTTCTTGCCGTCCTTGGTGCACTTCTTGCTCTGCTGCTTGGCGATGTCCTCGGACGTGGTGCCCCGCTGCAGGGCCACGACCTTGCCACACAGGTCGTCCAGGGACTGGACGCCCTTCGGGTTGCCCTTCTGGACCAGGATCGAGGTACCGGCGGTGAAGTAGTCGACGAAGTCGACACCCTTGCCGACCTTCTGGCCGTTGTCGGAGTTGACCCCGTTCTCACGGTCCTTGGTGTCGCTCATGGCCGACATGAGGACCTGGAACCGCTTGGACTGCAGACCCACGATCAGGTTGTCGAACTTGCCGTTCTGGAACTCGAACGTGACGCCGAGCTGCTTGCCGAGGGCGTCCGCGATGTCCGGGTCGATACCGACGGCCTTGCCGTCCTTCATGTACTCGACCGGCGGGTAGGCGATGTCGGAGCCGACGACGATCTTGCCCGACTTGCGAATGTCCGCGGGCAGCTTGCTGGCCAGCGGGGCGGAGGCGGACGCCGAGCCGGAGCCGTTGTTCTTGTCCGTGTGGTCGCCGCAGCCGGTGAGCAGCAGGGCGCCTGCGACCGCGATCGCGCCCACCGCGGCCAGACGGGAGCGGGCGGCGGTGGTACGACGGGTGGAGCTTGCGGTCATCGTGGTTCCTCCGGCGGATGGGGACGAGTTGCCAGTGGGTCGACGGAAACACACACCTTCGGGTGTCGCGACCTCGTGGGTTTACGGCATCTTGCCATTCGGATTCCGATATTCAGGGGGGTCGCTATGTCAAAATCGGATAACGGGTGACCCCCGAACCGCATCAGGTCGGTACATCTTCGGTCCAGTACCGCGAACCATCTGCGGAAATCCAGCACGGTGGCCGGAAAATCTTCGGCCTGTCTCAGGATGTGGTCAGCCAGGCCTGTGGTCTTTCACGCATTTTCGCCCGTCTTGTCGCCCTCCCGAGGTCGTGCCGCCGGTCGCGCGGACGTCAGCGGGGCGTCACCTCCGTGTGGCTTTCCGGTTCCAGGATGTGACCTTGTACCTAATGGACTCGTCCCGGGTGCCGTCCGTCCGGTAAGAAGGTTCTTTACACCCCTCATCCGGGGCTCAGGGCGCGTGTGCGGCGCGCCCGTCGCGTATGAGCTCGTGCGTATCCGCAATCGAGCCGTGCGCGGTGCCCGCCCACTCCTCACCAGGAGTGGTCGACCCTCAAACCATGCATACCTAAGGGGTAAAACGAAGTGGCAGCGGAGATCGTCAATCCTCGCAGCGACAACAGTACGGATCAGGATGGCGGGGCCGAGCCCCTCGATTCCTTCGACCCGGCGTTCGCGTTGCACCGCGGCGGCAAGATGGCCGTGCAGGCCACCGTGCCGGTCCGGGACACGGACGACCTTTCCCTCGCGTACACGCCCGGCGTCGCGCGCGTGTGCACCGCGATCGCGGAACAGCCGGAGCTCGTCAACGACTACACGTGGAAGTCCTCGGTGGTCGCCGTCGTCACCGACGGCACCGCGGTGCTCGGACTCGGGGACATCGGCCCCGAGGCCTCCCTCCCGGTGATGGAGGGCAAGGCGATCCTGTTCAAGCAGTTCGGCGGCGTGGACGCGGTCCCGATCGCCCTCGACTGCACCGACGTGGACGCCATCGTCGAGACCGTCGTCCGGCTCGCCCCGTCGTTCGGCGGAGTGAACCTGGAGGACATCTCGGCCCCCCGGTGCTTCGAGATCGAGCGCCGGCTGCAGGAGCGCCTGGACATCCCGGTCTTCCATGACGACCAGCACGGCACGGCCGTCGTCTCACTTGCGGCGCTGCGCAACGCGGCGCGTCTGAGCGGGCGCGAGATCGGGCAGTTGCGCGCGGTTATCTCGGGTGCCGGCGCCGCCGGTGTCGCCATCGCCAGGATGCTGATCGAGGCCGGCATCGGGGACGTGGCCGTGGCGGACCGCAAGGGCGTCGTCTCGGCCGATCGGGCGGACCTGACCCCGGTCAAGCGGGAACTGGCAGGTTTCACGAACAAGGCCGGCCTCACCGGATCGCTGGAAGACGCCCTTGCCGGTGCGGACGTCTTCATCGGCGTTTCCGGCGGTACCGTCCCGGAGACGGCCGTTGCCTCCATGGCTGAGGGGGCTTTCGTCTTCGCGATGGCCAACCCGAACCCCGAGGTGCATCCCGAGGTGGCGCACAAGTACGCCGCGGTCGTTGCCACCGGGCGCTCGGACTTCCCGAACCAGATCAACAACGTGCTGGCCTTCCCCGGGATCTTCGCGGGCGCGCTGCAGGTGCGGGCCACGCGGATCACCGAGGGGATGAAGATCGCCGCCGCGGAGGCGCTGGCCGCTGTGGTCGGCGACGACCTCGCCGCCGACTATGTGATTCCGTCGCCGTTCGACGAGCGAGTCGCTCCGGCGGTCACGGCGGCGGTTGCGGCTGCCGCTCGTGCTGAGGGCGTCGCTCGCCGCTGACGCCGTACCTCATGGCCCCGTCCATCCCGGGCGGGGCCATGGTCTTGGCCCCGTCGGTGCCGGTTCGGGTGCAGCTGAGGGCGCCGCGTTGGTCTTCTGGCCCGCCCACGGCGTGGGCGCGGGGGGACTGCGCTGTACGGGGACGGTCCCGTGCGGATGGTCGTTCTTGTGCGGGAGTTCGTGCGCAAGAGGGCATGTGTCACAGGGGTCGCTGGTTCCGCCGGCCGCGCGGTCCGCCTATCGTCGAGCCCATGTTCGCTGTCTACGCCGCCCGAATCGACCGCGACCAGCCGCTCACCGGCCTTGAGTTGGGGGAGCGTCCGGCTCCCGAGGCCCGTCCCGGCTGGAGCACCATCAATGTGCGGGCCGCTTCCCTCAATCATCACGACCTCTGGTCCCTTCGGGGCGTCGGCCTCCCGGAGGAGCGGTTGCCGATGATCCTCGGCTGTGACGCCGCCGGCGTCGACGAGGATGGCAACGAGGTCGTCCTGCACTCCGTCATCGGACAGACCGGTTACGGCGTCGGCCCGGAGGAGCCGCGCTCCATCCTGACCGAGCGTTACCAGGGCACCTTTGCCGAGCAGGTCGCCGTGCCGACCTGGAACGTGTTGCCCAAGCCCAGGGAACTGTCGTTCGCCGAGGCGGCTTGTCTGCCGACCGCGTGGCTGACCGCCTACCGGATGCTGTTCACCCGTGCCGGTGTGCGCCCCGGTGACGCGGTTCTCGTGCAGGGTGCGGGTGGTGGCGTCGCCACGGCCGCGATCGTGCTCGGCAAGGCGGCGGGGCTTCGCGTCTTCGCCACCAGCCGGGACGAGGCGAAGCGGAAGCGGGCCCTGGACCTCGGGGCGGTGGAGGCCGTGGAGCCGGGAGCACGGCTGCCGCAGCGGGTGGACGCCGTGATCGAGACCGTGGGCGCCGCCACCTGGTCCCACTCGGTGAAGTCCCTGCGGCCCGGCGGCACGATCGTCATCTCCGGAGCGACCAGCGGGGACCGGCCCTCGCATGCCGAGCTGACCAGGATCTTCTTCCTGGAACTGAAGGTGGTCGGTTCCACCATGGGTACCAAGGAGGAGCTGGAGGACCTGCTGGCCTTCTGCGCCGCGACCGGCGTACGGCCCGTCATTGATGAGGAGCTGCCGCTGGACCGGGCGCGCGAGGGCTTCGAGCGGCTCGCGTCCGGGGAGCAGTTCGGGAAGATCGTGCTCACCGGCTCCTGAGGCTGCGCGGTGGGGGCGAACCGCAAGGCGGGTCCGGGACCGGGCCCGCCTTTTCCACACCCTTTCTGTCAATCAAGGTTGACGGACGTCGAGTGTCAATGTAAGTTGACGATATGACGGAGGCAACCGATCTCGCCGCGCGTGCTGGCGACCGCGATCCGCGGGTGGGACTGCGCGCCGTGGCCGCGCTGCGCCGGCTGCTGGAGCAGTTGGAGGCGGTGCAGGTGCGCAGTGCGCGCAATCAGGGCTGGTCGTGGCAGGAGATCGCCGCGGAGCTCGGTGTCAGCAGGCAGGCCGTGCACAAGAAGTACGGGAGGCGTTGATGTTCGAGCGGTTCACGAAGGACGCCCGGTCCGTGGTCGACGGGGCGGTCGGGCACGCCGAGGAGAGTAGGGCAGGGCAGGTCCGCCCCGAGCACCTGCTCCTCGCGCTTTTCGACCCTGCGGGCGGCCGGGCGGCTTTCGCACTGTCCGCCCTGGGGCTCCCGGAGCGCCGGGAAGAGGTGCGGTGGACTTTGGCGGAAGCGCGGCGGCGGGCCGGACTGACCCAGGTCGAGGCGACTGCACTGGCCGGGCTGGGGATCGACGTGTCGGAGGTCGTGGCCCGGGTGGAGGAGGTGCACGGCGTCGGGGCGATGTCCGGCGGCCGAGGGGCCGGAGGCTGGCGGCCGGGGCGCCGGCTGTCCTTCAGTCGGGGAGCGAAGAGCGTGCTGGAGAGATCCCTGCGGGAAGCTCTCGCCCGGCACGACCGGCACATCGGTGATGACCATCTGCTCTTGGCGCTCACCGTCCTGCCCGGGGTGGCGGCGGAGGCGCTGGCCGAGCACGGGGTGACATATGAGGCGGTGGTGAGGGTGTTGTACGGGGGTGGGGCGAAGGCGGGGTGAGGGTGCTCTCGCCCGCTTGGCCCTTTGCCCGGCCCGTCGGTAGCCCGCCTGAATCGACAGGGCGGCCGGGGGCGGGCGGCGCGGCGTCTTGTCCGCCTGCTCCCGGTCGCTCTGGGGGCGGGGTCAGGCGTCCGGGTGGTGAAGCGCCGCTGTGATGCGGGCCGCCGCCGCCGACAGATGGTGGCGGGCGCTACGGAACTGGGCGCCGGTGACACCGTGGTCGCGGGCCGTATCGCGGATGTCGTCGCGGAAGCGGTCCAGCAGGCGGTCCAGGTCGCGCGCCGGGTCGCCGGTGAAGTCCTCGTGGGCCCAGGAGGGCTCGTACTCCACCGGGAAGTCCTTTGGGGTGGACGAATAGTGTGGTTCCGTGGCGGGGGCGGTCTGCGTCGCACTCTTTGAAGTGCGGTTGCCGTCGTCGCCCTTGCCGGTTCTCGTGCCGAAGTCCTTGCCCAGCTCGCCGAATTCCTTCGCCAGTTCGGCCAGGCCCTCGCTGACGGCCGACGGCCAGTCGCCGCGCGTGAGGTGGTCCTGGACTCGGCCCTGGACCCGTCGAGCGATGCGCTGCATCTCCTCCTGTGCCTGGGCCCGTGCCCGCGCCTGGGCCTCCTGGGCCTGACGGCGGGCCTGCTGGGCTTCCTCGCGGGCCCGGCGGCTCTCGTCCTTGGCGCGGCGGGCCTGCTCCTTCCACTCCTGCCTGACCCGGCGCATCTCCTCCTTGGCCGCGCGCAAGGCCTCTTTGTCGTCGATGTCGCCCTGCTCGCCGGAGGGGCCCGCCGTGCCGGCCGGTGTCCCGGTGCCCCGGCGGGCCGCGGAGGCCGCCGCTCGCATCTCGCGGCGCAGGTCGCCGGCCGCGCCGCGTACGTCGGCCTTGATCTCGGCGGCGAGTTCCGCGACCGACTCGCGAATCTCCAGCTCCAGGTCGGCCAGTTCACCGCTCCGGTCGGCCAGTTCGGCACGGCCCGCATCCGTGATGGCGTACACCTTGCGACCGCCTTCGGTGGTGTGCCGGACCAGGCCTTCGGCCTCCAGCTTGGCCAGCCGGGGATAGACCGTGCCGGCCGAGGGGGCGTACAGCCCCTGGAAGCGTTCTTCCAGAAGCCTGATCACCTCGTAGCCATGGCGGGGTGCCTCGTCGAGCAGCTTGAGCAGGTAAAGGCGCAGGCGGCCGTGGGCGAAGACGGGGGGCATGTCAGAGCACCTTCTTGTCGGTCGTGCCGTCGGTCGGGGCGCCGGTGGCGTCGGCGCCCCGACCGGAGACGGAATTGTCCCCCGCCCCGGCCTGTGCACTCTCGGTCGGGTCGGACGCCGGGCCGGTGCTGGGCTTCCGCGACGGTTCGGCCTCCCGGAGGGTGTCCTCTTCGCCTTCCCGGGACGGGCGGCGCAGTAGGGCGATCGAGCCGGAGACCGTGGTCGCCCGGAGTCTGCCGGTGCCCGCGCCGAGCCGACCGGTGATCTTGTGCGTGCCCCACTGGCCGTGCACCCGAAGTCCGTCGAAGGCGTTGGAGATCGTGCCGCTCGCCGTGTTCGCCTCCACCTCGGCGTCCGCCGGATGTGGCAGGCGGATGGCGATCTCGCCGGAGACGCTGGTGAGGCTGACCTGTGTGGGTCCGTCCGGATCCAGGTCGATCATCATCGAACCACTGACGGAGTCCGCACGGACAGAGGGGCCGGACCCCTCGACCACGGTCAGGTCTCCCGAGACCGAGTTGAACCGGAGATCACCGGTGACCGCCTGGGCCTCCAGATTTCCCGAGACGGTATCTGCACGGACCGGACCCGAGAGGCCGACCAGGGTGGTGTCGCCGGTCACTCCCTTGACCACCGCAGGACCGCGGATACCGGAGACGACGGCGCCGGCGCCGACCACGCCCACCTCCACGCAGGTGTCGGCGGGGACCGCGAGGGAGACGACGGCGCTGCGCCGCCAGCCCTTGCGGTCGAGCCATTTCAGGAAGCCCTTCCAGGGCAGATCGTCGTAGGCCACCGTGAGGGTGCCGTGCTTCTGGGTGACCACCAGAGGGGGGCCTTCGAGCTCCGAGACCTCCAGGCGCGCGGAAGCCTCGTCCGTGCCCACCACGTTCACCGTGCCGTTCACGATGCGGACCTTGAGGTCGCCTACCGGGATGTCGAACGTCAGCTTCTGGGGCTCGGTGACGGACCACTCGGACATGGGGCCTCCTGGGCTCTCTTCGGCCGCGACACGTCATATCGCGTCCCCTGTCAAACACGATATATCGTGGCCATCGGAAGTCAAGGCGCTCTTTCGCGTGAGTACATACGGCCTATCTCGGACGATGTGCGGGTGAACCGCCTGGCGTGCGGCCAGGCCGACGGACGTGTTCTCGGGTGGGCCGCACGCCAGGCGGGGTGCGATGGATCGAGGACGCGGGGTGGTGGAAGCCCGTGTGCGCCGAGGGCGCCGCCGGGATGGGCGGGATGCCGGGGAGCGGCCGAGGTGAACCCCGGCGGGGCGGGGCGCTCGGGCCCTGGGTCCTGTGGCTCGGAGATCCGTGGGGCCGCTGACTGCCGGTGGTTCAGCTGGGGGCGGGAGCGACGATGATCGAGTGGGCGCTGCGCCGATGTAGCGCGGGGTGGGTTGTGGCGGGGGCGCTGCTCCTGGCGCACGGGGCGCTGAGCACCGCGTACGGGGAGCTGCGCCGGCGCGGGTGACCCCGTGCGCCGGGAGCGTGGCTCGAACGGCCCGGCCGATCGGCCCGGTGGCGGGTGCCCCTCCGGGGGCTGGGAGGCGCCGGACGGCAGGCCCCGCGCCGGAGCGCCCGGACGATCTGAGACGCTGTCCCTGACGCCGTCATCGACCCGGACGCAATGCAGGAGACGCACCCCATGTACTTCACCGACCGCGGTATCGAGGAGTTGGAGAAGCGGCGCGGCGAGGAAGAGGTCACCTTCGAGTGGCTTGCCGAGCAGCTGCGCATCTTCGTGGACCTCAATCCGGACTTCGAGGTGCCCGTCGAGAGGCTGGCCACGTGGCTCGCCCGCCTCGACGACGAGGACGACGAGGCGGGCGAGGACGACGAGTAGGCCGGGGCGCCCGGAGGGCAGCTCCGGTGTCCGGTCCGTGCCGGTCCTCGACGTCTTCCGGAGCCTGGGCGGGAGCACGTCCCGTTGCCGGATCCGCGTCCGGCCGCACACCGCGGCACCCGGCTCGACCGAGGACGGCTCCCACGCTCCTGGGGCGCTGGGCCGGGGTCTGGCCGCCGATCGCCGCAACAGGGTCGCGTACCCGTTGCCCGGCGCTGCGGCCCAGCCCGGTCATCGGCTCCGCGCTCGGCAGCGACAGATGGACGGGTGGGCGGGTGGAGCGTCCGCGGCACGGGAAACTGACGTTCCCCGTGCCGGTGTCTGTGCCAGCGGCGGTCACGGCACCCATCCGTGCGGGCCGGAAGGCACCCGAGTGCGGTCGATCGACGGTGGCTCACGGCCCCTATCCACCCCGGCGATACACTGCCTGGCGCTGCCTGGCGCTGCCTGGCGCGTCACAGCACGGTCACTTGCCCACAACGGGAACCCCGTGAGATCCGCGCGGCGTCCCCGGGGTTGAACCAACGGCACGAAATTCCCTGTGGGGGGCGGTTGTCATGAGCACCGAGATCTACTTCAGCAACAACTACCGCGACCTGTGTGTCGAGCACGGCACCGGTGCGGGTTTCCAGTTCGAGTTCTCCTGCTCCCGCTGCTACGACACCTGGCGCTCGCCGTTCGAGTCCTTCCGGGCCGGGCAGATGGCCGGTTGGCTGTCGCGTGGGGTCAACGCCGCATGGTCGTTCATCGGCGGCGCCGGACGTGGTGTGTCCGCCGCCGCGGACGGTTTGGCGGGAGCGAGTTTCGGTACGCAGCGGGACGCGGCGTTCACCCGCGCCATAGAGAACGCACAGGGCCACTTCAACCGCTGCCCGCGCTGCACCGACTACGTCTGTGCCCGTTGCTGGAACGCGGAGCACGGCCTCTGCCTGAACTGCTCGCCGGACACCGCCGCCGAGGCGCAGGCGGCGCAGCAGCGGGGGCTGAACGACATGGTCGCCCAGCGTGCCTATGACGCGGGCCAGCAGCGTGGCGGCACATACGACGTCACCACCCCGCGTCAGCTGGTCTGCCCCAACTGCCGTACCGAGACCCGTGGCAGCGCCTTCTGCCCGGGCTGCGGACACCGTCTCGCCCAGACCACGAGTTGCTCGGCGTGCGACGCCGCCCTTCCGGAGGGCGCCGCCTTCTGCCCCGCCTGCGGCGCCCAGCGGTGAGGCGGGCGCCCGGGCCGTGGGCGCGCACCATCATCCGGGACGCTTTGGAGGCGGGGGACGGCCACCAGCCGTATCGTCCTCTCCCCCTCCCCCTCCCCCTCCCCCTCCCCCTTCCCGGGAGTTAACCTTCTCCTCCCAGCGGTGAACGGGGGCGTCATGACCGGCGGAGTCGAGCGCATACGCCTGGACGACGGGACCGTCGTCTGGGCCAGGGTGGGGGCGGCGCACGAGGGCGTGTCGGGCGGGCCGCGCGACGCGGGCTACGACTGGGGCTACGAGGGGGAGTACCGGGACACTTCGCTCGGCGACCGCATCGTCGACATGGCGGGCGGCCTGGCCGACACGGTCGGTGGTGTCGTGCGCTCCCTGCGCGCCGGTCTGAACACCCCGGCCCCGGTGGAGGTCTCCGTCAGCTTCGGGATCGAACTGACGGCGCAGTCCGGCAAGATCGTGAGCGTCATCGCGGAGGGCGGCGGCAAGTCCTCCCTGACGGTGTCCCTGACCTGGACGGAACCGGCTTCGGCGGCGGGCGGTGCGGACCCCGCAGCGCCCGGCGGTAGTGCGGCACCCCCCGGACCGCCGGCCTCCGGTGCCGTATGAGCGCCTTCGCCGAGATGGTGCGCCCCTCCCTCGCGCGCATCGGCGCAACGGGTGACGGGTATGCAACGGACCGTGACCCGTACTGGGGGTCCGGGTTCTTCATAGCCCCGGGCTGGCTGTTGACCTCCGCTCATGTCGTGGGGAAGGGGGGAGCCGGGGCGTGCCGAGGGGAGAGCGCGATGAGCGTGACCTGGCAGGAGCGCACCGCCGCCGACGCCCGGCAGGAGCCCGCCGTCGACCCCTGGCGGGAGCGCACCGGCACCGGAACCGCCGTACTTGTCGCACCCGGTCCGCAGGACTCGCGGTCCCTGCGCGATCCCTGGCCGTTCCCCGATCTGGCGCTCGTGAGAGTGAGCGGTGCCGACGACGTGCCGTGCCTCTGGCTCGGCGACCGGGAGGCGGGACCACGGACCCCGCTCGGGTTGTACGGCTGGTCCGTGCAGACAGGTGAGCTGGGTCTCCGGAACGGCACCGGTGAACTCGCCGGCTCCGACGCGCGAGCCCTGCTACTCGCCGGGAGCCAACCGGTCGGCGGGCTGTCCGGCGGGCCCGTGCTCGACCTGCGGCAGGGCTCCGTGATCGGAGTGATCAAGGGCCGGCGCCGGGAGGAGGGCGTCGCCGTTCCGGTCACCGCACTGTGCGAGCTGCTGGACCAGCGCGAGTCGCGCCGGGCGGTGCGCGAGGTGCTGCGTGCTCACGACCTGTACCACGCGAGCCGTCTGGGCTCCCGCTCCGCGCACCCGGACTGGGCCACCTTCCGGGCCGCCCTGCCCGGACACGTGCCGTCGGCCTCCGCGGTCGGCGTGGAGCTGCGGACGCGGCTGTACGGCCATCTCGCGCAGTTGCCACCGCCGTCCGGAGCCGGTGAGGTCGTCCACCTCGTGGAGGACGTGAAGGAGAGGGTGTGCGGCGAACGCCTGCACTCGCTGCTGGTCCGGAACGTACGGACCTGGCGTGAGGGCGCCGCGCTGCTGTACGGACTGCGCGCGCTGGAGCCCGGCGGCGGCGGGACGCTGGTCGACCTCGACGCCGTGCTGGTGTACGCGGCGATGGTGGCCCGCAGGGCTGCCGGGGGACGCGCCGGACGGGTGGACCGTGAACGGCTGCGGGCGTTTACTACCTGGATCAACGCGCAGGCCGCGGGGCACCGGAGCTGGGCGGTCGGCGAGGCCATTCGCGCGCTGCTGGACGGGGTCAGCGGCCCCACCGGCTGGCGCGAAGCGGCCGGTGGGGCCGCTGAGGCGCCCGCCGGGAGCGTCTGCGTGGAACCGACGAGGCTGGTGGGCGGGGCGTTCGCCGCCCGGACCGATGTCCTCGTCAAGGTCGGCGCGGAGACGTACGGCCGGCATCCCTGGAGCGTGCAGCTGATCTACGACGGCAAGGACGTCACCCCGGTGGACGCGGATGAGCGCGGTGTGCCCGCCGAGGAGTTGGCCCGGGTACTGCGGGAGCCGCTCGCCAGGGCGCTCAGCCAGGGCGATCACGGTGAGCATCTCGCCGCCGTAGAAGTGTTCCTGCCCCGCAGACTGTTCGACCTGCCCGTGGACGAGTGGCAGCTGCACCCCGGTCCGCCCGGCGGCAGCCCGGGTTCCGGTTCCGTTCCCGGCCGACACCCCGAAGCCCGGGAATCCGTGCGCGACGCCGATCGGGACGGGCGCGGTGCCGCCGGCACCGCCGTCGCCGTCGCCGATGACCTGGACGACGACTTTGAGGGCGACTTCGAGGACGACCTGGACGACGAGCGGGCCCTGCCGCTCGGGATGCGGCGGACGGTCGTCATCCGGGAGATCCGGCGCAACGGCCGTGAACCCTCCCCGGAGTGGCGGCGGCGGTGGAAGGGCGCGCTGCAAGGGCCGCTGGCGCACGGCACCCTGCACGGGCGGTCCCCCGCCGAGGGGCACCTGGCGGGGACCCGCGCCGGGGGCAGGTATCCGTTCTACGGCGTGCTGTCGGCGATGGGTGACGCGCGTGTGCCGGTCTACTGCGGTCCGGTCGGCCGCGGTGAGGGGTATGCGGCGATGAGGGACGCGCTGAGGTCGGGGCATCCGGTGGTGCTGTGGCGCCGCGACCGGCATGATCACGAGGAGTGCCGGGACTTCCACCGACAGGCAGCCGACCTGCTGGAGCTCGCCCGGCACGCCGACGGGCTGCACGGCCGGGTCCGTGAACTGCGCATCCGTCTCGCTGATCCCGCTACCGCCCGCGCCCATGGACTGCGCGGCAAGATCGCCGTGCTGATCGACCCGCCCGACCGGCCACCGTACGGGGCCGAGACGATGCGCCCGCCACCCGCCGCACCTGACGACTGACTCCGTCAGTTGCCCGCCGCTGCCGCCGAACCGATCGTCAACTCGCATGGTTCGTACGGTCGTTCGTCGGGCAGTCAGGTGGGCATCAGACGCCCCGAACCTCGGCGGACACGGTCGGCGGGCGGTAGCCTCGTACGTCGGACGGCCGGGCCCGCTGCATGATCACCAGAGCCGGGAGGAGCCCAAGGTGAACGACTGGCGGATCTACCGCGGAGTGGGCCAGCCGCACGACGGCATGCGACGGTTGCCGGCGCCGCCTCCCTGGCGCGACTTCGCGGCCTCTCGGCAGGACACGGAGGGCGGTCCGGAGGACCCCAGCAGCGCCCGCCGACTCGGCGTGCGCCGCCGTCTGGTGGAGAACTACGCGCCCCGGCCGGCCGAGGTGGACGCGGTCAACGCGGCCCTCTACCTGCGCCGGCCCCTGCTGGTGACCGGCAACCCGGGCACCGGCAAGTCGACCCTGGCGTACGCGATCGCCCATGAACTGGGACTGGGCAAGGTGCTGCGCTGGCCCATCGTCAGCCGCACCACGCTCCAGGACGGCCTGTACCGGTACGACGCCATAGGTCGGCTCCAGGACGTCCAGATCGAGCGTGCCCGGGGCGCTGACGGCACCGCCGCCGCACCCGCGATCGGCTCGTACATCCGGCTCGGACCGCTCGGCACCGCGCTGCTGCCCGCCGAGCAGCCCCGCGTCCTGCTGATCGACGAACTCGACAAGAGCGACCTCGACCTTCCCAACGACCTGCTGAACACCCTGGAGGAAGGTGAGTTCTCGATCCCCGAGTTGGAACGGCTCGCCGACCGCGAACCCGTGGTCGAAGTACTCACCCACGACGGCGACCGGGTGGCCGTGCACGGCGGGCGGATCGCGTGCGGCGCGTTCCCGGTGATCGTGCTGACGTCCAACGGCGAGCGCGACTTCGCGGCCCCGCTGCTGCGCCGCTGCGTCCAGCTTGAGCTGGACCCGCCCGGCGAGGAGCAGCTCACAGCCATGGTCGAGGCGCACCTCGGCAGGGACGGTGCCGCCGCGGGTGCCGACCTGATCCGCCGGTTCCTGGAGCGCGAACCCGGCGAGGTGGTCGCCGCCGACCAGCTCCTCAACGCCCTGTTCCTCACCCAGCACGACCCGCACGCGCAAGGACTCTCCCGGGAACGTATCGCGGAGATGCTCATGCAACCGCTCGACCGCACGAGGTGAGAGGCGGGTGCCGGGGATGCACCTGGACGAGCTGATCGGCAAGCTGCGCCAGGGAGGGCTGCAGCCGACGGCCGAGGACGTGGCAGACGCGCTCTGGCTGGCCCAGCGGCTCGACGACGCGGGCCTGCCCTGCGACGCTGCCGGGCCCTCCACGCGCGCTCCCTCGGGCCGCCCCGGCGAGCTGTCCTCCGGCGAACCTCCCTCCAGCGAGCCTCCCGACTCCCTGACGCCGCCCGGCACAGCGCCCCGGCACACGACCCCCGCCGGCGAGGCCTTCGTTCCCCTGCACACCCAGGGCCCCACCCCACGTCCGGCAGCCGCCTCCACTGCCGCCCCCGCCTCGTTCCCCGTCCGCGCGCCCGCCGCGGGTGCCCTGCCCGGACTGCTCGGGCTGGAAAAGGCGCTGCGCGCGCTCGGCCGCTACCGGACCGCTTCCGCACGCGACCGGGACGAGCAGCTCGATGAGGAGGCCACCGCCGACCGCGCCGCCGCCAGCGGCATCCTGCTCCCCGTCACCCGGCCCGGCCGACCCCGGCGGTGCGACGTTCAACTGCTCATGGACACCGGTCCCGCCATGGCCGTCTGGGGACGGCTGGTCGAGGAACTGCGCCAGGCCTGCCAGCAGTCCGGCGCGTTCGCCTCGGTGCGCGTCCACCGTCTGTACGCGGACGACTCCGGCGCCCCGGTGGTCGGGACGACCGCCGGTCCCGGCCGGCACACCCGGCTACGCCCGGCCGACGAGCTGCACGACCCCACCGGCCGCCGGATCACCTTCGTCATCAGCGACTGCGTCGGCCCGCTGTGGGAGAACGGCAGCGCACAGCGGCTGCTGCAGACCTGGCCGCGCACCGCTCCACTGGCCGTCGTCCAGCCGTTGCCGCCACGTCTGTGGGGCCGTACCGCACTGCCCGCCGAGCCTGGTCGGCTGGTCCGTGCCGCCGAGGCTGGCGCCCGCCTGGACTTCGTGCCCGACGACGAGCCCTGGGACGAACCGGCTCATGACGCCCGGCCGGTGCCGGTCCTGCAGCCCGTCCCGGAGGCCTTCGAGGCCTACGCCCGGCTAATCGGCGGTACCGGTCCCACCAGCGAACACGCCTGGGCCGCGTGCCCCGGCCCGGGCACGGAGGCCGTCGCCGTTCCTCCCGCCCCGACGCAGCGCAGCGGCGCCGAGTCGCTGCGCGCCTTCCGCGCCGGGGCCTCGCCCGGTGCCCTTCGGCTGGCCGTCTACTTCGCCGCGGCCCCGCTCACCCTTCCGGTGATGCAGCTGGTCCAGCGGGCCATGCTGCCCGACACCGGTCCCATGGAACTGGCCGAAGTGTTGCTGGGCGGCCTGCTCCGGCAGCTCCCCGGCACCGCGGACCAGCCCTGCTTCGTCTACCCGGGCCGGGTGCAGGACCTGCTGTTGGCCTCCCTCGACCAGGACACCGCCGCACTCGTCCTCAAACACTGTTCGGCCTACGTGGAACGGCACTTCGGTAGGGGCACCCGCAACTTCGCCGCGCTCGCCGCGGCCCGGCTCGCCGACCAGGACCCGGCCGCCGGCACCGGCGACCTGCCCGACGACTCCGGGCCGCAGCACACCGGCAGTATGGAGGCCGAGCTGTTCGCCCGTGTTCCCGCCCGCGTCCTGCGCTTCTACCTGCCGGGACTGAACCCCGCCGACCCGCTCACCGAGGCCGAGCACCTGCTCGACCAGTGGCACCAACTCGCCGATCCGGAGGCGCTGCGCCGAGCCCGGGAGCAGGCCCGCGCCGCGATGGACGCTGTGGCCGCCGCCCGCATCGCTCCTGCGGCTCCCGGGGCCGGACCGGACATCGCCGCTGGAGTCCGGGCCCACCTCGTGCTCGGCCGGGTGCTGCGCGCGCAGGCCGGTACGGCCGCCGTGCGCACCCGGGGTCGACGTGCCGAGC
Source organism: Streptomyces pluripotens (assembly GCF_000802245.2). NCBI lineage: Bacteria > Bacillati > Actinomycetota > Actinomycetes > Kitasatosporales > Streptomycetaceae > Streptomyces > Streptomyces pluripotens. The sequence continues at coordinate 5,007,062 of NZ_CP021080.1, forward strand.
TGTTGCGCGAGGCGGTGGGCGAACTCGCCAGGGCCCATGCCGCGGCCCCGGTCGGCAGTCGCGAACGAGCCGATGCCGCGCTCGAACTGGCCTCCTGCAGGCGGGAGCTGTGGCAGCACACGGCGGAGGCGGACCAACTCGCCGCCGCCCTGGAGCCCCTGGACCCGGACAGCTCGCCGTGGCCGAGGGTGGCCGAGCGGGCGCGGGATTGGGTCCGTGGACGTCCCAGCAGCCCCGACGGGAGCCTCGCACCGGGCCCGGTGGGCCGTTCCGGCTCCGCCCCGTCCGATTCGGTCCGCTCCGCGGACCACTCTGGCCAGGCGGGCTCCGGGGACCGCCCGGATCACGGGGATCGTGGGGACCCCGGAGGGCACGGGACCCCTGCCGAGCCCGGCTCCCGGGATTCTGCCGCCGATGTTCCCTGGGAGACGACCGTCCATCGCGCCCGCCTCCTCCTGCGGGGCCGGATCCTGCTCGACCTGCGGCACCCCGGGGCGGCCATCGCGGAACTCCGGGAAGGATGTGCTCTGCTGGCGGCCGAGGAAGCCGATGATGGCGTGCTGGCGCCGGCCCTGTTGGATCTTGCGCGGGCGCTGCGCGGTGCCGGCGCCGAAGACGCCGAGACGCGGGAAGCGCTGCTGGGCGCCCAGCGGGCTGCGGGGGAGGAGCCCTCGCTGTTGCTGCCCTGCCTCGCCGCGCTGGCGGACTTCCACGACAGTCGGGGCGAACATCCGGCGACCGACGCGGCGTACCAGCGGGCCGCCCGGCTCGCGCCCGGCGACGGTGCGCTACGTGCCCGACTGCTCACTGCCTGGGGGGAGTCACTGCTCGGCCGGGCATCCGTGCAGGACGGTGCGGGCATCGTGGACCGGGCCGAGTACGTGCTGCGCGAGGCACTGAACTCGCTGCCCGCACGGTCCGCGGAGCGGGGGCGGCTGCAGGCTCTCGTGGGTAGCGCCCTCGCCCAGCGGTTCCGCCACCTCGGCTTCCTGCCCGACCTGTTCGAGAGCCGACACCTACTGGGCCAATCCCTGCGTGCCGCTGCTGACGCGGTCGTGCGGGCTGAGGCCTGGCTGCAGTTGGGCCGGGTGCGACTGGAGGGCTGGCAGCGCGCCGGGGCACCGGTGCTGAGGGAGGCCCTGCAAGCGTACGAGAACGCCGAACGGGAAGCTCAGGCCGCCCACGGTGACGATCCCGGCTCGGTCACGGCGGCCCGTGCGCGTCACGGGAGTGGGGCGGTGCTCGCGCTGATGGGGCGGCCGGAGGCGGCCCGGGTCGCGTTCCAGGGAGCCCTGGAGCTGTGGTACCGGCTGACCGCGGCGCTGCGAGAGGTGGACTGGGCGGACGTGCAGTCCACCCGGCAGGCGGTCGAGGAGTTCACGGGGGAGGTGACGCGGTCGGGCGCGGCACCGGGAATGCCGGAGTCGGAGTGGGCGCGGCTCGCCCCGCCGTGGTTTCCGTGGGCCGAGCAGCGGGACCGGCGGGCAAACGAACCGGCCCGTATTTGACCGGAGTTGATCGACTTGGGGTTTCTGGTTCGTGCACCTCGGGAAGAACTGGGCAGCTGTTATGGCCGTGCGGGGCGGGCGTAGGCAGGGAGGAGCCGAGGTGGCGCAGCAGAGGAAAGGAGCGACGGGTCCCGGGGAGGGAATCGTGCGGACCGTGCTCCCGGCCGACCTCACCGATGTCGACCTGCGGACTTTGCGCGCCATGGAGGATCCGGACCTGATGACGGCCGTGGTCCGTGTGCTGTACGAGGCCGGTGCGGCCACAGAGGTCTGGTATGTCAGTGAGGACCCGCCCACGCGAATGACGGGGGCTGCCGACCGAATGTTTCCGGCCGGACTCGCCGGCGCGGACCGGAGTGAGGACACCCGGGGATGACCTCGGTGATCGTGTCCTCGCACGTCTTCAGGGACTTGGCCGGGACGCGACCCACGGCAGAGGGCTCCGTGCTCCTGCGCGCCGCACTCCACGCGCGTCGCATGGTGCTTCTCAAGGCGCTCCTGGTCCGTGTCGAGGAACGGCGCGCTTCGCTGAGCGCGGCGGCCCGGCGGCGGTTCGAGGAGGACTGGGCGCTGCTGGAGCACGCGGAACGGACCGACCCGGCCGCTGTCCGGGAGGTCGTCGACTATCCGATCACCGGCGCCTGGCTCGCGGACGTGCTCGGCGTTCCCGAGGGCCCCGGGTTCGAGGGGCGCCTGGCTCACCTGAGCGGGGTGGCCGTCGCGGCAGCCGTCCGCGCGGGCTGTCCTGCCGACCGCACGCTCGACGTGCCCCCCGGCCGTTTCATGTTGCCCGGCCTCGGCAGTGTGGACTGTCCTTCCGGGCGCCTGCGCCTGCACGGCGAGGACGGCCGTACCCGCATCGCGGACGCCTCGGGCTGCGTCGACGTGGCCTTCACCCGGCCGCAGCCCGGTGCGCACCGCCCGGCCGGCCGCGGTCCCGGCTGGTCCGGTTTGTGCGAGCTGCCCGGAAGCCCCGCGGTTCTCGACGACCTGGACCCCTACCGTGTGCCGGCCGACGGGATAGGCCCCGAGCGGCTGCCCGCCGCCGTCCGTGTGCGCGCCGCCCACCGGCGATGGGCCGAGCGCTGGCCCGCGGCCCGGGCCCTGCTGGCGGCCACCGATCCCGGCCGGGCCGAGGAGACCGCCGCGATCCTGCGTGCCGTGGTGCCGCTGGCGGACCAGCCACGGCCGGGCGGGGTCGCGATGACCGCGACCCTGCGGGCCGCTCCGGGGGCGATGGTCTGTCAGCTCCCGGCCGACACCCGGGGCCTGGCGGAGTCCCTGGTGCACGAGGCCCACCACACGAAGCTGGCGGTTCTGCACGAGCTGGTGCCGCTCTACCGCGCGGCCGGCACCGCCCGTCACCGGGTCGGATGGCGGCCGGACCCGCGCCCGGTCCCCGGTGTGCTGCAGGGCGCGTACGCCCATCTGGCGCTGACGGACCTGTGGGCGCGGGCCCGCAGCGCCCGGGTGGACGACCAGAGGTGGCGCGCCCGGGCCGAACACCGGTTCGGATTCTTTCGGGGTCAGGTCGGCGAAGCCTTGTCCATCCTGCGCGAGTCCGATGAACTGACCTTTGCAGGACAGGAGTTCGTCCGAGAAATGGGCAGCCACCAGGTGCGGCTGGGCCGGGCGGTCCGTCGTTCCAGGTGACAGTTCGTGGGTAGTCGGTTGCGCTACGTTATGCAGGCGCCGTCCGGGAGTGCGACGGGCGCGGGAACAGGGAGCGACGATGGTGGAACAGCGGCGGTCGAGCGGGGACGGTACCGGGGCACCCGAACACTTCCTGGTGGTCTTCCCGGGCTACCACCGCTCATGGGCGGCCTGGATCGTCCATGCCCTGGAACGCCACGGCCACCGGGCGACCCTCCAGCGGTGGGACCCGCCGCGCGAGGTGGCACTGGAGGACTCGCTGGGTGACCTGCTGCTCTCCAGCGGGCGGGTGCTGCTCGTGCTCGACGACTGGTTCTTCGAACTCGGCCCGCGTCCCCCGGGCGAGTGGAACGACGCGCTGCGCGGCTTCGTCGCCGCGCACGCGGACCGGTTCGCCGCCGTCAACCTCACCAACCGGCCGCTGCTCCCCGCCACCGCCGTCCTCGAACCGGCCAGCCTGTGGGGATTGAGCGAGGAAGCGGCGGAGGAACGCCTGCTGAGCCGGCTCGGCCTGGAACGCCGGCGCACCCCGAAGACCATGCCCACACGGGTGCGGTACCCGGAGACCCGCTGCGAGATCTGGGGTGAGGTGCCGCGCCGCAACCCGCGCTTCACCGGCCGCGATGACCTGCTCACCGACCTCCACCAGCGCCTCTCCGACGCCGAGCGCGGCGCCTCCTCCTGCACGTTGCTCGGCATGTCCGGCATCGGCAAGACCCAGCTCGCCGCCGAGTACGCACATCGCTTCAGCACCGACTACGACCTGGTGTGGTGGGTCAACTCCGACGACCGCAACATCCAGCGCGACCGTTTCGGTGAACTCGCCGTGGAACTAGGCCTGTCCATCGGAAGCGAGCCCGGCGAGCGCATCCGCGCGGTCCGGGACGCCCTGAGGCGCGGCGAGCCGTACTCCAACTGGCTGATCATCTTCGACGGCTGGGACGACCCCGAGGGAGTCAACGCCCTACTGCCGCAGGGCTCAGGCCATGTCCTGGTCACCTCCCGGAACCGGGCTTGGAGCGAGTACACCGAGGTCCTGGAGGTACCGGCCTTCCTGCGCGCCGAGTCGACCAGCTATCTGATGCGTCGGGCCACCCACATCACCGCGGCCGAGGCGGACGAGGTCGCCGCCGAGTTCGGTGACGTACCGCTGCCGCTGGTGCAGGCCGCCTCCTGGCTCGGTGAGTCCGGCATGGACGTGGCCGAGTACCTCCGGATGGTCCGTGAACGCAGGCTCTCCACCGTGGACGAACCGGCCACCGGTGAGGGCTTCCCGCAGTCGTCCATGACGTCCTGGTCGATACTGCTCAACCGGCTGCGCCGTTCCCAACCCCAGGCTATCGAAGTGCTCGGGCTGTGCACGTCCTTCGCCCCGGGCCGCATTCCGCTCGGCCTGATCCGCGCCTACCCGCAGACGGACCTCCCTGAGGAACTCCGCTGGATGGCCACCGACCTGCCCGCCTGGACCCGGTCCCTGGACACCCTGGTCAACTACTCCGTGCTCACCCGCGAGACTCGCGGCCCGCTCGGCGCGGAGATGGGTCCGCACCAGGAGTCGGTGCACATGCACCGGCTCGTCCACGACATCGTCTCCAAGCTGACCAGCGAGGACAGCCACGCCCTGCACCGCAGGGCGGTCCGCACCCTGCTCGCGGAAGCCGACCCGGGCAACGCCGTGGACAGCAGGAACTGGCCCCGGTACGCGGAACTGCTGCCGCACCTGGAACCCTCCGGCGCGCTGACCAGCAGCCAGCGTCGGGTGCAGACCACCGTGCTGAACTGCCTTCGGTACTGCTTGCGCAGCGGCGAGTACAACAGCGGTCTGGAGCTGGCCCGGAAGGTCCGCGACAACTGGTCGCGGACGATGGACCCACTGGCCCAGCCGCTGCTCGACCTGACCAACCAGGAGAGCTACATCATGCGGGCCAGCGGCCGGTTCCGCGAGGCCTACGAACTAGACCGGGCGGTCCTGGAGAAACTCCAGCACACCTCCCCACGCGACGAGGTGGCGGAGCTGGTCACCCAGGGTTCCCTGGCGGGCAGCCTGCGCTATCTGGGCCGGTATCAGGAGGCCTACGACCTGCAGAAGAAGGTGCTGGAAGGCAACGAGCGACTGCTCGGTCCGGACGAGGTGGACACGCTCGTGGCCCGGCACAACCTGGGTGTGAGCCTGCGGCTGCGCGGCCGGTACGCGGAGGCGTTCGAACTCGACCTGGAGACCCTGGCCCGGCGCGAGAACGTCTTGCGCACCCGGCACATCAACACGCTCAAGTCCGGTAGTGCGGTCGCGCACGACCTGCGTCTCCTGGGCCGCTACCGTGATGCCCTCGCCCGGCAGGAACCAGTGGTCCGGCTCCACGTCCAGGTACTCGGACCGCAGCATCCGCAGACCCTTGAGGCACGGGTCCAGCTGGCGATGTGCCGGCGCCGGGAGAGCGCGCTCAACCCGGATGTGGGGCCCTCGATGGCCGCCCTCTTGGAACAGCTGGCACAGCTGCACGGCCGCGGACACCACCGCACCCTGGCGTTCATCAACAACTACGGAAACTTCCTCAGGGAGCACGGCGATCTCAGCCAGTCCCGGGACCTCATCGACGAGGCCGAGGCCGGCTACCGCTCCCTCCTCGGTCCGGCCCACCCCGTCACCACCGGCATGCTCACCAACACCGGCCTCGTCATGCAGGCGGCGGGCGAACGCGCCGGAGCGATGTCGATGTTCGAGTCCGCGCTGGCGGGGCTGACCGCCACCCTCGGTCCCGACCATCCCTGGGTGCTGGGCTGTGCACTGAACGCGGCGAGCGCTCGGAACTTCAACGGCCGCATCGCCGATGCCCTGGACCTCAGCCGGGACACACTGCGCCGGGCCCGGCACACCTTGGGCGACCAACACCCGCTCACCCTGTCCTGCCAGGTGGCGCTCGCTGCCGACCTGCGGGCCTTCCGAGAGCAGGAGGAGGCCGGGAAACTGGAGGAGGACGGCCTGCTCGGACTCACCCGTACCCTGGGCGCTCAGCACCCGCACACCATCTCCGCCCGCCAGCGCACGCGACCCCATTGGGACTTCGAGGCCTACCTGGGCTGACACCCGCACGGCAAGGGCCCGGCCCCGAGTTCCACTGGAACTCGGGGCCGGGCCCTTGCCGTGCGACGTTCCGGAGGCTACGCCTCGAACACCTCACGCGCCAGCTGCTCCTGCTCGGCCTGGTGGCGCTTGGCGGAGCCCACGGCCGGGGACGAGGAGTGCGGGCGGGAGATCCGGCGCAGGCGTTCGCCGTGCGGGACGTCCGCCCCGACCGCCAGGTCCAGGTGGTCGATCAGGTTGAGCGCGATGAACGGCCAGGCACCCTGGTTGGCCGGCTCCTCCTGGGCCCAGAGGTACTTCTCCGCGTTCGGGTACTTCTTGATCTCCTCCTGGAGCTCGGCACCCGGCAGCGGGTACAGGCGCTCGATGCGGATGATCGCCGTATCGGTGGCGCCGCGCTTCTTCCGCTCCGCCTCCAGGTCGTAGTAGACCTTGCCGGCGCAGAAGACGACCTTGCGGACCGTGGCCGGGTCGACCGAATCGTCGCCGATGACCGGGCGGAACTGGCCGTTCGTGAACTCCTCCGCCTTCGAGGCAGCGGCCTTCAGACGCAGCATCGACTTCGGGGTGAAGACGACCAGCGGCTTGTGGTGCGGGTTGTGCACCTGCCACCGCAGGAGGTGGAAGTAGTTCGACGGGAGCGTGGGCATCGCCACCGTCATGTTGTTCTGCGCGCACAGCTGGAGGAAGCGTTCGGGGCGCGCGGACGAGTGGTCCGGTCCCTGGCCCTCGTATCCGTGCGGGAGCAGCAGGACCACGCCGGAGGTCTGGCCCCACTTCTGCTCGGCCGAGGTGACGAATTCGTCCACGACCGTCTGGGCGCCGTTGACGAAGTCGCCGAACTGCGCCTCCCACATCACCAGCGCGTCGGGGCGGGCCAGCGAGTAGCCGTACTCGAAGCCCATCGCCGCGTACTCGGAGAGCAGGGAGTTGTAGACGTTCAGGCGGGCCTGGTCGTCGGAGAGGTACTGCAGCGGGGTGTACTCCTCGCCGGTCTCCCGGTCGATCAGCACCGCGTGGCGCTGGCCGAAGGTGCCACGCTGGGAGTCCTGGCCGGCCAGTCGGACCGGAGTGCCCTCCAGCAGCAGGGAGCCGACGGCGAGGGTCTCGCCCATGCCCCAGTCGATCGTGCCGTCCTCGACCATCGATGCACGGCGCTGCAACTGCGGCTGCAGGCGCGGGTGGACGGTGATGTGGTCGGGCACGTTGACCTGGGACTCGGCGATCCGCTTGACGACCTCCGAGGAGACCGCGGTCGGGACCGTCACCGGGAAGCCGTCCTGGGGTACCGGCACGCTGCCGGAGAGCGGCTGCGAGGTTGCCTCGCGGACCTCCGTGAAGACCTTCTCCAGCTGGCCCTGGTAGTCCTGAAGTGCCTGCTCGGCCTCGTCCAGAGTGATGTCGCCACGACCGATCAGGGACTCGGTGTAGAGCTTGCGCACCGAGCGCTTCTTGTCGATCAGGTCGTACATCAGCGGCTGGGTGAAGGCCGGGTTGTCCGACTCGTTGTGACCGCGGCGGCGGTAGCAGATGAGGTCGATCACCACGTCCTTGTTGAACGCCTGGCGGAACTCGAAGGCGAGCCGCGCCACGCGTACGACGGCCTCGGGGTCGTCGCCGTTGACGTGGAAGATCGGCGCCTCGATCATGCGGGCCACGTCCGTGGCGTACATGGAGGAACGCGAGGACTCGGGGGCCGCGGTGAAGCCGACCTGGTTGTTGATGACGATGTGGACCGTGCCGCCGGTGCGGTAGCCGCGCAGCTGCGACATGTTCAGGGTCTCGGCCACCACGCCCTGGCCCGCGAAGGCCGCGTCGCCGTGGATCGCCACCGGTAGGACGGTGAAGTCCGTGCCGCCCTTGTTGATGATGTCCTGCTTGGCGCGGGCGACACCCTCCAGGACCGGGTCGACGGCCTCCAGGTGGGAGGGGTTGGCGACCAGCGAGACCTTGATCTGCTCGCCGTCCAGGCCGGTGAAGGTGCCCTCGGCGCCCAGGTGGTACTTCACGTCGCCGGAGCCGTGCATCGACTTCGGGTCGAGGTTGCCCTCGAACTCGCGGAAGATCTGCGCGTAGGACTTGCCGACGATGTTCGCGAGAACGTTCAGCCGGCCGCGGTGGGCCATGCCGATGACGACCTCGTCCAGACGGGACTCGGCGGCCGAGTCGATCACCGCGTCGAGCAGCGGGATGACGGACTCGCCGCCCTCCAGCGAGAAGCGCTTCTGTCCGACGTACTTGGTCTGCAGGAAGGTCTCGAAGGCTTCCGCCGCGTTCAGCCGGCGCAGGATGCGCAGCTGCTCCTCGCGCTCCGGCTTGGAGTGGGTGCGCTCCACGCGGTCCTGGATCCACTTGCGCTGCCTGGGGTCCTGGATGTGCATGAACTCGATGCCGGTGGTGCGGCAGTACGAGTCGCGCAGCACGCCGAGGATGTCGCGCAGCTTCATCATCGACTTGCCGGAGAAGCCGCCGACCGCGAACTCGCGCTCCAGGTCCCACAGGGTGAGGCCGTGCTCGACGATGTCCAGGTCGGGGTGCTTGCGCTGGCTGTACTCCAACGGGTCAGTGTCGGCCATGACGTGGCCGCGGACCCGGTAGGAGTGGATCAACTCGAAGACGCGGGCGGCCTTGGTGACGTCGTCGTCGTGCGAGGCGTCGATGTCCTTGAGCCAACGGACCGGCTCGTAGGGGATGCGCAGCGCCTTGAAGACGTCGTCGTAGAAGCCGTTCTCGCCCAGCAGCAGGTTCGCGACCTGGCGCAGGAACTCGCCGGAGGCGGCACCCTGGATGACCCGGTGGTCGTAGGTCGACGTCAGCGTCATGACCTTGGAGACACCGAGCTTGTTGAGGGTGTCCTGGCTGGTGCCCTGGAACTCGGCCGGGTAGTCCATGGAGCCGACGCCCATGATCACGGACTGGCTGGGCATCAGACGCGGGACCGAGTGGACGGTGCCCAGGCCACCGGGGTTGGTCAGGGAGACCGTGACACCGGTGAAGTCGTCCATCGTCAGCTTGCCGTCGCGGGCGCGCCGGACGATGTCCTCGTAGGCCTGCCAGAACTCGAAGAAGTTCAGGGTCTCGGCCTTCTTGATGGCGGCCACGACGAGCTGGCGGTCACCGTTCGGCTTGACCAGGTCGATGGCCAGGCCGAGGTTGACGTGCGGCGGCTTGATCAGGGTCGGCTTGCCGTCCTTGACGCCGTAGGACCAGTTCATCGACGGCATGGCCTTGATGGCCTGCACCATCGCATACCCGATGATGTGCGTGAAGGAGATCTTCCCGCCGCGGGCGCGCTTGAGGTGGTTGTTGATGACGATCCGGTTGTCGAACAGCAGCTTCACCGGGACCGCGCGCACCGAGGTGGCGGTCGGCATCTCCAGTGAGGCGTCCATGTTCTTCACCACGGCGGCGGCCGGGCCGCGCAGCGTGACCAGCTCGGGGCCTTCCGGGCCCTGGACGGCGGGGGCGGCCTTGGGCTTCGGCTGAGCGGGCGCCGGTGCGGGCTGCGCCGGCTTGACCGGGGCGGGGGTGGCCTTCGCCGCCGGGGCGGGGGAGGGAGCCGCCACGGCAGGCTTGGGTGCGGCCGGGGCCGCGGGGGCCGGTGCGGGCTGCGCCTGAGACGCCGTGACGGGGGTTCCTGCGGCCCCCGCGGCCGCAGTACCCGCCGGAGTCGGGGTGGCAGGAGCCCCCGGCTTGTAGTCGGCGAAGAAGTCCCACCAGGCGCGGTCGACCGAATTCGGGTCCTGGAGGTACTGCTGATAGATCTCGTCGACGAGCCACTCGTTCGGACCGAACGCGGCCGCGGGGTTCTTCCCGGCGTGGTCGTCGGTGGAGATGCTCGGGTTACTGGGGGACTGTGGCGACACGGCGGCAACCGCCCTCTTCCGCTTCACAAGGTGATGGACAGCGGGAATAAAGGCTACGCCTCCAAGACCGTGAAGGTCAGGTCGGGCCCGTTCATCGTCGCGTAAGTCACACGAGAAATCTTGTTTCAGGGCTTGATATGGCGGGAAACAACCGTGGTTCCGCAGATGAGAGGGTGCACAGACGCCGACCCGTCGGCCCCGCGTTCGACACGCGGGGCGGGTCTGTCTTCAGTCACACGTGTCCAGCTGCGCGAAAACGGCTGGGACGGCGGTGGATCTTGTGCTTCCGATGGGAACTTTACGTCAACTTGGGGCGGAGGACACTCCCGGAAGGGTGACGATGATCCGGCAGCCACGCTCGGATTCGGCCACACCGATCCGGCCGCCATGCAGATCCACCGCCCACCGGGCGATCGCGAGTCCGAGTCCCGTACCGCCGTCGCTGCCCGGACCGTGCGGCCGGGGCACCATGCCCCGATTGAACCGCTCGAACACCCGGCGCCACTCCGACCGGGGGATCCCGGGACCCTCGTCCAGGACCTCCAGTTCCAGCGACTCCGGCTGCGGCCCGCGCCGCGCCTTCACCGTCACACGGCCGTGCGGAGGGCTGTGCTTGACCGCGTTGTCGATCAGGTTGGACACCACCTGATGGACCCGCTCGGGGTCGGCGTGCGCGGTGAGCTCCGGCGGGGAGACGTCCAGATGCAGATGGACATCGGTGCGCGTGTGACGTCCGGAACCGGAGGCGATGTCCGTTCGGGCCGAGGCGACCATGTTGGCCTCCTTCAGCACGCCCGACAGATACGGCCACACCTCGAAGCGCCGCCGCCTCAGCGGTACGACGCCGTTGTCGAGGCGGGACAGGTCCAGCAGCGTCTCCACCAGCCGGCCGAGCCGTTCCGTCTGCCTGAGGGCCGTGCGCATGGTCTCCGGGTCGGCCTCCGTGACGCCGTCGACGATGTTCTCCAGTACTGCGCGCAGCCCGGCGATGGGGGTGCGCAGTTCATGGGAGACGTTCGCCACCAATTCCTTGCGCTGTCGGTCCTGAGTCTCCAGCTCGTCGGCCATGACGTTGATCGTCCCGGCCAGGTCGCCGAGTTCGTCCCGGCGGTTCTCCTTCACCCGGCGGGTGTAGTCGCCCTGGGAGATCGACCGGGCGACCGTGTTCATCTCGTCCAGCGGCATGGTGAGCGAGTGCGCCACGAACTGGGTGATCAGCAGGGTGGCGATCATCGAGAAGACCGTGATGAAACGCAGCTCCGTCTTGGTGTGCACCGCGATCATCGACAGACCGGTGGTGATCAGCACCGAGATGACGACCAGCGCGCCCAGTTTGGTCTTGATCGAGAACGGGCGCACGCCGCCCCAGGGTTCCTGCCCGGACTTCCCGGAGCTCCTCGGCGCGGCCTGGCGCCCGTCGCCGCTCATGGTGCCGGTGTCTCCAGCGAGTACCCCACACCGTGCACGGTACGGATCCGTTCGGCGCCGATCTTCCGTCGTAGTGCCTTGATGTGGCTGTCGACCGTGCGGGTGCCGGAGGCATCCGCCCAGTCCCACACCTCGGCCAGCAGCTGCTCCCGGGAGAGCACTGCCCTCGGGGTGTTCGCCAGGCACACCAGGAGATCGAACTCGGTGGGTGTCAGATGGATGTCCTCCGACTTCACCCGCACCCGGCGCTGGGCGTGGTCGATCTCCAGCTCTCCGAGCCGCAGGATCCCACTGCGCGGGGTCGTGGCGGCGAGCGTGGCTCGCTCCACCCGCCGCAGCAGCACATGCACGCGTGCCGCCAGCTCCCGCATCGAGAACGGCTTGGTCATGTAGTCGTCGGCGCCGACCCCGAGCCCGACCAGCATGTCGGTCTCGTCGTCCCGGGCGGTGAGCATCAGCACCGGTACCGGCCGGTGCGCCTGCACCCGCCGGCAGACTTCGAGCCCGTCGAAGCCGGGCAGCATGACGTCGAGGATCAGCAGGTCGGGCTGCCAGGCCTCGGCCGCGTCGACGGCGGCCGGACCGTCGGCCGCGGTCTGCACGAGGAATCCCTCGGCGTGGAGCCGGGCCGCGACGGCGTCGGCGATCGTGGGGTCGTCCTCGACGACCAGCACCCGGCGCTGTGCGCCTGCGGTGGTCGCCGCCGCGCTGCTCTGGGAGGTGTGTGTCTGCTCCATCGCCCGCCCCTGCTTGTTGCTTTACGGAATCCGTGGGGTGATCCCATGTCTGCGTGGCGCCCGGTGATCCGTTGATTGATCCGCGCCAGGGCAGCACATTACGGGGACTCGCCGCACTGCCGCTATCCAGGCCGGACGGCGAGGTGCACAGCGTCCGGAACGCCCCGACTAACCGGCACCTCTCGGGTGCACACCTGCCGGAATCTGGCATTCCGCAAGGTTTCTTCAAAATCTGCAGAAGGCTTCGCCGACCACACCGCGAGTACTCCGCCAGGTCTCAACACCCTTGCGCAGGCGGCGAGTCCGGCCGGAGAGTAGAGACTTCCATTGCCCTCGGTCACGGTCCAGCCGGGGCCGTTGTCAATGTCGAGACACAGTGCGTCGAACGTGTCCGGTGTGTCATGAACGAACGACACGAGGTCGGTCTCCACGACCCGGGTGCGCGCATCGGCGAGCGCGCCCGCCGACACCTGCGCCAGCGGTCCGTCCCGGTGCCAGTCGATGACGGCGGGTTCCCGCTCCACGACGGTGATCCGCCCCCACCGGGGATTCGCTGCGGCGTGTGCGAGCGAGAACCCGACCCCCAGCCCCCCGATCAGTACGGTGGGCTCCGGCCGTTCGTCCAGCGCCTCACGGGCGGCGTCGACCAGCAGCCGCTCCGAACGTCCGTCGGAGGTGTCCATCAGGAAGCAGCCGTTGGCGATGATCTGCAGCAGCGCGCCGTGTCTGCGCAGTACGACCTCGCCGTACGGGCCGTCACGGCGGTCCAGGACCACGGGGCAGTCGTCTACGGCAGTCATGTGCCCATCCTGCTTGAACACCGTTGGATGTTCACCGGAATTGTGGATGACGTCCCTGGACGTGACGGTACCCGGGGTGAGCGGGAAACACCCGTTCGTGGGACACGGGGACGTGGACGCATCCAGAGTCTGAGAGGTTTCCGTGAATCCACGTCCGCGTGGCGCCAGTCACAGACAGCGGACCGGTGGACGCCAAGGGTAGGGGGGACGGAAGGAGCGCCTTGCTGTGGAACGGACCGTGACGGGCTCTGCGAAGGCCCTGTCTCCGCCCTCGCCGGGCAAGCCCCTTCCCGACGACGGCGCCGTCACCGTCCCGGTCGCCGCGGTGACCGATCTGCTCGACGGCGTGCCGCGCCAGCGCGGTGCCGCGGCTGCCGGCCGGGCAGCGTCGTCCGGGCCGGAGCCGGCCGTGCGGGCACTGCGGCCGTGGTGCTGGCGGCCGTGGCGCCTGCTGCCCACCCCGGCGGGCACCCCGTTCACCTTCTGCTACGTGGCTGTCCTGGGGGTCACCTCCCTGGTCGCGGCCCTGGCCGATCCCGGTCTCGTCCACGCCCTCCAACAGGGTTCCAGCACGGATGTGGCCCACCTGGTGCGCACGCCCGTACTGGTGCTGCTGGCGAGCGCGTTGTGGACCGCGGGCGGGGTCGTCTCGCCCTACACGGTCGCGTTCGTCGTGGTGCTCACTGCCCTGGAACGGAGGACGGGCGGCGTGCGGACCGCCTGCGTGTTCCTGGCTGGGCACGTCCTGGCCACCCTCGCCACCGAGGTTCCGGTGGGCCTCGCGGTACTGTCCGGGCACCTGCCGGAGACCTCGCTGCACCGCCTGGACTACGGCATCAGCTTCGGTGTCGCCGCCAGCACCGGTGCGTTGGCCGGGCTGCTCGCCCCCTGGATGCGCTGGCCGCTGCTCGTCCTGACCGGCGGTGTGCTCCTCGACGACCTGCTCGCCTTCCAGGACCCGATGACCAACTGGGGCCACCTCATCGCCTTCGCGATCGGTGTCGTCAGCTGGCCGTTGGTCCGGCGCTCGCAGCGGCCCGACGCGGCGCTGTCCGCGGCGTCCCGATGATCCACGGCCCCCCGGCTGCCTGACGGCCTTCCGGCGCTGCCGTGGGCGTCGGGGTGCTGGCGGGGCGGGGCTCGCCGACGGGTGCGCCGCCGGAGCCTGCCTCCGTGTCGTTCAGCTGCCCGGGTCCGCGGTCGCCGAGTGCGGCGGGGTGCGTGCCCCGGAGCTGATCGGGAACCGGTTCCCCGCCCGGGCGCTCATGCGCGGGGCAGCGGTGTGCCGGGGTGGGGTGCCGCGGCGCCGCCGACCGCCGCACGGTGCCGCGGGCGGTGCGGATCGGGCCTGGCCATGCCGCCTCACCTGCCCAGATCCCGTGCTGTGCGGTGATCGCCCACAGCGAACAAGGACCCGGGAACATTCGCGGTTTCCCACGCATTGAGTCTGTACAGCTCAAGTTGACTGCCAAAGGGGAGATCATGGCTGCTGAGTCCACGGCGTTCACGCTCGTTCTGCCCGTACTGCCGCTCGACGACGAGGTCGTGCTGCCGGGGATGGTGGTTCCGCTGTACCTGAGCGACGCCGAGGTGCGGGCCGCGGTGGAGGCCGCGCAGGCCGCCGCCCAGTCCGAGCCGGGGAAGCCCAAGGTGCTGCTGGTGCCACGCGTCGACGGGAGGTACGCCAAGACCGGTGTGCTGGGCACGGTCGAGCAGGTGGGCAGGCTGGCTGACGGCGACCCGGGGACGCTGATCCGCGGCCGGAGCCGGGTGCGCATCGGCGCGGGCACCACCGGCCCCGGTGCGGCACTGTGGGTCGAGGGCGCACGCGTCGACGAGAGCATCCCCGATCCGCTGCCGGGGCAGGTAGCGGAACTCGTGAAGGAGTACAAGGCGCTCGCCACCACCTGGCTCAAGAAGCGCGGGGCTTGGCAGGTCGTGGACCGCGTCCAGGCCATCGACGGCGTCTCCGCGCTCGCCGACAACTCCGGCTACTCGCCCTTCCTCACCACTGAGCAGAAGGTCGCACTGCTGGAGACCGCCGATCCGGTGGAGCGCCTCAAGCTCGCCACGCAGCAGCTCCGTGACCACCTCGCTGAGCAGGACGTGGCCGAGACCATCGCCAAGGACGTTCAGGAAGGCGTCGACAAGCAGCAGCGGGAATTCCTGCTGCGTCGTCAGCTGGAGGCGGTCCGCAAGGAACTGCGCGAGCTGAACGGCGAGAACGGCAAGGATTCCGCCGAGGAACCCGACGACTACCGCGCCCGCGTGGAGGCCGCCGACCTGCCGGAGAAGGTCCGTGAGGCCGCGCTGAAGGAGGTCGACAAGCTGGAGCGCGCTTCCGAGCAGTCGCCCGAGGGCTCGTGGATCCGCACCTGGCTGGACACCGTCCTGGAGATGCCGTGGAACGAGCGGACCGATGACAGTGTCTCCGCGTACGACATCCGGGGGGCCAGGGCCGTGCTCGACGCCGAGCACGCGGGCTTGGAGGACGTCAAGGAACGCATCACCGAGTACCTCGCGGTGCGCAAGCGCCGCAGCGGGCGCGGTCTGGGCGTGATCGACGGACGGTTCGACCAGGGGGCGGCGCGAAGCACCTCGGCCGAGGGCGGTGGACGGCGGGCGGGCGGTGCCGTGCTGGCCCTGGTGGGGCCGCCCGGTGTCGGCAAGACCTCGCTCGGTGAGTCCGTCGCCCACGCCATGGGGCGCAGGTTCGTCCGGGTCGCCCTGGGCGGCGTCCGGGACGAGGCCGAGATCCGCGGTCACCGACGCACCTACGTCGGGGCGCTGCCCGGCCGGATCGTGCGCGCCATCAAGGAGGCCGGGTCCATGAATCCGGTCGTGCTCCTCGACGAGATCGACAAGGTCGGCTCCGACTTCCGGGGCGACCCGGCCGCGGCCCTGCTGGAGGTCCTGGACCCGGCGCAGAACCACACGTTCCGGGACCACTACTTGGAGGTTGAACTCGACCTGTCCGACGTGGTCTTCCTGGCCACGGCCAATGTGCTGGAGGCCATCCCGGAGGCCCTCGCCGACCGGATGGAGATCGTCCGCCTGGACGGCTACACCGAGGACGAGAAGGTGGTCATCGCCCGGGACCACCTGCTCCCGCGTCAGCTGGAGCGGGCCGGCCTGGCCGGGGACGAGGTCGCCATCGACGAGAGCGCGCTGCGCAAGCTGGCGGGCGAGTACACGCGCGAGGCCGGCGTGCGCACCTTGGAGCGGTCCATCGCACGGCTGCTGCGCAAGGTAGCCGCTCAGCATGAACTGGGCGAGCGGCAACTGCCGTTCACCGTGACGGACGGTGACCTGCGGGCCCTGCTCGGGCGCCCGCACCACGTGCCCGAGTCCGCCCAGGATCCGGCGGAGCGGCGGACGGCCGTGCCCGGCGTGGCGACCGGACTCGCGGTCACCGGGGCCGGTGGCGACGTGCTCTACGTGGAGGCGTCCCTCGCCGACCCGGAGACCGGCGCAGCGGGCCTGACCCTCACCGGCCAGCTGGGTGACGTGATGAAGGAGTCGGCACAGATCGCGCTGAGCTTCCTACGCAGCCACGGTGCCGAACTGGAGTTGCCGGTGGCCGATGTGAAGGACCGGGGGGTACACATCCACTTCCCGGCGGGCGCGGTCCCGAAGGACGGCCCGAGTGCCGGCATCACGATGACCACGGCCCTTGCGTCCCTGCTCTCCGGCCGTCTGGTCCGCACGGACGTGGCCATGACCGGCGAGGTCTCGCTGACCGGCCGGGTGCTGCCCATCGGCGGCGTGAAGCAGAAGCTGCTCGCCGCCCACCGTGCCGGGGTGACCACCGTGATCATCCCCAGGCGCAACGAGCCCGATCTGGATGATGTCCCGGCCGAGGTGCTGGAGAAGCTGGACGTCCACGCCGTGACCGACGTCCGCCAGGTCCTGGAGCTGGCGCTCGCGCCCGCGGCGAACGGCGCGACGCCGGAGGTTCCCGTGGCGGCGTGACGGACGCCGCGGGAAAGGCGGGGCCCGGGTTCCGTGAGGGAGGCCCGGGCCTTCGCCATGCGCTGACCAGGCCGGCAAAGGGGCGGGGCGGGGCGGGGCCGCACCGTCCCGACCTCAGGACCCCACGACCGTCTGCTCCGCCCACACCGTCTTGCCGACCCGATCGTGCCGGGTGCCCCAGCGCTCGGCGAGCTGGGCGACCAGCAGCAGGCCCCGGCCGCCCTCGTCGAAGATCCGGGCCCGGCGCATGTGCGGGGTGGTGTCGCTGGAGTCGTACACCTCGCAGATCAGCGTGCTGTCCTGGTGGATCAACCGGAGCCGGATGGGCGGGCGGCCGTAGCGGATGGCGTTGGTGACCAACTCGCTGACCATCAGCTCGGTGGTGAACGCGGCCTCGGCCAGGCCCCACACGGACAACTGCTCGCCGGCGTACCGGCGGGCGGGGGAGACGACGGTGGGTTCGCTGCCCAGCTCCCAGGAGGCGACCCGGTCCTCGTGTAGGGCCCGGGTACGGGCCACCAGCAGGGCGATGTCGTCGTCGGGCCGGTGGCTCAGCAGCTCGGTGAGCACCCGGTCGCAGACGGAGTCCAGCGACTTGGCCGGGCGGCCGAGTGCGGCGAACATCTTGTCCAGCGCCTCGTCGATGTCGTGGTCGCGGGCCTCGAACAGGCCGTTGGTGTAGAGGGCGAGCAGACTGCCCTCGGGTAGGTCGGTCTCGGTGGCCTCGAAGGGCAGCCCGCCCAGACCGAGCGGTGGCCCGGCGGGCACGTCGAGGAAGCGGACGGCGCCGTCGGGGGTGACCACGGCCGGCGGCGGATGACCGGCCCGGGCCAGGATGCACTTGCGTGCGACGGGGTCGTAGACGGCGTACAGGCAGGTGGTGCCGATGCCGCCGGCGGTCTCGGCAGCCGGGTCCGAGCTGCCCTCGTCGGCGGCCAGCCGCAGCACCAGGTCGTCGAGGTGGGTGAGGAGTTCGTCGGGCGGCAGGTCCACGTCCGCCAGAGTGCGCACCGCCGTACGCAGTCGGCCCATGGTGGCGGAGGCACGGATGCCGTGTCCGACCACGTCACCCACGACGAGCGCCACCCGTGCCCCCGACAGCGGGATCACGTCGAACCAGTCGCCGCCCACACCCACCCGGGTGGCCGCGGGTAGATAGCGGGTGGCGATCTCCAAGGCCCCTTGGTCGGGCAGTGGGTGCGGGAGCAGGCTGCGTTGCAGGGCCATGGTGGTGGTGCGGGCCCGGGACTGGGCGCGGGCCCGCCGGATGCCGGCGGCTGCCCTGGTCGTGAACTCCTCGGCGAGCCGCAGATCCTCCGGTCCGAACCGCTCCCGCTCCGGGAGCCGCCCGAAGAGGGCGACGCCGAGCGTGCTGTCCTGGGCGAGCAGTGGCACCACCAGCAGCGAACGAGCCCCGGACGCGCGTAGCCACGCGGCACCCGGGTTGAGCGCGGCCCACTCGGCGACGGCCGGGTCCGTCGTGTCGTACAGAAGCGGACGGCCCGCTGCCAAGCAGTGTGCCGGAGGCGAGTCCGCCGGGCAGATGACCGCGTCGCCCACCCCGGTGCCGTTGCCGAGCCCCTCGGTGTCAGGGACCGCGCGCAGGGTGGCGCGGCGCAGCACCACCGGGCCCGTTGGTGCCGGGTCCGTCTCGCCCTCCTCGTCCTCGGTCCGGGGTGAGTCGAACAGATCGACCGCCATTGCGTCGGCGAGCCGGGGGACGGTGACTTCACCCAGTTCCTGTGCGGCCCGGGTCCGGTCGGCCACCGTGTCGGCGCGTGAGGCGGCCGGACCCGGTGTGCGCTGCCGGTCGCTGGCGCCCACGGCGGGCTGTTGTGTGGACAGGCAGACGGCCCGAACCCGTCCGCCGGAGTCCTTCAGCGGGGTCAGGACGCTGGTCTGGCCGAATTCCGGGCCGAGGCGGAGCCGCGACTGCTGCGGGAGTCCGGACTCCAGCGCGAACAGCATCGACCGGTTGGTCTGCTCGCTCGCGGTCCCCGGCACGATGTGCGGGAGACGTAGCCCGCGCATCGCCGCCTCGGGCAGGGCGAGGGCGTGTTCCATGCGACGGTTGGCGCGCACCAGGCGCAATTCCGCGTCGAAGATGGCCAGCGGGAAGGGGGACTGGAGGAACGTCCACTCCTCCAGCGGCTCGCCCCGAGGCTGCTGTGCCCGGACCGTCACGGCGCTCACCACGAGCCAGTCGGTGTCTCCGCGGTCCGAGGTCCGGCGGTGCGCGAGCACGCCGAGTTCCAGTGACCGGCCGTCCAGGTGCCGCACCGGGACGGTGCCGTTCCAGCGCTCCCGTCCGATCAGAGCCCGCCGGGCCATCGCGTCGTCGGCGGCGAGGAGCGTGGTGGCGGGTCGTCCGATCACCGTGGTGGAGTCGTAGCCGAGCAGCCGCTGGGCTCCCTCGCTCCAGCCCGTGAGGATGCCCTGTTCATCGATGGTGGCCGTGGCCGTGTACGTCGACTGTCGCTCCATCGCCGCTCATCTCGCCCTTGCTCGGCAGGCTCTCCTGACCAGCATGATCCTGGGCGGCGCGGAGCACCAACGGGCGGGGAGGGCCGCAGCGGGGCCCTGGTGGACCGGCCGTGGGCAGGGGCCGGAGCGCGTCGGCGCGGCCCGGCGGGCCCGGGGCACGGCCGATCCGGGTTTGGCCGTGCCCCGCCTGTCACGCCAGGGGACGAGGGCCCCCGCGGGGACACGGCGCGGGGTCTTGGTTAGCCGCGTGCCAGGGCCTGCACCCGGTCCAGGGCTCCGTTGAACTTGTCATGGTCGCCGACGGCCGGGCCGGCGGAGGTGTACTGCCACATCGTGAAGTACGACCAGCCGGCCGGCAGGGTCCCCGGGGCCGATGCGTACCGGGCGATCCACAGCGGGTCGGCGGAGGCGAAACGGTCGTAGTCGCTGGTGCACCGGGTCCACCAGCTGGTGGCCGTGTAGATCACGGCGTCCCTTCCGGTGCGGGCCTTGTAGGTGTCCAGGAAGTCGGCGATCCAGTCGACCATCTGGCTCGCGGTCTTGCCGTAGCACGTAGCGCCGTAGGGGTTCCACTCGATGTCGAGGACACCGGGCAGGGTCTTGCCGTCCCGGGACCAGCCGCCACCGTGGTCGACGAAGTAGTTGGCCTGGGTGGTACCGCTGGTGGTGTCCGGGGTCGCGAAGTGGTAGGCGCCGCGGATCATGCCCACCTGGTAGGAGCCGTTGTACTGCTGGGCGAAGTACGGGTTCGTGTAGTACGTACCTTCGGTGGCCTTCGTGTATGCCCAGCGCACCCCGCTGTTCCACAGGGTTGACCAGGCGACGTTGCCCTGATGGGCCGAGACGTCCACACCTTCGGTCTGGGTGACGTACCCCATGCTGGGCGTGCCGCCTTGCCCGTCGTGGGCGAGGACGCCCATCCCCATGTGTGCGGAGCCGCGGCGGGGTGCGGTTGCGGCCTGGGCGGAGGAGCGGGGGAGGGTGATGGCGAGTGCCGTGAGCAGGGCCGTGACCAGGACGGTGAGAACTCGTGGGGAGAAGGGGCCGGGGCTGTGCACGGGCATGACGTGCCTCCGGGGGAGCGGGGTGGGGGGACCTTGGCCGGTGACGCCGGACCGCCGACGGGGCCGCCGGCGGCGGTAGACGTGAGCATGCCATTGATGGCCTGATAGAGAAGCTACGCACGTAGATGACGACGTGGGAAGGGGGTCCGGCCGCTGCCGTTGGTCTACGCCTGCGAAATACTGACGGAGCTGCGGCAATGACCGGGACCGACAGAAACTTTCATGACCGCGAAACCGATCAGGGGTGTTGACGTGCACGAGGACGCAAACGGCGACGCACATCGCGACACCGACCAGGTGACGCCCAGTGGTGCGGACCAGGAATTCCTGGCGCTGGAACGCGAGTTGACCGTGCTGCTCCGGCGAGCCCGGGCCAACCAGGGCGAAATGGCCCGGGAGGTCCATCCCGACCTGGAATCCTCCGCTTACGGACTGCTCATCCGCCTGGACGAGTTGGGCGGCCAGCGGGCCACGGAACTGGCCGCCTACATCGGTGTCGGCAAGGCCACGATGTCCCGCCAACTGCGAGCCCTGGAAGAACTCGGCCTGATCGCCCGCGAACCCGACCCTGCCGACGGCCGTGCTTGGCTCGTCACCCTCACGGACGAGGGACGCGGCCGGGTCGGCACGGTTCGTGAGGCCCGCCGCGCCCGGTACGTCAGCCAGCTCGCCCACTGGGACCGCCGAGAGGTCGCGGAACTGGGTCGGCTACTGCACCAACTGAACGCGGTCATGGAGAAGTAGCCCTACAGTTCCGCGTACACCGCCGTGGCGTCGTCGTGCGTCTTGGCGCGTCCCAGGAACGCCCGCGGCTCCCGGTCCGCCCTCTCCAGCTCCCGGACCCGGTCGACCAGGGACCGGGCGCCCTCCTCGGCGAGCACCCTCAGCAGGGCCGCCCAGTCCCCTGCGCGGAACCGCTCCGTCCAGCGGGTCGCGCCGTCCGTCAGTGCCGCCATCGCCCGCACCTCGCGGCGGGGCAGGACGCCGGCGACCGCGCGGGCCGCAACTGAGGGGTCGGCGGCGGCCGTGAAGAAGCCGCCCTCCCGATTGCGCAGGGTGGCGTCCACCAGCGCGTCGGTGGCGAGAGCGGACCGGGAGAGCCGGGCGAGACGTCCGTCCAGGACCGGGGTCACCGTGCCGTCGGGGCCCTGCAGCAGCACCACGGAATCGGACAGCACCAGGTACTCGACCGTGTCGGCGGACCAGCGGGTCACGGCGACCGTCGCCTGCGGGGTCCGTGGGTGAGAAAGGTCACAGGTGTCCGCATGGGTCTCGGCGGTGCGGCTGACCGCCCGCGCGAGAACCTCTGGGAGCGTCAGATCTCGGCTGGAAACGGTCAGTTCGGTCAGTGCGCCGCCGAGCCGCGCGGTGAACCAGGGGACGGAATGCAGACAACCGGTCTCGCCGTTCGGCGGAGTCACGCCGTCCAGGACCACCACGCAACCTCCCTGCCCCGAAGCGGGTAGTCCGACGGCGGCGAAGTCCTCGTTGGGGCGGGCGGCGTCACCGGGGTCCGAGACGAGATCAGTTCGCATTCGGCCAGTCTGCACGAACACCTCGCGCATTCCGCCAAAGGCTGGCAAGCGCCGGTGAATTGCCGTGACCCGGCGAGTTCGTGCGCCTGGTTTGGGAGGAATGGTCCACTCGGGGAACGCGTGGCGGCGAATCCTGCCAAAGCCTGCCGCGCGCGTCCAACCGGCCCACCGCACAAGAGCGCCGCACGCGCCAACGGAACTTGCCCGCCAACTCCCCTCCGATGTTCACTCCTTCGGGTGGCGGGTCAGGTGATGCGCGACCACTGCCCACCGGCGCTGGGAGGGTCAGGGACCGTACGAACCGGGTGTTCGCACCACTTGGCACCAAAATGACGGGGCACCACCCGGTCCCTTGAGCAGACGAGTTCAGGAATGCGAGCACCGGTGCAGAAAAAGCGGCCTCGGCGCACAGGCAGGCGGACGGCCCCCGCGGGGGCCGCTGAGCAGACTCCCGTGGGCACCGGCCGCCCCACCCATGTGCGCACCCGGCTGATCACCGCCGTCGCCGTGGTGGCCGCCGCCGTCGCGGGGGCCGGCACACCCTCCCTGCTCACCGCCTCCCAGGACGTCAGCGACTCCCAGGACCTGGTGGCACTGGCCGCCCGCACCCAGGACGCCCTCGCCCTGGCCCACTCCCTCGCCGACGAACGCGACGAGGTCACCTCCTACATCGCGGCCGGTCGTCCCAAGACGAAGGCGCCGTCCGAGGACCGCAGCGCCCGCGTCGACCGGCAGGTCGGGGAACTGCGGGCGGACACCGGTACTCCGGCCCGGTTGCGCAGCGACCTCGACGGTGTCGCCGTCGTGCGCCGGGGCGCACTCACCGGTAAGACCACCGCCCTGCAGACCCATCAGGCCTACTCCGCGACCATCACCGAACTGCACCGGCTCGCCGAGCGCCTGGCCGAGCAGATGCCCCCCAGAGCCGGCTCCGGCGCCCAGGCGCTCGCCGAACTGGACTCCGCCGTGGAGCAGTCGGCCGCCGCCCGGGGCCTGCTGCTGGCGGCACTGAACGTCCCGTCGAACTCCCAGACGGTCATCAGCCCCATCACGGGCCTGCCCACCACGGTCACCACCAGCACCGAGGCCGACACAAAGCAGCGGGACGCCCTCACGGCCGCCGCCCAACAAGCCCGCGTGCGCGCCGACGCGGCCCTCGTTGGCTTCCACGAGAGCGCCCCCGAGGATGTTGCGGGCTCCTACGACTCCACAGTCACCGGCCCTGAGGTCAACTCCGCGGAGAAGTATCTGGCCACGCTCACCGACCAGCCGACGCTGGCCGACAGCGAGTTGACCACGAGCACCAAGAAACTGGACGCGGCTCTCTCCGCCCGTGTCGACCTGATGCGCGGTGCCGAGTCCGCGCTGTACGACCACCGCACCAAGGACCTCGCGAAGCTCCGGGACGACGACGTCACCGCGCTGGAGGTCCGCATCGCCGTCCTCGGTGCGCTGCTGCTGGTCGCGATAGGCATCGCCACCGCCATGGCCCGCACCCTGACCCGCCCCCTGTCGGTTCTGCGCCGCGGTTCGGCCCGCCTCGCCGAGTCCGAGGACCCGGCCAGCCAGGAACCCATCACCTTCACAGGCCGCAACGACGAGTTCGCGCAGGTGGTCCGGTCGGTCAACGCCCTGCACGCGCACGCCGCGACCCTGCACGAACGCGTGACCACCCTGGAGACCGACCGCAAGCACCTGGTCGGTCAGCGCCAGAAGATGGCCGACGCCCGCGAGGCACTCCGTGCCGACCTCGCCGAGTCCGCGGCCCAGCTTGAGCGCCTGCGCGCCGGTATCGGATCCACCTTCGTCAACCTCGCCCTGCGTACCCTCGGCCTGGTCGAGCGCCAGCTGGCGGTCATCGAGGGCCTGGAGGAACGGGAACAGGACCCCGACCGCCTCGCCACCCTCTTCAAGCTGGACCATTTCGCCACGGTCATGCGTCGGCACAGCGAGAACCTCCTGGTCCTCGCCGGTACCGAGCACGTCCAGCAGCACCACGGGCCGGTCCCGCTGGTCGACGTCGTCCGTGCGGCGGTCAGCGAGATCGAGCGTTACGAGCGCGTTCGGATCGCCGCGCTCCCCCCGCACACGCACCTTGCCGGCTTCGCCGCCGACGACCTCTCCCACCTGCTGGCCGAGCTGATGGAGAACGCCACCTCGTTCTCCCCGCCGGAGCTCCCCGTTGAGGTATCCGGGTGGCTCCTGGAGTCCGGCGAGGTCATGCTGTCGGTCCAGGACGAGGGCATCGGCGTGGCGGGGGACCGCCTGGACGGCCTCAACGCACGTCTCACCGACTTCGACCCCGAGTCCCCCTACGACCACGAGGCCGAGTCGGGCCTCGGTCTCGGCCTGTACGTGGTCGCCCGGCTGGCCCACCGTCACGGTGTCCGTGTGCAACTGCGCGAGCAGAAGCAGGGCGGTGTCGCGGCGGTCGTGGTCCTCCCGGCCACGCTGCTCGCCGAGGGGCCGGCGCCGACCGTCCCGCACCAGGCCGCGGGACCGGGTACCACGGGAACCTTCTCCCTCCCCGGCGCTGACGCCGAGGCCAACTCCAACGTCCTGCACACCCGGCCCCAACCGGACGACCTGTTGGTGGCCCTTGCAGAACGTGCGGTACGCAGCGCCTCCGCTGTTCCAGTGGAGGAGGCCGAGGCCGTCTCCGACGGGTCGGCCGGGCGCGCGGTGGAGGACGCGGACGGTGGGCCGGCAGGGGAAGTCCCCGCCGGACCGGCTGGGCACGGAGCGCGGGACGCGGGCGACGGCCCGACGGAGCACGCCGTGCACGCGCAGGCCGAGCCGGATGCCGAGGATGCCGAGACCCGCCCGAAGGCCCCGGCGGAGACCAGTGCCGAGACGACGATGGAGCTCCTGCTCCCGGCCCCGGCCAAGGAACCGGCGGACGTCCCGCAGCACAACCCGGGCCCACGGCAGGACCTGACCCCGCGCCAGGCCCCGGACCTCGCCCCGGCAGAGCCGGCGGGGACCCCGTCGCGTGGCACCGGGAGCCCAGAAGACACCGGTGGGGAGGACACCCACCAGGCGTCACCCCCGTCCGACGTCGAAGGCCGCACGCGTGGCACGGGAGAGGAGCCGGACACCGAGGGTGAGGCTGAGGCGGTCACCAGCAAGGGCCTGCCCAAGCGCACCCCCAAGATCACCGCAGCGGCCCCGCCGCCCCGCCGGCCCCGCGCCGGCGTGGACGCGGACGCCCTGCGCCGCAGGCTCGGAGGCTTCCGCCGGGGGGCGGAAGCCGGCTACCGCGACGTGGAGACGGAGATCGCGGAACAGACGGCCAACAACCAGCGGCCGACCAGCCACGCACACGCCGAAGAAACCACGGGGGGCACAGCCGAGGAGGCAAGCAGTTGACCGCGCCCAGTACCTCCAGTACCTACGGACTGAGCAGTGAAGCCCGAAACCTGCACTGGCTGCTGACCAATCTGGTGGAGGAGGTACCCGGCATCCAGTCCGTCGCCGTGGTCTCCTCCGACGGCCTGCTCCTGCTCTCGTCCGAGCCGGGCCACGCCGAGGAGGCCCGCCAGACCCGCGAGGCCAAGCGCAAAGGCCCCCGCGGCTCCTCCGCGGACCTCGCCACCATCGTCTCCGGCCTGGGCAGCCTCACCGTGGGCGCCGCGAAACTGCTGGACTTCGGTGGGGTCAAGCACACCATGGTCGCGATGGAGGAAGGCAGCCTGTTCGTCATGTCGATCAGCGACGGCTCGCTGCTCGGCGTGCACGGTTCCGCGGAATGTGACATGAGTGTGGTGGCGTACCACATGGCCTTGTTCGTCGGCCGCGCCGGCCATGTCCTCACCCCCGAACTCCGCTCCGAACTCAGACACTCCCTGGAGTCCCGGCCCGCCGGGAGCGCCCGATGAACGGCGCGGCCGGCAAGCGGCAGCTCCCGGTCCGTGGCGGCGACCGCAAACCCGCCCGAGTGCGCCCCTATTCGCTCACCGGTGGACGCACGCGCTTCGGCCACGTCCTCCTCGTGGAGACGTTCGTGGGCAGCACGGTCGTCCCGGCGGCGCTCGACGCTGCCGGGGAGCGCCGGGAGTTGACGGGGGCCACCGGCCGCGCCCTCGGCGGCGGGGAAGGGCCCGTCACCACCCGGGTCATGCCGGAGATGCGTGCCATCATCGAACTGTGCCGCCGTATCCGCACGGTGGCCGAGATCGCCGCGCTGCTGAAGATGCCGCTCGGCGTGGTCCGCGTGCTCCTGAGCGATCTTGCGGACCAGGGAAAGATCCGTGTGTACGGCACCGGAACCGGTCATGGCACCGGCCGCCCGGACCGCGCTCTGCTGGAAAGGGTGCTGAGTGGACTCCGCCGTCTCTGACGCCACCGGCGTCGCCCCCCTCGTCACCGAGCCCGACGAGGACCTCAAATCCTGGCAGACGGACCCTGCCAGGGCCCCCATCGCCACGAAGATAGTAGTGGCCGGGGGTTTCGGCGTCGGCAAAACCACGCTGGTCACCGCCGTCTCGGAGATCACGCCTCTGCAGACCGAGGCGCTGATGACCGAGGCCAGTGAGGGGACCGACGACCTGTCCGCCACCCCGGGCAAGCTCACCACCACGGTGGCCATGGACTTCGGCCGCATCACGCTCGACGACGACCTGGTCCTCTACCTGTTCGGCACGCCGGGACAGCAGCGGTTCTGGTTCATGTGGGACGACCTGGTGCGCGGTGCGATCGGTGCCGTCGTCATGGCCGACACCCGCCGCCTGAAGGACTGCTTCCCGGCACTGGACTACTTCGAGAGCTGTGGCTTGCCCTACGTCGTCGCGGTCAACCACTTCGACGACAGCGAACGGTTCGAGCCGGAGGACGTCCGGGAGGCACTGACGATACCCGCGCACATCCCTGTCATGATCATGGATGCGCGGCGACGGATCCCGGTGATCGAGACCCTTCTGGCCCTGGTGGGCCACGCGCTGGACGAAACCCCCGAGTAGTCCTGAGTGAGGAGCCAGTAACCCGCATGCGGAAGATACTCGTCGTCGGAGCCGGCCAGTCCGGACTCCAGCTCGCCCTCGGCCTGCAGTCGCACGGCTACGAGGTCACTCTGATGTCGAACCGGACCGCGGAGGAGATCCGCTCCGGCCGGGTCATGTCGACGCAGTGCATGTTCGACACGGCGCTGCAGCACGAACGCGATCTCCAACTGAACTTCTGGGAGTCCCAGGCCCCGAAGATCACGGGGCTCGGTGTCTCGGTCGCGGCCCCCGGCTCGCACGACCCGGGGCCCACCCAGCGGGCGATCGACTGGGTGGGCAGGCTGGACGGATACGCCCAGTCGGTGGACCAGCGGGTGAAGATGGCCGGTTGGATGGAGACCTTCGCCCAGCGCGGCGGCCAATTGGTCATCCACGGTGCGGCCGTCGGCGACCTCGACTACTTCTCCCGCGCCTACGACCTCGTCCTGGTCGCCGCGGGCAAGGGCGAACTGGTGTCGATGTTCGCCCGGGACCCGGAGCGTTCTCCGTACACCGAGCCGCAGCGCGCCCTCGCGGTGGCCTACGTCCACGGGCTCGGCCCGCGCCCGGAGCACCCCGAGTTCGACGCGGTCCGCTGCAACGTGGTGCCCGGTGTGGGCGAGTTGTTCGTCATGCCGACGCTCACCACGTCAGGCCGGGCCGACATCCTGTTCTGGGAGGGCATACCCGGCGGCCCGCTCGACGTCTTCAAGGGCGTCAAGGACCCGGCGGAGCACCTCTCCCTGACCCTGGAACTCATGGAGACGTTCACGCCCTGGGAGTACGCGCGGACGAAGAACGTCGAACTGACGGATGCCGGGGGCACATTGGCGGGCCGTTACGCGCCGACCGTCCGCACTCCCGTCGGCCGGTTGCCCGGCGGTGGCCTGGTGCTCGGAGTGGCCGACGTGGTCGTGGCCAACGACCCGATCACCGGGCAGGGTTCCAACTCCGCGTCCAAGTGTGCGGCCGCGTACCTCGCGTCGATCCTGGAGCGGGCGGACGAACCGTTCGACGAGGAGTGGATGCGCGCCACGTTCGACCGCTACTGGGCCACGGCTCAGCACGTCACCAAGTGGACGAACGCGATGCTGGCCCCGCCGCCCGAGCACGTCCTCAACCTTCTCGGCGCGGCCGGTCAACTGCCTGCGGTCGCAGACCGGTTCGCCAACGCATTCAACGACCCTGCCGACTTCGAGAACTTCTTCTTCGACCCAGACAAGACGGCCGCCTACCTGGCGTCGCTGGGCTGAACAGCGCGGGGTGCGTCCGGGCGGACGGCGCCGAGTACCGGATAGGACGCCAAGGGAGAGACCTTGACCTCCTCGCCGGGGCGTGGCGCCTGGACGACCTTCCCGTCCCCCACGTACATCGCCACGTGGGTCGCCTCGGGGAAGTACACCACCAGGTCACCCGGCTGCAATTCGTTCAGCGGGATCCTGTCGAGCTGTTCCCACTGCTCCTGGCTGGTCCGGGGGATCGGAGAGCCGGCGTGGCCCCAGGCCTGGGAGGTCAGCCCCGAGCAGTCGTAGGAGTCGGGTCCCTCCGCGCCCCACTCGTAGGGCTTGCCGACCTGGTCCATGGCGTAGCGGACCGCGCGGTCGCCGGCGGCGGAGGCGGGGTGGTCGCCGGCAAGGGCCCCCGACGTGGTGAGCCGCCGCTGGGCCGTGGTGACCCCCTGCTGCTCCAAGCGGGCGACCGCGGCGATCTGCTCGGGTGTGAGGGAGGCCAGCAAGCGCTCCACGTCCGTCAGCCTGGCTCGTACGTCGTCGCGTTGCTTCTGCTGCCGGCCAGCGAGGGTGAGCTGGGCGTCGAGGGCCTTGCGGGCAGCTCGGGCCAGGGCGTCCGCCCGCTTCTCGGTGGCGGCCAGCCGGGCCACCGTGCGGGCACGTTGGCGTGCCAGCTCGCCGATGACGTGCCCCTCGTCCAGGGCGTGCTGCGGGTCCCGGGCGAAAAGGAGGCGGACATAGGGGCCGAGGCCGGTGCTGTTCTGGTACTGCTGCCGGGCCAGCCGCCCGGCAGCGGTGCGGCTGCCCTGCAGGGCGAGGCGGGCACGGGACAGTTCTCCGTCGAGGCGGGTCACCTTCGCGCGCTGCCGCTTGAGTTCCTCGGCGGTGGCGTCGTAGGTCTCGGTGGCCTGCTCGGCCTGCCGGTACAACTGCTGAAGGTCCGTCAGCAACTGGGAGACCGGCCGCTGAGGGTCCGGTGCGGCCACGGCCGCCGTGGGCGTGAGCCCCGTCGACACCGCCACCGCGGGTACGGCCGCCACCACGACCTGGGCCGCCACCGCGGCCGTACCGGCCAGGCGTAGAAGTACTCCTGACACGACATCACCTCCGGTGCGGGGAGGACGGGCCCTCCGTCTCCCTCCGCACCGCGAGCATCAGACGTGTCCGCGCGGTCCGCGCGCCGAGCGTGCGCGGTTCGGCGCAACCCTGTCACCCGCGCGCGTCATCCGGGTTGCCGGACGGCGTGGCGTCTGGCTTCGACCAGGGCCACCTGAGCTTTCCGCCGGATGTGTCATCGGGGTCGTACCGGTACTTCCAGCCCTGGACCAGTCCCAGTCTCCGGCTGTGCCCGCGGGGCACCCGGCGGTAGACGAGCACGGTCGGCGGCCCGCCCCGGGGGTCGGGGACGGGGATGCGGTAGGTCTTCGGCGGGTGCCCGGTCGGGCCGAGCAGGACGGGTAGCACACGCCCGTCCATCGGGCCGCCTTCGAAGGGGGTGTCCTGGCTTTTCACCGCTCCAGTCTCATCCTTCCCCGGCGAGCGTGCCGAGGAGGGCGGCGGTCTGCGCGTCACGGCCCGCGGTGACCGTGAGGACGGCCACGAACTGCTCGACCAGCCAGTCGCGCAGTTCCCCGGCCGGGGGCTGTTTGTCCTCGTCCAGCCAGATCAGCGAGGCCGCCTCCACGGCCGTGATCCACATGCGGACGGTCATGCGCAGACGGGGACCCGGGTCGACGACGCCGAGATGGCCGAAGATGTGCTCCGCGGCGGCCCGGCGCACGCCGTCCACGATGGCGGTCGTCCTGGACGTCTCCACCACGCTGCCGCCCTGGAGCAGCGCGCTGAAACCGGTGCCGTGCTCGTCGACGAAGGTCAGATAGCGGTCCAGGGCGCGGGACAGCCGCAACAGCGGCGGACCTTGGCGGGGCTCGTCGAAGCACTGCCGGAGCTCCTCGGCGGCCGACCGGAGGGCGGCCTCGTACAGTTGCTGCTTGCCACCGGGGAAGTAGCGGTACACCAGTGGACGCGAGACCCCGGCCGTCTCCGCTACGTCATCGAGTGAGACGTCCTCCGGCGCGCGGTGCGCGAAGAGGGACAACGCGGTGTCGAGGAGCTGACTGCGTCGCTCCTCGACACTGAGGCGACGGTAGGCAGGGGTGGCGGCCGACGGGGTCATGGCCCGCAGCGTAATCGGTCACGGCCGCCCCGGTCGCGGGGCGAGCGCCTCCATCCGTGCTGTCCTCGCCTCGGTTGTGCCTACGCCAGCAGCCCGGACGACCTCCACAGGCGCCGTCCGGCTCCCCGGAGCACCCCGATGTCGTCCAGAAAGTCGGTCAGCCGCTTCGCGCCCGTCTGCATGACTTCCCTGCGGTGCGCACTGGCCTTCACCTGGGCCATGGCCTCCCGCTTGTCCAGTCCGACGTTCGTGTACACGTCGGGGTTCACGAAGGCCACCGAGAAGACGCGGGCGAACTCGCCGGAGGTGACCCGGGTGAACTCCTGGGACCACTTCGGGGCGGTCACCATCTGGCGCCGCAGTTCCTCGCGGGCGTACCGGACGTGCCGGGCCTCCTCGACCACGTGGATGCGCGTGACGCCCCGGACGAGTGGCTGGACCCGCTCGTCGGGGAAGGTCAGCCGCTGCATCCAGTCCAGGACCTCCTCGCCGAGCAGTGTGGCGGTGAAGGAGCCGGGCGTGGTGGAGATCGTCTTGAAGAGGCGGCCGAGGTGCCGGTGAGCCCTGCTGACCGGGTACCAGGGCGTGCCCCCGTGGGTGATCAGCCGCGCGAACATCTTCGAGTGCCGGCACTCGTCCTCGATCTCGGTGAGGGCGTACCGCACGTGCGCGCTCGTCGCCGCCTTGTCGTAGATGTGCCGGACGAGTAGCTGCATCAGGATGATTTCGAACCAGATGCCGAGCGAGGCCAGCGCCGCCGCCTCGTGCTGGGAGAGCAGGATCCGCTGTTCCTCGCTCATCCGCTGCCACATCGGGGTGTCGTACAGCGACACCAGCTCAGGGGGCCAGAACCACTTCCCCTCCTCGAAGGGCGCGTCCCAGTCCAGCTCCCTGTCCGGGTCGAAGGAGTGCTTGGCGGAGGAGACGAGCAGCCGTTCGGCCACCTGCTCCCGGTCCTTGAGCAGGCCGAGCGCGTCGCGCAGTCCGTCCAGCGCGTCCGCTTCCGTCAGGGTCGTCATGGCTCCCTCACCTCGTTACCCGGGGGTACATCATCCTGCCTCTTATGAGACTGCTTGTCAGCAAGGTCGTCAATCCCTTGCGCGGGACTTGTTGACTTCGCGTCTACGTGTGAGCCTGCGAGGTATGTCGACCCATGACCTCTACGCCAACGATCCGAAGGACTCCCCCTGGCGCGTGCCCGCGACCGGTGCCGCCCGCTTCAGCTGGGAGTACGCCGACGGCCGCGACCGCCTGCTCGCCCTGTACCAGAAGGGCAAGGACAAGCAGTGGGACGGGCAGAAGCGCATCGATTGGGAGCTGGAGGTCGACCCGTACGACGCGCTCGGCACACCCGAGGAAGCGATGTCCTTGTACGGCACCTCGTACTGGGACAAACTCACCGATAAGGACAAGGGGGAGCTGCGCCGCCACTACGCCTCCTGGCAGTTCAGTCAGTTCTTGCACGGCGAGCAGGGCGCGATGATCTGTGCGGCGCGGATCGTGGAGTCGGTGCCGGACCTGGACGCCAAGTTCTACTCCGCGACCCAGACCATGGACGAGGCCCGGCACGCCGAGGTCTACGGCCGGTTCCTGCACGAGAAGATCGGTCTCGTCTACCCGATCAACGACAATCTTCAGGCGCTGCTCGGCGACACCCTGCGCGACAGTCGGTGGGACATGCCCTACCTGGGCATGCAAGTGCTGATCGAGGGCCTGGCGCTGGCAGCCTTCGGCATGATTCGGGACACCACGAACAAGCCGCTGCCCAAGCAGATACTGACCTATGTGATGCAGGACGAGGCCCGGCACGTGGCCTTCGGTCGGATGGCGCTGCGCGACTACTACAAGCAGCTCACCGATGCCGAACTGCGTGAGCGCGAGGAGTTCGTCATCGAGGGCTGCTACCTGATGCGCGACCGTTTGCGCGGGGTGGAGGTGCTGGAGAACTTCGGCATCCCCAAGGCCGAGGCGGAGGCGCTGAGCGAGCGCTCGGAGTTCCTCCAACTGTTCCGGCGGCTGCTGTTCAGCAGGATCGTGCCCTGCGTCAAGGACATCGGCCTGTGGGGCAAGCGGTTGCAGCAGGCCTACGCCGACCTGGGTGTCTTCGAGCTGGGCGACGCCAACCTGGACCTGCTGATGGCCCAGGACGAGGAGCTGGCCGAGCAGCTGGACGCCGAACGGTTCGCGGAGGAGGAGCGGGCACGGGTGGCGGAGGTGCGGGAGGCGATCGACACCGGTGCGACGGAGGACTGACCGGTGCCGGGTGCGGTGCCGGTCCGCTCGCCCAGGTGCAGTAGCGTTCTGGCGTGTCCATGCCCTCGTCGTCGCCCCGAGGTGGGCGATGCGGCCGGGGCTCACCGGCCGAGCACGGCCCGCATCACCTCCCTCGCGATGGGCGCCGCGTCGCCCCCGCCGCTGATCTCGCCCCGGTTCGCTGAGGCGTCCTCCACCACCACCGCGACCGCCACTTGCGGGTTCATGGCGCTGTCGGCCTGCGCCCAGGAGATGAACCAGGCGTACGGCACGCCGGAGTTGCCGACACCGTGC
The DNA here is from genome assembly GCF_000802245.2 of Streptomyces pluripotens. Lineage (NCBI taxonomy): Bacteria > Bacillati > Actinomycetota > Actinomycetes > Kitasatosporales > Streptomycetaceae > Streptomyces > Streptomyces pluripotens. Next base: position 5,040,122 of record NZ_CP021080.1, read on the forward strand.
TGGGCCGTGCCGGTCTTGCCGCCGACCGTGGCGCCCGGAATGGCCGCCCGGGTGCCGGTGCCCTCCCGGACCACATCGGTCATCAGCTCCCTCAGCCGTACCGCCGTGGACGGCAGCATGACCTGCCGGACCGGATGCGTCCCGCTCCCGGCGACCGTCTCCCCTCCCCGGCGAGTGGTCCGCTCCACCAGGTACGGCGACCTGAGCAGGCCACCCTCCGCGACGGCCGCCGCGACCATCGCCATCTGCAACGGAGTGGCCCGCGTGTTGTACTGCCCGATCGAGGACAGCGCCAGCTGCGCCTTGTCCACCCGAGGGTCGAACGTGCTGGGCGAGACGGCGAAGGGAAGGCGCACACCGGAGTCGTTGAACCCGAACGCCCGCGCCATGGCCGTCATGTCCCGCACCCCCACGTCCACACCCAGCTTGGCGAACACCGTGTTGCAGGACCACTCGAAGGCCACCCGCAGTGAGGCGTCCGCACAGCCGTCGCCCTCGTTGGTCAGCCGGGTGGTTGTGCCCGGCAGCCGATAGGGGTCGGGGGAGCGCGTCGGTGCGTCCAGGTCGGTGACCAGCCCCGCGTTCAACGCCGCTGCCGCAGTGACCACTTTGAACGCCGACCCCGGTGGATACGTCTCGTGGACCGCACGGTTGAGCATGGGCTTCTCCGGGTCGTGGTTGAGCCGCGCCCATGCCGAGCCCACCGCCTCCCCGTTCCCGGACAGCACCGAGGGGTCGTACGACGGACTCGACACCAGAGCCAGCACCCGACCGGTGGCCGGCTCGATCGCGGCCACCGCGCCCTTGCGCCCGGCCAGCCCCCGGAACGCGGCCTCCTGCGCCGCCCGGTTCAGGGTCGTCACCACGTCCCCGCCGGGGCTCTGACTGCGTGTCACGTCGTTCCACAGCGGGAACGGCGCCAGCAGCGGATCGGTCCCGGAGAGTACCCCGTCCTCGGCGTGCTCCAGGAGAGTGGAGCCGTACAGCTGGGAGGCGAAGCCGGTCACCGGAGCGTACAACGGGCCGTCCCGGTAGCTGCGTTCGTAGCGCAGCTGCTCTCTGGTGTCCACGGATCCGGTAACCGGCTCGCCGCCCACCAGGATGTCGCCGCGCGGCTGGGCGTAACGGGCGATCGAAGCGCGGCGGTTGGCCGGGTTGGCGTCGTACGCACGGGACTGCACCACCTGCACGCGTGCGGCGTTGACCAGCAGAGCCACCAGCAGCAGCGCGCAGAACGCACAGGCGTGCCGGATGTAGCGGGCCATCGGCCGCCCACCGCCGTACTCGGTCACGGAGCCTCCTGCCCTTCGTGCTGGCGCCCGGCCGCGTCGCTCACCCGAATCAGCAGGGCCACGATCGCCCAGTTGGTGACGACAGAGGAGCCGCCCTGGGCGAGGAACGGCATCGCCATGCCGGTCAGCGGGATCAGTCCGGTGACCCCGCCCGCGATGACGAACACCTGGAGCGCGACGATCGAGGCGAGCCCGACCGCGAGGAGCCGGCCGAAGGGTTCACGCAGCGCGAGTCCGGCCCGGTAGCCGCGTTCCACCAGCAAGGCGTACAGCAGGAAGATCGCCGTGAGTCCGGCCAGGCCCAGCTCCTCGCCGGCCGTGGCCAGGATGAAGTCCGACTTGGTGGCGAAGCCGATGAGAAGGGAGTGTCCGAGCCCGAGGCCGGTGCCGAGAACACCGCCGGCCGCGAAGGCGAACAGGGACTGGGAGAGCTGGTTGGGGCCCTGCCCGGCCTCGATCGTCGCGAACGGGTGCAGCCAGTCCTCGATCCGCCCGTGCACATGCGGCTCCAGATGGCCGACGGCGACTGCGCCGAGCACAGCCAGCAGCAGTCCGACCGCGATCCAGCCGGTGCGGCCGGTGGCGACGTACAACAGCACCACGAACAGGCAGAAGAACAGCAGCGAGGTGCCGAGGTCGCGTTCCAGGACCAGGACGCCGACGCTCAGCAGCCAGATGGTCATGATCGGGCCGAGTACGCGCCCGGTCGGGAACTGCATCCGCCACAGCCGGCGGCCCGTGTACGCGAGTGCGTTGCGGTTGTCCGCCAGATAGGCGGCGAAGAAGACCGCGAGCAGCACCTTCGCGAACTCGCCCGGCTGGATGGAGAACCCGGCGATGCGAATCCAGATCCGGGCGCCGTTGACCGCCGGGAAGAGGATCGGAAGCAGCAGCAGGACCAGGGCGGCAACCACACAGACGTATGAGTAGCGCTGGAGCACCCGGTGGTCTCGCAGCAGCAGGGCGACCACGATGAACAGGCCCACCCCGAGCGTGGACCACACCAGCTGGGTCGGGGCCGCACGGTCACCCGGAGTTTCCAGGTCCAGCCGGTGGATCAGGACCAGCCCGAGCCCGTTGAGCAGCACGCCGATGGGCAGGGGGAGGGGGTCGGCGTACGGGGCCCGGATCCGCACCGCCAGGTGGGCGAAGAGGGCGAGCGCACCGATCCCGGCGCCGTAGCCGAGGGCGTCGGGCGGCACGGTGCCGGTCCGCGCCAGCCCCGCAGCGCAGTAGCCGTACACGGACAGCAGGACGGCCAGCACGATCAGGGCGAGTTCGATGCCACGGCGCCGAGGGCGGCGTGCAGCGGGTGCGGGAGCCCGGGCCGCCGTCACGGTGGTTCCGGCCTTGGTCATGCCCGGAACCTACCTAAAGAGGACGTCTTGTGTGCGTTGTTCCTCGCTCGCGTCAGCACCAGCGTGGCGCGGGCCCGATGGTGTCGATGTAGCGCGCCGCTCCCCAGGCCCAGGTGCCGTCCGTGAGCAGGTACCAGAGCGGATTGCCGCGGACGTTCTGACCGGAGACCTTGCAGAAGATCGAGACGACCTCGCCCCGTTCCACGAACCGGATCCGTCGGCTGCCCCGGTCCGGACGGTCGCGCAGCCACACACCGCCCCTGGCGGTGACGACTCCCCGGTAGCGGCGGGAGCCGCTGTGGTCGCCCCGGTCGCCCCGGTCGCCCCGGTCGCCCCGGTCGCCCCGGTCTCCCGGGTCCCCTTGATCGCTCCGCACGCCACCGTCGTGCCGACTGATCCCGGCGCCCGCGTCGCCCCCGCCGTCGTCCGCGACTGCGGGCGCGAGGGCGGCACTGGTGAGCAGAGCCCCGGTCGCCGCCGCTATGGCGAGACCGCGCATGAGGGAGGAGTGCAGGGGCATGGGGGCCTCCGGAGGTACGGCGCATCTGACTCATGGCCACAGTAGGAGTGACCTCAGTCGGGTGCCCGCCGGACTGGTCCGCTCGGGGCGGGCCCCAAGAGGCAGTGGGGCCGCGGCTGCGGCTCCACCGCCTGGCCGCGACCGGCGCGCACGGCCGCCGGAACGCACCCGACCCGCACCTCCGGGCGCCTACCGCACCTCCACCGAAGGCAGCATCAACGTGGCGATCGCACCCCCGTCCACCGCGTTCGCGAAGGACAGCCGTGCTCCCAGTACCTCCGCCTGTCCCACCGCAATGGTCAGCCCGAGTCCGTGACCGGTGGCTCCGCCCTCGGTACGGAACCGCTGCGGACCGTGCGCCACGAGGTACGACGGATACCCGTCCCCGTGATCCCTCACGGTCACCACACGCCCGTTCACGGTCACCACCACCGGAGGGCGGCCGTGCCGGTGGGCGTTGGCCACCAGGTTCCCCAGCACCCGCTCCAGTCGTCGCCGGTCGGTCTCCACGAGTGCGTCCCGCACGATCCGCACCTCGGTGTCGGTGCCCGAGACCCGGACCACCCGTCCGGCCAGTGCCCCCAGCTCCTCGGTGTCGGCCTCCAGCTTCTCCCGGCCGGTGTCCAGTCGGGAGATCTCCAGGAGGTCTTCGGTGAGGGTGCGCAGCGCCGCCACCCGGTCCCGCACCAGTTCCGTGGGGCGGCCGGGCGGCAGCAACTCGGCCGCTGCGTGCAGTCCGGTGAGCGGGGTGCGCAGCTCGTGGGCCACATCTGCGGTGAACCGCTGCTCGCTCAGCAGCTTGCCCTGCAGTGACGAGGCCATCGAGTCCAGGGCGGCGGCCACCGCCGCGACCTCGTCCTGCGGGCGGGTCAGGTCCTTCGTCCGGGGGTCGTTCACGCGGGCGTCCAGGTCGCCGGCGCTGATCCGCCGGGCCACCTGCGCGGTGCCGTGCAGCCGCTGGGTCACCCGGGTCATCGCGAACGCCCCGACCAGCACCGTCGCCCCGATCGCGAGGACCGAGGACCACAGGATCGACGTGTCGAGTGCGGCGATGGTCCTGGACTGCTGTGAGTAGTCGACCGCCACAGCGAGCGCCCGCCGCCCGGCCGCAGGGCCCGCAGCCCACATGGTGGGGCGCCCCAGGTGCGTGGACACCATCGTGCCGCGCTCACCGGCCACGGCCATGCTGCGCAGCGGCGCGGGCAAGCCCTTGGGGTCCACTCCGGCGCCCGGCAGCAGCCTGTCCCCGGCCTCGTACGCTCGGGTGGCGTCCTGAAGCCGGGACAGTGCCAGTTCGCGGGCCTGGCCGACCGTCTGGTTGGTCACCGAGACGTGCACCAGGACCCCGAGCAGCGCGGCGAGCGCACAGCACATCACCGTGATGAACACGGCAGCCTTCACGGCGAGCGGCCCGGCCCACCTGGGCAGCGCGGACCTCATCGCTCGCTCGCCGAGGGGAAGGCCGGTGGGGTAGGGGTGGCCGACGGGGAGGGCACGGCCGGAGCGGGCGATTTCTTGCTGTGCCGGCCGTCGCCGGTGTGCAGGTACTCGTCGCGGGAGAACGCCATCGCGCGCTGCTCGGGGTCCCACACCCAGGTGGTGCGGTACTCGTACCCGGAGATGTCGGCCGGCGAGCGTTCGATCAATGCCCGGCCCGCCAACTCCACCCCGATGATCGCGTCGTTGTCGGCCAGTACCTGCACCAGCTTGTGCCGCTCGACGGTGTAGACCCGTACCGCCGTCTGGTTGGTCGGGTACAGCCGGAACCCGAGCGTCAGGTCGGCCCGACCGTCGCCGGTGAGGTCCCGGTAGTACGGCTTCAACAGCGGACAGAGCGCGTCGTCACCCCCCGGGCGGCACTCCTTCATCCGGTCCACCGTCGCGTGATACGCCCCTTTCGAGCCGTAGTCGTCCGGATGCGTCTTGATCTCCGCCTCCACGACATCCACCGGATCGACCGTGCGGATGTCGTTGCCCGGGACCGTCACCCCCTGGACGGACGCCCTGGTCGCCACGTCGTACGAGTAGGCCGGGCTGGACGCCGGCCTGAGGCCGGGCCAGAGCTTGGCGGGGCTGATGGCGGTCGGGGTCGAGCCGGCGGCCTGCAGACCGCCCGTGTCCCCGCAGCCGGCCGCCGTCGCCGACAACAGGGCGACGGCGGCCACGGCGAGGGCGGTGCGCGCGGGACGACGGGCTGGCACGGTGCTCCTGGGGCGTTGGGGCCGGTCGGGATCCGCTACACCTTAGTTCGTGGATCCGCAGGGCGTACGTGTGGACGCCCTGCGGATCGTCTGCTCCGCAGACCTGCGGGCGAGACCGTCGTGCGCGTCCGGTGCAGAGCCCGTCGGAGCGGCTACTCGGTCAGCTCCTCCAGGAGCCGCACGGTCGGCAGGCCCGTCCGCAAGTACTCCACGAACAGTCCGTTGTGCAGGGCCCACCCCGAGCGCCGGGCGCGGATCAGCCGGATCGCCTCGTCGGGCGAGCGGCCCCGCTGGACCAGGGCGTGCGCGATCACCAGACCCGAACGGTTGTACCCGTGGTAGCAGCGCACCAGCACCCGGCGACCGGCGTCCAGCCCGTCGTTCGCCGCCCGTGCCAGCCGCATCACCCCGGCGAGCTGCGTTCCGTCCAGTGGACCGTCCGGAATCGGCCACACATGGTGTTCCACACCCGGATCCGGGCCGTACCCGTGCAGTCGCAGCAGTGACTGCACCACATCGAATTCGTCGCGAGCGACGGCGAGCTCCAGCCGCCCGGAACAGCCACGGAACTCATGCCCTCCCATCCACAGACCGGGCACGATCTCGCTCCACGGGTGCTCCGGAGCCGGTACGTCGGGCTGCTTTCCGCGGATCCGCAACGGCGCCTCCCCAGCTCCCCCCTACAGGGCCGTTCTCCAAGGTAACCGGTCTTGCCCCGGGAGCACCCTGCCTGTTCCCATGGATGAGGGGTGATGGCTCATGAGCGGACTGCGCGTGGTGCCGGCCTTTCGGCACGGCCGGGAAAGGCTGTACGTCTGCCGCCCGGACGGCAGCAACGTCGCCTGGTACGACCGGGAGGCGGGACGGGTCAATCTGCTCGGCGAAGACAGCAAGGACGACGTACTCGAAGTCCTGGGACCCTTCCTGAGCGGCCAGGTGGCGGTCGGTCCGCCACCGGTGCCCAGCCCCGCGGAACTCGCCCGGCTGACCCTGCACCCGGACGACGACCTCGCGCCCAACCGGCCCGGTGAGGCCCTGTTGATCGCGCTCGACCGCGCACCCGGTCACACCCACCGGCTGCGGCCCGACCCGCGCAGGCGCGCCCTGGCCGCCGAGCAGACCGTCGGTGAGGCCCTGGACCGGCTGGAGGGCATCGGGTGGCACACCGTGCACTCGGTGACGCTTCCCGGCGGTGACCGCGTCCACCATCTGCTGATCGGACCCGGCGGTCTGTTCGCCGTACACGCCCTGTACGCCCGCAAGGCCCGGGTCCAGGTCGCCGACCCGATGGTCGCCCTGGGACGCCACGAGGCCGAGCCGCTGCTACGCCGTGTGCGCACGGACGCCGACCGCGCCTCGCACGCGCTGACCGCCGAGGTCCGTCCCGTGCTGGCCCTGGCCGGTCCGGCCGAGCTGACCGTGACCGTCGAGCCGCGCGGTGTACGGATCCTGCAGGACCTGGAGCTGGCGGGGTTGGCCCGACTGGGCGGGGTGCTCAAGCCGGCGGACGTGGAGGCGTTGCACGCGATGGCGCGGGACCGGAACACCTGGGCGCGGGTGTGAACGTCCGGCGCAAGGCGCGAAGAACCGGGGAGGGCGCGCGGGCGGCCCTCGGCAGCCCCGACCGGCTGGAGCACCGGCCTTCCTCAGGTTTCGTCGGCCCCCCTCGGCCCCGCTCGGCCCTTCCCGCCCTTTCGGTCTCCTTCCGTCCCTTCGGCCTTCTTCGGTGCTGCTCGGCCCGCTCCGGAGGGACGGGGCAGCTCGGCCGATCGCTCCGCGTCCAGGAGGCCCGCCATCAGGTCGCCGTAGTCGCGCAGACGTGAGGCGATGTCGTCCGCGCGGAACTCCAGCTGTTCCGGGCGGCGGCAGTCCACGACCTCCTCCCACGTCACCGGCGCGGACACCAGTGGGGTCCCACGGGCGCGCAGGGTGTAGGGGGCGGCCGTGGTCTTGCGGGCCGCGTTCTGGCTCCAGTCGACGAACACCTTCCCCGGCCTGAGGCTCTTCGTCATCCGGTGCACCACCAGCCCGGGCATCGCCCGCTCGGCCTCCAGCGCCAGTAGCTTCGCGTACTCGGACGCGCGTTCGGGGGAACTGCCGTGTGTTGCCGCCAGCAGGTGCAGTCCCTTCGACCCCGCTGACTTCGGGTACGCCTCGATCCCGTCCGCCGCCAGCCGCTCCCGCAGCCACAGGGCGACCTCGCAGCAGTGGACGATGTTCGCGGGAGTGCCCGGATCGAGGTCGAGGACGAGCCGGTCGGCCTCGTCCGGGCGCTGGACCAACCACTGGTGCGTGTGGAACTCGGGCACCAGGTTCGCCGCCCAGACCAGACTCGGTAGGTCCTGGATCACCACCATCCGGGCGGGTCCTTCGAGCGAGGACCGCGGCACCTCGGCCGTCATGACCCACTCGGGCGTACCCGGTGGAACGTTCTTGGTGAAGAACCGCTGTCCCTCCGGACCGTCCGGATAGCGCAGGAAGGAGACCGCGCGGTCGCGCAGGTGCGGCAGCAGGGCGGTGGCGGTGGTCGCGTAGTAGTGCAGCAGCTCTGCCTTGGTGAAGCCCGTCTCCGGATACAGCACCTTCTCCAGGTTGCTGAGCGCGATCCGCCGCCCCTCCACCTCTGTGATGGGCGTCATACGATGACAATCCCAGAAAATTCGGATAAGTAGGTCAAGGAAGGGTGCGGCACGTGCGGTCGATATGGAACGGCGCCATCTCCTTCGGTCTCGTCAGCATCCCGATCAAGCTGGTGAACGCGACGGAGAGTCACGCGATCGCCTTCCGCCAGATCCACACCCAGGACAACGGTCGCATCCGCTACCGCAAGGTGTGTGAACTGGAGGAGCGCGAGGTCGGCCAAGCCGAGATCGGCAAGGGCTACGAGGATGCGGATGGCACGATCATCCCGATCACCGAGGAGGACCTCTCCCACCTCCCGATCCCCACCGCCCGCACGATCGAGATCGTCGCCTTCGTGCCGGCCGACCGCATCGACCCGCTCCAGATGGGTGCGGCCTACTACCTTGCGGCCGGCGGGGCCCCCGCGGCCAAGCCGTACACCCTCCTGCGCGAAGCCCTCAAACGCAGCAACAAGGTGGCCATCGCCAAGTTCGCGCTCCGTGGCAGGGAACGGCTCGGCATGCTGCGTGTGGTCGGCGACGCCATCGCCATGCACGCCCTGCTCTGGCCCGACGAGGTACGCGCTCCCGAGGGCGTGGCCCCGGAAGCCGAGATCACCATCCGTGACAAGGAGCTCGATCTCGCGGACGCCTTGATGGACACCCTCGGCGAGGTCGATCTGGAGGATCTGCACGACGGCTACCAGGAGGCGCTGGAGGAGGTCATTGCAGCCAAGACGGCCGGCGAGGTCCCGCCGGAGGCACCCGCGCCGGCGGCCGGGGGCAAGGTGCTGGACCTGATGGCGGCGCTGGAGAGCAGCGTGCGCGCGGCCCGTGAGTCCCGAGGAGCGGAACCGGGAGCGGAGTCGGGGGCCGAGGCAGAGGTCAGGCCTCTTGCCCGGCGCAGGGCGGCGCCCAAGGGGGCGGGGGATGGCATGTCGGCGAAAACGGCTGCGGCGCAGGAGGAGGGAGCGGCGCGGAAGCCGGCTCCGCGTGCCGGGGCCGAGGCGGTGCAGGACGGGGCGGGCTCGAAGAAGTCAACGGCCAAGGCGAGGGCCAGGGCGACCGTCACGAAGGCGACCAAGGCGACGGCCAAGACGGCGACCAAGGCGACGGCCAAGAAGGCCACCAAGGCGACGGCCGAGAGAGCAGCGAAGGGGACGAAGGAAGTGAAAGGCGCACCGCCGAGGAAGACGGCCGCCAGGAAGGCGTCGGCACGCAAGCGCTCGGCCTGAGCCGGGGTGGATTCCACGGCATCGCAGGGCCGCAAGGCCGAGCGGGTGACGGGTGACGCAGGAGCCGGGGGCCGGGGGTCGCGGAGCCGGCTGCGGGAGCGGGGGAGCGGGGGAGCGGGGGAGCGGGGGAGCGGGGGAGCGGGGGAGCGGGTTGTGGGCCGTCCGTCGGCCGCGGGCAAGTGGCCGGGGCGTGCCCCGCTGAGCCGCACGTCGTCACGGACGCGCGCTTCCGTCTGTCGCGCCCTCGCTCATCAGCTCATCCGCCCCTCCTCCGTTCGCCAATCCGTCCGTGCGGATTCAACGCGCCGTTTCCTTTGGTGCCCGCCCTCCGCCCGCTGCCCGTGCCAGCCCGCCCCCGGCGATGGCCAGGGCCGCCAGGGCCGTGCCGAAGGCCGTCGTGCCAGTGGCCAGGCCCACCGTGTCGCTCAGGTAGCCGGCCGAGACGGGGAGCAGGCCGGCGGGGAGGTAGCCACCGATGCTGAGGGCCGCGTTGGCCTCGGCGAGGCGGTCTGCCGGGACGGTCGAGTTCAGCAGCGACAGGCCACCGAGCTGGCCCATTCCCTGGCCCGCTCCGGCCAGGAGTGCCGCGGCGGCCAGTTCCGGGGCCGAACCGGTGTGCACGGCGGTGACGAGGGTGCGCAGGAGGCGAGCAGCGCCGCGAGACGGCGGCGCGCGGGCCCGGCCACGTCCGTCACCGCGGCCATGCCCGCCGAGACCACGGCCCCTACTGCCACCCCGGTGCACAGCCGGGCGGCGATCAGGGCAGCGACGCCACCCGCGGTGGCGAAGGCCAGGCACGCCACCAGGGCGACCGCCAGCGCGGGCAGCAGGACGGTCTTGCGGCCGAGCCGGTCGGAGGCGACCCCGGACACCAGCAGCGAGCCCAACAGTCCGACGATGTAGCTGGCGAAGACCACGGTCAGCCTGCCCTTCCCGAAGCCCATCTCGCGCTGCCACAGCACATAGAGCGGGGTGGCGGCGTTGGACAGCACGAACACGGCGGTCACCGGCCAGGCGGTCAGCCAGACCCAGCGCAGCGGGGCCTCGCCGGTGTGCCGGCCGCGCTCCGTTGCAGCGGCGCACACACCGGTTCCAGCGGTTCTTACCACGGCGCAGCCTCCCCCGATCACTGTACGAGTTGATTCGTACTTGTACGCATGGAATCGAACTTAGCATGCAGTACGATCCAATTCGTACAAGCGGTTCGCGGAGTTCGCGGGAAGGGAGCCGAGGTTGACCCCGATGAGTCCGAACCGGTCCACTGACGGGGGCAGGGGGCCCGGCCGCGCGGGAGTAGGACCGGACGTCAAGGTGCTGCCGGAGCCCTCCGGCCTCCCCGATCCGCTGCCCGAACCGGCCGTCGAGGACCTGCGCTTGGAAACGGTGCTGAGTGCGCTCAGTGACCCGCTGCGGCTGCGGATCGTGCGCAAACTCCTGCTGGATTCGGAGGAGTTCGATCACACCTGTGGATGGTTCGGTCTGGACCGCCCCAAGTCCTCGCTGACCCACCACTTCAGGGCGCTGCGCGAGGCGGGGATCACCCGGCAGCGCCAGTACGGCCTGGAGCGCCGCAGCCAGGTCCGGGTCGCCGACCTGAACTCCCGCTTCCCGGGCCTGCTCGACCTGGTCGCTGAGTGGAACCCGGCCGAAGGTGACCATGCCGGCTGAATCGGCCTGCCGCGTGTGAAAGCGTTGTCCAACGGCGTTCGCCGAACGAGGCGCGAGCCGTCCCGCCGGTCGGCGTCCTTTCGGGCCGCACCCTGGAGCCGGCCGTTGGCTTCGCCCGGCGCCGATCCGGACTGAACCTCATCCGGACCCCTCGAACGGCAGCAGGCACACGGCACGGGCGGTTCGCGCCTGGGGTTCGTCGCCGACCTCCTGCGTGGTGACTACAAGCAGGCGGTGACTACAAACAGGCGGTGACTGGAAACAATCCGACTACGGCAAGGTCATCCTGCCGTTCACCGCGCCGCGCCGCCTGCAGGGTGTCCCGGAGCGGACCCGTGGGAAGACCGCGGCGACCGTGGCACGCTTCGAGGACAAGGCATCGCCACGACCCACTTCCTGCGCAACGCTTCGGGGCGTTCCTCCTCCAACGAGCGACCTGACCCTCAAGGAGATCGTCGCCGATCCGGGGAACGCGGCGCGGTCGCGCTCCAGGCACGGGCTCAGTGCGCACGGTCATGGAGTTCGTCGCGCTCCGCGCGGAGCCCCTTCCGCGACGCGGAGCGCGTGCGGAAGGGGCTCCATACTGTGGCGGTTCAGGCGGTCAGCAGCAGCGCGCCCAGGCGCCAGCTGGCGAGCCAGCGTGCCAGGGCCTGCGACCGCTGCCGCAGTACGAGCATCGCCGCCAGAGCGACGAGCCCGCCGACGATCACACCGGCCACGACGTCATGCGGATAGTGCGCGCCGACCCACACCCGGGAGGCCCCCATGGCGACCGCGGCCAGGACGGCGACCGCCCCGAGGCGGCGCGAGACGAACACCAGCGCCATGGCGGACGCGGCGGCGATCGCCGCGTGGTTGCTCGGGAAGGACCAGTCACCGGGCGCCGGGCACGCCTCCAGCGTCTGCACGTGCAGGCTCTGGCACGGCCGGTCCTCACGCACCGCGAGTTTCAGACACATGTTGACGCCGTAGGCGATGACCACGACGACCGGCACGGCCAGCGCCGTCATCGCGGCGTCGGCTCCGATGCGGCGCGCCCGCCACCAGCTGACGAGCATGAAGGCGGCGAACAGTGCGAGTCCGAAGGTGGTCCAGAGCGACACTGCGTCGTCCAGCCAGCCCGGCGAGCGCTGGGCCAGGCGCACCACGTCGGTGTATGCGGTGCCGTCGATGGACGATCCGTCGAGGGCGAGGATCACTGGTGTCCTCCGTTCGTTTTGGCGGCCCGGCGGCTGCGCAGGATTTCTGAGAGAAGGGGGATGAGCGACACGATGACGATGAGCGCGACCAGCGGCAGCAGGTAGCGGTCGACGTTCGGAACCGAGGAGCCCAGTGCGTACCCCGCGAGGGTGAGACCCACGGTCCAGGCCACGCCGCCGACCGCCTGCCACAGGGTGAACGTCCGCGCCGGGACCTCCAGGGCGCCCGCCATCGGGTTGAGCACGGTCCGGACCACCGGGATGAACCGGGCCAGCACGACCGCCTTCGCGTACCCGTACCGCTCCAGCAGTTCCTCGGCCCGCTTCATCCCCTCGTGCACCCGTTGTGACCGGCTGCGGGCCGTCAGTGCTCCGCCCGCCTTCCGGCCGATCAGATATCCGCACTGCGCCCCGGCCAGAGCCCCGGCTGCCGCCACGATCAGAAGCGGCGCCAGGGACAGTTTCACGGGCCGGTCCGCCGCCCCGGTGCACAGCAGGCCCGCGGTGAACAACAGGGAGTCGCCCGGCAGGAAGAACCCGATCAGCAGTCCCGTCTCGGCGAACAGCACCACGCCGACGCCGAGCACGCCAAAGGCGGCCAGCAGCGACTGGGCGTCGAGCACGTTCACGGCGAGCTGCGACGCGAGGTGCAGCGATGTGGTCATACGGCCTAGGCCTTCCCCGGGGACGACATGACGTGGGTGAACAGACGGAAACGACTGACTACAACGGAGTAGACACTCTACAGAACTGTAGATGATCGAAAGATGAAGGGCGCTTCCCGCGGGCCGCGTCCCGCAGGGCAACGTGCTCGTCCTTCGACCCCGGGCAGCAGGAGGCAGCCGGGCTCGCGACGCTTCTGCCCGGCGGTCTGCCTGGCGGTGCGGCATGGGCGGAGAGTGACGGCGGACCGGAGGGGGCGCGTCGACACCACCGCGGCACCGGCCCTCGTCCGACTGGCCCGCGCGGAGCCGGAGGAGCTGGAGGTCGGACTCCTTCGGGCGGTACGGAGCCAGGGTACGGCCCACCGGAGTCGATGCGAGCGTATCCGCCTGTCGCTGGGCGCGAGTCCGCTCGCCATGAGCTGCCGCTGCGGCGTTACGTACAGTGCACCCTGCCGGGGATGCGGATCCGTCGGGGAGGGAGTGTGCCGTGGGTGGGGCAAATCGGGCTGGCGAGAGGGCGAATGACCCTGAACGGATGATCAACGAGGCGCGGAAGGCGTTCTTCGTGATGTTCGGGTTCCTGGTCGCGGTGTGGTTGGTGCAACTCGCCAACTATGCGGACCAGTACGCATTGTCGCGGAACTACGGGCTGGTATCCGGTGACCTCGGCACCCTGCCGAACGTCCTCACCGCGCCCTTCCTGCACTGGAGCTGGGCGCACATCGAGAGCAACTCCGGACCACTGTTCGTGTTCGGATTCCTCGCCGCCTACCGAGGAGTGGTCCGCTTCTTCGGGCTGAGCCTGCTCGTCGCACTGGCCAGTGGGCTCACGGTCTGGTTCCTGGAGCGGGGTGACGTGGAAACGGTCGGCGCCAGTGGCTTGATCTTCGGGTACTTCGGCTATGTCGTCGTACGGGGACTCTTCGACCGGCACCTGATCGACACGCTGATCGGTGTCGTCATGGCGGCTTCCTTCGCCTACTTGCTCACCGTGGCCGTGCCCGGCACACCGGGAGTGAGCTGGCTGGGGCACCTCGGAGGACTGGCCGGCGGCCTGCTGGGGGCCTGGCTCTTGCGGGACCGACGGTCGAGGGCGGTCGGAACCTCACCTTCCGGTGATGGCGCCGAGATCACCGCTCGCACCGGCGGGCACGTGCGCTCCGAGGCTCCACAGGTCGGTGCTCCGCACGCTGACGGTTCGCAGGTTGACGGTTCGCGCGCCGGCAACCCGCGTGCCGACCTGTACAAGGAACTCGGAGATCTGGGCCTGCTCTGATCCTGCCGGAGCTTGGACTTGGACTCGGGTCTGCCGTCACGTACTGATCGTGCGGACTCTCAGGGGTCCGCGGCGCGGGCCCGATCGGCACCGGACGTTGCCCGTCATCCGTTACCCGGTGCCACGGGTCCGGAGCCCCGCGCCCGCGGCACCGGCACGGCGCGGTCGCACCGCTTCACGGCAGCGGCAGTGTGCGGAATGGTCATACGGCATGGCGCGGAAACTCGCCCACTCTTCTCAGGAGGTTGAACAGTTCCGAGAATGAGCTTGTGGCGCCGTTCCCGCCGGCGTCGGTGATCTCCGAGATCCTGCTCGCTTGTTGTGGTGAGGCATAGATGAACAGGGGCGTTTCGTATCCTTGACCGCGAACCTCGCGTATCCAATCAAGCCCGGCGTCCCTGTTGGTGGTGCCGCCCTCTTCCCTGCTCATGTCGGAAATGATGGCATCAAATGGTTCGGAACTCATGCTGATGGCTCGGTTCGCGGCAGAGGTGGACGTGGCGGTCTGCACGGTAACGCCGAGGGTTCTCAGCTGTTCTGCCATGTAAGCATGGTTCTCCGGATGGTCGTCGACCCAGAGGATTCTGTGGAGGATCTGCGTGGGGGGCGTTGCTTCGGATGTCTGGTGTGCCATGACGGTGGCCAGGTGTCCCTGCATGTCCGCGGTGGCTTTGAGGACCTGTTCCGACACCTCCTGAACGCTCAGCTCCGCCTGCCCGACCTTCACCGTGAAACCGCGCGAACGCATGATTTCCTTCAATGTCGGGAAGAGCCGCCAGAGCGTAATGCCGACGATCGCTGGCCATGCCAGTCCGGTGAGCGCCTGTATCAGTGCCGTTAATTCCTTCATGCCGTTCCACTTCGGCCGGTCCGAGATCGCTTGATTCTTCCACGGCCCTCCCGCGTGATCCGGTCGGGAGTCGCGGCGACGCAGCATTCTGCCGGTTGTTTCCCGTAAAGGTCGGTGAAATGCCCGGGAGCCGGGAAAGTCGGATACATCGTCGGGTGACGGATACGTCGTCGGGTAGGGGTTCACCGTGTTCCCGTCGGCCCCGAAGCCGTGATCCGTGTCGTGCCGATCGGTGACGGGTGTCAGCGGTCGTGCTGGCCGCGCCTGGACTCGGCCATGGCCACGGCGGAATCGCCGTACACGGACCTGCGCTCGGACCTGAGTTCCCGCCGAACCACGAAGACCTGGTGGTGGGCAGCGGGCCGGCGCCGAAACAGGTGGGTCATGATCCTGTGACCGGTGATCCCTCAGCCTTGGTCGCAGCCCTGGTGACTCTTCTGCTCGGCTTTGCCGAGGTAGGACCTCGCGAGATCGTCTCCGCGCCCAGACCGGTCGCCGGTCGGTCCACATCGCAGTCCGTGCCGCATTGCCCCCATCGTGGGAAAAGGTTAGCCTTCCCTAAGTTATTCTGTTGCTCCTTCAGGTGATGCCGGGGTTGAGGATGTCGATGCTCTCAGTGCAACGGGGCGCGCACCGGAACAACGGTGCGGACGTGCCGGTGAGTTCCACGCGGGGTGCGCGACTGGCCGACTTGCGACCCGGGATGAGCGGCCACGTCACCGGCATCGACGAGTCGGTCGAGCCGAGCACCGCGCGACGGCTGTTCGACTTGGGGTTCGCCCCCGGCGCCGAGGTCACCGTGCTGCGGAAGGCGCCGCTCGGTGACCCTGTGGTCTTCCGGGTCGTGGACTACGAGGTGGCACTGCGCACAGCGCAGGCCGTCAGCATCCAGGTGCGGCGCACCGCATGAGCGCGCACTGCGGGTCGGTGGCGCAGAAGGTCACCGGCGAAACCCGCCTGGCTTTGGTGGGCAGCCCGAACTCGGGCAAGAGCACGCTGTTCAACGCCCTGACCGGTCTGCGGACCAAGACCGGCAACTACCCCGGTGTGACCGTCGCGCGCTATGAGGGCCTGGCCCGTGTCGGCGAGCACGAGGTGCTCATCGAGGACCTGCCCGGCACCTACAGTCTCGACCCGATCAGTCCGGACGAACAGATCGTCGCCGATGTCCTCGATCCGAACAATCCGGAACTCGGTACGCCCGACGGGATTCTCGTCACGATCGACGCGACGACAGCGCGTCGCTCCCTCGGGCTGCTCGCCCAGGTCATGCAGACCGGCCTGCCGATCTGCGTGGTGCTCACCTTCCGCGATGAACTGGCCCGCCGCGGCGGCAGCCTTGACGTCTCGGCGCTCCGTCGTGCACTGGGTGTG
The DNA here is from genome assembly GCF_000802245.2 of Streptomyces pluripotens. NCBI lineage: Bacteria > Bacillati > Actinomycetota > Actinomycetes > Kitasatosporales > Streptomycetaceae > Streptomyces > Streptomyces pluripotens. The sequence goes on from NZ_CP021080.1 coordinate 5,056,381, forward strand.
CCGGTCGTCGGGGTGACCAGCGGATCACGCAACGACCTGGCGCGGTTGCGTTCCACGCTGCTCGATTGGGCCGCATGGGAAAGGCCGGTCGTCCCGCCCCCCACCGACCCCTCGCAGAGACGGGCCTGGGTGGAGTCGCTACTGCAGAGCGCAGGCTACGAGGTACCCGAGGCCGATCGCCGCACGCGGCGCATCGACGCCGTGCTGCTGCACCCGCTGTGGGGCACGCTCATCTTCTTCGCGACCATGTTCGCGTTCTTCCAGATCATCTTCACCGTCGCGGCACCGATGCAGGACGCGGTACAGAGCCTCTTCGACTGGCTCGGCACACTCGTCACCGAGTACGTCTCGAACCCGCTGCTCTCCGGCTTCCTCGGCAATGCCCTGATCGGCGGCGTGGGCGGCGTACTGGTCTTCCTGCCACAGATCGCCCTGCTGTTCCTGATGATCTCGTTGCTGGAGGGCAGTGGCTACCTCTCCCGTGCGGCGTTCCTGATGGACCGGATCATGGCCAAGGCCGGGCTGGAGGGCCGGGCGTTCGTCGCCCTGCTGTCCTCCCTCGCCTGTGCCATCCCGGGGATCATGGCCACCCGCTCCCTGCCGTCGGCCAAGGACCGCTTCGCGACCATGATGGGCGCGCCGCTGATGACCTGCTCGGCGCGGCTGACGGTCTATGTGCTGCTGACCGGCCTGCTGGTGGGTCCCACCAGCAGGGTCGGCCCCTTCGGTGCCCAAGGCGTCGTCATGTTCGGTCTGTACCTGGTCGGTGCGCTCTCGGCCATGGTGACGGCCTGGGTCTTCAAACGCTTCAGCACCCGGGGTGGGCCAGTACTTCCGTTCTACATGGAGATGCCGTCGTACCGGTTGCCGCGGCTGCGGTCGGTGGCCGACGCCATCTGGAGCGCCTGCAAGGGTTTCTTGTACAAGGTCGGCCGGATCATCCTGCTTGCCAGCATCGGGCTCTGGCTCCTGCTCAGCCTGCCCATGCACAGCGATGCGCAACTGCGTTCCGCCGGGGTCGATCCGGCCGACCGTACCGCGGTCTCGGCCTACGAGGTCGACCACAGCTACGCCGCCGACATCGGCCATGCCGTCGAACCCGTCTTCGCACCTCTCGGCTTCGACTGGCGGATCAACGTCGGCGTGCTGGGATCGTTGTCCGCCCGCGAGGTGTTCGTCGCCACCCTCGGCCAGGTCGCCGCCGCCCAGAACCCCGACCAGCCGGCCGAGACCCTGAAGCACATGACCTACGCCGACGGGCCGCACCAGGGACACAAGCTCTTCACTCCAGCCACGACGGCCGCCCTGCTGGTCTTCTTCCTCTACGCGCTGCAGTGCATGTCGACCATCGGCGTCATGCGCCGTGAGACCGGCTCGTGGAGATGGCCCGCGGTCGCCTTCGGGTACATGTTCGTGCTGGCCTGGACCATGGCCTTCCTGACGCACACCCTCGTGGGGCTCCTGGCGTGAGCGTCGTTCCCATGCACCCTGAGGCCACGGCCGATCCGCAGGTCGTCCGCTGGGTGGTCCCCGCAGGCACGCTGCCAGTCGTCGGAGAGATCGCCGAAGCGCCGGACGACCTCGGGCAGATGCTCCACTTCGAAGACGTCACCTCCATCGAGGTGGAGGCCCAGGCCGTGGTGATCCGGCTCGCCGACGGCCAGAGCTGGTCCGGCGCGGGAGCGCGGGTGCGCGATGCGCTCAGCGCCGCGCTGCAGCACCCTCAGCGGTGGCGGCCGGCCGACCCGGTCACCGAGGACGACATGCTGCGCGCCGCGCTGCAAGACGTCCTGGACGGATCCGTCGGTGACTACATTCGCTCCCACGGCGGCGAAGCAACGATCGAGTCCGCCCACGCCCGGCGCGCGGAGGTGCGACTGGCGGGCGCCTGCACGCACTGCCCGGCTGCCGGGTTCACCCTCCGCTCCCGCATCGAATCGGAGCTGCGTACTCGGTTCCCCAGCCTGGTCGAGCTACGGGCCACGGATCAGCCCGGCAAAGCGGCGAGGCCCACCTGGCTCACCCTGCGCCGCCGCAGCGTGTGACCTCGGAAGCGAACGACACCCCGGCAGACCATCACCTCGACCGCGTCGTGGGACGCACCACTCGGGACAGGCGATCCCCTCTGCGCCGCGGCAGTCGATGTGCGGGAGAGGTCAACTCATCTGCCGAAAGCGGTCCGGTGACGCGCCCGCGGCCAGCGCTGAGCACGACCCAGCTCCCGGGCACCGCGCTGGACAAGCGGTTCTTCACGGACCCAGCGTCTTGACCGACCGCTCCTCGAACACCGTGCGGTACTCCCTTCCGCCTGCGGACCGGGTCTCCCCAGCTGGAGTGCTAGGGGTCCCTAGCGCTGTTGCGATGCGGCCGGAAGGGCAGACATCGGGCGCATCGCCGGGCCGGCAGCGGGGGCGCTGGATTCGAAGGCACCGGGGGACACTCCCGTGGCCATCACGGTCTCAAGCTGCCTGTGTATGCTCGCGGCCGCGTCACGAACGCTTGCCGGTACGTCGCCTCGCTCCGCGACAAGCTGGTGGTAGATCGGAGCGTCCTGAAACATATGGTCCCTTACGGCAGTTGATCGTCTACGGCAGTTGATCGTCGAGTCATGCGAGTGTCGAGTCTAGAGGGCGTGGCATTCGTGCACTGCCCGACCGGCAACACCGGACCGTCAGCCGAGTTGTCCAGGACGGCAGCTGATCGGTTCCTCCACGCTCGTTGTCGCGTCACCTCCCTCCTGCGTGGTCAGGCGGGATCGAACGCGGAGGCAGGTTAGTCGCCTGCGAGGCGGGGCCGGGGCTCGACTGCGCCATCGGCACCAGGCGAGAGCCCTGGACCGGGGCGGTGTCCGGGTCGGCCGGCACACCGAGTGGGCGGGAGGCAATGGTCAGTAGGTGTGCCCCCGCGTGCCCCGGGAGCCCCGCGTGCCCCGGGAGCGGGACGGTACAGCAGGACACCGAAGGCGATGACCACCGCTTGGCGAAGGTGATGACCACCGCCCAGAAGAGGACCACGCCGGCAGAGATGGCGAGCCCTCCCCATCCGCTGGGATGGTGGTCGTACCAGACCATCGCGGTCCACCACCCCTTCGTAGGCGCGGGCTGCGGCGCCTCCGTCATGCCCACCACCTCACCGCCGGCGTCGCTCTTGGCCAGAGGCTTTCATGGGCCGGACGGGCGGGACGGAGGGACCGTTCAGTCCTTACCCCGTAGGGGTACCGGGCTGAGGGTGGGAGGTAGCCGGACAGAGAGAAGGGTCTGCCATGGATACCGCGGACATCGTCGTGACGGCCCTGGCCACCGTGCTCATCGCCGCACTGGGCTGGTTCTTCTTCGGCCCGCGCCGCGCCCGCACCGCCCGCATGGAAGGTGGGGTGCAGCGGGTTGAGGTGACCGTGCGGGGCGGCTACAGCCCGGATGTGATCCGGGTGCGGCAGGGCGTGCCGGTGGAGTTCGTCTTCGACCGGCAGGAATCCGGCGAGTGCACCAACCGGGTCGTCTTCCCCGACCTGCGGGTCAACGAACTGCTCCCCGCCTACCAGCGCACGACCGTACACCTGCGCCCCCAGCAGGCGGGGTCGTTCGGGTTCGCCTGCGGGATGAACATGATCCGCGGCACGCTCGTGGTCGAGCCGGCGACGGAACCGGGTGACGGGCCGCCCGCCGTCGACGGGACGACCGCCGTGACGGACGGAGGAACGGACGGAGGAACGGACGGAGGGGCGACCGCCGTGACGGCCGGGGGGCCACACGAGCAGGTGTCGGCCGCCGACACCGAGGCAGCGGACGTAGCCGAGCGGCGCGCGGAGATCGCGGACCTGGGACGCCGTGTCGCGGTCGGCGCGGTGCTCACGTTCCCGGTGCTGGTCGCGGTGATGGCCCATGAGCTGTTCGGAGCCGACTGGGTACCCGGCTGGATGCTCAACCACTGGCTGCAGCTGGCCCTGATCACGCCCGTGATGTTCTACACGGGCTGGCCGATCCACCGCATCGGTTGGCTGACCCTGGGCCACCGTGGCGCGGACATGAACTCCCTGGTCACGCTGGGTACGTCGGCCGCGTACGGCTACAGCGTGCTGGTCACCCTGGCACCGCACCTGCTGCCGGAAAACCTCCGCGAGGTCTACTTCGAGGCCGTCGGGGTCATCCTCACGTTGATCCTGCTCGGACGACTCCTGGAGGCCCGCGCCAAGGCCGGTACGGGTGAGGCCATCCGCGCGCTGCTGGGACTCCAGGCGCGTACGGCACACGTCATCCGGGAGGGGACCGAGGCGGAGATCCCGGTCGAGGAGGTCGTGTCGGGCGACGAGATCCTGGTGCGGCCCGGTGAGAAGATCCCAGTCGATGCCGAGGTCCTGTCCGGCACGTCGGCGGTGGACGAGTCGATGGTCACCGGTGAGCCGATGCCGGTCACCAAGCGTGCCGGGGACACCGTCATCGGCGCCACCGTGAACGGGACCGGAAGCCTGCGCGTGCGGGCGGCCAGGGTCGGGGCCGACACCATGCTGGCGCAGATCGTCCGGCTGGTGCAGCAGGCCCAGGCGTCCAAAGCGCCCATCCAGCGGCTCGCCGACGCGATTTCCGGGTACTTCGTGCCCGCGGTCATCGCGGTGGCGATCGCAACCTTCACCCTCTGGTACACGATCGGTCCGGCACCCGCATTCACCCTGGCGCTGGTCTCCGCAGTCTCCGTACTGATCATCGCCTGCCCCTGCGCACTGGGCCTGGCCACACCACTGTCGGTGATGGTCGGCACCGGCAAGGGTGCTCGGGCGGGCATCCTGATCCGTTCCGCCGAAGCCCTGGAAACCGCCCACAAGCTGGACACTGTCGTGCTCGACAAGACCGGCACCGTCACGGCGGGCACACCGGTGCTGACCGACGTGAGCACCGCGGACGGCTTCACCGAGGACGAACTGCTGCGCCTTGTGGCCGCCGCCGAGGCCGACAGCGAGCACCCTCTCGCTGCCGCGATCACCGACGGGGCCCGCACCCGCGGCCTCACCGTTCCGGCGGCAACGGCCTTCGACTCGGTCACCGGCAAGGGCATCCAGGCCACCGTGGACGGCAAGGCGCTCCTCGTGGGCACGGCTCGGCTGCTCGCGGACGTCGGCATCGACTCCGATCACCTCGCCACGACCGCCCATGCCCTCGCGGCACAGGGCAAGACCCCCGTTCTGGCGGCGGTCGACGGACGTCCGGCCGGAGTGCTGGCGGTGGCCGACACCGTCAAGGGCGATTCGGCCCAGGCCATCGCCGCCCTGCACCGCCTCGGTATCCAGACGGTGATCCTCACCGGCGACAACGCCCGCACCGCCGCCGCCATCGCCCGGCAGGTCGGCGTACGGCGGGTGCTCGCCGAAGTCCTGCCCGAGCACAAGGCCGACGAGGTCCGCCGCCTCCAGGGAGAGGGACGCACCGTCGGCATGGTCGGCGACGGCATCAACGACGCTCCCGCCCTCGCCCAGGCCGATGTGGGCCTGGCCATCGGCACCGGAACCGATGTCGCCATCGAAGCCGCCGACGTCACCCTCATCTCCGGCTCGCTGTCCGGCGTCGTCACCGCGATCCGGCTGTCCCGCGCGACCATGCGCAACATCCGGCAGAACCTGTTCTTCGCCCTCGTCTACAACGCCGTCGGCATTCCCATCGCCGCAGGCGCCCTCTACCCCTTGTGGGGCATCCGGCTCAGCCCGATCATCGCCGCCGCGGCCATGGCCCTGTCCTCCCTCTCGGTCGTCACCAACGCTTCCCGGCTGCGCCGCTGGCACCCCGACCCACTGCCCGAAGCCGAGGCCGGGCCCGTGCAGCCGATGGTCGAATCCGCCGCGGACCGGGCCGCACAGCACCCCCTGCACGCCGACCCGGCGGACACCGCGATCGACCCGGTCTGCGGAATGCGGGTCAACCCCGCGACAGCCCCCGAGCACCGGGACACCGCCACCGGCGCCCGCCACTTCTGCTCCGCCCGCTGTGCAGCCGCCTACGACGCCGATCCGGACCGCTACGACTCCGCACCGGCCGGGCGGCACGGGTCCGAACGCCTCCACGGGCGGGACGGACACCGCGAAGGGTGAGCCCTCGGACGGCGATCGGTTCGGTGTCGATCCCCTCGCACTGTGGAGACCCTTCTACGCAGGCGGTTCCTCGGTGAAGCTACGCGACGGTGTTCACCGAGACCCGCGGCCCTACCCGGAGTGGTCGCCTCCCGGCGGGTTGCCTGCTGGGGAGCGGCACAGGACTTCGCCCCGCCGAGGGCGGTGGCCTGGCTCTGGCCCGGTCAGGCCTGGCGGAGACAGGTCGAGTTGCGGGCGGGGGCGATCACAAGGTGAACAGGACCCCGCGCCAGGTCCACCCCGCTCCGAGGACAGCCTCCTGCAGAGGTGCCTTCAGTGCCGCGGAATCGAAGAGGAACTCCTCCGTCTTCTGGAGGCGGCCGTCGGCCCCCCGCTCGACCGTCCAGCGTCGGGAAACCGTTCTCACCTGCCCGCGGGACTGCTCTGCCGGCGGCGCCAACCTGGGCGTACTTCCGATCCAGGTGACTTCCCACTCGCGGTCGATAGCGCGGACTTCGCGGCTCTCCGGGACCAAGCGCATCCTGATCTGAAGGGTCCGGCTCACCTGGGTCCGGGCGAAGAAGGTGTGCCAGGCTGGATCCCGAATACGCCATTCCGCGACCAGATCGGCCCCCTCAGCGGCACCATCGCGCACAACATGAGATGTGTCCGGCCCGCTGACTTGGAGCAGTGCCGCCCAGACCTCCTCGACGGATCGCGGTGCGACGCCGCCTTTCGGGCGCTTGGTGCCAGTGAATATGTCGAAAAGGCCCATCAAACCACCATCCATGAACGTCTAGTCACTCAACGTGACATCTCGGGTGTGGTGCGACACGCTAGGGCACCGCCCCGGTGTCCGGGCGGACCGTCCGAACGAATTCCTGGAAATCCGGCAGAACGGTGTCGTGCTGTGCCGCGGTGGCAGTCAGGTACGTCCGGATCACCACACGCTTGCGCGGGTCGTCGACGTCCAGCATGGCCAAGTACACCTGGGACTGAACGAGATCACGGCGCATACCGCCGACGACGGCCGAGAACGTCAGCCTCTGTGTCAGTGCGGGCGCGGCCTCGGAGCCGACCTCGTGTCGGTTCAGCACCACCACCGACTCGGCGACTTCGTGCAAGCGCTGCACCGACTCATCCGCGAGTTCAGGCAACCCCACGTTGTCGGGAGGGAACTCGCCGTCGATGGTGATGTTCGCGGTGAAACCGGCGTCAGGCTCCGGATGAAGCGCGACAAAGGCTGCCCCGGAGGCGCCGACCTCGTCCGGAGGGGCCGGGCGCCAGCCGTCCGGAAGGCGGAATTCGATCGGTACCGGCAGGGGCGAGGCCATGGGAGTCGTTCCTTCCACGGAGTGGTTCATCAGAGCAAACTGGCGATGTCGTCCGTGAGTGAGCTTGCGGCATCGCCGATGGCATCCACCGCGCCACCTACGGCGTCGGCCGCATCGCCGGCAGCGGCGCTCACCTTATGCGGGTCGACGGTGAACTCCGCGCCCACGGCACCTCCGAGCCCGAGCGCGAGGCCCACCTTCGTGCCGATATGGAACTTACCGTCGTCTCCCTTGCCAAAGGACACCTTGGCCTCCGCGCCCGCACCGGCCCACCCCTCAGCCGTGGCGCCGGCGCCGATGCCCGCGATCTCGCCTCCCCCGGCGACTCCGGCCTTCGCCCCGGCGAACGCCTTCGCTTTGGCGTTGAGGCCTTCGAGGTCTGCTCCGGCACCGGCCTGGGCTTCGGCACCGTCGAATCCGGTCCCCCGCACGTAGGTGCCGCCGAGATACCCGTAGTCGCCTCGCCGTTCCGCCAGGGCCCGCGCTCCCGCAGACGCTTCGACGGATCCGGCGATTCCCTTGTCCGTCATAGCGCCGGACGCCCACGCCCTGGCCCCTACCTCAAGGTCGCCAACCGTGGAGAGCTCCAGGTCGCCGTCGGACAGGGTTCCTTTCCCGGCCAGGTGATCGAGGTCGGCGTACACCTTGGCCGAGCCTTCCTTTCCGTATTTGGGACCGCTGGCGGAGGCGCCGGCGCTGGGGCCCGCCGCCGTGCCCTCGCCGTGCCATTGCCACCCGTCGGTCTTCGTGTGGGCCCTGTCCTCGGGTGGTTCCTCGGCCTTGTACTTGCCGAGATCGCCCTGCGCCTTGCCGTTGAAGCCGTTGAGGGTGCCGTCGGTGACGTCGGTATCGACCACTATGGTCTGGAGAGCGAACTCGACGTCCTTGTCGGCGGCGCCCACGTCCTTCACACACTGGTCGATACGAGCCTGCCAGGAGGCGACGGACCTATGGATGCTCTCCTGATAGTCGGGGTCGTGTGCCAGTGCCTGACGGTCCCCCGGGCTGAGCTTCCCGGTGTCGAACGAGACCGTGCCCTGGTCCGACACCTTCATCCCCTGGGCAATGGCGTCGTCTCGTGCCGACTCCAGCTTCTTGCGCAGTTCCACGAACTCGGTGTGCGCATCGCGAAGGACCGAGGCGATCGCCTTGGCCTCGACCTGGGCTTTCTGAAATTCCTTGAGAGTGATGCCGAGACGCTTCTGGGCGACATCCCCGCTGAACCCCGTCCATGATGAGCCGAGGGTGATGCCGTGCACGTTCTTCCCGTACGCTGTCTCCTGCTTGTGGAACTCCTTCGCCATCCCCTCCCAACGGTCCGCGGCCGTGGTGAGCGTGGAGAGGTCGGTCGTCGTGATCTCTTGGTACGTCGGCACGGGTCCCCGTTGAGTGCGATGGCGTACGAGTCGAATCAGGAGAGGTCACTTCTGAGGCGGCTGTGAGTACTGGTCGAGCACCGACGGCCTGCGCATTCCTGCGGCGACATCGACATCCGTGCCGTGCAACGTGGTGTTGGCGGCCCGCAGTGCCCCCTTGTCCGCCGACAACAGGTTCATGAGGTCCTGGACCTGCTCGCCCCACGTCGTGTGCGCCTTCTGAACGGCTCCGGACGTCAGCCAACCGTGCCCGTCCTTCGCCCCGAACGCCTTCACCACGGACGAGGTTCTCTCCGGTCTCCCGCGCCCCGGTCCGGTCGTCCGCGTCGAGGCCCGACGTACGGGAAGCGGTCCACCGCGCCGAACGCGTTGCCCAGCGCCTGTACCACGGTCTTGGAGCCATTGGTGCAGCGGATCATGCAGCCCAGGTCGAGATCCACCGTCCTGGTCGCGGCCGACCGCAGCGACGCCCGGATCCGGCCGAACAGACCACGCGCCTCGCCAGCCGTCCGCCGAGCGGCGGCCTGTGGCGAGGTCCAGTTGAGGTTGACCCTGATCAGCCCCGACGTCACGCCGTGCTTGGCCAGGGAGACCGTAGGGACGGCCTTCGTCAGGTCCACGGTGGCCGGCTTGGTCATGCGGCGCCTTTCGGGGTAGGTCCGGGGCGACGACCATACAGTCGGGGCGTGAGACACCGCAGAGAGTGGGTCGTTTGGTTCTCTGCCAACCGTGTACGACCGCCGGGACGGGATGGAAGTCGTAAGCGCCGCCTCCGGTCGGCGATTCGCCCGTTGACGGTCTGGTGGAGTGCTCCGCTGCCACCCGACGCGGAGCGGACCGACGGCCCCACGCGTTTCTGTGGGGCCGCCCGAGTCATGCCGGGACGAGCGTCAGACGGCCGGGTCGTGATCCACGAGCTTCAGGAGTCTGAGCAACCCGCTCGTAGCGGCCAGAGCCGCGGCATCCTCGGCAGGCGCATCCACCGCCCAGTGGGCGAGGTCATTGCGGTAGTCCCGCACGGTGGCCAGCCGTCGGCTGATGTCCTGCTGTTCGAAGGGCCACTGCAGTCTGTCCCAGCAGTGGGCGTCCTCCACCAGGAAGACGTACTGGCCGAGACTGGGATGCTGACCGCGCTCCACTGTCCTGCGTATTTGCTTCGGCAGCTCGTCGGCGGAGAAGCGCTTGCTCAAACGGCGCAGCCGCCGTTCCAGCTCCTCCAGGAGGATGAACGGCTCGATGCGCTGCTTCAGCTGCCCCGCGAGATCGGTCGAGGTCAGAATTCCGATCACCGTGTTCTCGCCATCCACGATGATCGTGAAGCCGCTCCGCTGGATGCGATCCATCCGGTCGAAAAGGGCATGTTCCACGCGGGCGGTCTCGGGATGCGGATCCAGGGCGTTGGCCACCGTGGCAGTCCTGCCGCCCAGCTGCGCCCGTGCGATTCCCTCCCAGGTGACGACCCCACGCAGCACGTTGTTGTGGTCCACCACCGGAAGCTGGGAGAAGTCCCTTTCGACCATCGGGGTGATTGCCCGGCTCAGTGCATCGCCCGCCCGGACCGTCACGACCTCTTGGACGAACGGAAGGTTGCCGATACGCCAGGTCAGGTCACGGTCACGCGGGCCATCGGCGTTCGGACGTGCCTGCTGGTCATCTCCCCGCGCCTGATCACGGATGCCGTCTCCGAGCTCTGTGGACCCCTCCGCGGACACGGTGACGAGGCCGTCCAATTGCCCGTCGCCGAAGTGAGGATCGACCCGGAGCCCGAGCTCCGCGAGGTGCTGGTCCACCAAGTCGGTGACGTCCGAGGTGCGCCGCTTCCACCCCCACAAGCCGATCAGATCACGGGCGGTCAACTGCCGTGTGCCGCTGTCCCTGACATCGGTCACCAAGTCCTCCGGGCTGCCCGGGGGCTCGCCGTCGCCCATGTAACCCGGGTCCGTCCCCGTCTTGGCGAGAGCCTGGACGCGTGCCGCGGCGTCGCGCCGACTCAACTCGCTGACGGTGAGGAAGGCCCCCATGCTGTCGCGTAGATCACCCCGAATGGCAGCTCGCTCCACGGACGGGCGCACCCAGCTCGTCCTCCGCACGTGCCGGAAACCCGGGGGCGCCTCGGCCCGGAATTCGTACGGTCCGGTCAGCACGCCGAGGGCCACGACCGACAGGTGCTTGCGCGGCATGACGATGTAGTCGCCGATCTCCATCGTGATGAAGCGCCAGAGCTGGCGCTTCCAGCTGTCGATGGTGCCCACCGCTTCGCCCGGGTACGCCTTGGCCAGCAAATCACCGATGTCGTCGGCTGAAGAGCAGTCGCCGAGGTCGCCGAGCTCCTTCCAGCCGACGATCGCCAGTTTTTCGGAGAGCGCAACCTGCTCCCGTTCCCCGGACTGCCCGCCCCGCACCGTCCAGGCCCGTATCATGCCCGTCCCCCGTCAATCGTCCGCATGCGCACCTGAGTCTCCCCTGTCGGCAGACTCAGTACAAGCGAGATCACAGTTCGGTACTCAGACCACTGCGGCCAGCGCTTCGATGCGACAGGACGCTGAAGCCTGGCGGACGCCGCCTGATGGACACGCTGCCGACGCGGGCTTGGTGCAGCGGAGGCGGCGGCATCGTTACCGGGCCGCTCTGGCTGGTGCGGGCGCCGACCGTCGGTCCTGACCTGCGCCGCGAAATGCTGGAGGTCAAACCTTGATGACGGTGACACGTCCTCCGCACAGTGCGGTGAGATCGTCCGGGTCGGATGTGAGCACGGTGACGGGGCCATGGGCGGCGAGGGCGGTGGCGCCGAGCATGGCGTCGATGGCGTTCTTGTGGCCGTGCAGGCCGGCGTCGGCGAGGAGGGCGGCGGCGTGGCGGGCGATGGGTTCGGTGACCGGTTCGACGACCAGGCGGGAGAGCGTCCACTCCAGGGCCGGTCGGTTGATCCGAGGGTGGACCACCTCGACAAGAGTTGCCGCGGAGGTGATCACCCGCAGGTCGTCGGCGCGGGCGAGGGCGAGCCAGCCGGTGACAGTGCGGTCACGCAGCACGGCCTTGGCCAGGCCCTCGCTGTCGAGGACCAGGGTGCCGCCGGGGACGGCGGGGGAGCGGGTCATGCGGCGTTTGCCCCGCCTCGTGTCTGCTGCTGACGGGCCTGGTGGAGCTGATCGCGCAGAGCCTGGATCTCCTCGTCGGTGACGGGTCCGTGCTCGGCCTCGGCAACCTGGATGATCTCGTTGAGGTTGTCGCGTTCGATCTGGCGGGCCACGGCGGCGGCTACGTAGGCGGACAGCCCGGAGGGTCCGCTGCGGGCCTTGGCCGCTTCCGCGATGTCGCGCGGCATCGTGATGGAATACTTGCCGGTAGTCTCAGACATGCTACTTATCCTACCTCTTGTCTTCCCGGACAGCTCGGCGGAGGAGTTCGCCGTATGCCTCGGTTTCTTGTGTGTTTGCGCGCTGTCTGACGTGCGCAACGGGACGTCCGAGGGCGCCATCGTGACTTGGCCCGGATGCGTTCACCTGGTCAGAGAGGTGGTGGACGCCATGAGCCTTTGGGGAAGCGCACGATCAGCGCGGTTTGAAGCAGCAGACCCGCGGAGAGGTGCGGATCGTGCCGATCCCGCCTCCGCTGGTGCGGCTGCTCCGCGAGCACCTGTCGGCACGGCGGAGGGCGGCCGGCTGTTCTCCAGCGAGCGGGGCAACGTGATCGCGGCCTCGTCGTACTCCCGGGCGTAAAAGCGGGCTCGGGAACTGGCGCTCGTCCCCGATCAGGTCTCCTCGGTCCTGGCCTTCCGGCCGTACGACCTCCGGCACGCTGGCGTGTCCCAGTGGCCCAACTCGGGTGTCCCGGCCCCGGAGGTCGCCGCTCGCGCGGGCCACTCGGTGGATGTCCTGTTGAAGATCTACGCCAAGTGCGTCGACGGCCAAGAGCAGGAGGTGAACGACCGGATCATGCAGGGGCTGGCAGAGGGGGACGAGTCCATGGACTGACACCAGAACACGACCGACGGAGTGAAGCCCCGGGCTGCCGGCGAATTCCAGCGGCCTGGGGCTTCGGGGTGCTTAAAGAGCATCTCAATGAGCAGGTCTGGTTCATCGGTGTAGATGGGCCAGGATTCCGTCGCTCACGGGGTACAGGCGTTCATGGGGCAGGAGTTTCCGGGCTGTGTCCAGGTCTCCGTCCCGTACACGGGCGTGGACCGTGTGGGCGAGCGGGGTGATGTCGACGATGGAAACGATCCACTCGTCGGCGTAGAGGCGTGCGGCTTCGCCGGCAAGGCCGAGCTGGAGCGACCGGTGGGGCAGTGGTTGAAGGCGCAGGTCGCGTTCGGGGTCCCATTGCACCCGGGCCGGGGCCCGTTTCAACTGGCGTTTCCATGTGGCGCGGTCGGTGTGGAGCCCGTGTTCGTAGTGGGACAGGCAGGCGTGTTCCAGTGCCCACTCGAAGCCTTCGCGGGTGATTTCGATGGAGAGGACGGTTTCCTGGCCTTCCTTGGTGCCCCATCCGCAGCGGTACATCATCCACAGGAACGACGGCTTGATCTGAACCGCCCCGGGTTCGGTAGAGATCTCAGATCGTGGTGATGACCTGGGGTTTCTTGAGTTCGGTGTAGTAGTTGGCTTCGTATTCGACGGGCGGGATGTGCCCTATCTCACCGTGGAGTCGGTAAGGTCGGCCCGGGGCGCGGTACTGGCCTTTCGACCAGCCCGTTTCCCCGGACCGCCTTCCGAACCCGCCGTGCGCCTCGTCAACGCAACGGGCTCTCCACAAGCCCCAGTTCGGGCCCGCGTCCGGTCCTCATGCTATCGCCAGCGGCCAGGGGGACGGAATTCGTGATCCTCGGTAGCGGTAACGCGTAGTGCGCACCTTTGCCGGGTCAAATAGATCCCGTTCCTGCCCTCTGGGCCACCATTCGCCACCGCAGTAACGGCGACGCAGTTCCTTCCAGTTCATTCGGCGGTGCTTGCTACGAATCCATTTGATGACCCGACGCCATGCGTAGGCGCTCAGGTATTGGAAGGTAGCGCTAGACACCCCCGGCCGGAAGAACATGGTCCAACCTCGCAACACCGAGTTGAGTCGGCGTAGGAGTTCGTCCAATGGTTGGTTTGTGTTGACCTGTCGGCAGATCGTCTTGACCTTGGCCATGACGGCGTGAAGTGCCTTCTTGGCTGGGTAGGTGTAGACGTACCATCGGTCCGTGCCCTTCTTGCGATGGCGTTGGATGCGCCACCCCAGGAAGTCCACGCCCTCATTGATGTGGGTGATTAGGGTCTTCTCCTCTGACAGGTGCAGCCCCATTCTGCTGAGCACCTGTGCTGCCTCTTCCTTGAGGGTGTAGGCGTCTTCCTTCGTGCCAGTAACCGCAATCACCCAGTCGTCCGCGTACCGGCAGAGCCGGTAATTAGGCAGACCGCGGCGACGGCGCTTCGCTCGCTCGTTAGGTGTAGACGCTGGCCCTCCTGGCGCCTGGGCGAAGTGCTCGTCCAGGACGGCGAGGGCGACGTTGCTGAGCAACGGCGACAGGATCGAACCTTGCGGAGTACCGGATCTACTCTCCTTCAACGAGCCGTGTTCCGTGAGGATGCCCGCTTTCAGAAAGGCTTTCACCAGCACCAGGACGCGTCTGTCCCCGATCCGAAGGCGCACCCGGTCCATAAGGGCCGGATGGGCAATCTCGTCGAAGCAGGCCCGGATGTCACCCTCAACCACCCATTCGTAAGAGTGGGAAGTCAAGTGTCTTACCTCGGACACCGCGTCGTGGACCCGATAGTTGGGGCGGAATCCGTACGAGCACGGAAGAAAATCTGCCTCAAAGATTGGTTCCATCACCAGCTTCAGGGATGCTTGCACCACCCGATCGCGGATCGTACTGATTCCCAGGCGTCGACGCTTTGTCGACCCCGGTTTCGGAATCAGTCGCTCCCGTGCCGGAAGCGGCAGGAAACTGCGATCCTTCAGAGAGGAACGCAGCGCGCCGAGAAAACCCTCGACGCCCTGCTGCAGCGAAATGGACGCAGCCGTACGGCCGTCCACCCCAGCGGTTTTGGCTCCCCTGTTACTCCGAACCCGGTCCCATGCGACAAGCAAGAACGCGGGGTCGGTCACGAGGTTGTACAGGTCGTCAAACCGCCGATGAGGATCATCTACGGCCCAACGGTGCAGCTTGGTCTGGATCTCCAGTACCCGGCGCTCGGCCTTCATCAAGGCCCACTCCAGTTCGTCGGTATTCACCAACGCCCTCCCGGCATTCCAGTTCCCTCCCTGCTGACTTGCTGGCCCCCTTCGCCGTGTACGCGCCTTTCGCGCGCTCGGACTACTACGGGGCCTCCGCCCCACTCCACGGCCAACAGCCGACAACGGGCCTGCCCATCACCGCACCGGATGTCCGGCGAGAGGGCGACCGGGAGTGGTTCCCACGTTCACTAGGAGTCGTTCGGCCAGGTCGGCGTCCAGCTCTATCCCGGCAGCATCGCCACGCCTACACCGCAGGTATTCAGCGTGGCCTCTGAGCCGTTTCACCGCGGGCGGCTTCAGAGTCGGCCCATCTCCTTGGAGGACGGGTCGCGTACTGCAACCCCGGCCCATATCCGCCAGGTTGGAGCCGGGAGGTACTGTTACGGGACTTCGGACGCTGATTCACTTTCGTTACGCCTTCTGGCCTTGCTAGCCGGACCCGAGCCGTCTGGCAGTGCCGACTCGTCCCGACGTTGTCGAGGCTGCTTCCCGCCCTCCTCAGCGTTCCCTGAGTTGGACTGCCTCCAGCTTCAACCGGGCCTCTACGGCGGTCCGGCGGTGGGGATTCGCACCCGCACACGATCTCCTAGCGCCTCGTGGCGCACGCGGTGGTTGTACCAGTCGATCCACTCGGCGGTGGCCAGCTCGACCTGGGAGAGCGTCTTCCAGGGTCGCTGGGGTTTGATCAGCTCGGTTTTGTACAGGCCGATCGTGGACTCCATCAGGGCGTTGTCGTACGCGTCACCGACGGATCCGATGCTCGCCGCGATGCCGGCGGCGTCCAGGTGCTCGGCGAGGCGGAAGCTCGTGTACTGCGACCCGGCGTCCGAATGGTGTACCAACTCGCCTGGCTGTATGGGGTGTTGGTCCCGGTCGCGCTGCCAGATCGCCATCTCCAGGGCGTCCAGCACGAACACCGTCTCCTTCACCGTGGCGGCCGACCAGCCCACGATCCGGCGCGAGAAGGTGTCCACGACGAACGCGACATAGACGACGCCGGCGAAGGTCTTCACGTGCGTGAAGTCGGCTACCCAGCAGCGGTTTGGGGCGCCGGCGACGAACTCGCGGTCGACAAGGTCGGGGGCCCGCTCGGCCTGCCCGCCGGGGATCGTGGTGATGACGCGTTTGCCGCGCACCGCGCCCTGGATGCCGAGCTCGCGCATCAGGCGCTCGACGGTGCAGCGGGCCACCGCATGCCCCTGCCGGTTCAGCTCGCGCCAGATCTTCCGGGCCCCGTAGACACGGTAGTTGGACGTGTAGACCTCGTGGATCCTCTCCTTGAGCTCCTCGTCACGCACGGAACGGGCAGAGGGGGTTTCGAGGCGTTTCTTATGGGCGTAGTACGTGGAAGGGGCGATCTGGCAGTCGTGTGCGGTGAGCGTTCTGCAGATCGGCTCGACCCCGCCGAAGCGGTCCCGGTGCTCGTCGATGAACGCTACGAGCGCGTGTGTGGCCGGTCGAGCTCGGCCGCGAAGAAACTCGCCGCGGCCTTCAGGATCTCGTTCGCCCGCTTCAGCTCAGCGTTCTCCTTCTTCAACGCCTTGAGCTGGGCGGACTCCTCCGTCGTCGTCCCTGGACGCTGCCCCGCGTCGATCTCGTACTGCTTCACCCAGTTCCGCAGCGTCTCGCGGGAACCAATGTCGAGCTTGTCCGCCACCGCTTGCAGGGCGGCCGTCTCGTTCGGGTAGTCGTCGCGCACTTCGGCAACCATGCGCACCGCGCGACGGCGCAGCTCAAGCGGGTAACGGGAGGGTCGTGCCATGACTCAATCCTTTCACGGAATCGAGTCTCTACCTGACACGGGGCGGTTCAGAACGGTGCCACTGACGTGGCCTTGTGGTTGGAAAACCACGTGTTGTGGCTGTCGTCCGCTCTCACCGCGATGTGCTTGGTGATCGCCGGAGCCAAGATGGCGTACGAACTGCGCGGCACGGGCGAGCAGATGCGCAACGTCCTGCACGGCATGGTCAAGCTGGTGCTGGTCAACACCATGTTCATCCCGACGGTCGCGATCG
The DNA here is from genome assembly GCF_000802245.2 of Streptomyces pluripotens. Taxonomy (NCBI): domain Bacteria; kingdom Bacillati; phylum Actinomycetota; class Actinomycetes; order Kitasatosporales; family Streptomycetaceae; genus Streptomyces; species Streptomyces pluripotens. Next base: position 5,073,383 of record NZ_CP021080.1, read on the forward strand.
CCACCGAGATCGGGGACTCATACACCAACTGGATCATCAACGAATCCCTCGGCGGTGACGCGGCCGCGAAGCTTGGCATGGCCGCGGCAGCAATCGGTGAATCGTCCAGCATCTTTGGCGGCCCCGCCATCCCCTTGATCTTGCTGATCTTCGCGGCGATCTTCTCGCTGCTCCAGATGATCCTCATGTACTTCCGGGCCGCGGTGCTTGTGTTGCTCGCCGGCACTGTCTCGCTTCCGGCCGCGACCGCGTTCACTGGCATGGGTAACCGCTGGCTCGGCCGCTACCTGTCATGGACCCTTGCCTTCATTCTGCTCAAGCCCGCTGCGGCGACCGTGTACGCGGCCGCGTACCGGCTGATGGGTGACGGCGTGGACAAGGATCTCGGCAGCACCATCACCGGTTTCGTCCTGCTGTCGGGCACGATCCTGGTCCTGCCCGCGCTCATGAAGTTGCTGCAGCCGGCCGGTGTGGCCCTTGCAGGTGGCACCGCCGGCGGTGGCGGGGGTGGTGGTTACGACAGCGGCAGCAACAGCTCCTCTTCCAGTGGACCATCGGGATCCACGACGGCGTCTCCCGGCTCCGGCGCGTCCTCCACGGTCGACTCCTCGCCCAGCGGCGCATCGAATGTCGGCCTCAGCAGCTCGGGCTCCTCCGGAATCTCCGGCGGCGGCTCGCTCGGCAGCAGTGCCGCTTCGTCCGGCGGGACGGGGGCGTCCTCGGGAGCAGCGGCGGGCGGCAGCGCGGGCGCCGGTGCGGGTGCGGCGGGTGCGGGTGCTGGAGCGGGCACCGCCGTCGGCGGTGGTGCGGCCGCCGGTTCTGCCGCCGGTCCGGTCGGCACGGCGGCCGGTGCAGCGGTGGGCGTGGCCGCGGCCGGCGCCAAGATCGCCAAGGACCAGGTCCAGGGCGGCCTGCAGGACGCGGCCCAGGGATTCCATCAGGAAGCAGAGGGAGGCCCAAGTGGCGCCTGACGCACAGCAGTTGCGCACCTACGGAAACTGGCGACGCCCGAAGTCGGCCGGCCTGGGCGGGCTGGGCCTGGTCCCCACCGCCGTCCTGTTCCTCTTCCTGGCCGTCGCGGGCACTGCTGCTCCGCTCAACCTGTGGATCGCGGCGATCACACTCGCCGTCGGTGCGGTGGTGCTGGTACCGCTGGCGGTCCGGGACCGCTACGGACGGCACACGGGAACCCTGCTCTACTCGCGCCTGGCCTGGTGGCGGGGCGTCATGAAAGGTCAGAACGTGTATCGCTCCGGCATCCTCTCCAAGGTCCCCGGCGGAAAGAGCCTGCTGCCCGGCCTCGCCATGGGGTCGGACATGTACGAGGCCACGGACGGCCTGGGGCGTTCGTTCGGAATGATCCGCTACCACGAGGTAGAGCACTTCGCCGTCACGATCTCCTGCAGCGCACAGGGCGGGTCGCTGGTCGACCAGGGTGACATCGACACGTGGGTCGCCAACTGGGGCGCCTTCATGCAGACCATGTCGGGCGAGCCGAACCTGGTCGGTTTCCAGGTCGTGGTGGAGGTGGCTCCGGACTCCGGCGAGAAGCTGCACAACGAGATCCGTCACCAGAGGGCGGCCACCGCGTCACCGCTGGCGCAGCGCGTCATGGCGGACATCGACCGGGACTACCCCTCCGGCTCCCCGACGATCAACACCTATGTGTCGTTCGTGTACGACGCCGCGAGCACGGTCGGGCGGAGCAAGCGGACCGCCGCCGAGATGGCCGTGGAGATCGGCCGCCGTCTTCCGTCACTGACCTCGCGGCTGGCGACCACCGGTGCCGGGGCGGCCGCTCCGCTGTCGGCGACGGAACTGACGGAGATCGTGCGCACCGCATACGAGCCGGGCGTCTCCCAGCTCATCGACCAGGCCCGTGCGGCCGGCCGGGGCTCCGGCCTGACCTGGTCACAGGCGGGACCGACCACGCACCACGCCAAGGCCAAGAGCTACTGGCACGACGGCGCGACCAGCGTCACCTGGATGATGGGCGAGGCGCCCCGCGGCGAGGTCTTCTCGGACGTGCTCAAGCACCTGCTGTCGTCCCACAACGACATCGACCGCAAGCGGGTCGCGCTTATCTACCGGCCGCACTCGCCGGCCGAGGCCGCGGCCATCGCCGACCGGGATTTCCGTGCGGCGCGCAGCCGCACCGAGACGACCCGGAACGGCCAGGCACACGCCGAGGCGGAGTACCTCGCGGCGGCCAAGACCCGGCAGGAGGAGGCGCGTGGCGCCGGACTGACTCTCTTCGGCCTCGTCGTCACTGCCACGGTCATGGACCGCGACGATGAGGAGGGCAATTCCCGGATGCTCGCGGCCGAGACCGCGGTGGACAACCTGTCCGCCCCGGCGCGTATCGCGCTGCGCTATGCCTGGGGCAGCCAGGACGCGGCGTTCCTGGCCGCCCTGCCAATCGGCGTGATCCTGCCCGAGCACGTCGTGCTGAAGCTGCCCAAGACGCTGAAGTGAGAGGGGGACCGTACCGATGGCGCGGCGCAGGAAGACGGATGCCGACGAGGTGAAAGGGCCGGTTGCGCAGGGGCGGAACTGGGGCAGGCTGCCCCGGATCGGCGGCCGTGGAATGTTCGGCCCGAACGGGGGCCGGGTGTCGTACCTGGACATGCCCACCGAGTACCGCGGCACCAGCAAGCAGGTGTGCGGACTGTGGCCGTTCGTCGTCGGCGCCGGCACGCCGATGATGGGCGTCCCGTTGGGGCGCAACATCATTACCGGCGCGACGCTGTGCTGTGACCCCATCGCCTGGTTCGAGCGGGCGTCGCTGATCGCGAACCCATCGATGTTCACGCTGGCCAAGCCCGGTCTCGGAAAGAGCACCGTCAACCGCCGGATGATGGTCGGCCTGGACTTCCGCGGCATCGTCTCGCTCGTGCCCGGCGACACCAAGGGCGAGTACACCGACCTGACCCGGGCCCTTGACGGCCAGGTCATCCAACTCGGCCGCGGCATGGGCAGCCTCAACCCGCTCGATCTCGGCGAGATGGGCTCGGCCGCCCAGCGGCTAGTCGGCAGTGCCCGGCGCAGTCTGCTGGAGGAGGCGACCGGCCGCCGCTCGACGATGGTGGCGGCACTGATCTCCATCGTCCGCAAGGCGGCGATCACCGGTGACGAGGAATCCCTTCTGGGCAAGGCCATCGAGTTGCTGGACGACATCGACCTGGGGCGGCCCGCGCTCCTCGGCGATCTGGTCCAGCTCATCAAGGACGGCCCCGACGCGCTGCGCAACATGACACTGGCCGAGGACGAGGAGCAGTACCGCGCGGCCGTCAAACCGCTCCTGAAGAGCCTGATGTCGCTGGTAGAGGGCACACTGGCGGCGACCTTCAACCGGCAGACCAGCGAGCGCCTCTCGCTGGACCGGCCGGTCTCCATCGACCTGTCCTCCATCCCCGCGTCGGAGAAGACCCTCGAAGGCGCGGTGCTGCTCACCTGCTGGGCCGAAGCCTTCGCTGCGATCGAGGCGCACGACCGGCTGACCAACGCCGGACTGGCACCTCGCCGCAACTTCTTCCTGGTCCTGGACGAACTCTGGCGAATCCTGCGGGCCGGCGTCGGCCTCGTAGACCGGGTGGACGAGCTGACCCGCCTGAACCGGCAGATCGGCATCGGCCAGTCCATGACCACGCACTCCACCGCCGACCTGCTCTCCCTTCCCAACCAGGAGGACCGCGAGAAGGCCAAGGGCTTCGTCGAGCGATCCGGAATGGTGTTCCTCGGCGGTCTGCCGCGGGCCGAGATGGACGCGCTCAACTCGATCGTTCCGCTCTCCACCCGGGAGCGGGAGCTGATCGTGGAATGGTCCATCCCGCCCTCCATCGACAACAAGACCGGCAAGGAGATGCCTCCACCGGGCCGGGGTAAGTTCCTGGTCAAGGCGGGCGCCAACCCTGGGATCCCGATCCAGACCGCCCTCACCCAGGCGGAGATCCAGCTCAACGACACCAACCAGAAGTGGGCCAACCGGATCGCCGTTGAGGGCACCGGCGGCCACGACGGACCCGACGCCGCCGTCCGGCTCGCGAAGGCGGGTGCGTGATGGCACGCCACCCGGATCGGGCGACCCCTGCCCAGATCAGCGTCGCCGTCGCCGCAGGGGGCATCGCACTCGTGGCAGTGCTGGCCTATCTGGCGCTGCTGGCCGCCCAGTGGTGGGCCACGGGTTCGTGGGAGGCGGTGGGCCTGTTTACCCCGCTGATCGGCTTGGCCACCGGAAGCTGGCGGTGGACCACGGCGGCCACAGTGTTCGCCTTGGTGGAGCTGGTCGTCGTGGTGGGCATCGGGCTGGCCGTGTGGCGCCTGGTCCGGCAGAACTGGCGCTCGGGCGTCTCCAAGAAGTCCAACGACGAGGCCGCCCGCCGCATGACCAGCCGCCGTGACCAGATGGCGCTGCAGGCCCTGGCCGAGAACACCGCCCAGCGGCTGCAGATCGACTCGAGCGAGCCGGGCATCCGCATGGGCCGGTCGGTGACCACCGGCAAGCGCGTGTATGCACCGTGGGAATTCCTGCATCTCACCATCGCCGGCCCAGGGCGGCACAAGTCCGTGGCCCAGGTGATCCCCGCCGTGCTCACCGCACCGGGAGCATGCATGACGTCGTCCAACAAGGACGACATCGTCAAACTCACGCGTCTCGGCCGCTCGTACAAGGGCCACACCTGGGTGTTCGACCCGCAGGAGATCGCCCAGGAACCGCCCGCCTGGTGGTGGAACCCGCTGCGGCAGATCAAGAAGCTGTCCGACGCCGAGGAGCTGATGAGCGTCCTGGTGGACGCGGGAACCGACGCCGAGGACAGGGCCCGCTCCGACGGGTTCTTCGACCCCAAGGGCAGGCAGGTCCTCAGCTGGTGCCTGCTCGCGGCCGCGCTGGACGGACAGCAGGTCACCAGCGTGTACCTCTGGCTGACCGACAGCCAGAACACCGAGCCCGAGGACATCCTGCGCGCACACGGAGCCACCGTCGCCGCCACCGGACTCTCGGGAATGCGCCGGCTGCCGGACAAGACCCGGGACTCGGTCTTCGCAACCGCCGAGATCTACGTCAGCTGGCTGACGAACGACGACATCAGCCGCTGGGTCACCTGCTCTCCGGAGCAGCGCGCCCACCGCACGGAGTTCAAGCCGGAGGAGTTCGTGCTCTCCTCCGACACCCTCTACCTGCTCTCCCGCAAGGGCGCCAGCTCAGCGGCACCGCTCACCACCGCGCTGTCGGCCGCCGTACTGACCGCCGCCGACCGGGCGGCCGACCGGATGCCGGGCAGCCGTCTGCCAGTGCCCCTCGTCGCTCCACTCGACGAGGTCGCCAACACCTGCCGCTGGAAGCAACTCCCAGACCTGTACACGTACTACCGAAGCAAGGGAATCGTGGTCATGGCCTGGCTGCAGACCTGGGGCCAGGGCGTCGAGGCCTTCGGCGAGCACGGCATGGAGACCCTCTGGGACGCCGCCGCGTGCAAGACGTACGGCGGCGGTGTCTCGGACACCGAGGGCCTGCTGCGGCGTGTGTCCAACCTCATCGGAGAGTGGGAGGCACCGACAGCCACCCGTAACTCCGACAGCCGCGCACTGATCGGCAACCAGTCGATGTCCGAGAGCATCCGCGACAAGCAGATCATGACGGTGGCCGACCTGGCGGCCCTGCCGCCGCGGCGCATGGTCGTCATGATGCAGGGCGCCCGTCCCATGATCGTGGAGGCCGAGCCCTACTGGGAGACCGACCTTGCGCCGATCATCGAGGAGTCCAAGCGCCTGTACGGCACGCCGGTCGCACCGCAGGAGACCGTGGCCGACGGGCCCGTGCCACTCGGCAAGGCGCCGTACGAGTCACCCGGGAGGACGTCATGAGTGAGGTGACGGTTGAGGGCCTGGAGGCACAGCTCGAAGAGCTGGCGGAGATCGTCACCGCGCTGACGGACAAGCAGGACCAGAGAATCGAGGGCCTGGAACAGGCTCTCACGGAGCTTCGGGACGGCATCGGCGGGTTGACCTCTCGGAGAGCATCAGGCCCTGGAGAGGAACCACACCCCCGGCCCTGGACGGCACGCGCCACCCCGCAGCAGTGGTCCGAACTGGCGGACTGGGTCGACTGGCTGCACGCGCACTACCAGCCCCAGGGCGAGTACCGGATTCCGCCCTGCTGGCCCGACCACGCTGGGGCCGCAGAGGAACTCGCCGGCCTTCAGGCGTCATGGAAGGCGGCGATGCTCGCCGCCGAACAGTCGCACGACAACGGCGACCAGGCTCTCTACTGGCACGACCGCTACCTGTGGGACACGCTCATCCGCGCCAACCGGGTAATCCCGAACGCCTGCCGCAACACCGGTCATACCAGCCCGAGGGAACTGCCGCCGACGGACCGGACTGGGTTGCCGCAGGTCAACGGGCAACCGGGAGCAGCGCCCGCGACGTGGTAACCAACAGCACACATGCCACGCTGGGCACCACGGTCCCACTCAGCACCAGGAGGAACCACCGATGACCGAGCAGGTAAACGAGTACGAGTACTTTCTCAAGGTGCACCGGGGCTATACACCGGCCCGGAAGGTCGGGCTGTGGCGCCGTCGCGGAGAGGAAGCGTGGGAGTACCTTTCGCTCCTCGACTGGAAATGGCATTCGATCGGGGAAGGCGGTCGGGTGAAGAATCCGCCAACGGCGGCCGCCCTTGAGCCGGTTTCGACTCAGTGCGCTGCGGAGTTGGAGGCCGACCGGCAGGGTTGGGTCGAGTACTGGGCCTTGTACCTCGACGAGGCGGACTACCGCGAGGGCGTCGCGCCGGTCACGGTGGTGCGTCGCCGAAGTAGCCCCGAGCGGGTGATGGACGAGGCGTTCGTCGTCGGGAACAAGTGGGCGCCGGACCCGGTCATCTACGAGTTCACCCACTCCCGTACCGACCGTCACTTGGAGGAAATCACCGCAGAGCAGGCGGAGCACCTGATCCGTGAGCTGCGTGGGGTCACAGGAGCAACAGAGCTGTGAGCGACGAAGAACTCGGGTGGAGAGGGCAGGGCCCGGAAGCTCATCTGACCCTCACCGCCGAGCAGGACCAACTCGTACAGGCCCTATGGAACCGTGCCGCACAGGCGCGCCAAGGCCTGGACAACACCATGCGCCTCTTGCGGGACCAGAGCGCGGAGCGCGGAAGCGCCCTTGTCGGCGACAAGAAGGCGAACGGGGTTGAGGAGGTCGACTACTCCCTCAAAGGGCTTGACTCCCTGCGCCGCAAGGTTGCCGTGGACGTGAGCCGCGGGGCGGACATCAACAGGGTGCTCGGCAAGGTCAACGACCTCAACCGCTACACGCTCACCTTCGAGCCGGAGAACTACACCCAGGCCACCCAGGAGACATACGCGCGTCTCAAGGCCCAGGGATACGAGCCCATGCCCGGGTCGGAGAAGAACACCTGGCAGGACCCGGTCTACAAAGGGATCAACACCACCTGGCAGAACCAGGAGAGCGGCCAGAAGTTCGAGCTCCAGTTTCACACGCCGGACAGCTTCCAGGCGAAGACCGACAACCACGAGCTGTACGAGATCGCACGCTCGGGCCACTTCAGCCAAATCTCAAACGGAGACTTGGAACTTGAAGAGGAGTACCACCAAGCCTCCAACCTGCTCCAGAACGAGCGCTATCAGAACGTTGTCATCCCGCCCGGGAACGAGGTGGTCGGTGAGCAGAAGGTGCGTGCTGTCCTCGACCCTACGGTCCCAGCCGAACGCGTCGCGGAAGTCCGCAAAATGGAAGCCGAGCTCAAAGAGCAGAACGCCAGGAAGGCCACGGAACGAACCGTGCCTCAGCAGGGTGGCAAGCGGGAGAGCGACCGTACACAAGGCAGTCGCAGTGCTGGCATACAGAGTAGACTCGACGCACTGCGTGCCAAGACCGAGCGGCCCGCTCAGGCACAGGAGCGCTCCACCCATCAGACCCCGCAGAGCAAGGCCCCGGCACAGGAGCAGAACCGGGACGCGCAACGGGACTCGCGCCGTACTGGTCGTCAGCAGAGCCCCGAGCGCTGACGGTCGCTCAGGGCCGCGCGCCCGGCGTCAGCTGCTGGTGGGATAGGCGATCAGGTTCGAACCGCCCTTGTCCAGGACCAGGCCGGTCGACTCGTTGACGAGGAACGGCGCGACGCCCGGGTTCGGCAGATCCTTGCCGGTGCGTGCGTCCAGGGCGACGGGGCCGTGATCGGTCCTGCCGTAAACCCGTCCGTGCCAGGCCGCCAGGGCTGTTGCAAAGTCTTTTGATCTTGCGTGGGAGCGCTGGTCAGGCAAGGCCGAGGAGGTCCAGTGGTCGGCGGAAGCCGTCGTAGGACATCTCGCGGAGTCCGGCCGCGATGTTCGCGTGGCCGGAGGCTCGCAGTGTGTTGATCGCGAAGCTGCGGAGGGTGGCCATGTTGTCCGGGCCGTGTCCGGTTCGGACCGTGGAGGCGTCCTCGGCGAAGGCGGTGTCTCGGACGAAGTGGAGACGGTTCTCGATGATCCACTGCGAGCGGACGATCTTCGCGATGCGCTCGGGGGAGGCTTCGCGGCTGGCCAGGTCCGTGATGACGTAGACCGTCTCGCGGCTGCGTTTGCCGGTCTTGCGCTGAGTGCGGTGCCGGACGATCTTCGCGACCTGGACCGCGTGGGGGAAGTCGACGCCGAGGTCGGTGATGGTCAGGGCCTGCACGACGCGGGTCTCCAGGCGTCCGTGGGCATCGGTGCGGTCGTAGAACTTCGCACTCGCCTTCTCCCAGGGCAGGGTGGCGAGTTGGCGGTGCAGGTTCTTCTGGTTGCGCTTCACGGTGAAGGCGTAGTGCGCCTTCTTCTCCTCGACGAGGAACCGGGCGTGATCGCGCTGGCAGTGCAGGGCATCCGCGGAGACCGTGACGCCGGTCAGGTCGTAGGGCGCCAGCAAGGCGTCAAAGCAGGTGATTTCGTTCGTCTTGCCGGGGACCCGCAGTTGGGTGACGGTCAGGCCGGCGCCGGTGATCGCGGCCAGCAGATGGGCGGCCGGGATCTCGCCGTGGCGCGAGCCGCGGGCGCTCTTGCCGTCCACCGCGAGGGTGTCCGCCCCGGCCGGATCGGATCCGAGCAGGTCGGCGAGCCCGCCGGGGCAGGCGGCGTTCAGGACGCGGCGGATGGTCGCCGCACTCGGCGCGATGCGCACGTTCAAGACCGTCGTGGCGCGGGCGCCGAGCCGGGCGAGCGTGTCCTGCGGGGCGCTCGCTGCCCACTGGCCGATCGCGGCGAAGGAACGGGCTCCGGTCAGCACCGCCGAGCAGGCCACCAGCAGCACGCTCACGAACGAGTGACGCTTCCCGCGCCGATGCCGGGGGTCGGCCAAGGTCCGCAGCCGCAGGGCCAGCGGTCCGATCAACCGGTGCTGACGGGTGGGCGACTTGATCAGACAGACGGTGGCAGACTGACGGCACATCGAAGCTCCGGGCGGTGCGGGCGACTTGATCGGTCACCGGCATCAACCGGAGCTTCGTTGCGTACGGACCGGGCCGACCGCGCATCGTCATACCGTCGCGACCTGCGCACTCACGTGATCACCGGGACTTTGAAACCGCCCTGGCCAGGCCGCCGTGACCGTCGGAGCGATCCGGTCGGCCTGCTGGTCGGGGAGCTGCCACAGCACCTTTCCGGTGGAGGCGTCCAGACCGTATGCGACCTGCGACTGCGGACCCGTACCGGAACAGACCAAAGTGCTGCGGTCGTCGTAGTCGCAATTGCTGTCGGTCAGGTCTGCCGGCACCGTTTGCACGGTGCGCCCGGACGCTGGGTCCACGAAACGGTCGTAGGCGTCCCCGCTGTCGTACTCCTTGCCGTAGACCCGGACCAGGCTAGGACCGGCTGGAGCCGCGCCCACCTCGGTGCTGTGACTGAACCGCCCCGGGTGAAGTGGAGACTCGATTCCATGTAAGGATTGAGTCATGGCACGACCCTCCCGTTACCCGCTTGAGCTGCGCCGTCGCGCGGTGCGCATGGTCGCCGAGGTGCGCGACGACTACCCGAACGAGACAGCCGCCTTGCAGGCGGTCGCGGACAAGCTCGACATCGGTTCCCGCGAGACGCTGCGGAACTGGGTGAAGCAGTACGAGATCGACGCGGGTACGCGGGCGGGAACGACGACGGAGGAGTCCGCCCAGCTCAAGGCGTTGAAGAAGGAGAACGCCGAGCTGAAGCGGGCGAACGAGATCCTGAAGGCCGCGGCGAGTTTCTTCGCGGCCGAGCTCGACCGGCCACACACGCGCTCGTAGCGTTCATCGACGAGCACCGGGACCGCTTCGGCGGGGTCGAGCCGATCTGCAGGACGCTCACCGAGCACGACTGCAAGATCGCCCCTTCCACGTACTACGCCCGCAAGAAACGCATCCAGACTCCCTCCGCCCGTTCCGTGCGCGACGAGGAACTCAAGATGCGGATCCGGGAGGTCTACACGTCCAACTACCGTGTCTACGGGGCCCGGAAGATCTGGCGCGAGCTGAACCGCCAGGGACATGCGGTGGCCCGCTGCACCGTCGAGCGCCTCATGCGCGATCTCGGCATCCAGGGCGCCGTGCGCGGCAAGCGCGTCATCACCACGATCCCCGGCGGGCAGGCCGAGCGGGCCCCCGATCTCGTCGACCGGGACTTCGTCGCCGCCGCTCCGAACCGGTGCTGGGTGGCGGACTTCACCCATGTGAAGACCTGGGCCGCGACCGTCTATGTCGCGTTCGTCGTGGATACCTTCTCCCGCCGGATCGTCGGCTGGTCGGCGGCCACCGTGAAGGAGACCGTCTTCGTCCTGGACGCCCTGGAGATGGCCGTCTGGCAACGCGACCGCGACCAACAACCCATCCAGCCGGGTGAGTTGATCCATCACTCGGACGCCGGGTCGCAGTACACATCGTTCAAACTCGCCGAGCATCTGGACGCCGCCGGCATCGCCGCCTCCATCGGCTCGGTCGGCGACGCGTACGACAACGCCCTGATGGAGTCCACGATCGGCCTGTACAAAACCGAGCTGATCAAACCCCAGCGCCCCTGGAAGACGCTCTCCCAGGTCGAGCTGGCCACCGCCGAGTGGATCGACTGGTACAACCACCGGGTGCGCCACGAGGCGCTAGGAGATCGTGTGCGGGTGCGAATCCCCACCGCCGGACCGCCGTAGAGGCCCGGTTGAAGCTGGAGGCAGTCCAACTCAGGGAACGCTGAGGAGGGCGGGAAGCAGCCTCGACAACGTCGGGACGAGTCGGCACTGCCAGACGGCTCGGGTCCGGCTAGCAAGGCCAGAAGGCGTAACGAAAGTGAATCAGCGTCCGAAGTCCCGTAACAGTACCTCCCGGCTCCAACCTGGCGGATATGGGCCGGGGTTGCAGTACGCGACCCGTCCTCCAAGGAGATGGGCCGACTCTGAAGCCGCCCGCGGTGAAACGGCTCAGAGGCCACGCTGAATACCTGCGGTGTAGGCGTGGCGATGCTGCCGGGATAGAGCTGGACGCCGACCTGGCCGAACGACTCCTAGTGAACGTGGGAACCACTCCCGGTCGCCCTCTCGCCGGACATCCGGTGCGGTGATGGGCAGGCCCGTTGTCGGCTGTTGGCCGTGGAGTGGGGCGGAGGCCCCGTAGTAGTCCGAGCGCGCGAAAGGCGCGTACACGGCGAAGGGGGCCAGCAAGTCAGCAGGGAGGGAACTGGAATGCCGGGAGGGCGTTGGTGAATACCGACGAACTGGAGTGGGCCTTGATGAAGGCCGAGCGCCGGGTACTGGAGATCCAGACCAAGCTGCACCGTTGGGCCGTAGATGATCCTCATCGGCGGTTTGACGACCTGTACAACCTCGTGACCGACCCCGCGTTCTTGCTTGTCGCATGGGACCGGGTTCGGAGTAACAGGGGAGCCAAAACCGCTGGGGTGGACGGCCGTACGGCTGCGTCCATTTCGCTGCAGCAGGGCGTCGAGGGTTTTCTCGGCGCGCTGCGTTCCTCTCTGAAGGATCGCAGTTTCCTGCCGCTTCCGGCACGGGAGCGACTGATTCCGAAACCGGGGTCGACAAAGCGTCGACGCCTGGGAATCAGTACGATCCGCGATCGGGTGGTGCAAGCATCCCTGAAGCTGGTGATGGAACCAATCTTTGAGGCAGATTTTCTTCCGTGCTCGTACGGATTCCGCCCCAACTATCGGGTCCACGACGCGGTGTCCGAGGTAAGACACTTGACTTCCCACTCTTACGAATGGGTGGTTGAGGGTGACATCCGGGCCTGCTTCGACGAGATTGCCCATCCGGCCCTTATGGACCGGGTGCGCCTTCGGATCGGGGACAGACGCGTCCTGGTGCTGGTGAAAGCCTTTCTGAAAGCGGGCATCCTCACGGAACACGGCTCGTTGAAGGAGAGTAGATCCGGTACTCCGCAAGGTTCGATCCTGTCGCCGTTGCTCAGCAACGTCGCCCTCGCCGTCCTGGACGAGCACTTCGCCCAGGCGCCAGGAGGGCCAGCGTCTACACCTAACGAGCGAGCGAAGCGCCGTCGCCGCGGTCTGCCTAATTACCGGCTCTGCCGGTACGCGGACGACTGGGTGATTGCGGTTACTGGCACGAAGGAAGACGCCTACACCCTCAAGGAAGAGGCAGCACAGGTGCTCAGCAGAATGGGGCTGCACCTGTCAGAGGAGAAGACCCTAATCACCCACATCAATGAGGGCGTGGACTTCCTGGGGTGGCGCATCCAACGCCATCGCAAGAAGGGCACGGACCGATGGTACGTCTACACCTACCCAGCCAAGAAGGCACTTCACGCCGTCATGGCCAAGGTCAAGACGATCTGCCGACAGGTCAACACAAACCAACCATTGGACGAACTCCTACGCCGACTCAACTCGGTGTTGCGAGGTTGGACCATGTTCTTCCGGCCGGGGGTGTCTAGCGCTACCTTCCAATACCTGAGCGCCTACGCATGGCGTCGGGTCATCAAATGGATTCGTAGCAAGCACCGCCGAATGAACTGGAAGGAACTGCGTCGCCGTTACTGCGGTGGCGAATGGTGGCCCAGAGGGCAGGAACGGGATCTATTTGACCCGGCAAAGGTGCGCACTACGCGTTACCGCTACCGAGGATCACGAATTCCGTCCCCCTGGCCGCTGGCGATAGCATGAGGACCGGACGCGGGCCCGAACTGGGGCTTGTGGAGAGCCCGTTGCGTTGACGAGGCGCACGGCGGGTTCGGAAGGCGGTCCGGGGAAACGGGCTGGTCGAAAGGCCAGTACCGCGCCCCGGGCCGACCTTACCGGCTCCACGGAGAGATAGGTCACGTTCCGCCCGCCGAATACGAAGCCAGCTACTACACCGAATCCACGAGACCCCAGGTCATCACCACAATCTGAGATCTCTACCGAACCCGGGGCGGTTCAGACCTCCCTGCCAGCGGAGTCTGCCGGTGACGAGGTCATATCCGGCGGGATGCTGAGCAATGCCAACGGTGTCTTCGTGGGCCGTGCCCACCACGGCACCCCCAGCCACAGCGCTCGCGGAGAACTGGTCGATGGCCCACGTCTGGCGGAAGCTATGCAGGTCGATGCCGTACGTGACTGCATTGTCGCCGCTCGGGCTGGAGACACGGACCACGGCGACGTTCTGCTCCGCGCCCACGACGGACACGCGGAAACCGGAATAGACGTCGTCCCAGTGTGGCGGGCGGAGCGTCACGTGCCATATGACCTTTTCCGTGGCGGCGTTGGTGCCGGTGACCTCCACGACCGTGTGGTCCGCCTGGGTCCCCGTGCCGGTCTGTTGCACCACGAACGGCGTGATCACGGTCTCGGTTCCGTCTGCGGTAGCCAGTACCGGGGCCGAGGCGAGGACGGTGTCCGTCCCTCCGTCGCCCGAGCCTACCGGCTTGCCCTGGGGTGTGACTGCGGCCGTGATCTGCCCTCTCTGACACCGTTGGGTGAGACGCCCTGAAATGATCAGATATTGTGGGCGTGCACGACAGGAGCACCCATCCGCATGTCCCGTACCAATTCTTCCGAGCAGGTTCCCGCTCCGCGGCCGAAGCGTCGTCGCTTCTCGGCCGAGTACAAGTTGCGCATCGTCGCCGAGTACGACGCCGCCCCCGCCGGAGACAAGGGCGCGATTCTGCGCCGGGAGAGGCTGTACCACTCCCACGTCATCGAGTGGCGCCAGGCCAGAGACGCCGGCGCGCTGGAGAAGCTGACCGACCACCGCACCAGCCCCACCCGCCCGAAGAAGCACCCCGCCGAGGCCGAGAACGACAAGCTGCGGCGTCAGGTGGAGCGGCTGGAGAAGGAGGTTGCGAAGCGGGATGCCGCGCTGGAGGTGCTGGGAAAAACACACGCGCTCTTGGAAGCACTCTCCAAGAGCGCGGACTGAAGGACGCCCTGGAGCCGCTCCTCCACGAGGCCGTGGAGGAGCTGACCCCGTACCTGGGCATCGTGGCGGCGTGCCGGATCGCCGGACGCTCCCGGGCCACCCATCACCGGCGGCTGAACCCGGCCCCGCCCAGACCCAAGGCGCCGAGGCCCACGCCGGTCAACGCCTTGTCGGACACCGAGCGGCAGGCGGTGCTGGAGCTGATGAACCGGCCCGAGTACGTGGACCTGCCACCCGCGCAGATCTACGCCCGGGAACTGGACGACGGCCGCTATCACTGCTCCGAGCGCACCATGTACCGGATCCTGAAGGAGGCCGGGCAGGACGGTGAACGCCGCCGTCAGGCCACCCACCCGCCCCACACGGTTCCCGAGCTCGTGGCCGACGGCCCCTCGCAGGTATGGAGTTGGGACATCACGTGCCTGGCCGGCCCGGCGAAGGGAATCTGGTACCACGGCTACGTCATCCTGGACATCTACTCCCGCTACGCCGTCGGCCACACCGTCGAGGCGGCCGAATCCGCCGCGCGGGCCGAGGAGTTGATCCGTGAGGCGATCGACCGCAACGGGATCGTGCCGCACACCGTGCACGCCGACCGCGGCACCTCCATGACGTCCAAGCAGGTCTCCCAGATGCTCCTCGACCTCGGCGTGACCCGTAGCCACTCCAGGCCCAGGGTCAGCAACGACAACCCGTTCAGCGAGAGCCAGTTCCGCACCACGAAGTACCAGCCGGACTACCCAGAACGCTTCGATTCCCTCGCCCACGCGCGGGAGTGGATGGACGCGTTCATCTCGCACTACAACCACGTGCACAGGCATTCCGGGATCGGCTACCACACCCCCGCCAGCGTCCACTTCGGCACCGCCGAACTCGTCCGCGAGCAGCGGGCGGCCACCCTCACAGCCGCCTTCGAGCAGCATCCCGAACGCTTCAACCGCCGCCCCGCACCACCGACGATTCCCCAGCAGGCATGGATCAACGACCCCGCCAGGCGGCGTGAACCACAGCAACACAATTCATAGCCGCACATACGTTTCATTTGACTTGACAGCTACCGGATCGGTGCCGGGCACTGGCCCTGGGGGACTCTAAAGCGAGGCTCCGCCGCGCGACGGCCCTTCCGGGCCAGTGATCTTCGGCCCTGGGCGCGGCACCTGAAGGTGACGAGTTGGCCGTTGTGCCGCGTGCTCCTGGCGGATGGCTTCTTCGGCTTGGCGCTGCTGCGGTGTGAGTCCTGCGCGGCGCTCGGCTTCCTGGGCAGCCTGTTGAATTCGGCTGTTGATGTCGTTCAGCTGGTTCTGCGAAGCCTGCGCCGCGCTGCGGGCGTGGGCGAGGTCCTCGGCAGCCGAGGCTCTGGCTCGTTCGATGAGGTGGGGCTCCGCCCCGGCGGCCGTGAGCCGGGCGACGATGTCGCCGCCGTCCCGCTCGTACCGGTCAGCCAGTGCTTGAGCCGTCCCGGCGCTAGTGGCCGCCCGATCGGTCAGGGCTTGCGCAGCATTCGTGAGGTTGGCCTGGAGCTGGGTCAAGTCGTCGTCGCCCAGCAGCGCAAGCGGATTGGACGCTTCAGGGGCGGTGCGGAGGGGCACATCGGGCCCGAGGTCCTCTGGATTGTGCCGCCGAGCGGTCCCCTCCGGCTTGGAGCCAAGCTTGGCGGCAGTGCTGTGGGACCGGGCTGCGGCCGCCCTACGAGACAGTGACGGAGGCGCAGCTTCAGCTACTAGGGGGCCGGAAAGCACACGGTTCTGCTGGGTTGGAAGCCTCAGGGCTTCGGCTATGTGCTTGCTTGTAGTGGGCGAGCCATCCGGGGCGCGGTTTCCGAGGGCGCGCAGAACGTTGTTGGCTGCGGTTACTTCCTTGACACTCGAGGCCAGCTTCGCTTGCTCTTCAGTTGACAGACGGGCAAGCCGGAGATCATGAACGCAGCGGGCCTTGAAGCCTTCGTCGCTTAGGACCTTGTTGAGAGCCGCGGTGATGGAGGTGCCGCGATCCTGTGGCTTTGTGCGGTAGGCAGCAGAGATTTCGTCCCGAGCCGCAGTGCTGCCGGGACCCTGGCCGTGCTGCCCGTCGAGGTGGTATCCCGCACTCTCGTACGTGCGGCGGACTTCCGCGTCCGTGGGATGGACGACGCCGTTGAGGGCGTGCGTGATTGCCTCATACCTTCTTGCTGCGACCTCCCAATCGGTCGTATCTACATGTGCCCAGCGGTTGATCTGGTCTGCGTAGTATTCGCTCGTACGCCAAGATTCTCCGCTCCAGCCTTGGTCGAACGCGCCGGCCATGTCGAGCAGCTCACCGCTTTTTACGAGATTGCTAATCTGGTCGATACCTACCGTAATTTTTGCGGGGTAGTAGACTGTGATCGGTTCTGCCAGCTTGTCCTCGGGATCAGGAAGATCCGGGCCGAATTCCACACGGCGCACGCTCATAAGCGGTGGAGGGTAGACCTCTCCCGACCTGGAGAAGTGTTTGACTGGCCTGCCCGAAGCGAAGAATTTCTTGCTGCCGTCAGCTTCCTCCGCGACTCGGCTCTCGCCGAACGACCACTGCGCCCAGTAAAGCTGCCAGCGTGTCCCTTTGTCTCCAACGTGCTCTCTCGCTTGAAAGTAAACCGTCGGAACTCCAAGGCAGATAGCGCTTTCGAGCGCCCCGCTTTCTATGCCGATCTGGACGAGATCTACGTCCGTGTTTAGATAATGCAGAAAAAGCGCCTGTTCGCCGTGGGTAAGCGCCTTCCCGTTGTTCTTATCGGCTGCCCAGAATCGGATCAGAGTCTCGGTGTCGACGCCATCAAGGACTCCTTCTTCTTGGAAGGCGGAATAAAGTTCCGGGTGTCCTTGGAAAAGATCGTCTCCGACGAGGAATATTTTACGATCCGGCTCTGTGGAACGCAGAGTCTCGATTGTCTGCTTGAGGATCTCCGGCTTGGTGTCCATAAAGGCGCCCTGGTCGCGGTTGTCGCGCACCCAGAGCAGAGCGTACTTTGATGGCGACGCGGAGGCGGCTTCAAGCCTGGCGCCCTGAGTGACCCGGTCCACCACAGCGCGTGCGCGCGCTTCCCGATTCAAGCCGTATTCGCCTGTGCCGCGCATGGCGGCGACCATGGCCTCCCTGGCATCGAGGGGAGATTGACGGATGACAGGGAGCGCATGGATGTGCGAGCGCCTGAATTTCGTCTGCGAGTAGTTTACGTCGTACGGCTGGTCATCATATGAGAGGCGGATCCTGTGGGGCTCGATACTGTATTCGTTGATGAATCGGCGACGTGTTGCCAGAGCTTCCCGAAAAGGCTCGAGATAGATTTCGGATAGATCGTCGAGGAATTCTGCATCGTTTGCTGCAGTGGCGCTCTTTCCTTTCTGGGCGCGCCACACCGCGACAGCATTTCCTTGCTCTGGGGAAACTCCATCTGGGAGCTCTCCCAAGTATGAGATGCTCCGATCCTCCGACTCCAGCAGGAGGCGCTTGAGTCGACCTTCCGGCTCATAGGTCACTTCCAGAGTGGTCTCTGGATCGAGAATCAAGGCAGCAGAATGAATGTACAGCTCACCTCGCTGCCATTCGTACATGCGTAGATTCTTGCGGTCGAGTTCTCCGCCGACATATGATGGCTCGTAAGCGACCTCACGGATCTGCTCTTCGAGCTGCCGGAAAGTGCCCTGGACGTCCGAGGCGACCTGTTCCTTGATGCGGCGGGAGAGATCTTCGAAGTTCTGCTCCAAGTTGTCCCATTCGGCGATCTTGTTCGAAGGGGCGAAGAGCGTCGAAGGAATGCCCTGGCCGGTAGCTTCGATTTCGGAGACAGGTAGATCTTCGTAGTGGACTTCGACGGCATCGAAAATGCTGGAGGGCAGCCTGTCCGAGGGCTCGTCCTTCGCCATGGCGTTACACTCCTTGCTTGATAGCGTCGGTCACGCAGAGGGCGGGCCACCCTCTACGAAGAGGGCAGCCGGCAGCGCCCGCAGCCGAGGACCCGCCGCCTCGTTCAGCCGTCAAAGTTGCTCTCACCACGACCCCCGCTACGTCGCTTGTTTGCAAGCCCGGTCAGTTGACTCTGGCGCGTAACTTCCCTGCACCTCCGGTGACTTGGCGCATCGTACATGCGACCGGTGTACCGTTGTCGCAGGTCGGGGGAGGAGGAGCTATGGTATCGGCAACGTCAGGGACCATCGTTTCAGCCATAGTTGAGGACGATGGCTGCTTGCTGATGGTTCGCGAACGCCTACCGCGGCAGCCGGAACAGTGGGTACTGCCCGGTGGCGTAGTCGAACCAGGAGAACTCGCGCACCAAGCTCTCGTGCGAGAGGTCTATGAGGAAACCGGACTGACTCTGACCGGGCCGACGAGCCTGGCCTACGTATCCCAGCACGTGGTCACGGGCGACCCCGGCTGGGACGGCACCTGGACCGTCTTCACCTTCCGTGCGGAGAGGCCGACCGGGACGCTGGCACCCCAGGACCCTGACAAACTGGTGCTGGAAGCCGCTTGGGTCCCGATCGAAGAGGCAGTGGCACGCTTGGCAGCCCACCCGTCCCGGCGGCGCGTGGAGCCGCTTATATCCTGCCTGAACGGCACGTCATCGCTCGGCGCCCTTTGGCTCTGGCCTGGCGGACCGGAAGACCCGCCAGTCGTAGTCCCCACAGAGGCTGCCCAGCCGAACGCTGCACGGTCACTGCGGATGCCAGACATCCCCGTATTCCCTCGCTGACGGAAGGAAGACCAAGCATGTCGCCTTTCCCGCCTGACTCGTCTGACGTATCGGCCCAGGCCCACAGCATCAGTTACGAGAAAGTCAGGCAGCGGCCGGGCGAGGAATACCCGGAGCGCTTTGCCCTCGACCTGTCGGCTGACGGACGCGCCGAACTCATCCACGAGCACGGTCCCATACGGCGATCCTGGTCCGCGCGGACGGAAGGCATCGTGTGGACACGCCTGCTGAAGGCGGTGGAGAGTTTGCCCGCCGGTAGCGTGTCGGAAGACCACGCTGCCGGTGAGACTGTCCGCTGCCGACTCCAGATCTTGGGCGCTGCCCAGCAGCCGACGACAGTGACATGGGACGAAGAAGCGGCTTCCTCCCCGGCCAGCGTGCTCCTCGAGGCCGTGGTCGCGCAGATCAGCGACTTGCCGTCGCCTTTCGTTACTGATTCCCTTCCTCCGCTTACACACCAGCGGGTCGCAGAAGCATCCCCGGGCCTGCTGCCGTCGCAGGAAGCCGCCGCTGTCTTCGGGACGGTCGGTGATCTCCCGGCGTTTGCTCTTGCACGAACCGGTGGCGGCTTCGCGGTCTTCTCCGTCGATCCCCTGAAAATGATCGGGGAGGCGGCCGAGGCAGGGCAGCCGATCCGTGCGCTGGCTCTGGGATCGGACGGCGGGCGCGACATCCTGGTGACTGGTGGCGACGACAGCACTATCTGGGCCTGGGACCTGACGGGGAACGCTGGGCTCCTACACGCGCGCGGAGGTCACGGCGGCGCGGTCAGGGCCGTCACCTCACGAGTCGACCTCGATGGGGATGGACTGGTCTACTCAGGCGGCGAAGACGGCAACATCTGGGGCTGGGGCAGCCAAGACGGAGAAGAAGTCGGCGCGCTGACCGGCCATGAACGAACCGTCAACGCCCTTGCCACCGCCCGCGTCGCGGGTCTTGATCTGCTCGTCTCTGGAGGAGACGACGGGACGGTGCGTCTTTGGAACACTGAGACCGGCGAGGCACTGCACACGTTCATCCCGGGGACCGAATGGGTCAACGCCGTGGCGCTCACCGGTGCGCAGGGTCGCGGCTCGATTGCAGCAGCCGGCTCCGACCACATCATCAGAGTGTGGGACATCACGACCCGCGCTCAGACTCAGGAACTGCGCGGACACAGTGCGGCAGTGACGGGTCTGGCCTTCCTCGACCAGGAAGGTCGGTCGGTGCTGGCCTCTTGTTCCTACGACGGCACGATCAGGACCTGGGACGCGGCAGACGGACGCGTCCTGGACGAGTGGTCCGCCCAGGATGATTGGCCGGCCGCGCTGGCAGTCGCTCGCTCAGCGACCGGAGTGGCCATTGTTACCGGGGGCGCGACAGGGACAGTGCGCGTCTGGGATACGAAGGGCACAGCACTGCGGATGCTGAAGGCGGACGGCGTACCCGTCCAGGCGCTCGCGCTGTCCGAAGTGGATGGGAGGGCGGTGGCGGCCGCGGGGTACCTCGATGGCTCTCTGCGGCTCTGGGATGTCGTGTCTGGTTCCGTACGCTGCGCGCTCGATCCAGACGACGGCCCTCTCACCTCGGTCGCCTTTGGTCCTGCGGCCAGTACGGTCGTCTGCGGTACTGCTCGGGGCACAGTCCGGATCCACTCCACTGCGGACGGGGTACTCCAACTGGTGCCGACACCTCACACCGACAGGATCCTCGCCCTCGACTTCCTCCCTGTGGCTGGTGGCGTCGTGGCCTCTGCCGGTGCCGACCGGACGGTACGCACCTGGGAGGCGGCCACCGGCCGACCGCTTTTGCGCCTGCGTGGTCACGACGCAAAAGTGACACGGTTGGTGGCAGGACAGGCCGGCACAGTTACAGCTCTTGCCTCGGCTGACGAGGACGCGCAGATCCTGGTGTGGGACGCGGTCTCCGGCCGTCGCCTCTTGGATCTCCGCGTCGCGCGTCCCGTAAGCGCTCTCGCCTTCGGCACGGTCGACGGTGTCGGCGTTCTGGCCGCGGCGGAACTGCACGGTCCCATCCGAGTGTGGGACGTGCTATCGGGAAACGAACTGGCGACGCTCGAGGCTGGCGACGCCGCTGCCGTGACGCTGATCGTCTGCGTACTCGATGGCGCCACCGCATTGTTGTCGGGCTCCCGAGACAAGAGAGTCCGCGCCTGGCGGTTGCCTGACGGTGCCGAGATGGGTGATGTCGCCTTGGAACAAACGCCGCTCGCGCTCTCTTTCGCCCCGCCCGGAATCCTGCGCATCGCATCGAGCAGTGGCTTGACGACCATTAATTTCCATCCCGCCGTTGCAGGCTAGGGAGCTTCCAAGAGTCAGTAGTGGGCTGCTCGTGCGGGGCAGGGGGCGCGACCGCCGACAGTGATCGTCCGATCTGGCAAGAGCCCAGCGCTCTCGCTGCAGCGCGCCGAGCGCAGCGAACAGAGTGGGGCAGCCCACCGGCCCCGCTCGCACGGCACAGAGCGCGCCCTTACTGGTCACGCCGGGTCGCCCCTGTTAGACCTGACAGGGGTAACCCGGTTAGTGTGACTGGCTTTGCTGCCGTGCCCAGTTGGTCTTCGGCCGTGCCGCGAATGCCGATAGAGCGGCGGCCGGGCGGTGGGCAGGTTGCCGCCGGGGCGGCTCACGACGCACCCGGTCGGCCGCAGCCTGTGTCCACTCGGCGACATTCGATGTGGTCCGGATGGAGATCGTGCACCAGAGGCCTTGAACGCAGAGTGCTTCGTCAGCTCCTCGGCCGTGTGCTGATCGGCTCAGTGTCCCCCCCATTCGTCTCGTCCCTTCCCTGCATGCGGCTGTTCAGCCGTTCGATGCGTCACAGCGGCGGATCCAGTTCGGCAGCCATCCGCCGTACCTCAGCCTCGGCCGGGTGCTTCGCGGCCTCGGTGGTGTCAGCAGAGGTAGCCAGGTATAGCTCCCACTCCTCGTCGGCTGCCGGGTTCGATGGCGGAGGCAGGGGCGGTTCCTGGTGGCTGCTGACGCAGGCTGGAAGCTTCATGTGCGGCTTGAACGCGTGCACCGTGTTGATCCACTCGGCCTCGGCGAGCTCGCGCCCGGGGGTCTTTTCACCCTCGTAGGTCCGCAGCCAGCCCAGGTACAGGGCTGTGAGCATCTCCCGCACCCATCGGTGGCGGTACCAGCAGGGCGGGATCTCGTTGTGCAGCTCGGCGGTGTGGCGCAGCCATTCCACCCAGGTGCGCAGCTCGCGCAGCCGGGCGCGGCGCTCGGGCGGGGACATGGCCGACCACACCCAGCGGCGCGGCTGCGGCGTGGTGGTCTGCGCGGGCCGGCCGACGGGCCGCAGGGAGGCGGGGTTGTCGAGGGAGTCAGCCACGGCCTGCCCTTTCCACCGCAGGCGCCGCGGCCTTGTTCAGGCTCACCGGCCCGTCGCCGGTGGCCGGCTCAGGGGCTGCCAGTAGCCGTTTGAGGTCCTTGTCGCGGAAGGTGAGCCGCATCTTCACCTTGATCGGCGCCTTGTTGGAGTACTGGGCGATGGCGGTGAAGTCGTCCAGTTGCTGCAGGGAGTGCACGGGAGCGAGATCGGTCTCGGTGGGAGTGGTGTTGGTGGACACCTCGCCGCGCGAGCGGCCGGTCGACGTCCTGCCCACCTCGGTACGGCCATAGAGACCGGAGAAGTAGCGCAGGGTCTCCAGGTCGCCGCAGCCGGGCAGCAGCATGCGCAGACCGCTCGCGGACAGCACGGTGTTGGCCTTCTGCACGCCGAGCCGGTCGCGCAGCTGGGACAGGTCGTGCCACACGGTCAGCACCACGATGCCCATGCCGCGGCCGGTGGTGAGGATGTTGGGCAGGCGGGGGTAGCGGAGCATGTTGCCTGCCTCGTCGACGAGTACGCCCAGGCCGGGGTCGAGAGGCTTGCCGGTGGTGTTGTAGGCGACTTCGGCGCCGTGGATGATCGAGGCGATGATCGAGGTCAGCAGCGGGGCGAACCTCTCGGCGTCGGCCTCGGAGGCGATCAGGCAGACGGTGCCGTTCTTGGTCAGCAGGTCCTCGACGGTGAAGTCGGTGCTGGCGCAGGTCTCGCGGACCTCTTCGTCGGCGTAGACGCGCGCGAGGACGTTGAGGCTGAACTGGATGGAGCCGATCCCGTCCTCGTGAAGGCGGAGCCAGGGAGAGGCGTAGTCGTCAGCGACCTCGGTGTAGCCGTGCTGCAGCAGCACGGAGCGGACGTGGTCGACAGCATCCTTTCCGAGGGAGAGCCAGCGGCGCATGGCGTTGATGCCGCCGCCGGAGAGGTTCGCGGCCAGCAGGACACCCTTGAGCACGCTCTTGGCCTGGTCGATCCAGGGCGCGGCACGCTTGTCCTCGCTGGAGGCGGAGGCCTCGGCCATCCAGGCGGCCATGCGGTCGGCGGCCTTGGCGTCGGTGCAGTACTCCACCGGGGACCACTTGTTGGTCTCCCGTCCGGGGATCCCGGCCGGGGCGATCACCCAGACCGGGCCCAGGGCGCGGCGGCGGGCGTAGATGATGTCGAGGTCGGCGGCCTTGGTGGTGGTCACCACCAGCGGGCCCTGCCATTCGGCGGCGTTGGGCAGCACCAGCCCGGTGGTCTTGGAGGAGCCGGGCACCCCGAACACCGTGGCGCTGATGTTGGGCTGGGCGGCCACGATCTTCTTGGTGTTCATGCCGCGGCCGGCGGTGATGCGGTTGGCCCGCAGCTTCGGGTCTTGTGGGGCCTTGAGCTTGCGTTCGACCTTCGCACCGCCCCACTGGGCGCCGCCGGTATGGCTGCCGAAGTTCAGCTTGGTGACGGCCTTGAGCAGCAGCAGGAAGAACGTCAGCAGCAGCGCCACGGTCAGCAGATAGAACAGCCAGGCGGGTGGCGCGGGGGAGAACACGGCGCTGGGGCCGCTGACCAGGGCGCGCAGCACGGTTTCCGGGACGCCGGCCTTCGCGTGGGCCCAGCCCCGGCCGGACAGCAGGGCGGCGAGCGGGGCGGCCAGCAGCACCGCTCCGCCCAGCGCCACGGCGAGGCCTGCGGCGTAGGCGGCGAGCAGCGTGTTGTCGTCCAGTCCACTGCCGGGGCTCTTGTCGGCCACGGTCAGATCACCATCTTCTCGTCGGTCTCGAAGAGCTGCTGTTCGGTGTGGGAGAGCATCAGCTGCACGGCGTGCGAACCGCCGCCGCGGCCGACCTTCCACAAGGCCCTGCCGCGCTGTCCGGCGCCCCAGGAGCCGATCAGGTCGCACTCGGCGTCCGTGAGGCCGATCGCCTCGCGAGTCAGGCGCAGGGGGCGGGTGTCCTGGGCGAGCTGGATACGGGTCTCGCAGCTGGAGATGAGGTCCTTGGCAATGTTGACGGCCTCGGAGCCGGCCGCGCCGACCCCCTCGAAGTCGCTGAGCCGGTGGGTGGCCAGTACCTGGATGGTGCCGGTCGCGCGGGACAGCCGGAGGTCGGCGTCGATCTTCTTGACCTGTGAGGCTCCACCGGAGCGCATCTGCCGCCATAGCTCATCGCGTACGACGATCCACGGCCGGCTGCCGGGTCGGTCGATGGCGGCCTGTGCCCAGGACGAGACACAGGTCAGCACCATGGCGACCGTCTCGTCGCCGTACTGTTCCAGCGCGCTGATGTCGACACTCTGGATCGGCGCATCCCAGTCCAGTCCGATGCTGGTCTGATCGTCGAAGAGACCGGTCACGTGCCCGTTGACCATGGCGCCGAGGGCGGAGCGGATGGACTCCATCTGCTCGCGGGCCCGCTGTACCTCGCGGTCGCGTACGCGCAGTTCCTCGGCCATGGCGTCGCTGGGGTCGCGCAGTTTCTCGTAGACCAGGGGCAGAGTGGGGGTCTCCAGCCGGGTCTGCCCGTACAGCTCGCCGGTGACCTCGCGCACCGCTACGTCCAGGGCCTCCTCCTCCTGCGGCAGCAGAGTGCGCCGCAGCTGCAGCTCCAACAGTGCCTTGAGCAGGGTGAGACGGCGGCGGTGTATCTCCCGGAGCCGGTTCTGTAGTTCGCCCGGGTCCTTGATCAGCTCCAAGCCTTGGCCGAGCGGTCCGGCGTCCAGCGGGTTGACGCGGCCGGGGAGACCGGGGCCGAGCCGCACCGGTTCGGCCCCCAGATGCCTGCACAGGGCGGCGTATTCGCCCTTGACGTCGCCAGCGATCAGGGTGCGGTGCCCGAAGGCCATCAGCCGGAAGCACAGGGCCTTGATGTGCGCGCTCTTCCCGCTACCGGGGATGCCGGTGATCATGACGTTGGGGTTGGTACACAGGCCCTCTTTGACCCACACTGCCGGGTGCGCGGAGAAAGCTTCGGTCGTCAAAGTGTTCTGGCCGATGTACGCGCCCACGGGCGGGAGGGAGGCGGCGTGCAAGAACGGGTAGGCACCTGCGGAGTTGGCGGTGTCGGCACGCACGACCTCCACGCGGGGCAGTGAGGCTGCGCGGCCCGCGTACGGATGCGCCCAGCCCTTCTTCGGGGCGATCCGCATGACCGTGTCGGGGTCTTCGAGCAGCCGCGCACGGCGCTGGTCGCGGACGCTCGGTGCGGGCGGCACCGCATCGACGGGCCGTTCGGCCAGGCCGGGGGCCCGGCCGAACGCAGACTCCTTCAATACCGTGTCACCGGCGTCGCGGCGCTTGAACAGCAGCGGCATCAGAATCCGATCCTCCGGTCCGGCAGCCCCTGCCCCAGCGGCAGCGCGGCGGCCGCGAAGCCGACATCCTGGGTCCCCCACATGCGGCGCAGTTCCAGCCCGGAGGCGGCCGCATCCGCCTGCAACTCGGCGCAGGCGGTTTCCAGCTCGCCCAGGTCGGTGACGGTGACAGCAAGGAGCGCGGTCAGCCGCACCACGCCTTGCCCGGAGGCGCGGGCGACGTCCTGCGACCTGGCCTTCTGCGCTTCGAGCAGCTCGTCGGCCGACTCGTCCTGACCGGACTTGGCGCGCAGCTTGCGGGCGGACTCCCGCCGGGCCTTCTCACGGGCGAGGTCCTGGCGGGCCCGGCGCGGCCCGATCGGCTCGTAGACAATGCTCAAGCTGCGGCGGGCGTTCTGCCGGGGCCTGAGCATCGGCTGCAGGAAGGTGGCGTAGACGTCCGCCTGCGGCCAGGTCCGCACCTGGTAGGAAACGGTCCACGCCCCGTCGTGACGGTAGACGCCCCAGTCGGTCTCCGCTTGGGCTGGGCCCGCCAGCTCCGATGTCACGCCGGGCTCCAGGCCCTGCCAATCCGGCGCCTGGGCGGCGGCGTTGCGAGTGGCGAGCATCAGCTGCGCCTCCGGGTCGTATGCGGTGCGCACCACCTGGGCCAGGGCCCGGGGAGCGAGCCACTCGACGACCTGCAGGCTCGCCGAGGACAGGGCGCCGTGCATGGCGTGCAACTCGCGTACCAGGACCGCGGCCGCGCCGACCTGACCGCCACCGGCGCCCTTGACGGCCAGCCGGGCCTTGGCCGCGGACAGGGTGACCGAGAGGTAGGTCTCGCGGGTGGTGGCGGCCGGACCCGCGCCCTCCATCAGCTCCGTCAGCGCAGCGACGGCCTCCTTCGGCGCGTCCTGCGCCAAGTGCCGGTCGGTCCACGAGCGCAGCGCCGCGCCGTCGTCGGGCAGGCAGCGCTGGTGCACGGCAATCCGGACGATCGGCGAGTCCTCGGTGCAGAAGCTGCGCAGGAAGCCCGCCCAGGCGGCAACCCGCGCGGTCTGCCGGTCACTGTCAACGAGCGCCAGGCCAGGGAAGGTGATCCGGGCGACCGCGGTATAGGTGTTCGCGACCGGATCGTGGGAGACGCCCAGGGTGCCGCCGAGGCCGTCCGGGGCTTCCAGAAAACGCAGCCGGGCCAGCACCCCGGGCAGGTCCATCGGCTGCTGCCCGGTCGTCTTGGAGCGGGGGGCGAGGGCCCCTGACTGGAAGATGTTGCGCCTGGTGGCCACGTTGATCTGATGCCTTACTGCGAGAAGGATCCATTCGTCGGCGCTCAGGCCCAGCACCCGTCCGAAGGCGAGTGTGAACAGCACGGCAGCCAGCGGCACACAGAAGAACGCGGCAGTCCAGCTGCCCAGGTTGAGCGGAGTGAGCAGCAGCACACAGCCGCCCACGACCAGGGCGAAACCGGTCCCGGACAGCCGGCCCATGAACCCGCTGCGTTCGGACTGCCATCCGCCGTAGGTGACGGGGGTGGAACTGGACATGGGCTACCCCTCCCTCGACGGCGGAATGTCGGTATTGGGCGGGCCCGTGATCACCGGTGCGGTGTCCGGGCGCGGCTGCGGAACGCGCTCCTGAGTGGCGGGCGGCAAGCCCGCGGTGTCCTGGCCGCGCGGCGGGATGACCACGTGGCGGCCGCCGGGGGACGCGGAGTCAAGACCGGCGTGCGCGGCGGTGTTGGCCATACCGGACTCCAGCGTGTCCTTGCCCAGGGCCATGACCTGCAGGCCCAGGCCGAGCGGCCCAGCCACACGAGTACCGAGGCGGCCGCCGGGCCCCTTCAGACGGGCCTTGAGCGACTCGTTGGTCCAGAAGCCCCCGCCGCCCCGGGCGTTGGCCCCGCTCGCCTGGGTCTGCGCGTTGTCCCGCTCCAAGGCCCGGGTATACGCGGGACCACCGCCGACTGCGCCCGCCCCGCCGAGCTGGGGCCGGTAGCCGCTCGTTGAAGCGGCCGACGAGCCGAGGGAACTGATCAGTCCGCCCGCCATGGCGGCGCCGGCACCCAGCGAGGAGAACGTCATGAACTTGGCGATGGCGGGCCAGCAGAAGCAGGCCATCAGGAAGATGACGAGTCCGACGAGCATGTTCTGCACGCCCGAACCCTGCTCGATGGCGAAGAAGCCGATGGCGAAACAGAACGTGATCATGGGCTTCATCAGGATGAGCGCGAGCAACGCGTCCCTGGCCTTGGGCCACCAGTCCTTCGTGGCGTCCGACATCTGGCCGACCAGTGTGATCGGCATGGTGGCGACGAGGATCATGATTCCGGCCTGGCGCAGCAGCATCTCGACCCACAGGGCGCCGATCGCCAGGATGCAGATGATGCCGATGACGATGACCACGCCGACCGCCGACGCGGCCATTCCGTCGCCGGTGATGAGTGCGCCGGCGGCCGTGGAGGAGCCCCCACCGCCGAAGATCAGACCCCCGAACATCTTCCCGAACTGGGCCTTCATGGCGTCTGCGGGCTGACCTTGAATCTTGCTGCCGCCCGCGAACGAGTAGCTGATGATCCAGTTGGACAGTGAGTCCGCGACCTGCAGCGCGGTCGTGGTGACCGTCCAGTACGCGGACGAGATGACTGCCCACTTGGCCAGGCCGGAGATCGCAGTGGCGGCCGGGGCGCCCTGGTGGGAGATCGACACCTTCCCGAACTGCAGGAGCAGCAGGAAGACGGCGAGCACGATGGACAGGGCGGTCGCGATCCCCATTGGCTGGCTGATGCCGGTGGAGTCGAGGTTGATGACCGACGTCTTGGCGAACAGGTCGGCGAACTGCTGCAGGAGCCAGACCACGGCGTTGCCGATGTACTGGGCGGCCTCCTCTAGCGCATCCCGGGCGAGCTGGGAGACCTTCTTGCCGATCCACTTGGACAGGCTCCAGCCGATGTTCCCGTACTTGTCGGTTGCCAGGGTCTGGCAGTCGCTGAAGGTGTCGCCCTTGTCGACGCACTTGGTCAGGAAGTCGTTGAGTGTGTCGTAGTCGGACTTGCTGAGGTCGCCCCGCTGAACGGCGGCGATGGCGCTCTTGCGCCACTTCTTCAGCTTCTCTTCCTCAGCCTCGTGGCTTTCCTTCTTGGAGCACCCCGACTGCACCGGGCCGCCCTCGCACGGCTGGCTGGTGCCCGGGATTTCACCGGCCTCAGGCGTACGGCAGATGTCGTCATCGTTGATGCTGTAGTAGTCGCAGTAGTTGCCCTGCTTGTCGATGCCGCAGGTGCCACCGCCGGTGAAGTCGACCGGGCATTCCTTGCCGCTGGACGGCCCGTAGTCGAGGTGGTACTTCGGATTGTCCGCGGCCCTCGCCGCGGGGGCATGACTCAGGCCGGAGCCAACAACGCCCAGCAGAACGGCCAGCACGAGGACCAGCCGGGCGAGTAGATGCCGGTGGTCAGCCCGCATGCTGCACCTGCCGCCAGCCGGCCCGGAAGCTCAGGTTCGAGTTCGGGAGGTACGGGGCCGGGGTCGCAAGCTTCTTCGCGTACTGGGGCTCGTTCGTGATCTTCCAGGCGCCATCCTCGTACTTCAGGATCAGGTGCGTTTCCTGGTCCTTGAACGGGTCGGTGTCCGGGCTTCCGTCCGCCTTCGTCGCATACCGGTCGTAGTTGAGCCAGACCTGGACGATCTTTCCGGTCTGGTCGAGTGAGTTGGGCACGACGGCGTTCACGTTGGTGGTGAAGGTGATTCCGGCGGGTGTCCCGCCGGACGGCGGAAGGCCGGCATCCTCGCGCAGCTTGCGCACCTCGGAGACCTGCTGGTCCACGTAGCTCGGGTCGTCCTTGGACACGATCGATTCCAGCTGCTGGCGGGCCTTCTGGTCGTCCAGGAAGGCGAACTCCTCCCAGAAGTACACGGCTGTGCTGATCGCGCCCACGGGACCGCGGCTGAAGCCGGTCGAGAGCCCGTCCTTCTGGCCGGTGGGCTTTTCGAGCACGAGCGGCCTGACCTTCGCGGGCGTGTAGCCCTTGTAGCCATCCGTGCCGGACGGAGTGGGCTTGGTCGACGGTGCCCCCGACGGCGACGACTTGGCGGACGGTTTGTCGTCTCCGCCGATCAGGGTCGCCGCGGTGATGCCCCCGCCGACCAGGGCGCCGACCACCAGAACGCCAATCGCGGCGAGTGTGAGCCGGGCCCTGGTGGTCTTGCTGTCGCTCACCACGGAAACCTCACTTGGTCATGTTGTAGAAGGTGCCCACGAGTGCGGCGGTGACGCCGATTCCGCCGGCGCCGAACAGGCTCCAGAGGATGGCCTGCTTGCCGCGCGCGGCCAGGGCCGCGCGCTCGCTGTTGTGGCCGACGGCGACGGCGGCCCAGCCGAGGAGTCCACCGAGCACGGCGCCGGCCAGACCGAGTCCGGCAGTCCAGTTCAGGATCGTCTGCACGGGCTTGTTGACGTCGTCGGGGATCGACGGGGTGACTCCGGGGACCGGGCCGGCGAGAGTGTGCCAGTTGGGGTCCGTGGCGACGGTGTGCAAAGTGGTCAGGATCTGGCTCATGTCCGATTCCTCGTCAAGAAGCTGGTACTGCGGGCGGGAGCGGCGCCGGCTGTGGCGCGTCCGGCAAGGGCTCGCCCCATGCGGCGTGTGCCGCGTCGAGAACGGCCCTGGTGAGCTGGGCTGCTGCCTGACGCGTGCGGGTGCGCAGGCGGGCAGCCATCAGCCCGTGGGCGCGAATGTGCGGGTCATAGGGCAGGTGCACCACAGCGGCGGTGCGGGCGGTGAGCATGGTGGCTCCGGCCCGGACCGGGGCGGGCGGGCGGCCGTCACCCGTGGCCACCAGCACGACGACCGTGCGGTTCAGGGGCATCCCTTCGGCGTGGAGCGCCATCACTGCCTGCTGCAGGGCCTGAACGCCGTCGGTCGTTGCAGCCGCGCACACCACGGGCACCGCATAGGGGAGGCCATACCAGCCACGTGTCAGACCCAGCTCACCGGCACAGCGGGCAGCGAGGATGTCGTGGGCGAGCGGGTGCACGGTGTCGGCGACGACCGCCTGCCATCCGCCGATCGCAGCCAGCTGGTACCACGCGGCCGGCGGCTCAGGCAGTGTGAGCGGCTGCGCGTGCCACTCCCGTCCGTCTGCCAGCACCTGCCACCGGGCGCCGTTGACCCCGGCAGCGGTCGCGCATGCCTGCTGCACTGCTGTGCGGGTCAGAGGCTGATCGGGCGGCAGCGCGGCCAGTCCGTCCGCGCCCTGCTCGGCGACCCGGACTGGCCACGGGGACGACAGGCGTGGTGCGAGGTCGAGTAGCACGGTGGGCCCGCTGGCGGCGAGTCCGGCGGCCAACAGGCTCGCCACGGTGCTACGTCCGCTACCGCCGGTAGCAGCCATCACTGGCACAGCGAGCCGCGCCCCTGCGGGCAGTACCGGAGCGGCAACAGGCTGTTTTTTGCCCACTCTTACCCCCGTACGTTCCATTCGGCGTTTGCGCGGGTTAATCGCGCGCTCCCGCCGTAACCAACATCCCCCGACTGGAACCTTACATGCGCAACTAGCGTGCCCTACAAGGGAGATTCACCCGTCACATTGATATGCGGCGATGGCGTACTGTCACACATCATCACGCATGCATTCGGACACCGGTTCCCATGCCGGAGTCCGAGATTCAGATTTGAGGGAGCAAATCTGAATGCAGGTCAGGAGGGGGACCGCATGAAGGGCAAGACGGGGGCAAAGTGGCTACTGGCCCTGGGGCTCGGGTTCGTC
Organism: Streptomyces pluripotens; assembly: GCF_000802245.2. Taxonomy (NCBI): domain Bacteria; kingdom Bacillati; phylum Actinomycetota; class Actinomycetes; order Kitasatosporales; family Streptomycetaceae; genus Streptomyces; species Streptomyces pluripotens. The sequence continues at coordinate 5,104,826 of NZ_CP021080.1, forward strand.
ATGACCCCCGTGGCACTCGGCCTTGGCCTCGTGCTGCTGATCGCCACGTTCTCCGACGACAACAGCAGTAACGTCGCCAACCCGATCAACGGCCTGCGCATCGGCGGCAAGGACGGAGTACCGCCGCAGTACGCCCCACTCATCATGCAGGCGGCCGCCGACTGCCCCGGGCTGTCACCGGGCGTGCTGGCGGCCCAACTGATGCAGGAGAGCGGCTTCAACCCGAACCCGCCCCCGAGCGGCGCCGGCGCTCAAGGGATAGCCCAGTTCATACCCGGAACCTGGGAGACATGGGGCGTTGACGGCAACCACGACGGCAAGAAGGACGTGCTCGACCCCGAGGACGCCATTCCGGCGCAGGGAAAATTCATGTGCTACCTGCTCAAGAAGGCGAAAGAGCACCCCGATTACAACGGGGCGCCGATCGAACTGGCGCTGGCCGGCTACAACGCAGGCTTCCAACGCGTCGAGGAGTTCCACGGGGTACCGCCGCGCAGTTTTGCCGGCGGACAGACCTACGACTACGTGCAGAACATCATGGCCATGTCGGTCAGGTTCTCCGCGCCCGCGCCGAGCGAGGACGGCACACTCCCAGCCGGGTACGAACTGCCCGACGGCACCCCCCAGCAAGTCCGCGTCGCGGTCGCCTGGGCTCTGAAACAGCGCGGCGGCTGGTACCAACTCGGCGGTGACTGCACCGACGCGCTCGGCAAGGATCCGGCCCACTGGTGCGACTGCTCCTCGCTGATGCAACAGGCCTACAAGGCGGCCGGGATAGACATCCCACGCGTCACCTACGACCAGGTCAACATCGGAAAGCAGGTCGACATCGACCACCCCAAGCCCGGTGACCTGGTGTTCAATCCCGGCTCCGACGGCTCCGACGCCAGCCCCGGACACGTGGCCATGTACATCGGAGACGGAATGATCATCGAAGCCCCGCACACCGGAGTGAAGACCCGGATCGTCACGTACAGCAGCTGGCGCAACTCCACCAGCTACATGACCCGCATCACCGCAGTCCGCCGTGTGGTGGACTGGTGACGCTCGCACCAAAACAGGGGAGACCGCCCATGCCCGAGCCACTCTTTCGCCCCTGGGGTACCGTGACACCGGAGTTCTGGACCGCATCCCCTCCCGGCGCCGTGGGTGCCCCACAGAGCCAGGCTCCCGAGACACTGCGGGCTCGCCTCGCCAAGGTCGCGGAAGTTGCGCAGGGAGGCCGCCTGGAGGACGCGACTGCGCTTGCTGCTCAGCTGGACCAAGATGTCACCGTCGAGTACGGCGAGGCGCACCTGCATACCCTCCAGGTACGCGAAGTGCGCGGATACCTTGCAGCGCTGATGGGTAATCACGCGACAGGCTTGTCCTGGTATCTGCACGCCATGCAGCTCCGGGTCACTATCCAGGGCCCGAAGCATCCGGACGTCGAGGCGGCCACCCGCCGGGCCTACAGCCTGTGGCGAGCCATGCCGCCGGACAGCGACCGGCAGCGGCTGGGTACCGAGCTGCTGACGATTGCCTCCGACATCCACGGCACCGACTCGTTGATCGTCCGACGTATCCGCGAGCGGCTGTACTCCCTGATGCTTGCGCCTGCAACCGGGACGGCTCAGCTGGACTGAGTACGAGAAGGCGGCCGAGCCATGGGCAGATGACTCAGAGCAGTGCGGCGAGCAGGGCATGAACCCTGAGGTTCCCACCGAAAGGGCCCAGGAGTCCGCAAGATGCAGGCCGACCTCAAGGAGCAGAGCGCCAGGAAGGCCGCGGAGAGGACCGTGCCTGAGCAGGGTGGTGAGAGGGAAAGCGGCCGTACCCGGGGCAGTCGCAGTGCTGGTGTCCAGAGCAAACTCGGCGCCATGCGTGCCAGGTCCGAGCGACCTGCTCAGGCACAGGGTCGTTCCACCGGCCAGACCCAGCAGAACGAGTCCCCGGCACAGGGCCGGAACTGGGACGCGCAACAGAACCCCCGTCGTACCGGTCGTCAGCAGTGCCCCGAGCGCTGACGGTGGCTCGGGGCCGCGCGCCCGGTGTCAGCTGCTGGTGGGGTAGGCGATCAGGTTCGAACCGTCCTGGTCCAGGGCCAGGCCAGCCGACTCGTTGACGAGAATCGGCGCGATGCCCGGGTTCGGCAGATCCTTGCCGGTGCGTGCGTCCAGGGCGACCGAGCCGTGGTCGGTCGTGCCGTAGACCCTGCCGTGCCAGGCCGCTGTGACCTTCGGGGCGATGCGGTCGGCCTGCTGGTCGGGGAGCCGCCACAGATCCTTGCCCGTGGAGGCGTCCAGACCGTAGGCGACCTGCGACTCCGCTCCCATCCCGGAACACACCAGAGCGCTGCGATCGTCGTAGTCGCACTCGGAGCCGGCCAGGTCCGCGGGCATCGTGCGCACGGTGCGCCCGGATCCGGCGTCCACGAGGCGGTCGTAGGAGTGCCCCCTGTCGTAGTCCTTGCCGGAGACGCGCACCAAGCGGGGGCCGGCGGGGACGATGCTCATGTCGTAGCTGTGCGTTCCCCGCCAGCGGAGTTTGCCAGTGGTGAGGTCGTATCCGGCGGGATGCCGGTAGCTGTCAAGTCAAATGAAACGTATGTGCGGCTATGAGTTGTGTTGCTGTGGTTCACGCCGCCTGGCGGGGTCGTTGATCCATGCCTGCTGGGGAATCGTCGGTGGTGCGGGGCGGCGGTTGAAGCGTTCGGGATGCTGCTCGAAGGCGGCTGTGAGGGTGGCCGCCCGCTGCTCGCGGACGAGTTCGGCGGTGCCGAAGTGGACGCTGGCGGGGGTGTGGTAGCCGATCCCGGAATGCCTGTGCACGTGGTTGTAGTGCGAGATGAACGCGTCCATCCACTCCCGCGCGTGGGCGAGGGAATCGAAGCGTTCTGGGTAGTCCGGCTGGTACTTCGTGGTGCGGAACTGGCTCTCGCTGAACGGGTTGTCGTTGCTGACCCTGGGCCTGGAGTGGCTACGGGTCACGCCGAGGTCGAGGAGCATCTGGGAGACCTGCTTGGACGTCATGGAGGTGCCGCGGTCGGCGTGCACGGTGTGCGGCACGATCCCGTTGCGGTCGATCGCCTCACGGATCAACTCCTCGGCCCGCGCGGCGGATTCGGCCGCCTCGACGGTGTGGCCGACGGCGTAGCGGGAGTAGATGTCCAGGATGACGTAGCCGTGGTACCAGATTCCCTTCGCCGGGCCGGCCAGGCGCGTGATGTCCCAACTCCATACCTGCGAGGGGCCGTCGGCCACGAGCTCGGGAACCGTGTGGGGCGGGTGGGTGGCCTGACGGCGGCGTTCACCGTCCTGCCCGGCCTCCTTCAGGATCCGGTACATGGTGCGCTCGGAGCAGTGATAGCGGCCGTCGTCCAGTTCCCGGGCGTAGATCTGCGCGGGTGGCAGGTCCACGTACTCGGGCCGGTTCATCAGCTCCAGCACCGCCTGCCGCTCGGTGTCCGACAAGGCGTTGACCGGCGTGGGCCTCGGCGCCTTGGGTCTGGGCGGGGCCGGGTTCAGCCGCCGGTGATGGGTGGCCCGGGAGCGTCCGGCGATCCGGCACGCCGCCACGATGCCCAGGTACGGGGTCAGCTCCTCCACGGCCTCGTGGAGGAGCGGCTCCAGGGCGTCCTTCAGTCCGCGCTCTTGGAGAGTGCTTCCAAGAGCGCGTGTGTTTTTCCCAGCACCTCCAGCGCGGCATCCCGCTTCGCAACCTCCTTCTCCAGCCGCTCCACCTGACGCCGCAGCTTGTCGTTCTCGGCCTCGGCGGGGTGCTTCTTCGGGCGGGTGGGGCTGGTGCGGTGGTCGGTCAGCTTCTCCAGCGCGCCGGCGTCTCTGGCCTGACGCCACTCGATGACGTGGGAGTGGTACAGCCTCTCCCGGCGCAGAATCGCGCCCTTGTCTCCGGCGGGGGCGGCGTCGTACTCGGCGACGATGCGCAACTTGTACTCGGCCGAGAAGCGACGACGCTTCGGCCGCGGAGCGGGAACCTGCTCGGAAGAATTGGTACGGGACATGCGGATGGGTGCTCCTGTCGTGCACGCCCACAATATCTGATCATTTCAGGGCGTCTCACCCAACGGTGTCAGAGAGGGATGCTGGTCGACGTCGGTGGTGTCATCGAGGGCCGTACCCACCACGGAGCCACCTCCCGCCAGCGCACTTGCCTGGAACTGGTCGATGGTCCATATCTGGAGGGAGCTGTTCAGATCGATGCCGTACGCCATGGCGTGATCGCCGCTTTGCGTGGAGACGCGCACCACGGCGACACCCCCCCCTCCGCGCCCACGATGGATGTCCGGAGATCGGAATAGACATCGTCCCAGTGCGGCGGGCGAAGCGTAAGCCGCCATATGAGCTTCCCTGTTGCCGCGTTGACCCCGGTGACCTCCACGACCGTGTGGTCCGCCTGGGTTCCCGTGCCGGTCTGCTGCACCACGAACGGCGTGATCACGGTCTCGGTTCCGCGTGCGGTGGCCAGTACCGGGGCCGAGGCGAGGACGGTGTCGGCCCATCCGTCGCCCGAGCCCACCGGCATCCCCTGGGGTGTGACCGTGGTCGTGATCTGCCCGGTCGCGGTGTCCACGGCCTGCAGCCGGTCGGTGGTTGCGATGAACGCGGTACCGCGGTACAGGGCCACCGACGGATTGCTCATCAAAGTGCCGCCCGCGGACAGCCGTCCGGCGACGGCCGTCTCCGGCATCGTCCTGCCGTGGCCGACGGCGAAGGTCGTCGGCGGATCGTGCACGGGCCGCGGCGTCGGAGACGCACTGTCGGCCGTTGCCGATGGTGTTGTCTTTGCGTGTTCCCCGCTGCTGCCGTTGCCTGCGCAACCCGACAGGGTGCACAGCACGACGGCCGCCGCGCAGGTCCATCGCCTGGACACCCTAGGAGTTCGCTCGCGGAACACCCTGCCCCCACTCTGTGAACACGTCAGAACAACCGCAGCCGATCATTGCAGGGGAAGGATGCATACGCGAACTAGTCTGGGCCTCCCGCCACTTGAGGGCCAGTCGCCCCAGCCGTACTGACGTCCAACGACCGGCGAATTACAGACTGTTGCGATACAACCACGCGCGATAGCCTGTCCGGTGCCTTTTGCGGCACATCCGGCGACACACGAGGGGCACCGAGGGGGATCGTGGAGCGGCGCGACGTGCGAGGGCACTACGACGAGCTGGCGGCCGAGTACGACGAGTACTGGATCTACGGTCCGCACTATGTTCCCTGGATGTCCAGCCGGATCGCCGAGGCGCTGCGGCTCGCCCCCAGGGACCGGATCGCCGACGTAGGCTCCGGGACGGGCCTGTTCGCCAGTGAAGTGGCCAACCAGCTCAGGCCTCGCCATCCCATTCTGTGCGTCGACCCGTCCGAGGCCATGCTCAGTCAGCTCGGCACCCCGCCTCCGGCAGATCTGACACCGATCGTTGCGTCCGCCGAGGACATCGCGGAAGGGCGTACTCGTCTGCCGTACGAGCAGCTCGATGCGATGTGGCTGAAAGAGTCGGTGCATCACGTGGCCGATCCGGCACACACGCTCCGCGGCCTGGCTGACCGGCTGGCGCCCGGAGGCCGGCTGCTGGTGGTCATGCTCCCGGCCACCATCCAGTACCCGCTGTTCAAGGCAGCCCTTGCGCGCTTCGAGGAGTTGCAGCCGGACCCGGCCGTCATCGAAGGACATCTGCGTGCGGCTGGCCTGGAAGCCAGTCTCAGCTACGTCGAGCATGAGCTGCGCATCGACCGGGACAAGTACCTCGGCATGGTGCGCGCCCGCTACATGTCCCTGCTCTCCACCTTCAGCGACAGCGAGATCGAGAAGGGCATCGAAGAGATGCGCATCGCTCACCCAGAGCCCGAGCTGGTCTTTCCCGACCGATTCGCGTTCATCCTCGGACGTCGACGTGGGGAGTCCGTGTGAGCACGATGGTCGACGAGCGGCTGCGGCGCCTGCGGAGTGAACTCGACGACCACTCGCGGATCGCTGACCGACTGGGGCTTGATCTGGAACGTCCGTTACGGTCCCTCAATGACGGCTATCCAGAGAACGCGGTCGCCCTCGTAGGGAAACTGACCGAGAAGCTGCTCAAAGAGCTGTGGCGTCATCACGACGTCGAGGGCGATCCCTCGACGAAAGCGCTGAACGACCTGGTCAAGCGATGCCGTCCGTACATTCGCAGCAGCACGGTCCTGGACGCGCTCGACGACATTCGACGGCTGCGCAACCGCTCCACACACGACGGCTACGACATCAGCGACGAGGACGGCCTCCTAGCGGTCCGCAGGCTCGTCGACGTGCTCGTCTGGTTCACCGACACCGGGAGCGCGGCGCTCCTCGGCGGCGAGCCCGACGTGGCGCCCGAGGTGGCACGCCGCTGCGAGTTCCTCGCCGGGTTGTACGTCACCCTCGGATACCGGCAGGCGAAGCGATTCGTGCTCAGCCCGGACACCGTGTACCAGCTGTTCTGCCGTGAGTCGGGGATGCGGCTGGAATACGTGGAGTTGATGCTCTCCAGGGACGCTGACGATCTGAGTACCGTGCTCGCCTCCAGAGGCGGGGAGTTGCTTCGCACTCAATTGCCCAAGTTCACGCGGTTCGTAGTCCTGGACGACGACGGTGACGTGGGGTCCGGCGCCCTCCACCAGATACTCGGCCTGGATTTCCGGGTCGTGCGTTACGACGGCTTCGTCGACACCATCGTCAATCTCGACACCCACCTGGCGGGTCTCACCTCTGACGACAACCCGGCGGAGCCGCAGGCGGCCGTCGCCGCGGCGGCGCTGACCGTCGACACGCGCACCGGTGAGTCGAAGATGGAGCAGTCCGGTGACGCTGCGGAGCTAGTCACCCGCTTGGCGTGTGGCAGTGCGAACGTCCTGGTCACTGGCCGACCGGGGAGCGGCAAGAGCACGCTTCTACGTTCCCTGGCCGTCAACCCGGAGGTCCGCCGCTTCCGCTTCTACTTCGACCTGGGTCTCAAACCGAAGGACGAGCCCTTCTCGGAGTACGCGGCCCGTCTTCTGGCGCCGGCGATGATGTCGGACCGCTCGCGCGCCTACGACCTCTTTCTCTACCTCATCCGTTCCGGAACCGCGCTGTGTGTGCTCGATGCCGTCGACGAGGGCGTCGATGAACCGAGCGCTGCCGGCTTCCTGCGGCTCTTCACCGATCTCGCAGCCGTCCTGTCCGCCGAATCGGCCGTGGTGATGAGTTCACGAGTGTCCTTCCTCGCGGACTCTCCCCAGGTACGTCAGCTGCTGGACAGTGGTGCGGGACGCTCCGAGCAGCTGGTCGAGCAGATGTACACCAACGGCCTCGACCCGTCCCGCGTGCCGCACTTCCACGTCGTACGCCTGGCCGAACCCGAGGCAACCCCTCTCGAGAAGCGCCTCACCGCAGCGCTGCACCTTCCCGCGGGTAAGCCGCTCGCGGACATCCTGGGCACGCACATCACCCGGACACTGGCCGAGCAGGGGAAGCCCGATCTGGAGCAGCGGCTGCCCGCCGCGTTCGGACATGCCTTCCTCACCGATCGCACCGTTTTCTCCCTCCTCGACATACACCGGCAGGTGGGGGCCGACGCCTTCAAAGACGGACGCCTCGACCTGGACGCCTGTGCCCTGGCGCCGCTGCTGCGGCCCGCCGGTGCTGATCACGTCGCGTTCGTCCACACGGCATACCAGGAACTGCTGGCCGCCCGGTTTCTGGCCGAGCCGGAGAACCGGAATCAGGCAGCAGACCTTCCCGGCGGTGCCTTCCTGACCGAGCAGGTGCGCGCCTTCCTCGCCGGAATGCCACGCGCTCCGGAGACTGACGACTGTGTGCTGCCCGCCGGGGCGTACCTGGTCGGGCCGGCCGAGCGGCTGCTGATCCGTCGTGTCGAGCGTCCCGCACGCTTCGACCGTCACGCCGTGACCGTCGCCCGCTACCGTCGCTTCCTCAACGCTCTCAACGCGGACGGCACCTCCCGCTGGGACCACCCCGAGCAGCCGGCCGGCGTCACACACCGTCCCTGGACGGACCGGCTGCGGCGGGCCGACTACTACGAGAATCCTCGCTACGACGCCCACCCTGCCGTGTGCGTCAGCTGGTGGAGTGCGTTTGCCTTTGCTGCGTTCGAAGGGAAGCGGCTGCCGACTTCCCTCGAGTGGGAGGCCGCGGCACGTGGCAGCGACGGGCGCCTTTTTCCCTGGGGTGACGCCCCCGACAGTACCCGTATCAACTGCGCGGACACCTGGGTCGGTCGTCCGGTGGTGACGTATCAGGCGTGGTACCGGGACTTTGCAGGCGACGCTGTTCGGCGTGCCGGGGCGACACGCATCGATGAACGACCGGGTAACCGCTCTCCGTTCGGGGTCGTCGACATGGTGGGCAACTGCTGGGAATGGACATCCACCAGCCTGGATGACCCCGGTGAGGCCGTCATCTGCGGTGGCAGCTACGACAACCCGATGCGGGCGGTGCAGACCAGCAGCAAGGGCATCTACCGAAAACGTGGCGGAAGCAATGCAGTCGGCTTCCGGTGCGTGCAAGACCTCAACACGTCCGAGACAGAGGAGACGACGGCATGAGCGGTGGGGGGCCGCGTCACGGGACCATCGTGGACAGGCGTCCGAGTGGCGGTGGGGTGAGCGGTGCGCTCGGCTCCTATGTCGTCCGGGACGACGAGGATGAGCGGTACTACACGTTCGACTACCGACAGATCGTGACCGAGGGGTTCCGGACCATCCGCACGGGCGAACCCGTCCGCTTCCATGTCAGCGTCGAAAGCCCCGACCGGGCTGAGTTTGTCATCCGCCTCGACCAGCCAGACCCGGCCGAGTACTACCGGTGACCGCCTACCGAGGTCCGCTGCTCGAGAGTGTCACGGGTGCTCGCCAGGAACTGACCGTCGTCCTGCCAGTGCGGCTGCTACATGTCCCCAATTGGTCCGAAGGCCCATTTCCCTTCGAGCTGGGCGCTCGTCGCACCGACGCCCGCACTCGCTCGACCTACTTCGCGCCTGCCTCTGCCCGTGCGCTCTATGGGGCGCCCGGGCGGCCACGTCGGTGGCATCTGCCGCTGGACGCCAAGCAGGATGGACTGCACCTGCTAGGAATGGAGATTCTCCACGCGGCTACCGCTCGCAATCCGGAACACTCCCTTGCTGTCTTGCACTTGAGCGTGGAAAGACCTTTGCTGCCCATACTGCGGGTCCTGGCGGGGCGACGGTCGAACTCCATCGATGCGCCGCTCACCGGGCCATTTGACCCGGCTGGCCTGCTCGCTGGCATCGCCGACGTCCGAGATCCCGACGCACCGTTCGCCATAGCCCGGCCCTACACCATCGCCTTCATGACCCCCACCTCGCAGCAGACCCCCGCCCTTCGCGCCGGCCTGGAAGGGGCAATGCCAGCGAGCGCAGACCGCTGGCTGTGGCAACTCGCATCGCGCTCCACACCGGAGGACTTCCCCCTCCCTCCGGAAACCGCTGGCGAACAGCTCAAGGAGGCCGTCAGGATTTCGGCAGACTGGAGTGCCCTCGTCCTACGCCAAGGGGCCGCCTTCCTCGGCCACCGAACCGACACCGGCGCCGGCGACTTCTTCGAATTCGCCGCACTGCACTCCCGCACCGTCTACCTCGACGCCCTGCTCCTCGGCGCGCTCCAGCGCGATCACATCGACGAGCTCACTGACGAACTCTCCGAGGTATTCAACTCGTCACAGCTGGCACGCCGGGTCGCCGCACTGGAGCGGAATATCGCCGTATTCCGCAGCACCTACTGGCGCCAGCACCTCACCGCACACGGACCAGCCAACGATCTCCTGCTCGCCTTTCAGAACCAGCACCGGCTCCCTGCGCGCTTCCACGAAATCCTCGCAGAAGCAGCCGACTACAGCAGACTCGTACAAACCCAGGAAAGCCAGCAGATCAGCGGCGCCCTGGGTGTCCTCACCATCCTCGGCCTGCCACTCGGCACAGCCCTCAGTATCCTGCAAGTCCTCGGCGACAACTCTGTGCCAGACCTGCTCATCGCACTGACACTGTCGATCGCCGCCACTGCCGGAGCCCTCACCACACGGTACGGGCGCCTGGTCCTGTCATCCCTACGCGGCAGTGAAGAAGAGGCGTAGTGATGGAACGCGGCACCTGGCCGAGTCATCAAGTTGCTACCGCCAGGGATCCAGACCGGATGGAGGGGCGAAAGTCTGGAATTACCTCGGGTGACGGCAGATCTCGGGTAGGGGAGATGAGTTCAAGAGGCGCTCAAGCGCTGGGACTCCCTCGGCGTAGAAAGCCGGTCCTGATGCGCCCGGCATAAGTCGGCGCAGAGCACGCGTCGAAATGTCGGCGAGTGTCGCGCTGATATCGCTGCCTATCGCGATATCCAAGGTGCCGATGAGATTGACCTCACGATCGTCCCATTCATCGATGTGCTCCGTGAGGAAGTCCACCGCAACGGACTGCCGACGGGCAAGAAGTAGCAGCTCGCAGGCGTGCACGGCGTTGCGAAGGTCGAAGTGGAGGCGTGCTGTGAGCCCCGACGGCCCAAGCCCTGGTTCCTGGCAGATGATTTCGAGCTCATCTGCGTCCTGGTTCTTGGCGGTGATGCGCAGCTGCATGCCACGCCGCACGAGCAGCTCTTCCGCGGCCTGCTGTTCACGTTCATCGTGAAGGGCAATTGACCACCATGGAAGCGGGCCCCATGTGCCGTGTTTTGTCTCGTGCTCAGGAAAAGGACTGTAGGTCTGGTATCGCTTCAGCAGGTGCTCCTGGAAGGTTGCGAGGCAGCCGTCTTGGAAGTGTTCCTCACTGGTTCGCTCACGCAGAAGCTCGTACTCGATGGCGCTCATGCCTTCCACGGCCAACGCGATGCGTGACAGTTGCTCATCAATAATTCTCGCGGCCCGTTCAAGAACAGTGCGGAACTCATCGCCTGACGGAGCCTGATCGAGGAGACGGTTAAGAGCGCGCTGCGCGGCCTGGCACCGAACGAGATCTCCACCGAGGCTCACCAAGTGGCGGCACTTGAGAGGGCTCCAGGGGCGGGTGGACATCCACTGCTCCCAGGCGCGGTCGCCGCCACCGTGCTGGGTCAGCATCATGGCTCCGGCGTTGCCGACGCGAAAGTCCGGCTCGGCCTTCAGCTTCTCCCACACATCGGGGTACGTCTCCAGCGGGCAGGCCGGCAGCGAGGAGTGCGCCGCGAGGACACGTGAGTCCGCGATGTCCCACAATTCCCCGAGTTCTCGTTCCACACGTGTACGCGGCACTGTACGACCTCGCTGGGCAGCCCAGTATTCGATCAGCAGCATGTACGTGCTTTCCGGACTCCACGGGAACAGGCCCAAGCCGTCGAGCACCGCAACGCTGTTGCCCAGGCCGTCGTGCTCCAACCCGAACTGGACCTTGGCGATGAGCTCGGTGAGTTCGTCAATATCGGGGCTGGGCGCGGCGAAGACAGGACAGGAGGCGAGCATGTCACGGATGTTCGCCGCGCTCTCGCCCCGGGCGAGTTGGACGGCGATACGTGCGACCAGCAGGGAGCCAATGAGCCTGGGCTCGCCGATGTCGTCGCGCAGACGGTCCTTGCGCAGTGCCGTTACGTCCTTGACGTGCCACAGCAGTCCTTCTTCAATCTCGCGGAACCACTGTTCCCGGTGCGCTGTGAGTTCTCCGGACGTGCTGTGCGTCACGCTTTCCCCCTGTTAAACCCAGCTCCTGAGGTTGCCTCAGTCTCCATTGACATTCCCGTCACATGCTGCATCCTCCAGCGATGTCTGGTGATTCTGCCGCGTGGATGGCCGCAGCCCGTCGACGCGGTCGGACCCCTCGATGATGCGGCGTCTGGCATCCTCGTGCATCACGGCGCCCAGGAATACCTTCAGGCCCAAGGCCAGGAAGCCATAGAACATCTGCCGGTACCACTCGCTGTGCTGTTCCAGCTCAGGTGGGGCGTCAGGGCGGTTTCAAAGTCCCGGTGATCACGTGAGTGCGCAGGTCGCGACGGTATGACGATGCGCGGTCGGCCCGGTCCGTACGCAACGAAGCTCCGGTTGATGCCGGTGACCGATCAAGTCGCCCGCACCGCCCGGAGCTTCGATGTGCCGTCAGTCTGCCACCGTCTGTCTGATCAAGTCGCCCACCCGTCAGCACCGGTTGATCGGACCGCTGGCCCTGCGGCTGCGGACCTTGGCCGACCCCCGGCATCGGCGCGGGAAGCGTCACTCGTTCGTGAGCGTGCTGCTGGTGGCCTGCTCGGCGGTGCTGACCGGAGCCCGTTCCTTCGCCGCGATCGGCCAGTGGGCAGCGAGCGCCCCGCAGGACACGCTCGCCCGGCTCGGCGCCCGCGCCACGACGGTCTTGAACGTGCGCATCGCGCCGAGTGCGGCGACCATCCGCCGCGTCCTGAACGCCGCCTGCCCCGGCGGGCTCGCCGACCTGCTCGGATCCGATCCGGCCGGGGCGGACACCCTCGCGGTGGACGGCAAGAGCGCCCGCGGCTCGCGCCACGGCGAGATCCCGGCCGCCCATCTGCTGGCCGCGATCACCGGCGCCGGCCTGACCGTCACCCAACTGCGGGTCCCCGGCAAGACGAACGAAATCACCTGCTTTGACGCCTTGCTGGCGCCCTACGACCTGACCGGCGTCACGGTCTCCGCGGATGCCCTGCACTGCCAGCGCGATCACGCCCGGTTCCTCGTCGAGGAGAAGAAGGCGCACTACGCCTTCACCGTGAAGCGCAACCAGAAGAACCTGCACCGCCAACTCGCCACCCTGCCCTGGGAGAAGGCGAGTGCGAAGTTCTACGACCGCACCGATGCCCACGGACGCCTGGAGACCCGCGTCGTGCAGGCCCTGACCATCACCGACCTCGGCGTCGACTTCCCCCACGCGGTCCAGGTCGCGAAGATCGTCCGGCACCGCACTCAGCGCAAGACCGGCAAACGCAGCCGCGAGACGGTCTACGTCATCACGGACCTGGCCAGCCGCGAAGCCTCCCCCGAGCGCATCGCGAAGATCGTCCGCTCGCAGTGGATCATCGAGAACCGTCTCCACTTCGTCCGAGACACCGCCTTCGCCGAGGACGCCTCCACGGTCCGAACCGGACACGGCCCGGACAACATGGCCACCCTCCGCAGCTTCGCGATCAACACACTGCGAGCCTCCGGCCACGCGAACATCGCGGCCGGACTCCGCGAGATGTCCTACGACGGCTTCCGCCGACCACTGGACCTCCTCGGCCTTGCCTGACCAGCGCTCCCACGCAAGATCAAAAGACTTTGCAACAGCCCTGGGTGGGGCGTCGATCAGGTAGGCCTCCTTCGCAGGCTCGAAGCCTTCCGAGAACCGGTACAGGGTCACGGGATGACTGACGCCCTCGTCTTTTGGATCGAACGGGTTGGCGATGGCCGTGAATTTCCAGGCATGGGCCCAGGCGGGCACCTCGTGTACGCCGTGGGACAGTACGAGTGCTGCCTGGGTGCAGCGGTAAAGACGTGGGCGGATGCGTATGGCGTACGGCCCCCAGGGCGCCGTACGCCACGGTGGTTCCGCGCCGTGCTGGGTGGCGTCCAGGAAGAGGTTTTTGCGTAGCTCTCCGTAGTCGGCGGCGGTACGCGACATCCGTAGTGCGTCGTCCGCGAGCTGGTGAGTGGTGTCGCAGGAGTACTGCAGGTCATGGCACGAGGTCAGTCGTTGCCGGACGGCGGGTACCAGGAAGGTGTCCAGCGCTCCCAGGCGCCAGGCCTTTTCGGCTGTTTCGGCAGTGAACAGCGCCCCTTGGTAGCCGTCGTCGTACTGCTCGGTGACCGTCTTCACTGGCTTCCCCCTGGATGTTTGGGAGCGTCGTGCGCGAGTACCTCAGGCTGGGTGCCCGGAAGCCAGGTTGGCTTCCGGGGTGTTGTCCGTGTGATCAGCCGGGTGGTCAACGGCCCCCGCCAGCAGTCTTGGTCGCGCCGCCGTGCTTGGTGATCCGAGGGCGGCAGTGGATGCGCACCGCACCGTGGGTGAACGCCGGGTCGGTGGCCTTGCCGGCCCAGACGTAGGCCTCGCCGGGTTGGAGGCGCGCCATCTGCTCGGAGTTGAGACCGGTGAGAGCGGCGTTTGAACCGCCCCGGGTGAAGTGGAGACTCGATTCCATGTAAGGATTGAGTCATGGCACGACCCTCCCGTTACCCGCTTGAGCTGCGCCGTCGCGCGGTGCGCATGGTCGCCGAGGTGCGCGACGACTACCCGAACGAGACAGCCGCCTTGCAGGCGGTCGCGGACAAGCTCGACATCGGTTCCCGCGAGACGCTGCGGAACTGGGTGAAGCAGTACGAGATCGACGCGGGTACGCGGGCGGGAACGACGACGGAGGAGTCCGCCCAGCTCAAGGCGTTGAAGAAGGAGAACGCCGAGCTGAAGCGGGCGAACGAGATCCTGAAGGCCGCGGCGAGTTTCTTCGCGGCCGAGCTCGACCGGCCACACACGCGCTCGTAGCGTTCATCGACGAGCACCGGGACCGCTTCGGCGGGGTCGAGCCGATCTGCAGGACGCTCACCGAGCACGACTGCAAGATCGCCCCTTCCACGTACTACGCCCGCAAGAAACGCATCCAGACTCCCTCCGCCCGTTCCGTGCGCGACGAGGAACTCAAGATGCGGATCCGGGAGGTCTACACGTCCAACTACCGTGTCTACGGGGCCCGGAAGATCTGGCGCGAGCTGAACCGCCAGGGACATGCGGTGGCCCGCTGCACCGTCGAGCGCCTCATGCGCGATCTCGGCATCCAGGGCGCCGTGCGCGGCAAGCGCGTCATCACCACGATCCCCGGCGGGCAGGCCGAGCGGGCCCCCGATCTCGTCGACCGGGACTTCGTCGCCGCCGCTCCGAACCGGTGCTGGGTGGCGGACTTCACCCATGTGAAGACCTGGGCCGCGACCGTCTATGTCGCGTTCGTCGTGGATACCTTCTCCCGCCGGATCGTCGGCTGGTCGGCGGCCACCGTGAAGGAGACCGTCTTCGTCCTGGACGCCCTGGAGATGGCCGTCTGGCAACGCGACCGCGACCAACAACCCATCCAGCCGGGTGAGTTGATCCATCACTCGGACGCCGGGTCGCAGTACACATCGTTCAAACTCGCCGAGCATCTGGACGCCGCCGGCATCGCCGCCTCCATCGGCTCGGTCGGCGACGCGTACGACAACGCCCTGATGGAGTCCACGATCGGCCTGTACAAAACCGAGCTGATCAAACCCCAGCGCCCCTGGAAGACGCTCTCCCAGGTCGAGCTGGCCACCGCCGAGTGGATCGACTGGTACAACCACCGGGTGCGCCACGAGGCGCTAGGAGATCGTGTGCGGGTGCGAATCCCCACCGCCGGACCGCCGTAGAGGCCCGGTTGAAGCTGGAGGCAGTCCAACTCAGGGAACGCTGAGGAGGGCGGGAAGCAGCCTCGACAACGTCGGGACGAGTCGGCACTGCCAGACGGCTCGGGTCCGGCTAGCAAGGCCAGAAGGCGTAACGAAAGTGAATCAGCGTCCGAAGTCCCGTAACAGTACCTCCCGGCTCCAACCTGGCGGATATGGGCCGGGGTTGCAGTACGCGACCCGTCCTCCAAGGAGATGGGCCGACTCTGAAGCCGCCCGCGGTGAAACGGCTCAGAGGCCACGCTGAATACCTGCGGTGTAGGCGTGGCGATGCTGCCGGGATAGAGCTGGACGCCGACCTGGCCGAACGACTCCTAGTGAACGTGGGAACCACTCCCGGTCGCCCTCTCGCCGGACATCCGGTGCGGTGATGGGCAGGCCCGTTGTCGGCTGTTGGCCGTGGAGTGGGGCGGAGGCCCCGTAGTAGTCCGAGCGCGCGAAAGGCGCGTACACGGCGAAGGGGGCCAGCAAGTCAGCAGGGAGGGAACTGGAATGCCGGGAGGGCGTTGGTGAATACCGACGAACTGGAGTGGGCCTTGATGAAGGCCGAGCGCCGGGTACTGGAGATCCAGACCAAGCTGCACCGTTGGGCCGTAGATGATCCTCATCGGCGGTTTGACGACCTGTACAACCTCGTGACCGACCCCGCGTTCTTGCTTGTCGCATGGGACCGGGTTCGGAGTAACAGGGGAGCCAAAACCGCTGGGGTGGACGGCCGTACGGCTGCGTCCATTTCGCTGCAGCAGGGCGTCGAGGGTTTTCTCGGCGCGCTGCGTTCCTCTCTGAAGGATCGCAGTTTCCTGCCGCTTCCGGCACGGGAGCGACTGATTCCGAAACCGGGGTCGACAAAGCGTCGACGCCTGGGAATCAGTACGATCCGCGATCGGGTGGTGCAAGCATCCCTGAAGCTGGTGATGGAACCAATCTTTGAGGCAGATTTTCTTCCGTGCTCGTACGGATTCCGCCCCAACTATCGGATCCACGACGCGGTGTCCGAGGTAAGACACTTGACTTCCCACTCTTACGAATGGGTGGTTGAGGGTGACATCCGGGCCTGCTTCGACGAGATTGCCCATCCGGCCCTTATGGACCGGGTGCGCCTTCGGATCGGGGACAGACGCGTCCTGGTGCTGGTGAAAGCCTTTCTGAAAGCGGGCATCCTCACGGAACACGGCTCGTTGAAGGAGAGTAGATCCGGTACTCCGCAAGGTTCGATCCTGTCGCCGTTGCTCAGCAACGTCGCCCTCGCCGTCCTGGACGAGCACTTCGCCCAGGCGCCAGGAGGGCCAGCGTCTACACCTAACGAGCGAGCGAAGCGCCGTCGCCGCGGTCTGCCTAATTACCGGCTCTGCCGGTACGCGGACGACTGGGTGATTGCGGTTACTGGCACGAAGGAAGACGCCTACACCCTCAAGGAAGAGGCAGCACAGGTGCTCAGCAGAATGGGGCTGCACCTGTCAGAGGAGAAGACCCTAATCACCCACATCAATGAGGGCGTGGACTTCCTGGGGTGGCGCATCCAACGCCATCGCAAGAAGGGCACGGACCGATGGTACGTCTACACCTACCCAGCCAAGAAGGCACTTCACGCCGTCATGGCCAAGGTCAAGACGATCTGCCGACAGGTCAACACAAACCAACCATTGGACGAACTCCTACGCCGACTCAACTCGGTGTTGCGAGGTTGGACCATGTTCTTCCGGCCGGGGGTGTCTAGCGCTACCTTCCAATACCTGAGCGCCTACGCATGGCGTCGGGTCATCAAATGGATTCGTAGCAAGCACCGCCGAATGAACTGGAAGGAACTGCGTCGCCGTTACTGCGGTGGCGAATGGTGGCCCAGAGGGCAGGAACGGGATCTATTTGACCCGGCAAAGGTGCGCACTACGCGTTACCGCTACCGAGGATCACGAATTCCGTCCCCCTGGCCGCTGGCGATAGCATGAGGACCGGACGCGGGCCCGAACTGGGGCTTGTGGAGAGCCCGTTGCGTTGACGAGGCGCACGGCGGGTTCGGAAGGCGGTCCGGGGAAACGGGCTGGTCGAAAGGCCAGTACCGCGCCCCGGGCCGACCTTACCGGCTCCACGGAGAGATAGGTCACGTTCCGCCCGCCGAATACGAAGCCAGCTACTACACCGAATCCACGAGACCCCAGGTCATCACCACAATCTGAGATCTCTACCGAACCCGGGGCGGTTCAGTTGGCCTTGTGCAGGTGTTTGAGCCAAGCGGGCGAGGTGAATTTGTGCAGGATGATGTGGTCCGAGAGCTCGATCAGTGAGACGGGGACGGAGGGCGGGTCCTGGCTGGCGACCAGGATGCTCATACCCTTGTGGCGCATTTCGCGCACCGACTCGACCAGGCCGGCAACCAGATCGGGGCTGTCGATGTACTTGTGGGCCTCGTCGAAGACGACGAGCTTGTTGAAGTGCCGGTCGCCATCCTTGGCCTCGGCGAACAGCTGCATGAGGACTACGAAGAGCCCGAGAGCCTCGTCCTTCTCGATGAATTCGTCGCGCAAGTCGACGATGATGAGCCTCCCCGGCCTGACCAGTTGGGTCAGGTGGGCGGAGTCGTCGATGTATTCGGCGGCGAGGTTGAGGCGTTCTTGGGCGAGCTGTTTAAGGTGGTCCGGAAGGCCCGAGTCAGCGACTCCCCGGCGGATGACATCCAGGGTGAGGTTGGTGCGATGGGCGCGCATGATGCGGGTGAGCTGGCGGATGTAGGTCGACTGGTTGCCGACCGCGCCCATCAGGAAGCGCCAATGCGCGGCCTGGAGTTCGGCGGCGGAAAACTTCAGTGGCTGCACGTCGATGCCTGGATACTGGGTGCGCCGCTCGTCGAGCTGGTCCGCTGGGACCAGGAGCAGGACGTCGGCGAGGGCTTTTGGCTCGGCGCCGTACCGGTCTTTGAGGGACTTCAGCTGTGCCGCGTCGTCGTTGGCGTGGACCATCGAGGTGAACTCGGGAGCGTAGTCCTGGGTCTGGCTGTAGTGGAAGACCACGGTCGCCAGCGGGTGCGGCAGGTGGTTTACGGGCGGTGCAGGCAGGCTGGCCATTTCCATGATGCTGCCCAGGGTGTAGCTCTTGCCGCCGCCCTGGACGCCGAAGAGGCTGATGGTGTGCGTCTCGTACAGGTCGAGCACGATGGTACGGCCGGCGGTGTGGCCGAGTACTCCGTACTGCGGTGAGGGATGCGTTACCCCGAGGTAGACGTCGGGGGCGGCATCCGGTCCACTGTCGTCCGAGCCCAGTGTCGGTTCGTCGTGGAACGACCGCGCGGGCGCGTCGCTCATCGTCGGAGCGTGCGGAGTTTCGATTTCCGTCTGGTTCCCTGGCTCTTCTGCGGTGGACTGCGGTGAGCGCCGCGGAGGTTCGGGCACGGTCGGAGCAGCCGATGGCTTGGGATCCGGCGGGGGGTTTTCAACCGAGTCAGGCCCAGGAGCGGCATCCCGCGCCGTATCGGGTGCCTTCGCGGGACTAGGGTCTGGCTCCGACTCGGGGACTGGAGGGGACACAGGCCGGGCAGACGGCATGTCCGGCGCTCGGAACGCGGCGTCCGCCAGCCGCGGGACGGTCAGATCCGTCAGGACCAGGGTCGGTGTGTTCGGTGGCGGTGCGCCCTGGGCGGCATCCTCGTCAGCTTCGGGTACGAGACCGTCGGGCCGAAGCCGCGGTCGCACCGTTGGGATCGCGTCGATGAGTTCGGTGATCAGGTTGCGTCCGATGCGGTGGAATTCGACCTGGTCGTCCAGTTCGCGGTCGGTGCCTGTGCGAGCCAGGTCGAAGATCAGGCCACTGCGGGTGAAGCGCAGGGCGTATCCATCGTCGAGCCGATCGAGCATCTCGTGGGCTGACTGGTACGGGGCGGTTTCCATGGTGCCGTGCCGCCAGGCACGTTCCAGGTAAAAGCGCAGCATGGAGGTGAGGGTCAGGTTCTTGACGCTGCGGTCGACCCGGTCCGGGGTGCCTCGGTCGGGGTCAAAGGCAGCGGCCAGGACTTCCTGACTGCGCTCCAACTGGTGGACGACCGCGCGCCCACCCGTGACCAAGCCCCGAACCCGGACACTGGCTCACCTGCCGACGACCATCTGGCTGCCTGGCCCCCATGACGCCCAGACTTCGCCGCCGGCCCCGGCTGTCCTGCCCGACTGGGCCCTGAACAAGATCCGCACCGAGTTCACCCACCGCCCCGGTCGCACCCCCGCGCCACTGCTGCGCCTGGCCATCGGCGACACTGGACCGGGCATGGACGCCCGCACCCCATGCATCACCGAAGTCGGCATCTCTCGGGAGACCTCCACCCGATCGCCCGCCAAGCCGGTGATCCTCACGGAAGTCCACCCGGACACGCTCCCCGCCACCGAGCCGAACACCAGCTACGGGCCTCACGATCAGGGAGCCCTGGACGACGGTTGGCCCGGCTTCTTCCACCGCGCCCACCGTCTCCTCCGCGGCAACGGCCTCCTGCTTCTGGCCACCCGCCAACGCCGCGACAGCGACCAGCTCACCGACCCGCTGGGCCTGCTGGTCGCCTCCGCCCGTACGGCCGGATTCCGGTACCTGCAGCACATCGTGATCGTCCACGGCCACGCGATCGGCGATCGGATCGTGCCGGCTCCGCCGCACGAGGCCCCGCCCGGCCTGATCCACTCCGACCTGCTCGTCCTGCGCGCGGAAGGGAGCCGGCCGTGACCGCGAGCCCGCTGTCGGTGTGGAACACCGCGCCGACCTCGGCCCCCGCCCAACGCGGCGACCGCTACGTGCGCGGCTCCGCCGCCCACCCCGCGAAGATGCTCCCGCTGATCGCCGCCCACGCCGTCCACACCTACACCAAACCCGGTGACCTGGTCCTCGACCCGATGTGCGGCATCGGCACCACCCTCGTCGAGGCCGTCCACCTCGGCCGCCACGCCCTGGGTACGGAGTACGAGCCGAAGTGGGCCGACATCGCCGAGCAGAACCTCCGCCACGCTGACGCCCAGGGCGCCACCGGCAACGCGGCCGTCTACGCGGGCGATGCTCGCCGGTTGACCACCCTGATCCCCGGTGTCTTCCACGGCCTGGTTGACCTCGTGGTCACCTCGCCCCCCTACGGGCCCAGCGTTCACGGCCAGGTCCGCTCCTCCCGCGAGACCGGCGAACGCGGCGTGGTGAAGAAGGACTACCGCTACAGCCACGATCCGAGCAATCTCGCCCACGTCGGGCTGGAGACGCTGCTGGAGGCCTTCACCGAGATCCTCATCCAGTGCCGCCACCTGCTCCGCCCCGGTGGCCACGCCGTGATCACCACCCGTCCCTGGCGAGAACGCGGCGAACTCATCGACCTACCCTCCGCCACCCTCGCCGCAGCACGGGCCGCCGGACTCACCCCCATCGAACGCAACGTCGCCCTGCTCGCCGGCATCCGCGACCACCAGCTCATTGCCCGACCGTCGTTCTTCCAGATGAAGAACATCCGCGACGCCCGCCGCACCGGCCTCCCCCTCGCGATCATCGCGCACGAGGACACCCTCGTGGTCCGCCGTCAGACACTCCCTGCCCGAACCGCGACGATGCAGTACCGCCCGAGTGCATCGGCGTGCGGGGCCAGAACCGCCCGAACACGGGAATCCGCAGCGGCCGTCCGATCCCGCACCTGTGCCAGGAGGGGGAAGGGGGAACTGTGTCGGTCACTGATCTTCTGATGAGCAGTCTGTTCTCCGGGGTGGGGGGCTTGAACCTCGGGTGCCAGCCCGCACTGTCGCGCGTGCCCCTGCCGGGCTACGACATCGGCACACGTTCAGGGCTGTGACCGTCCCGCAGCCATCCCGCGCCGACGGACAAGATCGCGGCCTTGACGACCCGGCCGAGGCGGAGCGTCCATGGACCACGACCACCCGCATACCTGACGAACTGCCCTGCTCAGCCGACGGCTTGCGAGTGGTTGTGGAGTATGTCGTCGTCGAAGGCGAGGACGCTCAGGCTCTGGCTCAGCGCCAAGCGGTCGCGATCCGCGAGGTGCTGGAGTGGCTGTACGCCCACCGCGGCGACGCGACTCAGGTTCGCCGGACGTGAGATCCCGCCCCGACCTGTGGAGAGGGACAGTAAAATGCCGGAGATCTCATCTGGCGCTCCGCCCTGGGCCACCTCGGTGCCCGATCGGCCCTGGTCCATGCAGAGCATCCCGGACGGGACCGCCGTCCCGGTCAGTGTGCCGGTGGCCTGGCTGGGTCGTACATCCACCGAGGATGCCCAGGACCCCACGCTGTCCCTCCCACGCCAGCTCCGCAACGCCCGAGCAGCGTTGCCTCCGGGCTGGGTCATCGTGGCCCACTTCTACGACGTTGAATCCGGTCGAAAGGAGCTGGACAAGCGCGGCCGCTCCCTCGCACACCGGCAGTTCCACATTTCCATCCCGCGCGACGGCGGCATTTCCGATCTCCTCGAAGAGGCCCAACGCCCCCAGGGCCCCGGCGTTTGCCCGGATCGCCCCGGCCTGGGCCGGTTGATCATGCTGGCGGGGCCTGGAAGTAGATGAACACGGCACCTGTGGATCATGGAGTTCTCTACGCTGCAAGATCCACGAAGGTGCCGTGTTCGTTCCTCCATCATCCCCTGCCGTCGTTCCCGTCTCTGTGGCGCCCCGCTTGGAGGCCCTCGGCTCGGATGCCGCGCGAGGCCATGTCCGCGGCCTGGTTGCCGAGTTCGAGTCGGTCACCGATCCTCGCGGGGCGTGCGGGGTGCGCTACCGGGTCTCCTCGCTGCTGGCCCTGGTGGTCTGTGCGATGACCCCGGCGGGCCACGACTCCATCACCGCGGCGGCGGAGTGGTGCAGACGCGCCGCCCCCGAGGAACTGGCTGCCTTCGGTCTGCCCTACCATCCGTTGCTCGGCCGCTACCGGATCCCGAGCGAGAAGACCTTGCGCACCGTTCTGGGGCGGCTCGATCCCGGGGAGGTCAGCGCGGCCGGCTACGACCACCTGCGGCCCCTGCTCTCCACGGCGTCCCACTCTCCCGAGCCGCTCATGCCCGACGGCGGTATCGAACGCGAACAGCGCCGCGCCCACCGGGCGGCCGCCCGCGCCGAACCGGTGCGCTCCCGGCGCCGGGCCATCGCGGTGGACGGCAAGTGCCTGCGCAGTGCGAAACGCCCGGACGGCAGCCGGGTCTTCGTGCTCTCCGCCGTCCGGCACGGCGACGGCATCACCCTCGCCTCCCGCGAGATCGGCGCGAAGACCAACGAAATACCGGAGTTCCAACCCCTTCTCGACCAGCTCGACGACGCCGATCTCAAGGAGGCCGTCGTCACCGCCGACGCCCTCCACGCCCAACGCGACCACGCCACCTACCTGCACGAACGCGGCGCCCACTACCTGCTGACCATCAAGAACAACCAGCGCGGCCAAGCCCGTCAACTTCACGCCCTGCCCTGGAAGGAGATCCCCGTCATCCACCGTGACGACGCCCGCGGTCACGGCCGCCACGAACAGCGTCTCGTCCAGGTCGTCACCGTCAACGGCCTGCTATTCCCCCGTTATGTTCTTCGCGGTCCTGCAACGGGGCCGCTGGCCTCCGGGCCCGGTATGACTGTGTCCCCCTGTCGAAGGCATGACCTGGGGGGTGGTGTCACCGGGTCCGGGGGTGTTCGTCGGAGACGCTGATCAGAGGTCCGGCCACCGCCCGGTCCGGCGCAACGCCGGACAGTTCGCGGGCGGCAGGTCTGCATAACGTGGATGCGCGAGCACGACACCCGAGCCGAGGCCGGCACCGTCAACACCCCGGAAAGGGCGCGATGTTCGAGATCGAAGACGTGGGCGTGTTCCTGGGCCTGGACGTCGGCAAGACCGCTCACCACGGTCACGGACTCACCCCGGTCGGGAAAAAGGTCTTCGACAAGCCCCTGCCCAACAGCGAACCCAAGCTGCGGGCCGTGTTCGACAAGCTGACCGCGAAGTTCGGCACCGTCCTGGTCATCGTGGACCAGCCCGCCTCCATCGGCGCCCTCCCGCTGACCGTCGCGAGGGACGCCGGCTGCCGCGTCGCCTACCTGCCCGGCCTGGCCATGCGGCGGATCGCCGACCTGTACCCCGGCGAGGCCAAGACCGACGCCAAGGACGCCGCGGTCATCGCGGACGCAGCCCGCACCATGCCCCACACCCTGCGATCCCTGGAACTGACCGACGAGATCACCGCCGAACTGACCGTCCTGGTCGGCTTCGACCAGGACCTGGCCGCCGAGGCCACCCGCACCTCCAACCGGATACGCGGCCTGCTCACCCAGTTCCCCCCCTCCCTGGAGCGCGTCCTGGGCCCGCGCCTGGACCACCAGGCCGTCACCTGGCTGCTGGAGCGCTACGGCTCCCCGGCCGCCCTGCGCAAGGCCGGCCGCCGCAGACTCGTGGAACTGATCCGCCCGAAAGCCCCGCGCATGGCCCAGCGGCTGATCGACGAAGTCTTCGACGCCCTCGACGAACAGACCGTAGTCGTCCCTGGAACCGGCACCCTCGACATCGTCATCCCTTCTCTGGCCGCCTCCCTGGCCGCAGTCCACACCCAGCGCCGGGCCATGGAAGCCCAGATCAACGCCCTGCTGGAGGCTCACCCTCTTTCCCCGGTCCTGACGTCGATGCCCGGCGTCGGCGTCAGGACCGCCGCCGTCCTGCTGGTCACCGTCGGCGACGGCACCAGCTTCCCCACCGCCGCCCACCTCGCCTCCTACGCCGGACTCGCCCCCGCAACAAAGTCGTCCGGCACCTCGATCCACGGCGAACACGCACCCCGAGGCGGCAACCGGCAGCTCAAACGGGCGATGTTCCTGTCCGCCTTCGCCTGCATGAACGCCGACCCCGCCTCCCGCGCCTACTACGACAAGCAACGAACACGCGGCAAGACCCACACCCAAGCCCTCCTCCGCCTCGCCCGCCAACGCATCAGTGTCCTGTTCGCCATGCTCCGCGACGGCACCTTCTACGAATCCCGAACGCCGAAGGACGTCGAGCTCGCCGCATAACCTCAGCAACCCCGAACCACCCCAAACCCGACAGGAGTGCCTTGACGAAAGACATAGAGGCACCCCCCGCGGCCCAGGTCCTGCGCATCCAGCGCAGACGCCGCCTCTACGACGCGAAGAAGTGGTCCAGCGAGACCGTCTACGCCATCACCGACCTGCCCGCCGAGGAGGCGAGTGCCGCCGAGATCGCTTCATGGGCTCGCGGACACTGGACGGTGGAGAACATCGTCCACTGGTGTCGGGATGTGACCTTCAACGAGGACAAGTCCCAGGTCAGGACCCACAACACGCCCTCAGTCCTCGCCGCCGTCCGCGACCTGATCCGCGGTGCGCTCAAGCTTGCCGGGTACGTCAACACCGCCGCCGGACGCCGGGCCCACACCGAACGCACCCTCGTCCTCAGCCTCTACGGCATCACATGATCAAACCGGACGACCCGGGCAAACGCCGGGGCCCTGCCAACGCCCCGACCGCCGTTTCGCCGCCGTCATCTGCGAGTCCATTGAGCGCGTTGCCCGGCGCACGTACTTCGGAACCAAAATCGAGTACGAGCTCGAACAAGCCGGTGTCGCTCTGTGTGCTGCCGATGAGCCGATCGTCACGGGGCGCGGCGCGAAGCGTGCCACCCCGACCCTCACCCGGCGCGTCAAACAAGCCGTTTCAGAGTGGTACGTGCTGCAGATGCTGGAACTGTCCTGGGACGGCTTTATCGAGCACACCAGGCAGGGTTGGAACACCGGCAAGCCGCCGTACGGCTATTTGGCCGAAAAGGTGCCACACCCTGTCCCCGCCCGGCGCGCCGAGGGGCGCACCAAACACAGGCTTATCCCAGACCCCGCGAGAGCACCGGCCGTCACCGTCATCTTCCATCTGCGCGGCCTGGACAAACTCGGCTATGACGCTATCGCCGACCGGCTCAACCTCGACCTGGCCGCCTACCCGCCCCCGGAACCGACCCGTGCCGAGGCGTCCCTCCGCCGTTGGAGCGGCTCCGCCGTACGTGAGATCCTCAAGAATCCGAAATACACCGGATATCAAGTGTGGAACCGTCGTGCGACGAAAAAGGGTGGCCGCAACAACGACCCGAAGGACTGGATCTGGTCATCCCACCCCACGCACGAGCCGCTCGTCACCCGGGAACTCTTCGACACGGTCTCCGCTATGTCGAAGAAGCGCCAAGGTTCGCGCACGACACCCGGCAAGAACAGCCATCCCGATGCCCAGCGCTCCTATATCTTGCGGTCCTACGTCATGTGCGATCTATGCGACCGCCGCATGTTCGGCAAGAGCCGCCACCAGATCTCGTACTACGCCTGCCAGTTGGACCCGAACGAGCACCGCGACAGAGAGTGGTTCGCCTCCCACCCCAAGAGCCTGTGGGTCCGCGAAGAGATCTTGCTCACGTCCGTGTCCCGCTTCTTCGCCACCCATGTCTTCGGCCCGAACCGCCGCACTTATCTCCACGCAGCCCTCGAAGCTTCACAGCCCACTGACGATCCGGCCAAACGCATCGCCCGGGAACGCGAGGCCTTGGAGCAGGCCATCGCAGCCATCGAACAACGCCAGAGCCGCCTCATCCAGGCTCTCGCCGAGGGCATGGGCGGTTACGGCCCGGGAGAAGAACCAGACCCGGAACGCGAGCGGACATTCCGGGACGACATTCGCAAGGAGCACACAACCCTCAGCGGCCAGCGAAAAGCCCTGTCCGAGCAGCTGGCCCGACTCGAAGCCCCCGAGCCCACAGCCGATCGAAACAATGTCACCCTGCTCGACGCGCTCCCATGCCTGGAGGTGGACCTCACGCGCGTGCCCGAAGAGAGGCAGCGCCAGCTCTATGACGCCTTCGGTCTGGAGGTCCGCTATAGCCGCCCCCGCGAAGAACTCACGCTGCGGGTGACGATCCCGGGGCACCAGGTTGACGAACTGAAGCGCATCACCCGTGAGCTGGACACGGGGAACAAAAAATCGGGCGCCCGCACCGAAGTGCTTGCGCCCGATCATGGCACCCAGGTTCGGAAACCGGGACATAATGCCCGATCCCGTTCCCATGTTCTGGGTGCCCCCGGCAGGATTCGAACCTGCGCACACGGCTCCGGAGGCCGTTGCTCTATCCCCTGAGCTACGGGGGCGTGTCGGCTGCTGAGCTGCTCGCTCGCGGCGACGGGTAGAACACTAGCAGGTCCGGCGGAGTGATCAGGAACCCGTTTACCGGCGTCGGCGTGGGCGGGTCCCCTGTAGGGGGTGGAAGTGGGGAAAACCCGGACGCGGTGGCCGGTCCGGACCTACTCTCAAGTTGTGCCAGGCGCGTCGGGCCGGGTGCTTGTTGTGGACGACAACAAGGTCATCCGGCAGCTGATCAGGGTCAACCTTGAGCTGGAAGGGCTTGAGGTCGTGACCGCAGCCGATGGTGCCGAGTGCCTGGACGTGGTGCACCAGGTGCGGCCGGACCTGGTGACGCTCGATGTCGTCATGCCCCGGTTGGACGGGTTGCGCACTGCTGCCCGGCTCCGTGCCGATCCGCGTACCAGCCACCTGCCGCTCGCCGTCATCAGCGCGTGTACGCAGTACGAGGTCGAGACCGGCCTCGGCGTCGGAGTGGACGCCTTCCTCGCCAAGCCCTTCGAGCCGGCCGAACTCGTGCGGCTCGTCAAGCGCTTGATCGGGCGCCCGACTGGGCGTGAGGGAGAGGGGCATGGAGGGGGCAGGCAGGGGGGAGAGGGCCCGGACCAGGGCGGGGGCGGTGACGACGAAGGGGGCGAGGGCGGGGTCGCCGACGGGGTATCGGGCGGGATCTCCTTCGGCGGGTAGAACCGGATTGGCGGGCGCTGGCGGAAGCTGAAGCGCGGGCGGTGGCGAAAGAGGCGGAGAAGCGGCTGCAGAACTGAGGGAACGGCCGAAGGGTCGGAGAAGCAGCGGCAGAGCCGAGAAGACAGCCGAACGGCTGAAGAAGCAGCTGAAGAGCCGAAGAAGTAGCCGAAGAACAGGAGGCCGGGGTAGCCGGGTGGTGAGCGGGGCGGGTCCCCGGTAGCAGCACCGGCTCCGTTGCCCGGGGCGGTCGGGCGTGGCGGCGGCAATGGCGACGCCCGGTTGTCCGCGGGGAGTGAGGACGCCGGTTGTCCACAGAGAGAAACCGGTTCGCCCACCCACCCCCCTCCTCCCCTACGCTTGTCCCGTGACCCCCACCGAGCTCTCCCACACCGTGTTGCGCACGGTACGTCGTGCTGTCGATGACGGGGAGCTGGCTGTGACCGTGCCCGCGCGGGCCGTGGTGAGCGAGCCAGGGCCCGGAGGGTGCGGGGACTACGCCACCACCATCGCCCTCCAGCTCGCCCGGCAGGCCGGGCAGCCTCCGTGGCGGGTCGCCGAGGTCCTGCGGCCTCGTCTCATGGGCGCCGATGGCATCCGGGACGTGGTCATCACCGGCCCGGGGTTCCTCAACATCAGCCTCGACGCCGAGGCCGACCCGGTTACCGGCCTGGTGCGGGAGATCCGTGCCCGTGGTGGGGCGTACGGCGTCGGTGACGCGCTCGCCGGGCAGGTCGTCGTGCTGCGCGTGCCCTACGAAGTCCGTGCCGAGGTCGTCGCCGACGCGGTGGGACGGATCGTCGCGACGCAGGGCGGGCGGGTCACCGTCGAGCACGGTGAGCCGGTCACCCTGCGGCCCGTGCCGGCCCCTGAGGACCCCGCCCCGCTCGGGGCCGACGCGGCTCAGTGGGCCCTGCTCCATCCTGCCCCGCACGACCGGCCCCGGATCACCGCCGATCACCTCGCCCAACGCGAGGGCAACCCCCTCTTCCGCGTCCGGTACGCCCACGCGCGTGTCCGCTCCACCAGCCGCAACGCGACCCGCCTGGGTTTCGCCGCCGAGCCCGGCCCTGTCGCGGCCCGGACGAGCACGGGTGACGCCCACGCCGGCACGCCCGTCGCCGCGCCCATGGGCTCGGGTGCCCTCCACACCGCCGCGGCACCCCGCCCGGAAGCCGCTGCCGCGGCACCCCGTGCGGAAACCCGTGACGGCCTCCGCGCCACGAGTGTGGGGCGCCGCCCGGACGCCGTCGTGCGCGTCCTGCTGACCTCCCTCGCCGACTACCCCCGTATCCTCACCGCGGCCGCCACCCACCGTGCTCCGGATCGGCTGGCTCGACATCTCGTCGCCGTCGCCGATGCCGTGCTGCCCTTCCTGCCCTCCGTGCTGCCCCATGGCCAGGAGAAACCCTCGGCCGCCCACCGCGCCCGGCTGGCCCTCGCCGAAGCCGCCGGGACGGTGCTGGCCGGTGGCCTGACCCTGCTCGGCATCGACGCACCCGAACACCTCTGAGGGCAGGAGAACGCATCCGTGAGCCCCGGAGAGAGACAGAGAGTCTGAGAGTCACGTCATGAGCCGTTCCGCCCATCCCGCCGGGCCTCGTCACGCCGACGTCCTTCCCGAGGGGCACTACTCCGCGCCGCCCGCCGACCTCAATGCCCTCGACCGCAAGGTCTGGGCCCAGACCGTCGCACGGGGCGCCGACGGCGTCGTCACCGTCGGCGGTATCGACGTCATCCGGCTCGCCGAGGAGTTCGGCACCCCCGCCTACATCCTCGACGAGGCCGACTTCAGGGCCCGGGCACGTGCCTGGCGCACCGCCTTCGGTTCCGACGCCGACGTCTTCTACGCGGGCAAGGCGTTCCTCTCGCGTGCCGTCGTGCGGTGGCTGAACGAGGAGGGGTTGAACCTGGACGTGTGTTCCGGTGGGGAGCTGGCCACCGCGCTCTCCGCCGGCATGCCCGCCGAGCGGATCGCCTTCCACGGCAACAACAAGTCCGCGCAGGAGATCGAGCGGGCCGTCTCCGCCGGGGTCGGGCGCATCGTTCTCGACTCCTTCCCGGAGATCGTCCGCGTCGCCCACATCGCCCAATCGCTCGGCAAGCGCCAACGGGTCCAGATCCGTGTCACCGTCGGCGTCGAGGCGCACACGCACGAGTTCATCGCCACCGCCCACGAGGACCAGAAGTTCGGGATCCCGCTGGCCGACGGGCAGGCCGCCGAGGCCGTCCGGCGGGCCCTGCAGCTCGACGGGCTGGAACTGATCGGGATCCACTCCCACATCGGGTCGCAGATCTTCGACATGTCGGGGTTCGAGGTCGCCGCCCACCGTGTGGTCGGTCTACTGAAGGACATCCGGGACGAGCACGGGATCGAACTGCCCGAGATCGACCTCGGCGGCGGGCTGGGGATCGCGTACACCAGTGACGACGACCCCCGCGAGCCGCACGAGATCGCCAAGGCGCTCACCGAGATCGTCGGCCGGGAGTGCGAGGCCGCCCGGTTGCGGACGCCCCGCATCTCCGTCGAGCCCGGGCGCGCGGTCGTCGGTCCGACCGCCTTCACGCTCTACGAGGTCGGCACCGTCAAGAAGCTGGAAGGGCTGCGGACGTATGTCTCCGTCGACGGGGGCATGTCCGACAACATCCGGACCGCGCTGTACGACGCCGAGTACAGCGTCGCGCTCGTCTCCCGCAGCTCCGACGCCGCTCCCATGCTCGCCCGGGTCGTCGGCAAGCACTGCGAGAGCGGGGACATCGTGGTGAGGGACGCGTTCCTGCCCGCTGACCTGGCGCCGGGCGATCTGATCGCCGTACCGGCCACGGGCGCGTACTGCCGGTCCATGGCCAGCAACTACAACCACGTGCTCCGGCCGCCCGTCGTCGCCGTGCGGGACGGCGCGGCCCGGGCCATCGTCCGGCGGGAGACGGAGGAGGACCTCCTGCTCCTCGACGTCGGGTGACCCGGACCGGGGAGCGCTTCGGGGCTGGAAGATCTACGGTCCAGCAGCCCCGCACAAATGAAATAAACGTCTCACGATCCGGACGAAGGGTAGAAACTCCCGTCCGGTGAGTGAGACTGGTCCAACCGTAGACGGTATGAGGAAACGAGGTCGGATGATGCGTACGCGTCCGCTGAAGGTGGCGCTGCTGGGCTGTGGTGTGGTCGGCTCAGAGGTGGCGCGCATCATGACGGCGCACGCCGACGACCTCGCGGCCAGGATCGGGGCCCCGATCGAGCTCGCCGGGGTCGCCGTACGGCGCCCGGGCAAGGTGCGCGAGGGCATCGATCCGGATCTCGTCACCACTGATGCCACTGCCCTCGTCAAGCGCGGTGACGTCGATGTCGTGGTCGAGGTCATCGGCGGTATCGAGCCCGCCCGGACCCTCATCACCACCGCCCTCGAGCACGGTGCTTCCGTGGTCTCCGCCAACAAGGCACTGCTGGCCCAGGACGGTGCCGAGCTGCACGCCGCCGCCGAGGAACACGGCCGGGACCTCTACTACGAGGCCGCGGTCGCCGGTGCCATCCCGCTGATCCGGCCGCTGCGCGAGTCCCTTGCCGGGGACAAGGTCAACCGGGTCCTCGGCATCGTCAACGGGACCACCAATTTCATCCTCGACAAGATGGATTCGACGGGGGCCGGGTACCAGGAGGCGCTCGACGAGGCGACCGCCCTCGGATACGCCGAAGCGGACCCCACCGCTGATGTCGAGGGGTTCGACGCCGCAGCCAAGGCCGCGATCCTCGCCGGCATCGCCTTCCACACGCGGGTGCGCCTGGACGACGTGTACCGCGAGGGCATGACCGAGGTCACCGCCGCCGACTTCCGGTCGGCCAAGGAGATGGGGTGCACCATCAAGCTGCTCGCCATCTGTGAGCGGGCCGCGGACGGGGCGTCCGTGACCGCGCGTGTGCATCCCGCGATGATCCCGCTCAGCCACCCGCTCGCCTCCGTGCGCGGCGCGTACAACGCCGTCTTCGTCGAGTCGGACGCCGCCGGGCAGCTGATGTTCTACGGGCCCGGTGCCGGCGGTTCGCCGACCGCCTCCGCCGTCCTCGGCGACCTGGTCGCGGTCTGTCGCAACCGGCTCAGCGGTTCGACCGGCCCCGGCGAGTCGGCGTACGCCGACCTGACCGTCTCTCCGATGGGAGGGGTCGTCACGCGCTACCACATCAGCCTTGACGTGGCGGACAAACCGGGTGTGCTCGCCCAGGTCGCGAACGTCTTCGCCGAGCACGGGGTGTCGATCGACACCGTTCGGCAGCAGGGCAAGGACGGCGAGGCCTCCCTCGTCGTCGTCACCCACCGAGCCTCCGACGCCTCCCTGTCCGGGACCGTCGAGGCGCTGCGCAAGCTCGACACCGTGCGGGGTGTCGCCAGCATCATGCGGGTTGAAGGAGAGTAACCAGTAATGACCCACCAGTGGCGCGGAATCATCGAGGAGTACCGGGACAGGCTGCCGGTGTCCGACACCACGCCGGTCGTGACGCTCCGCGAGGGCGGCACGCCCCTCGTGCCCGCGCAGGTGCTCTCCGAGCGCACGGGCTGTGAGGTCCACCTGAAGGTGGAGGGAGCCAACCCCACCGGGTCCTTCAAGGACCGCGGCATGACCATGGCCATCAGCAAGGCCAAGGAGGAGGGGGCCAAGGCCGTCATCTGCGCCTCCACCGGTAACACCTCCGCCTCTGCCGCCGCGTACGCCGTACGGGCCGGCATGGTGTCGGCCGTGCTGGTGCCGCAGGGCAAGATCGCCCTGGGCAAGATGGGCCAGGCCCTGGTGCACGGTGCCAAGATCCTCCAGGTCGACGGCAACTTCGACGACTGCCTCACCCTGGCGCGCGCCCTGAGCGACAACTATCCGGTGGCGCTGGTCAATTCGGTTAATCCGGTGCGCATCGAGGGCCAGAAGACCGCTTCCTTCGAGATCGTGGACATGCTCGGCGACGCGCCCGACATCCACGTCCTCCCGGTCGGTAACGCGGGCAACATCACTGCCTACTGGAGGGGCTACAAGGAGTACGCCGCCGACGGCATCGCCGCCGGGACTCCTCGGATGTGGGGTTTCCAGGCCTCCGGAAGCGCCCCGATCGTGCGCGGCGAGATCGTCAAGGAGCCCTCGACCATCGCCACCGCCATCCGCATCGGCAACCCCGCCTCCTGGCAGTACGCCCTCGCCGCCCGGGACGAGTCCGGCGGTACCATCGGCGAGGTGACGGACCGTGAGATCCTGCGTGCCTACCGTCTGTTGGCCGCGCAGGAGGGCGTCTTCGTGGAGCCCGCCTCAGCCGCCTCGGTGGCCGGCCTCCTCAAGGCCGCCGAGCAGGGCAAGGTGGACCCGGGGCAGCGCATCGTGTGCACGGTCACCGGCAACGGCCTGAAGGACCCCGACTGGGCCGTCGCCGGAGCCCCGCAGCCGGTCACCGTTCCGGTCGACGCGGCCACCGCGGCCGAGCGCCTCGGCCTCGCCTGAGCGCCCGGAACCCGGGTCTTCCCTGCCGGGGAGCACAGGGGGCTTACGACACGCATCGTGCGCCTCCTGTGCGCCCTATGTCGCCACAGAACCTTCCTTCGATAGGCTGTACTGAAACCGCCCGCCGCATATGCCCTCGCGTGCGGCACGGTGCCGCGCCGTCTCCGCGGTCCGACGGGGCTTCGTACGTCATCGGATGTCCACCGAATTTCGGTCGAATGTCCATCGAATCCATCGAGTGTCATTCGACCGTCACGCAGCTCAAGGAGAGTCAACGAGCGATGGCCGGTCCAGCGTTCCGCGCCGCCGCCGTCCGGGTGCGCGTTCCCGCCACCAGCGCCAACCTCGGTCCGGGCTTCGACGCCCTGGGCCTCGCGCTGGGGCTCTACGACGATGTCGTCGTCCGGGTGGCCGACTCCGGGCTGCACATCGACATCGCGGGTGAAGGCAGCGAGACCCTCCCGCGTGACGAGGACCATCTTCTGGTCCGTTCCCTGCGCAGCGCCTTCGACCTGCTGGGCGGACAGCCGCGCGGCCTGGAAATTGTCTGTGCCAATCGCATTCCGCACGGTCGGGGCCTCGGCTCGTCCTCCGCCGCGATCTGCGCCGGCATCGTCGCCGCCCGGGCCGTGACCATAGGCGGCGAAGCCCGGCTCGACGACGCGGCGCTGCTGGAGCTGGCCACCGAGATCGAGGGCCACCCGGACAATGTGGCGGCCTGTCTGCTCGGCGGATTCACCCTGTCCTGGATGGAGACCGGCGCTGCCCGGGCGATCAGGATGGAGCCGAACCATTCCATCGTTCCGGTGGTTTTCGTCCCCGGAAAGCCGGTCCTGACCGAGACTGCGCGCGGCCTGCTCCCGCGTACCGTGCCGCACGTCGACGCCGCGGCCAACGCTGGCCGCGCTGCCCTGCTCGTCGAGGCTCTGACCAGGCGTCCCGAGCTGCTGCTGGCCGCCACCGAGGACCGCCTCCACCAGGAGTACCGCGCCCCGGCCATGCCGGAGAGCGCCGCGTTGGTGGAGCGGCTGCGGGCCGACGGCATCCCGGCGGTGATCTCGGGCGCCGGCCCCACCGTGATGGCCCTCGCTGACGCCGGCACCGCCGCCAAGGTGGAGGCCCTGGCCGGGGCCGATTGGGCCGCCAACCGGCTGAGCCTCGACACGCAGGGAGCGAGCGTACTGCCGCTGGCGCCCTGATCCGGCTGCTGTGATTGCCGGACACTTCGAGAGGGGGAATGTTTGTTGGATCCGGTAGTGTTAACCTCAAGTCTGCACCCGACCCCACCATGGCGAGGTGCCTCGTGTCCCCGTCCGGGACAGACATTCTTCCGGGAGCCTCCCACGCCTCTTTGTGTTCCATGCGCCGTACCTGGGCAGTACGTCGTATGCGGGCATTGAGCGGGCCGCCGGGTGCGCTCCGGAATCGGTGCTACCACGCCACGTGACACCGGGTGCCACGGTTCGCGGAAGCGCCATCACCAGCAAATTTCCTCCGCCGCTTTGGCGGACCACCGCCCCGGCGCGGTTCATGGAAGACAGAACCGTAGTCGGACAGCACAACCGGTCGCCGAGCCAGACAGGCCGACGTCCGCTCCAGGGAAGGACCCTTCGTGAGCGACACCACCGATCTGATGGGCGCACGTGTCGAGGAGACCGCTGCCGCGCCCGCCACGGACGCCTCCGCGCCTGCCACCGGTGCCGGCTCCCGGCGGCGCCGCGGTACCGGCCTTGAGGGCATGGTGCTGGCCGAGCTGCAGCAGGTCGCCTCGGGCCTCGGTATCAGGGGCACTGCGCGCATGCGCAAGAGCCAGCTGATCGAGGTCATCAAGGAGGCGCAGGCGGGTGGGGGTGCCTCCCAGGCCTCTTCGGGCTCTGGGGGAGGGACCTCGGCCGCCAAGGCAGACAGCGCCGCCGAGACCAAGCCGAAGCGCCGCGCCACCTCCAAGGCCCGTACGGGCGCTGCCGCCGACGGCGGGAAGAAGGCCAGGACCGAGGCTCCGGCCGCCGAGAAGGCGGCCGCGGCTCAGCAGCAGATCGAGATCCCCGGTCAGCCGGCTGGGGACACCGCCCGCGGGAGCGAGGCCGAGCGCGGGGGCGAGAACGCCCCGACCGAGCGCCGTCGTCGCCGCGCCACCGCGGAAGCCGGTACCCCCGAGACCGCGGCCGAGCCGAAGAACGAGCCCAAGGCAGAGACGAAGACAGAGTCCAAGGCCGAGCCCAAGACAGAGCCCAAGGCCGAGGCGCCGGCCCAGCAGTCACAGCAGGGCGAGGCCAGGAGCGATGCCGGTGACGGCGAGGGCCGCGGACGCCGTGACCGTCGTGAGCGCGGCCGGGACCGTGACCGCCGCAACAAGGGCGACGACCAGCAGGGCGGCCAGCGCCAGCAGCAGGGCCAGCAGGGCGGCGGCCGTCAGGACGACGGCTACGACGACGAGGCGGGCGGGCGCCGGGGCCGCCGCGGCCGCTACCGCGACCGCCGGGGCCGTCGTGGCCGCGACGACATCGCCGAGCCGCAGCTCGCCGAGGACGATGTGCTGATCCCCGTCGCGGGCATCCTGGACATCCTCGACAACTACGCCTTCATCCGCACCTCCGGCTACCTTCCGGGCCCGAACGACGTGTACGTCTCCCTGGCCCAGGTGCGCAAGAACGGCCTGCGCAAGGGTGACCACATCACCGGTGCGGTCCGACAGCCGAAGGAGGGCGAGCGCCGCGAGAAGTTCAACGCGCTCGTCCGCCTCGACTCCGTCAACGGCATGGCGCCCGAACACGGCCGTGGCCGCCCGGAGTTCAACAAGCTCACCCCGCTCTATCCGCAGGATCGCCTCCGCCTGGAGACGGACCCCGGCGTGCTCACCACCCGCATCATCGACCTGGTCTCGCCCATCGGAAAGGGCCAGCGCGGTCTGATCGTGGCTCCGCCGAAGACCGGCAAGACCATGATCATGCAGGCGATCGCCAACGCGATCACGCACAACAACCCCGAGTGCCACCTGATGGTCGTCCTCGTCGACGAGCGTCCGGAAGAGGTCACCGACATGCAGCGGTCGGTCAAGGGCGAGGTCATCTCCTCGACCTTCGACCGCCCGGCCGAGGACCACACCACGGTCGCCGAGCTGGCGATCGAGCGGGCGAAGCGGCTCGTCGAGCTCGGCCACGACGTCGTCGTCCTGCTCGACTCGATCACGCGTCTGGGCCGTGCCTACAACCTCGCTGCTCCGGCCTCCGGCCGCATCCTGTCCGGTGGTGTCGACTCGACCGCGCTGTACCCGCCGAAGCGGTTCTTCGGCGCGGCACGGAACATCGAGGACGGCGGTTCGCTGACCATCCTGGCCACGGCCCTCGTGGACACCGGATCCCGCATGGACGAGGTGATCTTCGAGGAGTTCAAGGGCACGGGCAACATGGAGCTCAAGCTCGACCGGAAGCTCGCTGACAAGCGCATCTTCCCGGCCGTGGACGTGGATGCCTCCGGCACCCGCAAGGAAGAGATCCTGCTCGGTGCTGAGGAGCTGAACATCGTCTGGAAGCTGCGGCGGGTGCTGCACGCGCTCGACCAGCAGCAGGCGATCGAGCTGCTGCTCGACAAGATGAAGCAGACCAAGTCGAACGTCGAGTTCCTGATGCAGATCCAGAAGACGACGCCGGCGCCGGGCAACGGGGACTGACGGTCCGGCGGTTCGCCTGCGCCTGCTCCTGCGACCCCGGTGTGGTTGTGGCCGGGCCAAGGCCGGGCGTGCCACGGGGCGCGGTCGCACAGTGAACACCCCACGCCCCCTGGGTAGTTGAGCGCCGAAGGGCCGTCCCCCGCCACCAAGTGGCGGGGGACGGCCCTTCGGCGCTGAGGGGGGTGTGCGCGCAGCACCCCCCGCCCTGGTGAGGTTTCCCTGGCGAACGAGCCCGCCACGGCGGCAAGAGCGCCGGAAGGACCACAAGCGAGATCCTGACCACAAGGTTCTCGGTCCCTCCTGGTTGCCAGCGGTACGACCTCCGGCACGGAAATCGCAGGTGAGCGCTGCTCACCCAAGATCGAACCTCACAGAGAGTGATGAGCCCCTCGGTGATGGGCACTCTGCGTTGCGCAACCCTTTCCCCGGTTTCTCCGTCTGACCGGACGGAGCGACCATGGAACGGTGACGTTCACGCCCGACCCTGAAAGCAGGGGGTAGCCGACCGACGAGACCTAGGAGCGATGTGTCCGCCGACAGCACGCCGGAGCCCGGCATACCGGACCCGGCCGAGACGGGCCCCCGCCGCCGTGGCAAGGGCCACCGCCGCAAGGCCCGCGGCAAGAGCCACCGGGCCCTGCGCGTCACGGCCTGGACGGCCGCGGGGGTGGTCGTGCTGGGCGGCACCGGCGCGGCGTACCTGTACTTCAAGCTCAACGGCAACATCAAGAGCGTCGACATCAACCAGGCCCTCGGCACGGACCGGCCCACGAAGATCGACAACGGCTCCGAGAACATCCTGGTCCTCGGTTCGGACAGCCGCTCGGGCAAGAACAAGAAGCTCGGCGGCGGCACCGACGACGGCAGCGCCCGCTCCGACACGGCCATGATCGTCCACGTGTACCAGGGGCACAAGAAGGCCAGTGTGGTCTCCATCCCGCGCGACACCCTGATCGACCGTCCGGCGTGCACCGACACCGGTGGTGTGATCCACCCGGCCGCCTCCGGCGCGATGTTCAACTCGGCCTACTCCACCGGCGGCGCGGCCTGCGCGGTGAAGACCGTCGAGTCACTCACCGGCATTCGGATGGACCACTACCTGGAGGTCGACTTCGCGGGCTTCCAGCAGCTCATCGACGACCTCGGCGGGGTCCAGGTCACCACGACCAAGAACATCGACGACCCGAAGAGCCACCTGGACCTCAAGGCCGGCACCCACACGCTCGACGGACGGCAGGCCCTGGGACTTGTCCGCACCCGGCACGGCGTCGGCGACGGCTCCGACCTGGGCCGGATCCAGCTCCAGCAGGCGTTCGTCAAGGCACTGATCGACCAGGTCAAGCACGTCGGCCTCCTCACCAGCCCGAAGAAGCTGTTCGACCTCGCCAACACCGCGACCAAGGCCGTCACCACCGACTCCGACCTCGGCTCGGTCAACTCCCTGATGGGCTTCGCGGACGGCCTCAAGGGCGTCAGCTCGTCCCATATGAGCATGGTCACCATGCCGGTCCAGTACGACCCGGCCAACCCCAACCGGGTCCTGCCGGTAGAGGCGAAGGCCCAGCTGGTCTGGGAGGCCCTGAAGAACGACCGGTCGATCCCGAAGGCGGCCACCGAGGGGACGGCCACCGGTGAGGCCAAGGGCGTGGTCAGCGCCCCGTGAGAAGCCGGGAGAACCACGGACGACCTCGCGGGAATACCTGACCGTCGCCCCCGGTTTTGGGGGATGGCGCCAGTCCTGGCAGACTGGTACGTCGGCTCCGGTTCACGCCCCCGCACCCGCGGCGGCGACCCGGCGCCCTCCGAGAACCTAGGAGACACCTTGAAGCGCGACATCCACCCCGAGTACGTCGAGACGCAGGTCAGCTGCACCTGCGGAGCGTCGTTCACGACCCGCAGCACCATCGAGTCCGGCACCATCCGGGCCGAGGTCTGCTCCGAGTGCCACCCGTTCTACACGGGCAAGCAGAAGATCCTCGACACCGGTGGCCGTGTGGCCCGCTTCGAGGCCCGCTTCGGCAAGGCTGCCGCCGGCTCCAAGAAGTAGCGAGCCCCATTTCGCCGGTCCACGGCCACGCCCTCCCGGGGCGTGCCCAGGACCGGCGTTTTTGGTCGCCCGCCCTCCCCTTCACCGCAGTACAGGAGCCGAAAGATGTTCGAGGCAGTCGAGGAACTCGTCGCCGAGCACGCCGATCTGGAGAAGAAGCTCGCGGACCCCTCGGTCCACGCCGACCAGGCGAACGCGCGCAAGCTGAACAAGCGCTACGCCGAGCTGACCCCGATCGTCGCCACGTACCGCTCCTGGAAGCAGGTCGGCGACGACACCGACACCGCGCGCGAGCTGGCGGCCGACGATCCCGACTTCGCCGCCGAGGTGAAGGACCTGGAGGCGCAGCGCGAGGAGCTGACCGAGAAGCTGCGGTTGCTGCTCATCCCGCGCGACCCGAGTGACGACAAGGACGTCATCCTGGAGATCAAGGCGGGTGCCGGCGGCGACGAGTCGGCGCTCTTCGCAGGCGACCTGCTGCGCATGTACTTGCGCTACGCGGAGCGTGTCGGCTGGAAGACCGAGATCATCGACGCCACCGAGTCCGAACTGGGCGGCTACAAGGACGTCCAGGTCGCGGTGAAGAGCCGTGGGCAGACCGAGCCCGGACAGGGTGTCTGGGCTCGGTTGAAGTACGAGGGCGGCGTGCACCGCGTCCAGCGCGTGCCGGCGACCGAGTCCCAGGGCCGTATCCACACCTCTGCCGCGGGCGTGCTCGTCACCCCCGAGGCCGAGGAGGTCGACGTCGAGATCAACCCCAACGATCTCCGCATCGACGTCTACCGGTCCTCCGGGCCGGGCGGGCAGTCCGTCAACACCACCGACTCCGCCGTGCGCATCACGCACATCCCCACCGGAGTCGTCGCCTCCTGCCAGAACGAGAAGAGCCAGCTGCAGAACAAGGAGCAGGCACTGCGTATCCTGCGCTCCAGGCTGCTGGCCATGGCTCAGGAGGAGGCGGAGCGGGAGGCTGCGGACGCCCGCCGCAGCCAGGTCCGCACCGTCGACCGGTCCGAGAAGATCCGCACCTACAACTTCCCGGAGAACCGCATCTCGGACCACCGCGTCGGCTTCAAGGCGTACAACCTGGACCAGGTCCTGGACGGCGACCTCGACACGATGATCCAGGCCTGCGTCGACGCCGACTCGGCGGCGAAGCTCGCAGCCGCGTAGGGCACGTACGAGTACGTCCGGAGGACTTGCGTGCAGTCATCATCCGGGGGGCGCCCCCCGAGCCCCCGCAGTCTGCTGCTCGTGGAGGTGGCCCAGGCCACCCAGCGGCTGGCCGACGCCGGCGTGCCCTCGCCGCGTACCGACGCGGAGGAGCTCGCCGCGTTCGTGCACGGCGTGAAGCGCGGCGAACTGCACTCCGTGAAGGATTCGGACTTCGACGCCCGGTACTGGGAGGTCATCGCCCGGCGTGAGCAGCGCGAACCGCTGCAGCACATCACCGGGCGGGCCTACTTCCGGTACCTGGAGCTGCAGGTCGGTCCGGGGGTGTTCGTACCCCGGCCCGAAACGGAGTCCGTGGTCGGCTGGGCCATAGACGCCGTACGCGCCATGGACGTGGTCGAGCCGTGCATCGTCGACCTGTGCACCGGCTCCGGTGCCATCGCGCTCGCCCTCGCCCAGGAGGTCCCGCGTTCTCGGGTGCACGCCGTGGAGCTGTCCGAAGAAGCCCTGGTGTGGACGCGCAAGAACATGGCCGGGTCGAGGGTGGACCTGCGGCAGGGCGACGCCCTCACCGCCTTCCCGGACCTCGACGGACAGGTCGACCTGGTCGTCTCCAACCCGCCGTACATCCCGCTCACCGAATGGGAGTACGTGGCCCCCGAGGCCCGCGACTACGACCCGGAACTCGCGTTGTTCTCCGGCGAGGACGGCCTCGACCTCATCCGCGGCATCGAACGCACCGCACACCGGCTGCTGCGCCCCGGCGGGGTCGTCGTCATCGAGCACGCTGACACCCAGGGCGGCCAAGTGCCGTGGATCTTCACCGAGGAACGGGGCTGGGCCGACGCGGCCGACCGCCCCGACCTCAACAACCGACCCCGGTTCGCGACCGCCCGCAAGGCGCTGCCGTGAGCACCCCCCAGACTTCCATCCCGCAGTACGTGTACTTCGTGTACGAGGAGGCCCGCTAGACATGGCACGGCGATACGACACCAACGACGCGACCGACCGTGCGACGGGTCTGCGCGAGGCCGCGTCCGCCGTCCGCCGGGGCGAGCTCGTGGTTCTGCCGACCGACACGGTGTACGGCATCGGAGCCGACGCGTTCTCCGCGGAGGCCGTCGCCGACCTGCTCGCCGCCAAGGGCCGGGGCCGTAACATGCCCACCCCCGTTCTGATCGGTTCCCCGAACACCCTGCACGGCCTGGTCACGGACTTCTCCGAGCTGGCCTGGGACCTGGTGGACGCGTTCTGGCCGGGTGCCCTGACCCTCGTCGCCAGGCAGCAGCCGTCCCTGCAGTGGGACCTCGGCGACACCCGCGGCACGGTCGCCGTGCGGATGCCACTGCACCCGGTGGCCATCGAGCTGCTCACCGAGGTCGGCCCGATGGCCGTGTCCTCGGCGAACCTCAGCGGTCACCCTGCGCCGGAGAACTGCGACGCCGCCCAGGGGATGCTCGGCGACTCCGTCTCCGTCTACCTCGACGGCGGTCCCACCCCGGGCAT
This sequence comes from Streptomyces pluripotens, assembly GCF_000802245.2. NCBI lineage: Bacteria > Bacillati > Actinomycetota > Actinomycetes > Kitasatosporales > Streptomycetaceae > Streptomyces > Streptomyces pluripotens. The sequence goes on from NZ_CP021080.1 coordinate 5,145,872, forward strand.
CGTGCCGTCGTCCATCGTGGACGTCTCCCGTGAGGTGCCGCTGCTGCTGCGCGAGGGCGCGATCACCGCGGACGAGCTGCGCAAGGTCGTACCCGACCTTGAGGTGGCGAATTGACGGCCCCCGAGTCCCCCACGCTCTCGGCTCCGCTTGAGCAGGGGGTATCCCCATGCCTGGCATAGGGACCGGGGAACGCGTCGCGGAGGAGACGACGACCTTCGGCTTTCCGCGCGACACCTTCCGCATCCTCCACGTCAGCACCGGCAACGTGTGCCGCTCGCCCATCACCGAGCGGCTGACCCGCCATCTCATCGCGCAGCGGCTCGGCGTACTCGGCGGCGGGCTGGTCGTGGAGAGCGCGGGCACCTGGGGCCACGAGGGCGCGCCCATGGAGGCGAACGCGGAGAGCGTGCTGACGGAGTTCGGCGCGGACGCCTCCGGGTTCTTCGGGCGGGAGCTGCTGGACGAGCACGTCATCATGGCCGACCTCGTTCTGACGGCCACCCGCGACCACCGCGCACAGGTCATCTCCATGGGCCACTCGGCGGGTCTGCGCACCTTCACCCTGAAGGAGTTCACCCGCCTGGTCCGGGCGATAGACCCGGTGACGCTGCCGTCCCTGGAGGACGGCGTGGTCATGCGCGCCCGCGCCCTGGTGCGGGCGGCGGCGGCACTGCGTGGCTGGCTCCTGGCCCCGACCGCGGAGGCGGACGAGGTGTACGACCCCTACGGTGCTCCGCTGCCGTTCTTCCAGTCCATCGGCGACGAGATATGGGAGGCGCTGGACCCGGTCGTCACTGCGCTGACAGGCGTAGCCACTCACACATAAGCGGACATCGCCGGACGAGATGATCGCGCGTGAGCCGTACCCCGGGCCTACATTGGGGATACGTCACCGTCGACCGTCCGGAGCCCGTCATGTCGGTCACCACTTTCCACGAGACCGATGTCCTGCGGCGGCAGGACCCGGAACTGGCCGAGATCCTGCTCGGGGAGTTGGCTCGGCAGTCGACGACGCTCCAGCTGATCGCCGCCGAGAACTTCACCTCGCCCGCCGTCCTCGCTGCCCTCGGTTCACCGCTCGCCAACAAGTACGCCGAGGGCTACCCGGGCGCCAGGTACCACGGCGGCTGCGAAATCGTGGACATGGCCGAGCGCCTGGCGATCGAGCGGGCCAAGACGCTCTTCGGCGCCGAGCACGCCAATGTCCAGCCCCATTCGGGCTCCTCCGCTGTCCTGGCCGCCTATGCGGTCCTGCTGCGGCCCGGCGACACCGTCCTCGCCCTCGGACTGCCGTACGGTGGCCACCTCACCCACGGCTCGCCGGCGAACTTCTCCGGGCGCTGGTTCGACTTCGTCGGCTACGGCGTCGACGCCGAGACCGGGCTGGTCGACCACGACCAGGTGCGCCACCTGGCCCGCAACCACCGGCCCAAGGCCATCGTCTGCGGCTCGATCTCCTACCCCCGCCATGTCGACTACGCCTTCTTCCGCGAGGTCGCCGATGAGGTCGGGGCCTATCTGATCGCGGACGCCGCCCACCCGATCGGCCTGGTCGCCGGGGGAGCGGCACCCAGCCCGGTGCCGTACGCGGACATCGTCTGCGCGACCACCCACAAGGTGCTGCGCGGGCCGCGCGGCGGAATGATCCTGTGCGGTGCGGAGCTGGCCGAGCGCGTCGACCGTGCGGTCTTCCCGTTCACCCAGGGGGGTGCCCAGATGCACACCATCGCCGCCAAGGCCGTGGCCTTCGGCGAGGCGGCGGCACCGGCGTTCGGCGTGTACGCCCATCACGTGGTCGCCAATGCGCGGGTCCTCGCCGCTCATCTGGCCGCCGAGGGGCTCACCATCACCACCGGCGGTACGGACACCCACCTGATCACCGCTGACCCGGCTCCGCTGGGCGTGGACGGCCGTACCGCGCGCGGCCGGCTCCTCGCGGCCGGCCTGGTGCTGGACTGCTGTGCTCTGCCGCACGGCGACGGCCGCGGTCTGCGGCTGGGCACGGCCGCGGTGACTACGCAGGGCATGGGAGAGCCGGAGATGGAGCGGATCGCCGCGCTGCTGGCAGCCGTGCTGAAGGAGGAGCGAGATCCGGCCGGGGCGCGGGAAGAGGTACGCGAGCTGACCGGCGGATTCCCGCCGTATCCCGGTTGAGCGCAGGCGGCAGGCGTCTCCGTACACTCTGGTGGGCCCGGTTCCGGCCCACGGCGCACAGCGTCACGTGCAACCATCGTCGCTACCCGGAAGTCATCATCTATATGCGTCCGTCGCTAGGGTGTGGGGTTGTGATGGCCAGCGAGACCTGTGGGGCAACCTGTGCGTGAATACCTGCTGACGCTCTGCATCACGGCCGCGGTGACGTATCTGCTGACTGGGCCGGTACGGAAGTTCGCGATCGTGGCCGGAGCCATGCCGGAGATCCGGGCGCGTGACGTGCACCGGGAACCCACTCCGCGACTCGGCGGTATCGCGATGTTCTTCGGCCTGTGCGCGGGGTTGTTGGTTGCGGACCACCTGACCAACCTCAACGAGGTGTTCGCCAAGTCCAACGAGCCGCGTGCGCTGCTCTCCGGAGCGGCTTTGATCTGGTTGATCGGCGTCCTGGACGACAAGTTCGAGATCGATGCGCTGATCAAACTGGGCGGCCAGATGATCGCCGCGGGCGTGATGGTCGTTCAGGGGCTGACGATCCTGTGGCTGCCCATTCCGAGTGTGGGCACGGTCGCGTTGACCCAGTGGCAGGGCACCCTGCTGACTGTGGCGCTGGTCGTCATCACCATCAACGCCGTCAACTTCGTCGACGGCCTCGACGGCCTCGCCGCCGGCATGGTGTGCATCGCGGCGGCTGCCTTCTTCATGTACACCTACCGCATCTGGTACTCGTACGGCATCGAGGCCGCTGCCCCCGCAACGCTGTTCGCGGCCATCCTCATGGGCATGTGTCTCGGCTTCCTGCCGCACAACATGCATCCCGCGCGGATCTTCATGGGTGACTCGGGCTCGATGCTGATCGGGCTGGTGCTGGCCGCGGGCGCCATCTCGGTCACGGGACAGGTCGACCCGGACAACTTGTTCGGCGCGTCGGAGCGCGACACGGTGCACCAGATGGTGCCGGTCTACATCCCGCTGCTGATGCCGCTCACCATCATCGCGATTCCCGCCGCCGACCTGGTCCTGGCGATCGTCCGCCGCACCTGGCGTGGCCAGTCCCCGTTCGCGGCGGACCGCGGCCACCTGCACCACCGGCTGCTGGAAATCGGCCACTCGCACAGCAGGGCGGTGCTGATCATGTACTTCTGGTCGGCTCTGATCGCCTTCGGCGCACTGGCGTATTCGGTCAACTCGGCGGCGTCCATGTGGATCGTGCTGGGCGTGGTCCTCCTCAGTGCGGTCGGCCTGGTCCTGCTGTTGCTCCCGCGCTTCACCCCGCGCGTGCCGGTGTGGGGGCAGCGGTTCGTGCCGCCGCGGTACCGCAGGCGGCGGGGGAGAGGCGTGGGCGAGACCGCTGAGCCGGCCCCGCACGAGACCGCTGAGCACCGGACGGGCGCGGACCGCACCCCCGTCGCCGCTGGGGTATTGGGAGCCAACGGAGCGACTGCGGTCAGTGCCCGTTCCCGCCTCGACGGACACGAAGCGGGTACGTCACGCTGATGCTTTCTGCCGGCCCCGGCGGCTTTGCCGAACACCGGGGCCCGCTTTCGCGTTGAACTGTCGTACAAACGCCGGAAGTCCGGCGATCCGGGACCCGGTTGATCCCTCGCCCGAGTGACGGTCCGTTGAGCGCGGCCCTCTCTAGGTGGTCACTCAGAGGTGTGGTGTGAGTGCGAGTAGTCACCATCACCCCTGCTCGGACGGGGGACTTGAGGTCGCAGCCCTGACGGCAAGGTAAGAATCTGACTAAAGCGTTGCCAAGTCGTGGGGGTACAAAGGGTCCTAATAGCATGCAAATGCCCCCGGTTGCTGCACAGACGCGCACTCTCACTCTCAGGTGTGAGAGTAAGCACACCTCCTGGGTAAAGGACTCATCAAATAGTTTGTGATACGGTTCACGAGAACCCCGGATAGAGCCGAAGGACCTGAGTGCGACGGTCCAACGGCGTGAGGTCTCGATCACTCAGCCCGGGACTACGCTCGTCCATGACGACACCCTGCCCCCCTGTGAAAGCGGAGTTGCCGCCATGCCGTCCAATGACGTCCGGAACCTACTGCAGACCGCTGTGCCCACAGCGGCCGTCGGCGTGGTCGCCGTCGCGGTCAGCGGTGCGGTCGCCGGTGGCAAGGGGGCGCTCGGAGCGGCCGTGGGCGTATTGCTGGCCATCCTGTACATGGGGATCGGTCTCTATGTGCTGCAGTGGACGGCAAAAACGCTCCCGCAGCTCTTCCAGGCGATGGGCCTCATGCTCTACGTCGCCCAACTCCTGCTCCTCATGATCTTCTTGGCCCTTTTCAAGGGCACTTCGCTCTTCAGCGCGCGGGCGTTCGCGTTCTCCCTGATCGCGGCGACCGTCGTGTGGATGGCCGCACAGGCGCGCGCGCACATGAAGGCCAAGATCTTCTACGTCGAGCCCGAATCCGGTAAGAGTGAGAAGTCCGAGAAGTCGGGTTCCTCGTCGTGAGGGGTAGGGCCGGGATAAAGGCGTGTGAGATCTCCTGCTATCGTCCGGTGCCAACTGCGGCATCGCGGGCGCGGGCATCTGAGCTGACGCCTGGTCGATCGCGAGGCTCTATGCCCCTCAGCCGCCCCTACATCCGTAACACCAGTCCGGTGCCGATCCGCGGCCGTGCGCCGCGCCGACACAACGAGGTTGCCGAACCTATGCGCCACGCTGAAGGAGCCCGCGGTGAGTGCTGAACAGACCACGCTCGCCTTCGACTGGAGTTGCCGTGTCTTCGCCGACAACGGCTGCGGCTTTCCGTCGCCGGGCCTCCACTCCTTCCTCTTTAAGCCGATGTTCACGGTCGGTGGCTACGACTTCGACAAGCCGATGCTGCTCGCCATCGTGACCTCCCTGGTCGTGGTTGGCTTCTTCTGGGCCGCGTTCAGTAAGGCCAAGGTGGTTCCGGGCAAGCTGCAGATGGTCGGTGAGGCGGGCTACGACTTCGTGCGCCGCGGCATCGTCTACGAGACGCTCGGCAAGCGCGAGGGCGAGAAGTACGTCCCGTTCATGGTCTCGCTGTTCTTCTTCATCTGGATCATGAACCTCTGGTCGGTCGTCCCGGTCGCCCAGTTCCCGGTGACGGCGATCATCGCCTACCCCGCAGCCATGGCCGCGTGCGTCTACCTGACCTGGATGATCCTCACCTTCAGGAAGCATGGCTTCGTCGGCGGTCTAAAGAACCTCACCGGCTATGACAAGTCGCTCGGTGCGGTGCTACCGCTCGTGGTGGTCATCGAGTTCTTCTCGAACGTGCTGGTCCGCCCGTTCACGCACGCAGTGCGTCTCTTCGCCAACATGTTCGCCGGTCACCTGCTGCTGGTGATGTTCACCGTCGCCAGCTGGTACCTGATGAATAGCTGGCTGATCGCGGCCGGTGCTGTCTCGTTCACCATGACGTTGGTCATGATCCTGTTCGAGCTCTTCGTCCAGGCCGTCCAGGCGTACGTGTTCGTCCTCCTGGCCTGTTCCTACGTTCAGGGCGCTCTCGCCGAGCACCACTGAGCCCCTCCGTCCGAACCTCCCGTCATCAGACGTCCGGTGGCCAACCCCCACCGGTCCTTGAAAGAGAAGGAAGAATCAGCATGGCTGCCACTGAGACCCTTGCCGCCGTCACCGGCTCCATTGCCTCCGTCGGCTACGGCCTCGCCGCCATCGGTCCCGGCATCGGCATCGGCATCATCTTCGGCAATGGCACCCAGGCCCTCGCCCGTCAGCCCGAGGCCGCGGGTCTGATCCGTGCCAACCAGATCCTGGGCTTCGCCTTCTGTGAGGCGCTCGCCCTGATCGGTATCGTTATGCCGTTCGTTTACACCTACAAGTAAACCGCGGCCGGCATCCTCACCCTTTAGGGAAAGGCACTGATGACATGCAGCTGACACAGCAACTGGTGCAGCTGGCGGCGGAGGAGCAGAACAACCCCCTCGTCCCCCCCGGCCCCGAGTTGGTCATCGGCCTCGTTGCCTTCGCCATCGTCTTCTTCCTCCTGGGAAAGAAGCTTCTTCCGAACATCAACAAGGTTCTGGAAGAGCGTCGCGCGGCGATCGAAGGTGGTATCGAAGAGGCCGACGCCATGAAGGTCGAGGCCCAGAGCGTCCTTGAGCAGTACAAGGCCCAGCTCGCCGAGGCCCGGCACGAGGCCGCGCGCCTGCGCCAGGAGGCGCACGAGCAGGGTGCCGCGCTCATCGCCGAGATGCGGGCCGAGGGCCAGCGGCAGCGCGAGGAGATCGTCGCTGCGGGCCACGCCCAGATCGAGGCCGACCGCAAGGCCGCCGCGTCCACGCTCCGCCAGGACGTCGGCAAGCTCGCCACCGACCTGGCTGGCAAGCTCGTCGGCGAGTCCCTTGAGGACCACGCCCGCCAGAGCCGTGTGATCGACCGCTTCCTCGACGAACTCGAGGAGAAGGCCGAGGCCACGCGATGAACGGAGCGAGCCGCGAGGCCCTGGCAGCCGCACGTGAGCGTCTCGACGCGCTGACGGACTCCACGTCCGTGGACGCCGCGAAGCTTGCCGACGAGCTGGCGGCCGTCACCGCGCTGCTCGACCGCGAGGCCGGCCTGCGCCGGGTCCTCACCGACCCGGCGCAGCCCGGAGAGGCCAAGGCCGAACTGGTCCGGCGCCTGATCGGCGGACAGGTCAGTGGCGAGACCGCCGACCTGGTGGCCGGCACCGCCCGTGCCCGCTGGTCGCAGACCCGCGACCTGGTGGACGCACTGGAGGAGCTGGCGGACGTCGCCGACCTCACAGCCGCGGAGAAGGCGGGCACGCTCGACGAGGTCGAGGACGAGCTGTTCCGGTTCGGCCGGATCGTCGCCTCCAGCACCGAGCTGCGCGCCGCGCTGACCGACCGCACCGCCGGTACGCAGGCCAAGACGGCGCTGCTGCACCGGCTGCTCGGCGGGCGGGCCAAGCCGGCCACCGAGCGCCTGGTGATCCGCCTGGTCACCGCGCCGCGTGGACGTAGCCTGGAAGCGGGACTGGAGTCCCTGTCCAAGCTGGCCGCCGAGCGCCGGGACCGGATGGTCGCCGTCGTGACGTCGGCAGTGCCACTGAGTGACGTACAGCGGCAGCGCCTCGGCGCCGCCCTGGCCAAGCTCTACGGCCGCCGGATGCACCTCAACCTGGACGTGGACCCCGAGGTCCGCGGCGGGATCCGGGTGCAGGTCGGTGACGAGGTCATCAACGGCTCCATCGCGGACCGGCTGGAAGACGCCGCACGCCGCATGGCGGGCTAGCAGCAACTCGATACTTCGAGAACAGCAGTACGTACTTACGGCCCTGGTTGGGCCGTGCAGAGGATTCACCTCCTATTGGGGGGTGTCCCCATCCCCCAAAGTGAAACTTCGGGCCCAACAAGGAGAGCAGGGAACCCAGATGGCGGAGCTCACGATCCGGCCGGAGGAGATCCGGGACGCGCTGGAGGACTTCGTCCAGTCGTACAAGCCGGACGCGGCCTCGCGCGAGGAAGTCGGTACGGTCACCCTTGCCGGCGACGGCATCGCGAAGGTCGAGGGCCTGCCCTCGGCCATGGCCAACGAACTGCTGAAGTTCGAGGACGGCACCCTCGGCCTCGCCCTCAACCTCGAGGAGCGCGAGATCGGTGCCATCGTCCTCGGTGAATTCAGCGGCGTCGAGGAAGGCCAGCCGGTGCAGCGCACCGGTGAGGTCCTCTCCGTGGCGGTCGGCGAGGGCTACCTCGGCCGTGTCGTCGACCCGCTCGGCAACCCGATCGACGGCCTCGGCGAGATCGAGACCGACGGCCGTCGTGCCCTTGAGCTGCAGGCCCCCACGGTCATGCAGCGCAAGTCGGTGCACGAGCCGATGGAGACCGGCTACAAGGCCGTCGACGCGATGACCCCGATCGGCCGCGGCCAGCGTCAGCTGATCATTGGTGACCGGCAGACCGGCAAGACCGCCCTGGCCGTCGACACGATCATCAACCAGCGTGACAACTGGCGCACGGGTGACCCCAAGAAGCAGGTCCGCTGCATCTACGTCGCCATCGGCCAGAAGGGCTCCACCATCGCCGGCGTGCGCCGCGCGCTGGAGGAGAACGGCGCCCTGGAGTACACGACCATCGTCGCCGCCCCGGCGTCCGACCCGGCCGGCTTCAAGTACCTGGCGCCGTACACCGGTTCGGCCATCGGCCAGCACTGGATGTACCAGGGCAAGCACGTCCTGATCATCTTCGACGACCTGTCGAAGCAGGCTGACGCCTACCGCGCCGTGTCGCTGCTGCTGCGCCGCCCGCCGGGCCGCGAGGCCTACCCGGGTGACGTCTTCTACCTGCACTCCCGGCTGCTGGAGCGCTGCGCCAAGCTCTCCGACGACATGGGCGCCGGCTCGATGACCGGTCTGCCGATCGTCGAGACCAAGGCCAACGACGTGTCGGCGTTCATCCCGACCAACGTCATCTCCATCACCGACGGCCAGTGCTTCCTGGAGTCGGACCTGTTCAACGCCGGTCAGCGCCCTGCGCTGAACGTCGGTATCTCCGTCTCCCGAGTCGGTGGTTCCGCGCAGCACAAGGCGATGCGCCAGGTCTCCGGCCGCCTCCGTGTCGACCTCGCCCAGTTCCGTGAGCTGGAGGCCTTCGCCGCCTTCGGTTCCGACCTGGACGCGGCCTCGAAGGCTCAGCTGGAGCGTGGTCAGCGCATGGTCGAGCTGCTGAAGCAGGACCAGTACCAGCCGATGGCCACCGAGGACCAGGTCGTCTCCGTCTGGGCCGGTACCAACGGCCGTATGGACGACGTCCCGGTCGCCGACATCCGTCGCTTCGAGAAGGAGCTCATCGAGTTCCTGCACCGCAAGCACCAGGCTCTGATGACCTCCATCCGCGAGGGCGCCAAGATGTCGGACGACACCATCCAGGCCGTCGACGACGCTGTGTCGGAGTTCAAGAAGCAGTTCGAGACCTCGGACGGCAAGCTGCTCGGCGAGGACGTTCCTGCCGCTGCCGCCAAGTGACGTAAGGAAGGGACCTGACTCATGGGAGCCCAGCTCCGGGTCTACAAGCGTCGCATCCGATCCGTCAGCGCGACCAAGAAGATCACGAAGGCGATGGAGATGATCGCCGCCTCGCGCGTCGTCAAGGCGCAGCGCAAGGTGGCGGCGTCCACGCCGTACGCGACCGAGCTGACTCGCGCGGTCACGGCGGTCGGTTCGGGGTCGAACACCAAGCACCCGCTCACCACGGAGGCGGAGAACCCGACCCGTGCCGCGGTCCTGCTCCTCACGAGCGACCGCGGTCTGGCCGGCGCCTTCAACTCCAACGCCATCAAGGCGGCGGAGCTGCTGACCGAGCGCCTGGAGCGTGAGGGCAAGCAGGTCGACGCGTACATCGTCGGCCGGCGCGGTGTGGCCCACTACCACTTCCGTGAGCGCAAGATCGCTCAGTCGTGGACCGGCTTCACCGACGAGCCGTCGTACGCGGACGCCAAGAAGGTGGCAGCGCCCCTGATCGAGGCCATTGAGAAGGAGACGGCGAACGGCGGAGTGGATGAACTCCACATCGTCTACACCGAGTTCGTCTCGATGATGACGCAGACGGCGCTGGACGCCCGGTTGCTGCCGCTGCGCCTCGAAGAGGTGGCGGAGCAGGCGCCGAAGGGCGAGATCCTTCCGCTGTACGACTTCGAGCCCTCGGCGGAGGACGTCCTGGACGCCCTGCTGCCGCGCTACGTGGAGAGCCGCATCTACAACGCGCTGCTCCAGTCCGCCGCTTCGAAGCACGCCGCCACGCGGCGCGCGATGAAGTCGGCCACCGACAACGCCGGCGAGCTCATCGAGAACCTCACCCGGCTTGCCAACCAGGCCCGCCAGGCCGAAATCACCCAGGAAATCAGCGAGATCGTCGGTGGCGCCAGTGCCCTGGCCGACGCGACCGCGGGGAGTGACCGATAATGACCACCACTGTTGAGACCGCGACGGCTACGGGCCGCGTCGCCCGGGTCATCGGCCCGGTCGTCGACGTGGAGTTCCCCGTCGACGCGATGCCGGACATCTACCAGGCCCTGCACGTCGAGGTGGCCGACCCGGCCAACGCCGGGGCCAAGAAGACGCTGACCCTGGAGGTCGCCCAGCACCTGGGTGACGGCATGGTCCGCGCCATCTCCATGCAGCCGACCGACGGTCTGGTCCGCCAGGCCCCGGTCATCGACACCGGCGCGCCGATCTCCGTGCCGGTCGGCGACTTCACCAAGGGCAAGGTGTTCAACACCCTCGGTGAGGTGCTGAACGTCGACGAGACCTACGACGGCGAGCGCTGGCCGATCCACCGCAAGGCCCCGAACTTCGACGAGCTCGAGTCCAAGACCGAGATGTTCGAGACGGGCGTCAAGGTCATCGACCTGCTCACCCCGTACGTCAAGGGCGGCAAGATCGGTCTGTTCGGTGGCGCCGGCGTCGGCAAGACGGTGCTCATCCAGGAGATGATCTACCGCGTCGCCAACAACCACGACGGTGTCTCCGTGTTCGCCGGTGTCGGTGAGCGCACCCGTGAGGGCAACGACCTCATCGAGGAGATGTCCGACTCGGGCGTCATCGACAAGACCGCGCTGGTCTTCGGTCAGATGGACGAGCCCCCGGGCACCCGTCTGCGCGTCGCGCTGGCCGGCCTGACCATGGCCGAGTACTTCCGTGACGTCCAGAAGCAGGACGTGCTGTTCTTCATCGACAACATCTTCCGCTTCACGCAGGCCGGCTCCGAGGTCTCCACGCTGCTCGGCCGCATGCCGTCCGCGGTGGGCTACCAGCCGAACCTGGCCGATGAGATGGGCCTCCTGCAGGAGCGCATCACCTCGACCCGCGGTCACTCGATCACCTCGATGCAGGCGATCTACGTCCCCGCCGACGACCTGACCGACCCGGCTCCGGCCACCACCTTCGCCCACCTCGACGCGACGACGGTGCTGTCCCGTCCGATCTCCGAGAAGGGCATCTACCCGGCCGTGGACCCGCTGGACTCCACGTCCCGGATCCTGGACCCGCGCTACATCTCGCCGGACCACTACAGCGCGGCCATGCGCGTGAAGACGATCCTGCAGAAGTACAAGGACCTCCAGGACATCATCGCGATCCTCGGTATCGACGAGCTGGGCGAGGAGGACAAGCTGGTTGTCCACCGGGCCCGTCGCGTGGAGCGCTTCCTGTCCCAGAACACCCACGTCGCCAAGCAGTTCACCGGCGTGGACGGCTCGGACGTGCCGCTCGACGAGTCGATCGCCGCGTTCAACGCGATCTGCGACGGTGAGTACGACCACTTCCCCGAGCAGGCGTTCTTCATGTGCGGTGGTCTCGAAGACCTCAAGCAGAACGCGAAGGAGCTGGGCGTCTCCTGACTCGGGCCGCTGCCTGAGCCGTGAGGGGGGTGGGTACGTCCTCCCCCCTCACGCACGCCCCTTAGAATTGACCCCAACACCCGGCACTACCGCCGGGTGGTGACCCGAGGAGCCACCCTTGGCTGCTGAGCTGCATGTCGAGCTGGTCGCCGCCGACCGCCAGGTCTGGTCCGGCGAGGCCACCCTGGTCGTCGCGCGCACCACGTCCGGCGACATCGGCGTCATGCCCGGTCACCAGCCGCTGCTCGGTGTGCTGGAGTCGGGCCCGGTGACCATCCGTACGAGTGATGGCGGAACGGTCGTCGCCGCCGTGCACGGCGGTTTCGTCTCGTTCGCCGACGACAAGCTGTCGCTGCTGGCCGAGATCGCCGAACTGGCTGAAGAGATCGACGTCCAGCGCACGGAGCGGGAGCTGGAGCGCGCGAAGGCGGAGGGCGATGCCGCGGCCGAGCGCCGCGCGGACGTCCGTCTGCGTGCGGCGGCGGCGCGCTGACACAGCGCGCGGTATGACGTCACTCAGCCGCGGCCGGCCCGGAGCAATCCGGTGCCGGCCGCGGCTGAGGTGAATGTGGATGTTTTTTCCGTTTCATTACTCAGTCGTAGAAGCAGTTCCCTTACCAAGGAGACGAGGAGGTCGGTGTCGATGGTCCTCGCTCTGACTGTGTGCGGGATCGTGGTCGCGCTCGTGGTGGTGGGACTGTTCCTGTTCGGGCTGCGCCGTAGGCTGATCCAGCGTTCCGGCGGGACCTTTGACTGCTCGCTGCGCTGGGACGTGGCCGAGAGGCCGGATGCGGGCGGCAAGGGCTGGAGCTACGGCGTCGCCCGCTACAACGGCGACCGCGTCGAGTGGTACCGCGTCTTCTCCTACGCCCTCCGCCCCCGTCGTGTCCTGGAGCGCGACCGGATCGAGGTGGCCGGTCGCCGGCTGCCCGAGGGTGAGGAGGAGCTGGCGCTGCTCTCCGATGCGGTGATCATCACCTGTACGCATCGGGGCGCCCGCCTCGAACTCGCCATGAGCGAGGACGCGCTGACCGGTTTCCTGGCGTGGCTGGAGGCGGCCCCGCCCGGACAGCGGGTGAACGTCGCGTAGGTGTATCCGCTCGTGGGTCGGCCCCTCCGGATTCGATCCGGAGGGGCCGACCTCGTTCGGTGCCTGTGGGCAGTGTGCTACAGGTTGTCGCTGATGGCGCTCACCAGCTCGCCGTTGCTGGTGTCACCGCTGAACTCCCAGAAGAACGCACCGCCGAGGCCCTGCGTCTTGGCCCAGCTCATCTTCTTGGAGATGGTCGACGGGGTGTCGTAGGACCACCAGTCGCTCCCGCAGTGCGCGTAGGCGGTGCCGGCGATGCTGCCGGTGACCGGGCACGTGGTCTTGAGGACCTTGTAGTCCTCGATGCCCTGCTCGTAGGTGCCGGCGGCCGGTCCGGTGGCCGTGCCGCCGGGGGCGTCCTGGGTGACGCCGGTCCAACCGCGGCCGTAGAAACCGATGCCGATGAGCAGCTTGTCCGCGGGGACCCCGATCGACTTGTACGTGGCAATGGCGTCGGCCGTGTCGAACCCGGCCTTCGGAATGCCGTTGTACGAGGTGAGCGGGGAGTGCGGGGCGGTCGGACCCTTGGCGTCCCAGGCGCCGAAGAAGTCGTACGACATCACGTTGTACCAGTTGACGTACTGGGCGGCGCCCGCGTAGTCGGCGGCGTCGATCTTGCCGCCCGCGGAACCGTCGGCCGTGACGGCGGCCGTGACCAGCTTGTCCTGGCCGAACTTGGCGCGTAGCGCGGCCATCAGGTTCTTGAACGCCTCCTTGCCGCTGGTGTCACAGGACAGACCGCAGTCGTTCGGGTACTCCCAGTCGATGTCGATGCCGTCGAAGACATCGGCCCAGCGCGGGTCCTCGACCAGCTTGTAGCAGGAGTCGGCGAATGCGGCCGGGTTCTTGGCCGCCTGGCCGAAGCCGCCGGACCAGGTCCAGCCGCCGAAGGACCACAGGATCTTGATGTGCGGGTACTTGGCCTTCAGCTCGCGCAGCTGGTTGAAGGCGCCGCGCAGTGGCTGGTCCCAGGTGTCCGCGACACCGCTGACGCTGTTGGCGGCGGTGTAGGCCATGTCGGTGTCGGCGTACGAATCACCCATCGCGCACTGGCCGTTGGTGACGTTGCCGAACGCGTAGTTGATGTGGGTGAGCTTCGCGGCCGAGCCCGAGGTGACGATGTTCTTCGGGTAGTACTTGCGGCCGTAGACGCCCCAGTCGGTGAAGTAGCCCATCTTCACCTTGTCGCCGGAGGGCGGGGGAGTGGTACCGCCACCGGTGGTGTGCACCTTCACCGAGCCACTGACCGGGCCGGTCTGGTCAGCGGTGTCGCGGGCCTGCACGGTGTACGAGTAGTCGGTGCCGGAAGTCAGGCCGGTGTCCGTGTAGTTCGTGCCGGTGACCGTCGCGACGGTCGCGCCGTCACGCAGGACGTCGTAGTTCTTGACGCCGTTGTCGTCGGTCGCCGCCGGCCAGGACAGCTTCACTGAGGTGTCAGTGATGTCCGAAGCGGTCGGAGTGCCGGGGGCGGTGGGCGGGGTATCGCCCGGGGTGGTGGGCCCGCCGTCACAACTGCCTCCGTTCACGGTGCAGTTGGCCGGTGATCCGGAGCCCGCGCCGTTGAATCCGAACGAGACGGAGGCGCCCGGGGCGATGGTGCCGTTGTAGGACTTGTTCTTCGCGGTCCAGTGGGTGCCGGAGCTGGTGACGTCCGCGTCCCAGGCGGAAGTAACGGACGTGCCGGAGGGGAAGTCCCACTGGACGGTCCATGAACTGATGCTGCTGGTACCGGTGTTCTTGATGGTCCACTGGCCGCCGAAGCCGGTACCCCAGTCGCTGGTCTTGGTGTAGGTGGCAGTGGCCGACGAGGAAGCGGTCGCGGCCTGGGCGGAGCTCGCTTGACCGACCAGGCCGGCCAGGGGGAGCAACAGGGTCGCGAACCCTGCCGCGGCTCTGTGTCTGAAGCGCATGCTGCGCCTCCCTCTTCTCGGGGTGTCAGGGGCATGACTGAGCCTTCACGCCCACGGTGCTGCGAGAGTAGAAAGGTCTGGACCACAGGTCAATAGGTCTGGACCAGCTGCTGTCTGGGAGGTGACGGGACCCCCAACTCCTCCACTGACAGGGCTGCTTGCCTGGGACCGTGCGGTTCCAGCCCAGGCATCAGGTGGCTGACGTGCGTCTTCTTCGTGCCCTCCGTCGCCCCCGGAGGCTCGGTGGTCTCGGCGTGGGACACAGCTCACGGACGTACCCTGAGCCGGCGATGAGGAGGGTGTATGAAGGACACGGCACGCCCACGGACGGTCCTGGTCGTCGACGACGACGCCGCGATCCGGCGCTCCCTGGAGCGCGGCCTCCGGCTAGGTGGCTTCGCGGTGCGGACCGCCGCTGACGGGACCGAGGCCCTCACCGTGATGGAAACGGCGGCCCCGGACGTCGTGGTGCTCGACGTGTCGATGCCCGGCGTGAACGGCATCCAGGTATGCGCCCGGCTCCGTGCGGAGGGCCGTGACCTGCCGGTACTCATGCTCTCCGCGCTCGACGAGACCGCCGACCGGATAGCCGGACTCCAGGCGGGCGGCGACGACTACCTCGTCAAGCCGTTCGCCCTGCAGGAGTTGGTGCTGCGGCTGCACGCCCTGCTGCGCCGCCGCCCCCCGGCCGACCGGGACGTGCTGCGGGTGGCAGGCCTGGTGATCGACTCAGCGGCCCACACCGTCGAGCGGGACGGCAGCCCGCTGGACCTGACCCCGCGCGAGTTCGCACTGCTGGTGGTACTCGCCCGCAACGCCGGACTGGTCCTCACCCGCGACCAACTTCTGGAGCGGGTCTGGGGCTACGACTTCGACGTGCGCACCGATGCCGTCGACACCTTCGTCAGCTATCTGCGGCGCAAGCTGGAGGCAGACGGGCGGCAGCGGCTGATCCACACAGTGCGCGGTGTCGGCTTCGTCCTGCGGGAGACGCGATGAGGCTGTCCGCCCGGATCGGCCTCGCTGTCGGCTGCACGGTTCCGCTGCTGGTGTTGGCATCCGGCTGGTTGCTGCTGCGCCTGGTCACCCCTGATCTGCACCGCGCTGCCGACCAGCACTTGCGGCAGCAGGCCGTGGCCCTCGCCCCGGATGCCCGGTCCCTCTTGCGGGCCTCGGCGAACGGCCGCACCGAGGCCGCCGACAGCAGGGAGCGCAAGTTGCTCAGTGCGGCCCTGGACGTCGGCGTGCGCGTCGTCGGACCGGACACCAGCTTCAGTGCCGGGCCTCAGCCCGCGGCATCGGTCAGACTGCCCGAGCGAAGCGCAGTTCCGGTCACCGTCCGTGACGGTGCCCGTAGCTGGCGGGTGCTGGCCCGACCCGTCCGGGGCGCGACCGCCACCGGCACCTTGTGGGTGTTCTCGTCCGACTCCGCCGACCGCACCAGGCTCGGTCTCGTCCGGCGCCGGGTGATTTTCGCCGCGCTGCTCGCCGCACCCGTGTCCGGACTGATCGCCTGGGGCCTGGCCTCCGGGGTGAGTGTGCCGCTTCGCCGTCTGACCCGCCGTGCCGCAGGTCTCGATCCGCGTACCAGCAGCACCCGGCTCGGCCAGGAGCGAACCGGGGTCACGGAGGTCGACGAACTGGCGGCCACCCTGCGGACCGTCCTCGCCCGCTACGACGAACAAGTCGCCCGCACGACCGAGGCCTTGGACACCGCCCGTTCGTTCTCCTCCGCGGCGGCACACGAGTTGCGCACCCCGCTGATGAGCATGGGTACCAACCTCGACATCCTCGCCGACCATCCTGACCTGCCAGGACCCGAGCGCCATGAGGTCCTCACCGACCTGCAGCGCGAACACGGCCGACTGCTTGGCCTGCTGGTGATGCTGCGCGAGCTGGGCCGCGGGGACCTGGTGGAGGCGGAGGCATTCCGGGCGGTCGACGTGTCCGACGTCGCCGACGCGGCAGTCGCCGAGGCCCGCCGCCGGGCCCCGGACGCCGACATCGTGCTGGACGTGGCACCGGGGGCCGTCGTGCACGGCTGGGAGCCTGGCCTGCGGCTACTGCTGGACAATCTGCTCGGCAATGCCCTGATCCACGGTCGCGACGCGCAGGGCCGGGTACGTGTGCGGGTGGGCGTCCGCCGTGCTCCGGACCGGGTCGGGATCACGGTGGACGATTGCGGGACCGGCGTGCCGCCCGACGCCCGGGCCCGGATCTTCGAACGGTTCGAACGGGGCCCCAGGAGCGCCGGTTCGGGGCTCGGGCTCACCCTCGTCGCCCAGCAGGCAGCGCTGCACCGGGGGAGCGTCACCGTGACGGACGGGCCGGACGGCCGCGGGGCGCGCTTCGAGGTGCGGCTGCCGTCGGGGGGCGGCAGGTTGCCCGGCCGGCGGGACTGGCTGATCGGGACGGCCGGGGCGGACCGGTCACAGAGTTTCCCCAAAGACCGTCCCTAACCTCCGCCACGACGGACGGACCACAGGGCCGTCCCGGAAGTGAACGGAGAGGCAGATGCAGGTACGACGCGGGACACGCACGCTGCTCGCGGGGCTCGCCGCAGCGGCCGTCCTGGCGGGCACGGCGGGGGCGGCCGCCGCGGCCGACGGCACATCCGCCGCCAAGCCGGCCGGCGACGGGGCCAAGGCACTGTGCAAGCGGGTGCCGAGGATCGACCGGCGGATCGAACGGGCACTGCAGAGGATCGACGCCGGAGCGGACGGGCGCGGTTCGCTGGCGCGGCTGGAGAAGCGCATCGACAACGCGAAGAAGGCCGGGCACACGGAGATCGCCACATTCCTCCAGGACCGGCTGGCGTTCCGCACGTCGCTTCGGACGAACCTGGTGCAGCGCCAGAAGGACCTGGCGGACGTCAAGACGTGGTGCCAGGACAACAACGTTCAAAAGGCGGCGGGCTGATGCACGCCCTGGGGCGGGTGTCGGTGCTCGCAGCCGTGCTCATGGCCGTCACCACCGGCTGCGGATGGCACCACGACGCGTCGTCGGACGCCACGCCCGGCCCCGCCTCCTCCTCTGCGGCTCCTTCGGGCACGCCTTCGGGATACGCGCAGATGGAGAAGAAGGTGGACGCCGCCGAGTCCGCCGCGGCTGCGGCGGATCGCGACGCCGCGGCCGACGACACGGACCGGTGAGGCGGGCGGGGAACCGGTCAGCGTTCCCCGCCCGGCACCCACAGCACGTCTCCGGTCTCCTTGTTCGCAATCCTGGCCAGGATGAACAAGAGGTCGGAGAGGCGGTTGAGGTAGGTGGCGGTGAGCGGGTTCATCGTCTCGCCGTGGACCTCAAGGGCTGTCCAGGTGGAGCGCTCGGCCCGGCGCACAACCGTGCAGGCCTGGTGGAGGAGGGCCGCTCCCGCGGTACCGCCGGGCAGGATGAAGGAGCGCAGCTTCTCCAGTTGTTCGTTGAAGCGGTCGCAGTCCGCCTCCAGCCTGTCGACGTAGAACTGCTCCACGCGCAGCGGCGGGAACTCCGGGTCCTCCACCACGGGTGTGGACAGGTCCGCACCCACGTCGAACAGGTCGTTCTGCACCCGGGTGAGTACCTTGACGACCGCTTCGTCCAGGCCACCCAGCGCGATGGCGGTGCCAATCACCGCGTTGGCCTCGTTGGCGTCCGCGTAGGCGGAGATCCTGAGGTCGGTCTTGGGCACCCGGCTCATGTCGCCGAGGCTGGTGGTGCCCTGGTCGCCGGTCCTGGTGTAGATGCGCGTCAGATTGACCATGCGGCCAGCGTAATTACGCTCCGGCTGTCCGGAACACTCGTGTGCCCACCGTCACGCTGAGTACCGTGAAGCCGATCGCGACGAGGGCGCCGTACAGCATGTGGGTGGTCGTGTACTGGCCGACGTACGCGTCGCGCACCGCGTCCACCAGATAGCGGAACGGCATCAGGTGCGAGAGCACGTTCAGCCAGCCTGGCGCCAGGGTCATCGGCAGCATCAGCCCGGAGAGCAGCATCGACGGCATCGACACCGCGTTGATCAGCGGGCCGAACTCCTGTGGGGTGCGGACCTTCATCCCCAGCGCGTAGGACAGCGAGGCCAGTGCGAGCGTGAGCAGGGCGACGAACGCGAACCCGATGAGGATGCCCGGCAGCGGTGCCCGCAGCCCCATCAGCAGCGCGGCCAGCACCAGGAGCACCGCCTGGAAGATGAAGACGGTGGCGTCGCGCAGCACCCGGCCAAGGAGCAGGGCCAGGCGGCTGACGGGGGTGACGCGCATCCGCTCCACCACTCCCTGGGCGTTCTCCATGATGATCGTGAACCCTGCGAACAGGGCACCGAACAAGCCGAGTTGGAGCAGTAGGCCGGGCACCAGCACCTGCCAGGAGTTGCCCTTCCCGCCCAGTGGGAGGCCGGTGAGGAGCGGCCCGAAGAAGACCAGGTACAGCAGGGGCGTCAGCACCCCGAAGAGCAGTGCGAAGCGGGAGCGCAGGGACTGGCGGAGGTAGCGGCCGTAGACGAGGGCCGTGTCGTGCAGTGGCATGCGAGAGGTCCTATGTCCTAGAGGCCCCATGTCCTATACGGATACCGGGGCGGGGTCGACTGGGGCGGGGCCGCGGCCGGTGACGGTGAGGAAGGTGTCCTGCAGGGTGGCGTCGAGCGAGCCGCCGTAGCGGAGTTTGAGGGCGCTCGGGGTGCCCTCGGCGGCGACCGCGCCCCGGTCGACGATCACCAGACGGTCGGCGAGGGCATCGGCCTCGTCCAGGTAGTGGGTGGTCAGGAAGACGGTCGTGCCGTGGCCATCGCGTAGCCGGCGGACCAGGTCCCACAGGCCGGCGCGGCTGCCGGGGTCGAGGCCGGTCGTCGGCTCGTCCAGGAACAGCACCTTCGGGCGATGCGTGAGCGCCATCGCGATGTCCAGGCGGCGCCGCTGGCCGCCGGACAGGGCGCCCGTCCTGCGGCCGAGGAGTCCGGTGAGGTCCAGTTCCCGGGCCAGTTCCCCGGCGCGCTCGATCGCCTCGTCCTTCGGCAGCCGGTACAGCCGACCCTGGGTGATGAGTTCCTCCCGCACGGTGATCTGCGGGTCCGCCCCGCCGGACTGGGCCACGAGCCCGCACGCCCCGCGCACACCGACCGGATCGGTCGCGAGGTCGTGCCCGGCGATGGTGGCCGTGCCGCCGGTGGGTTTGAGCAGAGTGGTGAGCATGCGCAGGGTGGTCGTCTTGCCGGCGCCGTTGGGTCCGAGGAATCCGAGGATCTCGCCGCTGCGGACGGTGAGGTCGATACCGCGTACGGCTTCCACGGGACCGCTTCTGGTCTGGAACGTGCGGGCCAGTCCGGCCGCGCTGATGACTGCTGTCATGACACCAGAAAAACAGAGTCTCTTGATTTTTGCAATGACTCCAAAAATCAAGTGCCACCAATCATCGCGTGGCGATCTACGATGGCGGCATGGCAGAGGGGCTCAGGGAGCGGAAGAAGCGCGAGACCAGGCAGCGGATCTCGGACATCGCCACGGGGTTGTTCCTGGAGCGCGGCTTCACGGCAGTGACGATGGCGGACGTGGCCGAGGCGGCCGACGTCTCCGTCAATACCGTCTACAACTACTTCCCCGCCAAAGAGGACCTCTTCTTCGACCGCTCGGCCGGAGTCGTCGACCGGCTCGCGCGCTGGGTGCGCGGCCGGGATGCGGGGGAGTCGGCCGCCCGGGCCGTTCTGCGGGAAATGCGTGCGGAGGTCGAGGCCGTCTCCCCCCGGGTCGGCCTCATGGAGGGGTACGACCGCTTCATGCGCGTCATTCGCGAGGCCCCGCCGCTGCGCTCGCGACTGTGGAGCCTGGAGCAGGAGATCCAGGACGCCCTGGAGGTGGAGCTGCGCGAGGAGACGTGTGCTGCTCCCGGCGATCCACTGCCTGATCTGGTCGCCGGTCAGCTGTGCTGGGTCAACCGGACGGTCTTCGCGGCCATCAGCCGTGAGATGCTCGCCGGCCGCAAACCGGTCGAAGCGTCCCGAGAGGTACTTCTCCTCCTGGACGACATCGAGGAGTTGTTGAGCGAGAAGGTCCTCAACTACGCCGTTCGGGGCGTGTCCTGACCGGCAGAGCGGGATCTGAACGTACCTGACCTCCTTCCCGGACGGGCATCCAGGGGGTATCCGGGGGCATTTCCGGGCGGATCAACCAGCCTTCCCGTGGAAGGACTTGGCGCTCCGGCCGCCGCGGCCGGGGGTGCGCGGAGTGGCCTGCGAAGCGCCGCCGGGCCGGCATGCGGTACGTGACCGGTGTCTCACCCGCTGAGACCGTGACACGCATTACTTACCCGCCTCAAGGGAGCGCATGAGCGCTATGGTCCGCCGGAGAGGCAGACGTTCACAGCGTTCAAGGGAGTCGGAGTGGCACGGAAGCTCGCCGTCATCGGGGCCGGTCTGATGGGGTCCGGTATCGCCCAGGTCGCCGCGCAGGCAGGCTGGGACGTCGTCCTGCGGGACGTCACCGACGGGGCACTCAAGCGTGGCACCGACGGCATCAAGGCCTCGTACGACAAGTTCGTGAGCAAGGGCAAGCTGGAGGCGCACGACGCCGACGCCGCTCTCGGTCGCATCACCCCGACCACCGACCTGGACGCCGCCGCCGACGCCGACATCGTTGTGGAGGCCGTCTTCGAGAAGCTGGAGGTCAAGCACGAGATCTTCCGCGCGCTCGACAAGCTCGTGCGCGAGGACGCCGTGCTCGCCTCCAACACCTCCGCGATCCCGATCACCAAGATCGCAGCGGCCACCGAGCGCCCGGAGCGGGTCGTCGGTGTGCACTTCTTCTCGCCGGTGCCGATGATGCAGCTCGTCGAGCTCGTCCGGGGCTACAAGACCAGCGATGAAACCCTCGCCACCGCGCGGGAGTTCGCCGAGTCCGTCGGTAAGACCTGCATCGTCGTCAACCGGGACGTCGCCGGGTTCGTCACCACCCGGCTGATCTCCGCCCTCGTCGTGGAGGCGACCAAACTCTATGAGTCGGGCGTCGCGACTGCCGAGGACATCGACCTCGCCTGCAAGCTGGGCTTCGGTCACGCCATGGGCCCGCTGGCCACCGCGGACCTCACCGGCGTGGACATCCTGCTGCACGCCACCGGAAACATCTACACCGAGTCCCAGGACGAGAAGTTCGCCCCGCCGGAGCTGATGCGCCGGATGGTGGATGCCGGTGACATCGGCCGCAAGAGCGGGCAGGGCTTCTACACGTACTGAGAGCCATCCGTACGTACATCCGCCGGACATTCACCCCGGGAGTATCACTCCCAGGGGTGAATTCGGTATCGGATCGCTTACAAGCAGCAACCGCACCGCCACTCGCACAGTCAGACGTTGCACAGCACCGTCATGGAGTACGCCAACCGCACTCAACGGGGAGCGCATATGCACATCAGGGGCGACCACGCCGAGCTGGTCGTCGGGGGCCGCCTCGACGTGCGCAGCGCGGCGGACGCCCGCACGGCCCTCCACACGGCCGTCGACGCCGGAGCTGGTGACCTGGTGCTCGACCTCTCCGAACTGGACTCCTGGGACGCCACCGGTCTCGGAGTCATCATGGGCGCCCACCGGCGGGCCGGCCGCTGTGGTCGCCGCCTGGTGCTGCGGCGTGTGCCGCCGCAGATGCAGCGCTTGCTGGTGGCCACCCGGCTGCACCGCATCCTCGCCATCGAGGGCGGCATCGGCGTGGAATCACTGCCCCGCGTGTGACCGTCCGGGAGACCGCGCCACAACGCCTCGATCGGGTGTGAACCGGGCGACGGGGGAGACCCGGACGCGGCCACCGAAGCGCACGTCGAGGGCAATCCTCATGAGACTGTGATGTCTCGGACCGGACGCCACCCCGCCCTGTCGGAGATACTGGGCGAAGGTTTAGGGTTCGGTCGCCCGCCGCCTCACAACCCTCGACCGCGCGGGCCCGGACCAGAAGCGACAGCGCAGTGTGCGACAAGGCCGGGAGGGGCCGGATCACGAGCACATGACGCTTTTGGGGGGGTTGAACCCATGGACCCGAACACCCCGGGACCCGAGGAGCACGGCCACGCATCGAGCCGTCGCCCGCCCCGGGAATCCCTCACCTCCGACTTCGCTCCGAACATGCCCGTGCCTGCCCGTATGGCCCGGCTCGTCTCCGGCGACCTGCTACTGACCGTCAACCCGGTCGACGGCAGCGAGATAGAGCCCTGTCCGCCGGTGGAACGCCCGGGCAGCCCCCGCAAGCGCACCGCCGCCGAGCGCGCCGAGCGTGAGCGCGGCGCCCGGCCTGCCGTACCGCCAGGGCCGGCCCGCCCGGTGCTGTCCCTGCTGGAGCGCCAGGACGAACGCGAACGCGTCGTCCGGCTGCTGGCCCGTGGCCGCTCCGTGCGGCTGACCGGGCCCGGCGGCTCCGGCCGCACCGCGCTCCTCGACCTCGTCGCCGAGGACTGCCTGGATCTCGCCCCGGACGGAGTGGTCCGGCTGAACGGCTTCCACCGCACGGCCGACGATCTCTTGTACGACCTCTTCCACGCCGTTTACGAAGCCCCCGGCTACCGCCCCGAACGCGGCGAACTCCTCGCTCTCCTGCGGGAGATCGGCGCGGTCGTCGTCCTGGACGACCTGGAGCTGGGCGGCGCGGCGCTGGACGAGCTGCTCGACGCCACCCCCGAGTGCGCGTTCCTGATGGGCGCCACTCCCGAGGTCGCCGCTCCCTCCGTCGGCTCCGAGGTCGAGGAGGTCCTCCTCGGCGGTCTGGATCGCACTGCCGGTGTGGAGATCCTGGAGCGGACCGTCGGCCGCGTCCTCAGCGAGGACGAGGTGAACTGGGCCGGCGATCTGTGGTTCGAATCCGAGGGCCTGCCGTTGAGGTTCGTGCAGGCCGGTGCCCTCCTCCGGCAGCGGGACCAGGTGCGGGCCAGCACCGGGGCGGTCGACGTGTACGGGGTCTTCGAGGACATGCGACGGCGCACCGACGACGTGTCCGCGGACGTACCGGTGGCCCCACCCCTGGGGGACATACCCGCGAACGTACCGGTGGCCCCACCCATGGGCGACCTACCCGCGGACGGGCCGGCGGACGCGGACGGACCGGTGGATGACGTACCCGCGGACGCACCCGTGGACGACGTGCCCGCGTACGAACCCGTCGACGAGGTGCCCGTGGGCATACCCGTGGACCTGGAGGAGGACGTCCCGCTGCCCTCCCTCGGTGAGGCTGCGGCCCCCGCCCCGCTGCTCGCCTCCCGGCTCAGCGCTTCCGCTCGCGCCGCCCTCCGCCTCGCGGTCGCCCTCGACGGCGAGGTGCCCCACCAGGCGCACCTGCCCGCCCTCGTCGGTGACACCCACGCCGATGCCGCCCTCGGTGAGCTGGCGAGCTGTGGGCTGGTCTCCGCGGTCGGCTCCCGCTACCGCCTCGCCGCTGGGGTGCGGGCCCAACTGGAGGCGGCTGGATACGCCGACGACGTCCCCGACCAGGCCCGCACAGCCGCCCAGCACTACACCTGGTGGGCCGGCCACCCCTCGGTCACCCCCGATCGGGTGTGCGCCGAGGCCGACGCGGTGCTGGCCGCGCTCGCCGTCCTCGCGCCGGACACCTCCCCGTCCGCCGAGGGGGAGGCGAACCACGCCGTCCGGCTCGCCCGCACGGCCGCGCCGGCCTTCGCCGCCGGACTCCACTGGGGGGCGTGGGAACGGGTTCTGCGCTCGGGTGCGGAAACCTCCCGGTCGCATGGCGAGGTGGCCGAACAAGCCTATTTCCACCATGAGCTGGGTGTCCTTGCGCTGTGCCGTGGCCATCTGGAGCGAGCCCGCACCGAGTTGGAGGCATCCATCGGGCTGCGCGGTGCGCTCGCCGACAAACGGGGCTCCGTCGCCGGCCGCCGGGCCCTTGCACTGGTCGCCGACCTCGCCGGTGAGGTGCCCGGTGTGATGTGGGCGGCGGGCGAGGAGACGCCGGCGATACGGTACGAGGAGTCGGCGCCGCCACTCTACGGGCCCGTCAGCCTCCCCCCGGTCACCCATCAGCTCCCGCTTGTCAAGGAGCGCGGGAGCTTCCACCGCCTGGCCCGCCGGAACTTGGTGGCGGCCGGTTCCGGGGCGCTGCTCGTCGCCGTGCTCGGTACGGTCGTCACTCTCGGCATGACGTCCAAGGAGGACGCCGGCAAGGACCCGGCGGGCAAGGTCGACGTCAACCCGTCCGTGAGCCAGGGCGTGGGCGACGGTGTTCTCGGCGCGGATCCGAACCGGGACTCGGGCGACGGTAAGCCTCCGGGCACCACCGGCGGGCCCACTTCGCCGGGGCCCAGGGGCACGTACCGGGTGACGAACGCCCCGGTATCTCCGCCCGACACGGCCCGACCGTCGGAGAGCGTCACCCCGCCCGGGGTGGGCACGCAGTCGAGCTCGGCGTCCGAATCGCCTGGGTCGTCGGGTTCATCCGGCTCGTCGGCCGGCACCACGAGCGGGGCGAGTTCCAGTGGTGCCAGCGGGGCGAGTTCCGGCAGTACCACCGACGGGAGCTCCAGCGGTGCCACGGACGGCTCCACCGGTGATGCGACGGGCGGGAGCACGGGAAGCTCTTCTCCGGGTAGTTCCACCGGCGGCAGCACAGACGCGTCGACCGGCGGCGGCTCCGGGGGAACGGCGGACGGTTCCACCGGCGGGAGTACGCTCGGCTCGGCAGCCGGGCCCACGAACAGCGTATCGGCCTCGGAGAGCGCGACGGGGACGCCAGGGACGGTGATGTAGCGGCCCTCCCGCATCCCGTCGCGGTGTCCTTCGCGGCGGGGTGCGGGTACGGGCTGGGGGAGGCGCCGAAAGGCTGGGCTCAGAAGAGCCGCAACTTGTCGTCCTCGATGCCCCGCATGGCGTCGTAGTCGAGGATGTGGCAGTTGATACCGCGGTCGGTGGCGAGGACGCGGGCCTGAGGCTTGATCTCCTGTGCGGCGAAGACGCCGCGGACCGGGGCGAGGTGCGGGTCGCGGTTCAGCAGTTCCAGGTAGCGCGTGAGCTGCTCAACGCCGTCGATCTCACCTCGCCGCTTGATCTCGACGGCGACGGTTTGACCGTCCGCGTCCCGGCACAAGATGTCGACGGGACCGATCGCGGTCATGTACTCGCGGCGGATGAGGGTGTAGCCGTCGCCGAGGGTCTCGATGCGGTCGGCGAGCAGTTCCTGGAGGTGTGCTTCCACGCCGTCCTTGATCAGACCCGGGTCCACGCCGAGCTCGTGCGACGAGTCGTGGAGGATCTCCTCCATCGTGATGATCAGTTTCTCGCCTGCCTTGTTGACGACGGTCCACACGCCCTCGTCGTCGCCCGTGCCCTCCTTCAGCGAGCAGGGCGGCGACATCCAGTTGAGGGGTTTGTAGGCCCGGTCGTCGGCGTGGATGGAAACACTGCCGTCCGCCTTGACCAGGATCAGGCGGGGTGCCGAGGGCAGGTGGGCGGTGAGTCGGCCGGCGTAGTCGACCGAGCATCGGGCAATGACGAGACGCATGGTCGGCAACGCTACTCGACGTCCGCAGGTGTGCGCGATCCGCCTGCCTCGGTCCCTGTGCGTCGCCCCAATTGTCCCTGGAAACTCTTGTTCATCCTTGGCCGATTGTGGGTGTAACCCGACCGTTCCATATACGTGTTCTGCTGGTGTGGTCACCGACCGTTGCCTACCGTAGAGAACGGGAGGTCGCGGTGAATGTACTGAGCGTGTTCGATGTCGCGGACTCGCGAACTCCCGTACCTGTCCGGCAACCCCTGCTCGTCGGGGGTGCGAGAGGAGAACCCATGTCGCTCGACGTCTCACCGGCCCTACTCGAACAGGCCGAGCGAGGCGAGGTCGACGAAGCAGCATTCGTCGACTGCGTCCGGACCTCCCTGCCTTACGCATGGGAGATGATCAGCTCCCTGGTGGCCCGGCTGAAGGTGGACGGCGGACCCTTCGCCGACAACCAAACGCCTCCGCCGGACGAGCAGGCACGCGGTCAGTTGCTGCGTGCGCTCGCGAGTGACGCCATACGCGGTGCGCTGCAGCGGCACTTCGGCGTGCGGCTGGCCTTCCAGAACTGCCACCGCGTGGCGGTGTTCCCGTTGGAGGCCTCGGTGGACGAGACGTTGGCCCGCTTCACTTCGGTGCGCAGCCAGCTGCTGAACCAGTCGCCGGAGCTCCGGGACTGCTGACGCCCGGCCGCGTACGGCTGGGACGATGAGCCGCTTGCTTGCCGCTCCACCTGCGGGAGGTGCTTTCAGTACCGGGGCGGCAAGCCCCCCAGGTGGCTTGCCTTCTGGTGACCTGTCAGCGCAACTGGGGCAGTACCTCGGCGCCGAGGCGGCGCAGGTTCTCCTCCGTGGCCGAGAGGTCGCCCGAGCCCTCCACGAGGAGGGCGAAGCGGGAGATGCCGGTGCGTTCCGAGGTGGCCGCGAGCCGGTCGGCGGCGAGCCGCGGGGTGCCCACCGGGTGCAGACCGCAGAGCAGTTCGGTGTAGGCGTGCGGGTCGCGCATCGCGCGCGCCCGCCCGTCCACCGTCATATGCGCGTCCAGTCCCTGTTTCAGCCATCCCGGCATCGTCTTGAGCAGGGTCTCTGCCGCGTCGGTGCGTCGGTCCGCGAGCTGGCAGACCCCGGCCGAGACGTGGGCGGCGCCCGTGATCTCCTCGGCCGGCCGGCCCGCCGCGCGGGCGTGGTGCCGCCACAGGGCGATCATCTCCGCCTTCTCCTCGTCCCCGATGTGCATGCCGAGCAGCATCGGCAGTCCGCGCTCGCCGGCCAGCCGCACGCTCGCCGGCGAGGTGCAGGCGAGGAGGACCTCGGGGCCGGCGGCGTCCGTCAGTGCCTCCGACGGGCGGGGTACGACCGGTACCTCGCGGAAGGAGAACCGCTCGCTGCTGGCCCCCACCGATGGCTCGCTCAGCCATCGCAGCAGCAGATCGAGCGATTCCGGGAATCCGTGTTCGTACGCGCCGAGGCCCATGCCGAACACCTCCAGGTCCACCCACGGTCCGCCGCGGCCGACCCCCAGGGTGAAACGTCCGCCGCTCGTCAGGTGCAGCAGTGCCGCCTGCTCGCCGAGGGCGACCGGGTGTGTGGTGGGCAGCACGCTGACCGCCGTGCCGACCCGCACCCGCTGGGTGCGGCCGAGCAGCAAGGCGGCCAGGGTGACCGCCGACGGACAGGTGCCGTAGGGCACGAAGTGGTGCTCGGCCAGCCATACGGAGTCCAGCCCGGCTTCTTCGGTGACTTCTGCCGAGCGGACCGCCCGGTGCAGAGCTTCCCCCTGGCCCTGCCCCGGGAACTGGGCGGCCAGCACAAAACTTCCTACGTGCATCTCATTTCCTGCTTCCTTGGCTCCGACCCGGAGCTCCCCCACCCGGCATAACCGTCTGACACGTGCACAGGACACGGCCTCGCGGAGAGATTTGCGGATTGTCTGCAGAATGGGGCGCGGGGGAGGGGGACTTGTACGGGTTGGTGCCGTACGCGTACCCCTCCCGTCGGCGCGTAGGCTGGATGCAGTCCGTGCTTCCTGTATAGCCCCGAGAGGTGTCCTGTGTCCCCGCGTCGCAACCGACCGAAGGCATCCGGATCGTCGGGCCGGAGCGCTGAGGACGACCGCGCCGGCCGGTATGGCGGCTGGCAGTCCACGGAGAGCTGGCAGGGCGAGGACTGGAGCGTGCGCCATGTGGCCGGGGCGAGCGCGGAGGGCAAGACCTACCGTTGCCCGGGCTGCGACCAGCTGATCCCCTCCGGCGTCCCGCACGTGGTGGCCTGGCCGGAGCACGCGGGCGTCGACGACCGCCGGCACTGGCACAAGGCCTGCTGGAACGCGAAGGACCGCCGCACCACGCGGGTGCAGCGGTCCCGTAACGCGCCGAGGTTCTAAGCGGACGAGCGGACCGGGGTAGGTACTTCCCCGGCCTTAAACGTCCCGCTTCTCCAGCAGGGCGTACGCGCCCGCGTACGCCACCACCGTCATCCCCAGGATGATCCACAGCGGATCCCATCCCGACGGGCCCGATCCGGTCAGGGGGTTGGCGTACAACACGGCCATCTGGCTCGGGATCGAGTACTCAAGCAGCCACTCGCGCACGTTGACCAGCGAGGATGATCCGGCCATGAACAGGGCGATCACCAGTGGCGCGAGCACCAGACCGATCATGATCGTGATGGCGCCCGCCGAGTGCCGGATGACCGAGCCGACGAGGAGCGAGAACAGTCCGAGCAGCGCGACGTAGAGGCTGATCCCGACCGTGGCCTTGAACCACTCCGCGCCGGACGGGGGCCGAACTCCCGCGTCCTGGAGCATGGATGCCTGAGCCATGGCCACGAGGGAGGAGGCGGCCAGGGTCACCACGAAGGCGAGGGTGAAGAACACGATCGCTTTGGCCGTGAGCACCCGGGCCCGGCTGGGACAGGCGGTCATCGTCGTGCGGATCATGCCGGTGCCGTACTCGGAGGCCGTGGTCAGCACGCCGAGCGTGATGACACAGACGCTGCCCAGGAGCAGTCCGAAGAGGCCGAGCGTCAGCGGGTTCCCGTCCCCGCTGTCCGAAGGCTCCGCGTGGCTTGCGACCAACGTCCCGATCAGCAGGCCGATGCCGATCACGAGCAGCACGAACATGCCGAGGGTCCACACCGTCGACCGCACGGACTTGATCTTCGTCCACTCGGAGGCCAGCGCGTGTCCGAGGTGGGTGCGCACGATCGGGATCGGTGAGTTGTAGCCGGGGAACGGTCCGCCGGGCGCCGCCTGCCAGTCAGGCGCGGCTGCGGAGGCCTGCGGCATCGGGGGCTGGTGGGTGCTCATCGGGCGTCCTCGGGCTCGGTCGGGTCGGCGGGGGCCGAAGCGGGGGCGGGGGTGGGAGCCTGCTGCGGAGCCGGCGGGGTGGCGGGGGCCGGCGGAGTGGAAGGGGCCGGCGGGGCCGCGGTCGGCGCCTGGTCCTGCGGTACCGGTGCCGGGCCGTGCGACGCCTGACCGTCGGCCTGGGTGGGCTGCGGCGCGTAGGGGCTCTGGGCCCCCGGGGCGGGAGCCGTCGCCGCGGTGCCATACGCACCCGCCTGGGCCCCGCCGTGCAGTTCCGCGGGCGTGGTCGGCATCGTGAACGGCTGCCCGCCCTGCTGCGGTGGCGGCGGTGCGTACCAGCCCGGCTGGCCCTGACCGGCTACCGGCACCGGTGGCTGGGCGCCGGGCGGCAGTGGCTGCTGCAGACCCGCCTTCTGGTCGATCGTCGAGCGGTAGTCGACGGCGCCCTGCGTCATCCGCATGTACGCCTCCTCCAGCGAGGCCTGGTGCGGGGACAGCTCCCACAGCCGCACGTCCGCCTCGTGCGCGAGGTCGCTGATGCGGGGCAGCGGCAACCCGGTCACGCGGAGCGCGCCGTCCTGCTCGGGCAGCACGTGGCCACCGGCCTCGGTGAGCGCCGTGGTCAGCTTCTCGCGTAGGTGCGGCTCGGTGTCGGGGGTGCGCACGCGCGCGAAGTCGGCGGAGTTGGCCGAGATGAACTCCTGCACGCTCATGTCGGCGAGCAGCTGGCCGCGCCCGATGACGATCAGGTGGTCGGCGGTCAGCGCCATCTCGCTCATCAGGTGCGAGGAGACGAACACGGTGCGGCCCTCGGCCGCGAGGGCCTTCATCAGGTTGCGGACCCAGAGGATGCCCTCGGGGTCGAGGCCGTTGACCGGCTCGTCGAAGAGCAGCACCTGCGGGTCGCCGAGCAGCGCGGCGGCAATGCCCAGGCGTTGCCCCATGCCGAGCGAGAAACCCATGGAACGCTTTCTGGCCACGTCCTGCAGGCCGACCACTCCGAGCACCTCGTCCACGCGCCGGGCCGGAATACCCGACAGCTGGGCGAGACTGAGTAGATGGTTGCGGGCGCTCCGGCCACCGTGCACAGCCTTGGCGTCGAGCAGCGCACCGACCTGCCGGGGGGCGTTCGGCAGCTTGCGGTACGGGTAGCCGCCGATGGTCACCGACCCGGACGTGGGGTTGTCCAGCCCGAGGATCATGCGCATCGTGGTCGACTTGCCCGAGCCGTTCGGCCCGAGGAAGCCGGTCACGGCTCCCGGCCGCACTCGGAAGGAAAGGTTGTACACGGCGGTCTTGTTGCCGTAGCGCTTGGTCAGGCCTGCAGCCTCGATCATGCTCCGCACCCATCGAATGGTTCAGGACAGCGGGGCGCAAGCCCCCGTAAGGGTTAGGAGGATATCGGTGTGCTGACGGTTCCGGTCAAGAGAAAGCAAAGCCATAACGATACGCCCCGTAGCCGAACGGCTACTGCGCGTCCCGTTTTCTGAGAAGTGCGTACCCGCCCACGAGCGCGGCGATCACCCACAGCACCATGATCCCCAGCCCACCCCAGGGGCCGTAGGGCGTGTCGTCACCGATCCGCGGGATCACCCGCATGATCCGGCTGCCAGCTTGGTCGGGCAGGAACTGGCCGACCTTCTTCGTGGCGTTGACGTTGCCGAGGATGTTGGAGATCAGGAAGAAGAACGGCATCAGGATGCCGAGCGACAGCATCGGCGAGCGCAGCATCGCGGCTACGCCCATGGAGAACACCGCGATCAGGGCCATGTACAGCCCGCCACCGATCACCGCGCGCAGCACCCCGGGATCGCCCAGGTACGTGCGGTGGGAGCCGAGCATCGCCTGCCCGAGGAAGAACGCGGCGAAGCTCGTGGCCATGCCGACCGCCAGTGCGAGCACGCCGGCCACCGCGACCTTGCTGAACAGGAAGGTGCCGCGCTGCGGTACGGCGGCCAGCGAGACCCGGATCATGCCGGTGCTGTACTCGTTCGAGACGACCAGCACCCCGAACACGATCATGGCGAGCTGGCCGAGGCTCATGCCCGCGAAGCTGACGAACGTCGGGTCGAAGGACAGCCGGTCCCGCACCGGCATCGAATCGAACTGGCTCCTCGACAGTGCGGAGATGAGCATGCCGAGGGCGATGGTGACCACCACGGCCAGTGACAGCGTCCACACCGTGGACGCCACCGACCTGATCTTGGTCCACTCGGACCGGATGACCCGTACGGCCGTCATGCCTGCCTGCCCTTCCAGCCGGCGCCCCAGTCCTGCGGGGCCGGACCGGCTCCGGCGTCGGCGTGGTACTCCACCGACTCGGCCGTCAGCTGCATGAACGCCTCCTCCAGCGACGCCTGCTGCGGGCTCAGCTCGTGCAGGACGAGCCCGTACCGCGCGGCCAGTTCACCGATCTGCTCCGCCTTGCCGCCCTCCACCTCCAGCGCCTCGCCCCCCGCCTCCACGACGGTGATCCCGGCCTCGTGCAGCACGTCGAGCAGCCGCTCACGCTGCGGGGAACGGATGCGCACGTACGACCGCGAGTTCTGCCGGATGAAGTCGGCCATCGAGGTGTCCGCGAGCAACCTCCCCTGCCCGATCACCACCAGGTGATCGGCCGTCAGCGCCATCTCGCTCATCAGGTGGCTCGACACGAACACGGTCCGTCCCTGCGCCGCCAGCGATTTCATCAGGTTGCGGATCCAGTGGATGCCTTCCGGGTCGAGGCCGTTGACCGGCTCGTCGAACATCAGGATGCGCGGGTCGCCGAGCAGGGCGCCCGCGATCCCTAGACGCTGCCCCATGCCGAGCGAGAACCCCTTCGCCTTCTTCCTGGCCACGGCGGTGAGTCCCACGGTGTCGAGCACCTCCGCCACCCGCCGCTTGGGGATCCCGTTGCTCTGCGCGAGGCACAGCAGGTGGTTGTAGGCACTGCGCCCGCCGTGCACGTCCTTGGCGTCGAGCAGGGCGCCGATGCACCTCAGCGGATCCTTCAACTGGTCGTAGTGCGTGCCGTCGACGCGGACGTCGCCCGCGGTGGGGTGGTCGAGCCCGAGGATCATGCGCATGGTCGTGGTCTTCCCGGCGCCGTTGGGTCCGAGGAAACCGGTGACCATGCCGGGCCTGACCGTGAAGGTGAGGCCGTCGACCGCGACCTTCTCGCCGTACCGCTTGGTCAGCCCCTCCAGCTCGATCATGCGGCCACGTTAAGCCGGACGTTGCGACTCTGCCACCGGAACGGTCGCAAAAAGCCAACGGGGTTCCGGTTCACCGGGACCGCGCGGGCGCAACGGCAGTGGGGGCCGGTGGCCTCGGACGGTGCCGGCGGGCACCGCATCGGCGAGGACGACGGTACGAGGGCGCGCACGGACGGCTCCCCCCACCCCCAAACCGCTGCTGGTCGACGGCATCTGGACCGCCGTCAACGGCGACGGGACGAGCGCACCGCCCGTGCCGGGCTTGCCGCCGGAGACGGCGCCCACGCACGCGACAGGGGCGGCGGGACCGGGCCCCGCCGCCCCTGTCAGGGCCGTGCTGCTGTGAGGTTACCGGGACTGCTGAGCCGGAACGCCCCGGGAGATCGGCTCGTCGTCGGTGGATGTGCCGGCCGCGGCCACCGCGGCACCGGTCAGCGTGGCGAGCATCTCGCGGACGTTCGTCAGCTGGGCGTTGATGGAGTCGCGGCGGTTGGTGAGGGCGGCCAGCTCGCGCTCGGACTCCGAACGGATCCGGTCGGCCTTCGCATTGGCGTCGGCCACGATGTCCTCGGCCTGGCGCTGGGCGGTCTCCACCGTCTGGCGGGCGCGGCGCTCGGCGTCCGTGCGCAGCTTCTCCGCCTCCAGGCGCAGTTGCTCAGCGCGGTGCTCGATCTCGGCGAGGCGCTTCTCGGCCTTCTGCTGACGCGAGGCCAGGTCGCGCTCGGACTGCTCGCGGCGCTTGGCGAGGTTCGTCTCGAAGTCGGCGGCGGCCTGCGCGGCCTTGGCGCGGGTCTCCTCGAAGAGGGCGTCTGCCTCCTCGCGCTTGGACTGCGCGTCCTTCTGCGCCTCGGCGCGCAGCTGTCCCGCGTCGGTCTTGGCCTTCTCGACGATCCGGACGCCCTCGTCCTCGGCCTTGGCCTTGCGCTCCGCGGCGTAGGCCTCGGCGTCGTTGCGGACCTGCTGAGCCGCCGACTCGGCGAGGTCACGGTGCTGCTCCGCCGCGCGCCGGGCCTCCTCACGCAGCTCCTTGGCCTCTTCCTCGGCCAGGCGCAGGATTTTCTCGACCCGTGCGCCGAGACCCGCGTACGACGGTTCGGCGTCCGTGATCTGAGCCTGGGCGTTCTGCGTTTCGAGGTGCAGCTCCTCGATGCGCTTTTCCAGGGCGGTGATGCGGGCGAGAGCGCTGTCACGGTCGGAGACGAGCTTGGAGATACGTTCGTCCACCTGAGCGCGGTCGTACCCACGCCGCACAAGCTCGAAGCCGTAGGGGGAAGTGTCGCTCATGGGGTTCCTGTCGAATGAGACCGGTGAGGTGATAGGTGGAATCCTAGGGGCCGAAGCGGTGTGTCATCGAGCGGATACGTGTTTGATCTGGAGAATGACACCTCTTTTGAGTGGCTGACCACCGGACAACTTGCCAACGAGTCGGGCAAAGCCCCCAGAAGACACCGGAATGCACCCCGCACGCTAGCCGTCTGACGTCTTGCCACCCGATCGGGGGGCACCCACCGTGGCGCCCGCCTTGACTCCGCCGTCCTTGCCGGACGATGGGGCCTCGAAGGACTCCAACGCTTCCAGCACGTCCTGGACACGGGAGATCTCGGCGTTGATGTCCTCGCGCCGGCGCACCAGGACCTCAAGCTCCCGCTTTCCCTCCTCGACCGTGCGCCGTGCCTCGCGGATCGCCTCGGCCTTGAGTTCCTCGGCCTCCTTCACGAGGCGGGCCTTCTTCTGCTCGGCCTCCTTGAGTAGCCCCTCCGCCTTCTTGACGGCGGCGATGCGCACCTTGCCCGCCTCGGAGTTGGCGTCCGACAGGATCTCCTTGGCCTTGGCCTGCGCCTTGGACATCTGCTCCTCGGCCGCCTTGATGAGGGCGTCACAGCGGTCACCGGTGGACTTCATCGTTTCGGCGGCCTCGCGGCGGGCGTGCTTGTGCAGCTCCTCGATCTCGGTGGTGAGGCGGTCGCGCAGCTCCTCCGCACGCTCCCTTATCGCAGTCGCGTCCCGGCGTGCGCCCACCAGCAATTCGTCGGCATCGGTACGGGCCTTCTCCACCAGGGAGTTCCCCTCGACCGTGGCCTCGGACACGATCCGCTCGGCCTCGCTGCGGGCCGCACCGACCATCGTGTCGGCCTGGGACTCCGCGTCCGCGGTGGTCTGCAGCGCCTGCTCCTGCGCCTCCGCGAGCAGCTTGTCGACCTCGGCCGTGGTCTCCGTGATGAGCGTGTCGACCTGTTCGGCCGCCTCCGAACGCCGCTTGTTCGCGTCCTTGCGGGCGTTGTCCAGAGTCCGCTCGGCTTCCTCGCGCGCGGAGCCGACGAGACGTTCGGCCGCCGCTTCCGCGTCCGCCTTCAGCTGCTCGGCCTCGGCCCGCAGCCGACCGGCCTGCTGCTGGGCGGAGCCGACGGTCTCGGCGGCGTCGGCACGCAGCCTCTCCGCTTCGTCGGTGGCATCCGCCACGAGTTGCTCGGCGTTCGCCGATGCCTCCGCGTGAATCCGGTCCGCCTCGGTGAGCGCCTCGGTGCGTACCCGTTCGGCTTCGGCGGCGGTCTCCGTGCGCAGCCGGTCCGCCTCGGTGAGGGCGTCGGTGCGTACCCGTTCGGCTTCGGTGGCGGTCTCGGTCTGCAGCCGTTCGGCCTCGGCGGCGGTCTCCGCGTGAATCCGGTCCGCCTCGGTGAGCGCCTCGGTGCGTACCCGTTCGGCTTCGGCGGCGGTCTCCGTGCGCAGCCGGTCCGCCTCGGTGAGGGCGTCGGTGCGTACCCGTTCGGCTTCGGTGGCGGTCTCGGTCTGCAGCCGTTCGGCCTCGGCGCGGGCCTCGGTGATGAGAGTGTCCGCCTGGCCCGCCGCGTCCGAGCGGATGCGGTTGGCGTCCTCCCGGGCGTCCGCCCGGGTACGGGCCGCCGCCTGGTCGGCCTCGGCCAGCGCGTCCGACGCCTCGGTGCGCACCCGCTGGGCGTAGTCGGAGGCGTCCGTGCGCAGCCGTTCGGCCTCCGCGATGGCGTCCGCGACGGTGCGCTCCGCCAGCGCCTTGGCGGCCTCCGCCTCCTCGCTCGCCTCGCGACGGACCCGGTTCGCGTCCTCGCCGACCCGGTCCCGCTCGGCGTAGGCGTCGGTGCGGACCCGGTCCGCCTCCTCCCCGGCCTCCCGCTTCGTACGCTCCGCGGCGTGCTCGGCGGCCGAGCGCAGCCCGGTAATCTCCTCCTGTGCCTGCTCGTGCAGCCCGGCGACGGAGTCCCGTACCTGCTGGGCGTGCTGCTCGGCCGCGGTGACCATCTCGGTGGCCCGCCGGTCGGACTCCTCCACCAGACGGGTCGCTTCGGCCTGCGCCTCCTCGACCCGCTTGCGTGCGGACGCCAGCAGCTCCTCGCTCTGCTCGCGGGCCCGCTCGCGCTCCTGGTCGGCCTCCTCGCGGGCCGCACCGAGCAGCTCCTCGGCCTCGCGCCGGCGCCGGGCGGCCTCCTCCTGGGCGGCGGCCAGCGTCTCGGACGCCTCGGTGCCCAGCCGTTCGGCGGCGGCCTGCGCCTCCGCCCGCACCCGGTCGGCGGCCTCTTGGGCCTCGCTCTTCAGCCGTTCGGCTTCGGCGGCGGCCTCGGACCGCAGCCGCACCGCGACGGCCTCGCCCTCGGCACGGGAGGCCGACGCGTCGGACGCGGCCTCGGTGCGCAGCCGTTCGGCCTCGGTCTCGGCCTGCTGCCGGAGCGTACGAGTCCGCTCGGCGGACTCAGCACGCAGTCGCTCGACCTCCTCGGCGGCCTCGCGACGGATGCGGGCTGCCTCCTCGCGGGCGTCGCTGAGCGCTTGCTCGGCCGACGCGAGGCGTTCCTGCCCCTCGGCCTGCAACCGCGCCAGTTCCTTGGCGGTCTCGTCGCGGCGGGCCTCGATGGCCCTCTCGGTCTCCTCGCGCAGCTCGTGAGCGGCCTGGTCGGCTGCCGTCCGGACCGCGTCGGCCTGCTCGGCGGCCTCGGTGCGTAGCCGCTCGGCTTCCTCGCGGGTGCGGTCCAGGGTCTCCTCGGCCTGCCGGCGTAGCGCCGTGGCACGCTCGATGGCCTCGGTGCGTACCTTCTCGCTGTCGGCGGTTGCGGCCTGCCGCAGTTCGTCGGCGTCTGCCTTGGCCCTGGCCAGCAGTTCCTCGGCGGACTTGGCCGCCTCCTCGATCTTCGCCACCGCTTCCCGGCGGGCCTCGGCGCGGATCGACTCGCCCTCGGCGACCGCTTCCGCGCGCAGTTGCTCGGCCTCGCCGCGCAGCCGGCGGGCCTCCTCCTGCAGCTCGACGGTCTTGGCGCGGTACTCCTTGGTGTCGTCCTTCGCCGCGCCCTTGAGCTGCTCGGCGATGTCGTGCGCGTCGGCGCGCAACCGGTCCGCCTCGGTCTCCGCCTCCGTGCGGATCCGCTCGGCCTCCTCGGCCGCGGCCCTGGTGGTCTTCTGGGCGTCCTCCGACGCCTTGTTGAGGACTTCCTCGGCGGTCTTGGCCGCCTTGGCCAACTGGGTGGCCGTCTCCTCGGCGGTGAGGGTGCGGGCCTTCTCGGCGGCCTCGGCGACGATCTTCTCGGCCTCGGCCCGCGCGTCGGTGACCAGCTGCTCGGCCTCCGACTTGGTGTTCTCGGCTTGCTTGGTGGCCTCTTCCACCAGCCGGGCGACCTGCTCCTTCGCCGTGCGGGTACGGGTCTCGTTGGCGGCCTCGGCGCTCGTGAGGGCTTTGGCGGCCGCCTCCTCCGCCCGCGTGACCACCTTCTCGGCCTCGGCCTGTGCCTTGCGCAGCGCCTCCTCGGCCTGCGCCATGCGTTCCTCGGCGCCCCGTTTCAGCTCCGTGGCCTGCCGGCGCGCGGTGTCCGACTCGGTGACCGTGGCGGTGCGCAGCTGCTCGGCGTGCTCGGTGGCCTCCTGGGCCTGCGCGGAGGCAGCGTTCAGCAGCCGCTCGGCGTCCGCGCGGGCACGGCGCAGGATCTGCTCCGCCTCCGCACGCGCGCTCTCCGCCTCGCTCTGCAGTCGCTCCCGGGCCTGGCCGGTCAGCCTTTCGGCCTCCGCGCGTGCCGCGGTCATGGCCTGCTCGGCCTCGGCCCGGGAGTCGTCCAGCAGCCGGCGGGCCTGCTGTTCGGTACGGGCACGCAGTTGCTCGGCCCAGGCCACGTTCTCGTTGACGTGCGATTCGACGGTGGCGCGGCGCTCAGCGAGTTCCTGGTCGAGCTGCTGGCGCCGGGTCACGGCTTCCTGGTGCAGCTCGGCCTGGAGGCGGGCGGCCTGCTCGGCGTGCTCCTGCAAGATGCGCTGGGTTTGCGCGCGGGCCTGGCTCAGCTCCCGCTCGGCGTCCTGGCGCAGCTGATCGGCCTGCACCTGCGCGTTGCGGAGCAACTGTTCGGCCTGGTAGCCGAGGTCACCGCCGTCGAAGGCGGGACGGGTCATGAGCGTGCGGCGCGCCTCGTGCAGCTTGGCGCGCAGCACCTCGACCTGGTAGCCGAGGTCCTCGGCGTGCTGGATCGCCTTCTCCCGCTCGGTTCTCAGCCGTTTCATCTCGGCCTCGAACCGCGAGAGGTGGTCGACGTCAGCCGCCGGCTCTCGCTCCTGGCTCTCGTAGCCCCGCACTCCGCGGTCCCATCCGTCCCCTGGTCGCAAGCTTCTCCAACGAGCTCCGTCCATCCACCGAACGGGGCCCCCGGGGAAATGGTGTCAGATCAACGGCGGAGCATGGGCTGCTGCCCCGGTGCTCGTCCCCCGAAACCTGGACCCCGGCTCGGTCCCGACCCGACGGCAGGACCGGGCCGCCCCGCACATGAGGGACGACCGCCCCCAACCCTACCGGCCCTTATGTACGGAGGTCAGTGCTCGGGCGACTCATCCGGGGCCGAAGTGACCAGTTCCGTGAGGACGCCGTGGCAGTCCTTGGGGTGCAGGAAAGTGATCCGCGACCCCATGGAACCGCGCCGCGGCTCGTCGTACAGAACGCGTACTCCCTTGCCGCGGATGTCGGCGGCGTCCGCGTCTACATCCGCCGTACCGAAAGCGATGTGGTGGACGCCCTCCCCGTTCTTCGCGAGCCACTTGGCGACGGTGGAGTCCTCGCGGGTCGGCTCCAGCAACTGGAGGTAGGAGGCGCCGCCGTCGGAGGTCTCGTTGATCTTGAGCATGGCCTCGCGTACGCCCTGCTCCTGGTTGGTCTCGGTGTGGAACACCTCGAAGCCGTAGGTGGCCTGGTAGAACTCGACGGTCGCGTCGAGGTCGTGGCAGGCGATCCCGATGTGGTCGATTCGCGTCAGCATGAATTCAGTGCAGCGCGCCGGAGGTGGTTACGCAACGTGCGCGCGATCACACCGGCGGGCCGATGACGCCGTGCTCGGCCGCTCAGTACATTCGTAGTAAACCCTCGTTCACTCCTCGGCCGTGCAGGCCGGTAAGGGGATCGCAGCTCATGTCTTCTGGAACGACCAGCTCGGTGATCGTCGCGGGTGCCCGTACCCCCATGGGGCGGCTGCTGGGCTCGCTCAAGTCCTTCTCTGGGGCCGACCTGGGCGGCTTCGCGATCAAGGCCGCCCTCGACCGTGCGGGAATCGGCGGCGACCAGGTGCAGTACGTGATCATGGGCCAGGTGCTGCAGGCCGGAACGGGGCAGATCCCTGCCCGTCAGGCGGCGGTCAAGGCCGGCATTCCGATGAACGTCCCGGCGCTCACCATCAACAAGGTGTGCCTGTCCGGCCTCGACGCGATCGCCCTGGCCGACCAGCTGATCCGGGCCGGCGAGTTCGACATCGTCGTGGCCGGCGGCCAGGAGTCCATGACCAACGCCCCGCACCTGTTGCCGAAGTCCCGTGAGGGCTTCAAGTACGGCGCGGTCGAGCTGCTCGACGCGATGGCCCACGACGGCCTGACCGACTCCTTCGAGGGCATCGCCATGGGCGAATCCACGGAGAAGCACAACAGCCGCCTCGGTATCAACCGCACGGAGCAGGACGAGATCGCCGCCCTGTCCCACCAGCGGGCCGCTGCCGCGCAGAAGAACGGCGTCTTCGAGGCCGAGATCACCCCGGTCGAGATCCCCCAGCGCAAGGGCGAGCCGGTCGTCTTCAGCAAGGACGAAGGCATTCGCGGTGACACCACCGTGGAGTCCCTGGGCAGGCTGCGTCCGGCCTTCACCAAGGACGGCACGATCACCGCCGGCTCCTCCTCGCAGATCTCCGACGGCGCCGCCGCCGTGGTCGTGATGAGCAAGGCCAAGGCCGAAGAACTGGGCCTGGAGTGGCTTGCCGAGATCGGCGCCCACGGCAACGTGGCCGGCCCGGACAACTCGCTGCAGTCCCAGCCGTCCAACGCCATCCAGCACGCCCTGAACAAGGAGGGCCTGGAGGTCTCCGACCTCGACCTCATCGAGATCAACGAGGCCTTCGCCGCCGTCGCCGTGCAGTCAATGAAGGACCTCGGCGTGTCCACGGAAAAGGTGAACGTCAACGGCGGCGCCATCGCACTGGGCCACCCGATCGGTATGTCCGGCGCCCGGCTGGTACTGCACCTGGCGCTGGAGCTCAAGCGGCGCGGTGGCGGGGTGGGCGCGGCCGCACTGTGCGGTGGCGGCGGCCAGGGCGATGCGCTGATCGTGCGGGTACCGAAGGCCTGAGCCGCACCTTCCGACCTTCCGTAGGCCTGAGCCGTACCCACAGGGGGGCCGAGCCGAACTATTCCGAGCGAACGGAGCTGTGATGCAGGACGTCTCCTCTCTGGTAGCCCAGGCCAGGGAAGGCCGACCGCGGGCCGTGGCCCGGTTGATCTCCCTCGTGGAGGGGGCGTCCCCGCAGCTCAGGGAGGTCATGGCGGCTCTGGCCCCGCTGACCGGCAACGCCTATGTGGTGGGTCTGACGGGTTCACCGGGGGTGGGTAAGTCGACCTCGACCTCCGCCCTGGTGACCACCTACCGCAAGCAGGGCAGGCGGGTCGGTGTCCTGGCCGTCGACCCGTCGTCCCCTTTCTCCGGGGGCGCCCTGCTCGGCGACCGGGTCCGCATGTCCGAGCACGCCTCCGACCCCGGGGTCTACATCCGTTCCATGGCCACCCGGGGACACCTTGGCGGCCTGGCCTGGGCAGCGCCACAGGCGATCCGCGTGCTGGACGCGGCCGGCTGCGACGTGATCTTGGTGGAGACGGTCGGTGTCGGCCAGTCGGAGGTGGAGATCGCCTCCCAGGCGGACACGAGCGTGGTATTGCTCGCCCCGGGCATGGGCGACGGCATCCAGGCGGCGAAGGCCGGCATCCTGGAGATCGGCGACGTGTACGTCGTCAACAAGGCCGACCGGGACGGTGCCGACGCCACGGCCCGTGAGCTGAACCACATGCTGGGCCTGGGTGAGGCCCGAGGCCCCGGCGACTGGCGCCCGCCGATCGTCAAGACGGTGGCGGCGCGCTCGCAGGGCGTGGACGAGGTGGTCGCAGCCCTGGACAAGCACCGCGCCTGGATGGAGGAGCACGGCGTCCTCGCCGAGCGCCGCAAGGCCCGGGCGGCCCATGAGGTGGAGGCCATCGCGGTCACGGCCCTGCGTGAACGCATCGGCGACCTGCACGGCGACCGCCGCCTGAGCACCCTCGCCGAACGCATCGTCGCCGGCGAACTGGACCCGTACCGGGCAGCGGATGAGCTGGTGGCGGGGCTGACGCAGGGCTGAAGGTCGCCACGTCGACGATGTCGCGGCGAAGGGGCCGGGCAGACACCCCGTCGGCGCAGGCGGGCACGCCCGCCCTCACCCAGCGGCGGCGCCCTCAGGCGGCGACCGGTGTCACGGACGTCCCCGCTGTCCTCTCAGGTGCTCGGCGATCGGCTTCAGCGCCTTGTCCAACTCCATCAACGCCTCCGGCGACAGCAGATCGATGAAGTGCCGCCGCACCGATGCCACATGGTGCGGCGCCACTTTCTGCATCGTCTCCATGCCGTGGTCGGTGAGGACGGCGTACAGCCCCCGGCGGTCGGACTCGCAGTTCTCACGGCGCACCAGGTTCGCGTTCTCCATCCGCGTGATCTGGTGCGAGAGCCGGCTCTTGGACTGCAGCGTCGCAGAGGCGAGGTCGCTCATCCGCATGCGCAAGTCGTCTGACTCGGACAGATTGACGAGGATCTCGTAGTCGTTCATCGTCAGGCCGAACGGCTGCAGATCCTTTTCGAGCTGGTACGTCAACAGCCTGTTGACCTCCAGGTGGGTGCGCCAGGCGCACTGCTCCGCATCGGTCAGCCAGCGCGTGGCCGTCTCGGTCTCCATGAATGAAGTCTACCTAAGAAGTTGAAATCTGAACTACTTCGGGTGGTGTGACGGTGCGCACGCGTTCGACGTCACACTCCGCAGACTACCGCTCACAGCCCGAAGCGACGCTGGAGGCCCCCCAGCTGTCCGGGAAGGCGCGTTCCACCGGGTGATTGCGGACCGTGTTCATCCGGTGTCGTTCCGCCACTGCCGGGTACCCCCGGTTCGGGCGGGGGCATCCCCGTGGCCACCTCGGCCATGAGGCTCTCCGTCGACTGCAGCAGGACCGTTCCGGCGCCCGCGAACTCGAACTGGTGCTCCTCGCCGGAGGCCCCGCCCAGGCCCGTCATTGCACGTAGACCGCCCAGTACGCCCGTCAGGTACCCGTGGTCGTAGTGATGGCACGGAGACGGGCAGTCGGCCCACCCGACGAGCGCCTGGGGATCGACCCGGATCGGAGGTTCCATGAAGACCACCGGACCGTTAGACGCGGCGACGAACTTTCCGGTTCCGATGAGGGTCAGAAAGCCCGGCACGATCGACTGTTTGAGCGCGAGACTTGGCTGAAAAGCGAGCAGATTGCCCGCGCGAATGGTCAAGTTCCCGTCGTCCAGATCGTAGGAGTTGACGTCGAACGCCCGGTCGGCCAGCAGCATCTTGCCGGTGCCCGCCGCTACGACCCAGTCGCTTGCGTGCAGTGGCGAATGGAAGGAGGTGCGGATGAGCCGGTCGAGTGGGCCGTGCCCGATGCCGTTGAACTCGATCGCCCCGTAGTAGGCGATCATCTTCCCCTTCTGCAGGAACCACTGCCCGCTTCGGAGCTCGACGCAGAACGCGTACGCGTTCACGTTGTCGTCGGAGGGCAGCGTCGCGGGGTCGTGCACCACCGGGCCGCCGGGAGTTCCATACGTGCTCAAAGCTTCTCCTCCGAGGCCTGGACGTACACCGTGCCGCTGCCGCTCAGCTCCAACTGGAAGGCCTCGCCGGAGCCGCGGCCGACCATCTCCCGCCAGCCGAGCGCGGTGGAGAGCCGGTTGCGTACGTCGCCGTGGTGGGCGACGTACGCCTGCGGGTCCACGTGGACCGTGCGCTGCGGGGTGACCGGGATCTCGAAGACACCGCCGTGCGCCAGCACGGCCACGCAGCCGTGG
Source organism: Streptomyces pluripotens (assembly GCF_000802245.2). NCBI lineage: Bacteria > Bacillati > Actinomycetota > Actinomycetes > Kitasatosporales > Streptomycetaceae > Streptomyces > Streptomyces pluripotens. The sequence goes on from NZ_CP021080.1 coordinate 5,188,684, forward strand.
CCCTGGAGGGTGGTGGTGAACAGTCCCTGCCCCGTGACCTGGCCGCGGACCAGGCCCATGACCCCGCCCTGGGCGCCCATGAACATCGTGCCCTGCCGCAGGGTGCCCTCGAAGGCGAGCAGGCGGTCGGCCTCCACGTACAGGGTGTCGCCGGTGAGGCTGATGACGTGCACGTGGTGGCCGCCGTGCCCGAAGAAGACCGTGCCGCTGCCCTCGACGGTCATCAGCGGGGTCGCTTCGCCTGCCGCCCGGCGCCCGATCATGGACATCAGTCCGCCTTGCCCGTCCTGGAGGCTGGGTGTGAAGGACACATCCCCCTGGTAGGCGAGCATCGCCCCGCGCTGACTGAACAGCCGCTGCCCGGGCAGCACGGTCGCCGCGACCATCTTCGAGTTGATCTCCCTGAAAGCCATGTCACAGATCCCCCGCGATCGTGTTCCGCTCGCTCGGCTGCACGTACACCAGCCCGTCGCCCTCGAAGCGGATCTGGAAGGCCTCGCCGCCGCCCTCCCCGAAGAGGGTGCGGAACGTCACGCCCGACTGGAAGGACTGGCGGACGTCTCCCTGATGGGCGATGTAGGCGCCTGGGTCGACCATCAGCGGGTACTGCGGGCTCACCCGCAGTACGACTGCCGGCCCGTCGGACGTGATCGCCGCCTGACCGTGACCCTCGACGGTCGTGGTGAACAGCCCGTTGCCCTGCGAGGCGCCGCGCAGGCCCGTGAACGTGGTTCCGGTGCGCAGCCCCGCGTCCGCGGCCAACAGGTTGCTGGACTCTACGCAGAGCCGGTCGCCCCGCAGTTCGATCAGGTTGATCTCGGCGGCCCGGTCCGCGAACCAACAGGTCCCGTCCCCCCGTACCTCCATCACCGCCATTCGCTCGCCCGTGATCCGCCGGGTCACCATCCCGCGCAGTCCCTCGCCGCCGCCGCTGAGCCTTTTGAAGGTCATCCGCCCGTCGTACGCGACCATCGAGCCGTTCTTCGCTTTCACGGCGTCTCCGGCCAGGTCGACAGCGAGCACCTTGCTTCCCTGGAGTCGCAACATTGCCACGCTGGGAACGTAGCGGTCCGGCGGGTCGGCGGAACAGAGCGCCGTGGGGTGCGTGACCCTGGGCGGACCCCCGGGGCGACCGTTTGTCACAATGGGGAAGCGCTTGTGCGCACGTTCACAAACCGGCAGGCCGCACACCGGTAGCCCGTCGTCGACACTCCCCCCCGAAGGTGACCCGTGGACATCAAGACCGCCACCGCCCTCCGCCGCCTCCGTCTGGTCTCGGCCCCCGAGGCTGTGTCCTTCCTGATCCTGCTCGTGTGCTCGGTGCTGAAGCGGACCACGGACTTCAACGCGGTGCCCGTGATGGGTGCGGTCCACGGCGTCCTGTTCGTCCTGTACGTGATCTTCTGGGCGGACGCCTGGAACCGTGTCAGGTGGCCGCTGAAGACCGCGGCCCTCTACTTCGTCCTCTCGGTGTTGCCCACCGGCGGCTTCTTCGCCGAGCGCAAGCTACGCCGCGAGGCCGAGAGTGCGGTCAACGCGGCCCTCACGGCCCGTGCCCGCGAGGAAGGAGTCGTGAACGCATGATCGTCGCCTTCTCCGTGACGCCCCTGGGCGTGGGCGAGGACGTGGGGGAGTACGTTGCCGACGCCGTGCGCGTGGTCCGCGAGTCCGGCCTCCCCAACCGCACCGACGCCATGTTCACCTCGATCGAGGGCGAGTGGGGCGAGGTCATGGACGTCGTCCGGCGCGCGGTGGCCGCGGTCGAGGAGCGGGCGCCCCGGGTCTCCCTCGTCCTGAAGGCCGACATCCGGCCGGGTGTCTCCGACGGGATGACCTCCAAGGTCGAAACGGTGGAGCGGTACCTCACCCGGGGGTGACCCGCGCGGGCGACCTGCACGCCTGCCCGAGGTTCGCACATCGGTGGGACGGGCCGGGCGCCTGCGGCGCGCGGTCATCCCCGTGCGGGCGCGTCGAGCGTCCCGCCGCCGGTCGAGAGCCACTTCTGTGGTGCCCCTGGTCTCGTCGATGCCTTCGGCCCGCTGCCACCGGCCCGCCGAGTTCGGTTCCGTCACGCCTCAAGACCCCGGTCCGTGCGGCCGGGGTCTTCTCGTATCCCCGGTTTGAGCGTTCGCTCAAAGGGGTGTACGTTCGCCGAACCATGCTTTGAGCAGTTGCTCAACAACGCCATGACGTGGGGGAACATCATGGGTCTCTACATAGAGACACACATTCGCGCCGACCTCGACGGGCTCTGGGCGCACACCCAGGACCCCGCCCGGCATCAGCGCTGGGACCTGCGCTTCACCGAGATCGCCTACCTCCCGCGCGGGGAGGGCGAGCCGCAACGCTTCCGGTGCGCCACGCGAGTGCTGCCGTTCCTCACCGTGTCCGGTACCGGCGTCGCGGCCGGTGAGGAGGAGCGGTCCGACGGCACCCGTACCTCCGCTCTGCGCTTCTCCTCCCCGCACCCGCTGTCCCTGATCGCCGAGGCCAGTGGCTACTGGCGTTATGTGCCCGAGGCGCACGGTGTCCGCTTCCTCACCGGCTACGACTACCGTCCCCGCTGGGGTGCCCTGGGCGCGGCTGCCGACCGGGTGCTGTTCCGCCCGCTGGTGGGCTGGGCGACCGCCTGGTCCTTCGACCGGCTCCGCCTCTGGCTGGAGCGGGGCATCACTCCCGAGCGGGCCCTGCTCAACTGGCTGGCCGAGTTGGCGGTCCGCGCGCTCGTCCTCACCCTCTGCCTGATCGGGTTCGGGCTGCAGTCGCTGCTCCGCCCCTTCGGGCCCCTCGCGGACGCCATGGCCTACCTGTGCCCGCTCCTGTTGGTGGTCGCCCTCTCCCTCGCCCTGTTCAAGGCGCCGCTGGCCTGCACCCCGGCTGCCCGCCGCTGTCTGCGTGCCCCAGTGGTGCGGACCCGGACGCCCTGTCTGCTGCGCACCCTGGAGGAGAACGGTTGACCTCGATGTCCCCGATGGTGCTCGGTGCCGGTTTCGACCGGCTGCACCCGCGACTGCAACGCCGTTTCCCGGTGGGCCCAGCGGACTGTGGGGCACGGCCAGGACTGCGCCCGGTACGCGAGGAGGTACGCGCATGAGTACGGACACGGCGAAGGCGCAGGAGACCAAGACGAAGCTGCTGGAGGGTGCTCTGCGGACACTCACCGAGCGGGGCATCGCCAAGACGTCGGCCCGTACCGTGGCCTCGACGGCCGGGGTCAACCAGGCCCTGGTCTTCTACCACTTCGGGTCGGTGGACGAGCTACTGGCCGCCGCTTGCCGGTACGGCGCGGAGAAGGCCGTGGCCAAGTACCGCGACCGCCTCGCCTCCGTCGACTCGTTGTCCGAACTCCTCGCCGTCGGCCGGGAGATCCACGAGCGCGAGCGGGACGAGGGCCATGTGGCGCTGCTCGGGCAACTACTGGCCGGCGCGCCGACGCATCCGTCGCTGGGCCCAGCCACCGCTGCGGGACTGCGGCTGTGGACGTCCGAGATCGAGCAGGTGCTCGACCGGGTGCTGGTGGCGACTCCCTTAGCGGGGTGCACCGATCCGGCGGGACTGGCCCGTGCGGTCGCCGCGTCCTTCGTGGGCATCGAGTTGTACGAGGGGGTCGATGAGGCCGGTGCGCACGCAGCCCTGGACGCCCTGGAACAGCTCGGGGCGCTGGTGGCCGCGCTGGAGTCGCTGGGGCCCGTTGCCCAGCGGGCGGTGCGGCACCAACTGCGCCGCGTGCGCCGCTGACCGTGGTCGCGCTGCCGACCGGATCCGCTGATCCGGCCATCGGTATCCAGCCACCCCGGCCTGGCCGCCAACCGCGTGCGGTACCGCCTGTCCTCACCCGGGTGGCCGACCGTCGGGCCGCCCTCGTGGAGCGTGGCCGCCGCCGGCGGTCCGGGCACGGAAAAAAGGGCCCGCCCGCTGTGGCACCGGGCGCCGGTGGGCGCGTCAGCCGCCGGAGGTCAGCGCCATGCCCAGCGGCGTCCGCTCGTACCACACCTGGTGCCCGTACCGCCGCGCGGTCAACAGGTCGGCGTCCCGCAGCACCGCCAGGTGCGCCGACACCGACGAGGCGGCGAGTCGCAGCCGGTGCGCCAGCGCGGTGGTGGTCGCCGGCTCGTCGAGCGCCGCAAGGACCGCCGCCCGGTTCCGGCCCAGCAGCCGCACCAGTGCTTCGGGGGTCCGCTCGGCCGGCTCCGCCCACAGACCGCCGATGCCGCGGGCCGGATAGACCAGGGCGGGCTGCCAGGGCGGATCGAAGCCGCTGACCACGTCCGGCCACACGAACACGCTCGGCATCAGCACCAGCCCCTGACCACCCAGGTGCCGCTCGTGCTCAACCTGCGACTCCACGGCCAGCGTGGTCGCGTGCCAGCCGCAGCGCCGGTGGATCTCCGGCAGCAGCCCGCCGAGCCCGACCTCGGCCAGCCGCCGGGAATGGAAGGCCACGTCCGCCTCCAGCAGCGCCCGCAGCATCGGCCAGTCCGGTTCGACCAGGACCCGCCAGGCCTCCTCCAGCGCGTCCGCCAGGTCCCGCACCATCCGCACGGGATCCGCCAGCCAGGCCCGGCCGTACGACGACTCCGGCGCGCCCGGCGTGCAGGCGAGCGAACGGGCGGTGTCCTCGCGGGCCCGCTCCGGATCGGCCGCCCGCACGGCCGCGATCTCTTCCTCGAAGGTGGCCGCCGGCCCGGTCGGCGGCGGCCCCAGCCAGTCCGGCGCGTGTCCACGCCTCGGCATCAGCAGCCACAACGGTGTCAGGTCCAGCCCGTCCGCCGCCGTACGGATCCGGCGCAGCCAGGGCACGTGATAGCCGTGCCGGTCGGGCCGCTTGAGGGTCCGCACCGCCTCCTGCGTCTCCCACAGCGGTGACACGGCGAACCGGCAGCGCAGGAAGTCGTCGTCGCCGAAGTGGAGGAACGAGGGCATGGTCTCCGCCGGGGGCCAGGAAACATTCGGTTGGAGCCGAAACTCTACGCGGCCCGGCCCGGCCCCGGGCACGCTGCGGTGGTGTCCACACCGTCCCAGGCGGCCCCGGCGCCCACCGGATACGGCCGCGTCTTCGCCGTGTCCGAGTTCCGGGCCGTCTTCGCCGCCCACGTCTTGTCCATGCTCGGCGTGATCGTCAGCGAGATCGCGCTGGCCGTCCTGGTCTACGACCTCACCCGCTCACCGCTGCTGAGCGCGCTCACCTTCGCGCTGGGCTTTGTGCCGTACGCCGTCGGCGGCATGCTGCTCGCCCCGGTCGCCGACCGTTTCCCGGCCCGGCGCGTGCTCGTGACCTGCGATGTGGTGTGCGCGGGTGGTGTGGCCCTGATGGCGGTCCCCGGCCCGGGCATCGGCGTCCTGCTCGCGCTGCGCTGCTGCCTAGCCGTCGTCGCACCGGTGTTCTCCGGCACCCGCATGGCCACCCTCGCCGACGTCCTCGGCAACGGCGAGCTGTACGTCCTCGGCCGCTCCCTGCTACGGATCGTCGCCCAGTGCGCCCTGCTCGTCGGCTACGGGTTCGGCGGCCTGCTCCTCGTGGCTGTCACTCCCCGTCATGCGCTGGTGATCACCGTCGGCACCTTCCTGGCCTCCGCCGTGCTGCTCCGCTGCGGCACCCGGCACCGTCCGGCCCGGGCCGCAGGCCGGACGGACACCCCGCCTGGCCTGCGCCGGCTCTTTGTCGACCAGCGGGTGCGCCTGCTGCTCCTGCTGTTCTGGGTGCCACCGGCGTTCTCCGTCGTCCCCGAGGCCTTGGCTGCGCCGTACGCGGACGCCCTCGGCAGCGGCTCCGTCGGCCTCGGTCTGCTGATGAGCGCCTTGCCCATCGGCACGGTGGCCGGGGAACTGTTCGCCGGGGCGCGGCTCGGGCCCGCGACCCGGGAGCGCATCGCCCTCCCGCTGCTGTGCCTCACCCTGCTGCCGTACCTCGGCTTCGTCCTGCGTCCCGGGCTCGCCGCCTCACTGCTGCTCCTGCTGTTGTCCGGGGCCGGGTCGGCATACACGCTGGGCCTGGACCAGTGGTGGGTCCGGGCCGTGCCGGAGGAGCTGCGCGGGCGGGCCATGACCGTGCTGGGCGCCGGGCTGATGACCGCCCAGGGGGTGGGTATGGCGCTGGCCGGGGTGGCGGCGCAGGTGGCGGGAGTGCGCGCGGCGGTGGTCGCGGCCGGTGTGCTGGGCACGCTGTGTTGTGGCGGGCTGGCCCTGGCGGCCGTGAGGCCGGGAACCACCGGCCGGTGGATCGAGCGACCGAAAGCCGAGACGGGGCTGCCCGGCATATGACCGGCCGGTAGGGTCTGGTGCCGTGCCGAAGCCTCTCAGCCTCCCCTTCGACCCCATCGCCCGTGCCGACGAGCTCTGGAAGCAGCGCTGGGGAAATGTGCCGTCCATGGCCGCGATCACCTCGATCATGCGGGCCCAGCAGATCTTGCTCGCCGAGGTGGACGCGGTGGTCAAGCCGTACGGGCTGACGTTCGCCCGGTACGAGGCGTTGGTGCTGCTCACCTTCTCGAAGGCGGGCGAGCTGCCGATGTCCAAGATCGGCGAGCGGCTGATGGTGCACCCCACGTCCGTGACGAACACGGTGGACCGCCTGGTGAAGTCCGGTCTGGTGGCCAAGCGGCCCAACCCCAACGACGGCCGCGGCACCCTGGCTGTCATCACCGACAAGGGCCGCGAAGTGGTCGATGCGGCCACCCGTGACCTGATGGCCATGGACTTCGGCTTGGGTGTGTACGACGCGGAGGAGTGCAAGGAGATCTTCGCGATGCTCCGGCCGCTGCGGATCGCGGCACACGATTTCGGTGAGGAATGACCCGGGGCAAGATCTCCCGGAACCGGTGGTTACGCTCGACGTCATGAAGAAGAGCGTGCTGACCCGCTACCGCGTCATGGCCTACACCACCGGTGTCCTGCTGGTGCTGCTGTGCCTGAGCATGATCGCGAAGTACGGGCTGGACGTGGACGGTGCCGCCGACTTCACCCGGGTCGTCGCCATCGCCCATGGCTGGCTGTACGTCGTCTACCTGATTTTCGCCTTCGACCTGGGGTCCAAGGCGAAGTGGCCGGTCGGCAAGCAGCTGTGGGTGCTGCTCGCCGGGACGATTCCCACGGCCGCCTTCTTCGTCGAACGCAGGATCAGCCACGAGCTGGAGGCCGAGGCCGCCGACCGGGCCCCGGCCGTCGCCGAGGCGTAGGGTTCATCCGCCGTACGAGGGTGTACGGCGGCCAGCCATCGACATTTACTAGGACGTCCAAGTAAATTTGCTGGTATGGACGCTCACGCCATCGAGGAAGGCCGCCGACGCTGGCAGGCCCGCTACGACGCCGCGCGCAAGCGCGACGCAGACTTCAGCACGCTCTCCGGTGACCCCGTGGAGCCGGTGTACGGGCCCCGGTCGGGGGACACGTACGAGGGATTCGAGCGGATCGGCTGGCCGGGGGAGTACCCCTTCACGCGTGGCCTCCATCCGACCGGCTACCGCGGGCGCACCTGGACGATCCGGCAGTTCGCCGGGTTCGGCAACGCCGAGCAGACCAACGAGCGGTACAAGATGATCCTCGCCGCCGGCGGCGGGGGTCTGTCCGTCGCCTTCGACATGCCGACGCTGATGGGCCGCGATTCCGACGATCCGCGCTCGCTCGGCGAGGTCGGGCACTGCGGGGTGGCCATCGACTCGGCGGCCGACATGGAGGTCCTGTTCAAGGACATCCCGCTCGGCGACGTCACCACCTCCATGACGATCAGCGGGCCCGCCGTGCCCGTCTTCTGCATGTACCTGGTCGCCGCCGAGCGTCAGGGCGTGGACCCGTCGGTCCTCAACGGCACGCTCCAGACCGACATCTTCAAGGAGTACATCGCGCAGAAGGAGTGGCTCTTCCAGCCCGAGCCGCACCTGCGCCTGATCGGTGATCTGATGGAGCACTGCGCGGCCGGCATTCCCGCCTACAAGCCGCTGTCCGTCTCCGGGTACCACATCCGCGAGGCCGGGGCCACGGCCGCACAGGAGCTGGCGTACACGCTCGCCGACGGCTTCGGGTACGTCGAGCTCGGGCTCAGCCGCGGGCTGGACGTTGACGTCTTCGCGCCCGGTCTCTCCTTCTTCTTCGACGCGCACGTCGACTTCTTCGAGGAGATCGCCAAGTTTCGTGCCGCGCGCCGGATCTGGGCCCGCTGGATGCGGGACGTGTACGGCGCGAAGAGCGAGAAGGCGCAGTGGCTGCGCTTCCACACGCAGACCGCCGGGGTCTCGCTGACGGCCCAGCAGCCCTACAACAACGTGGTGCGGACGGCCGTGGAGGCGCTCGCCGCCGTGCTCGGCGGCACCAACTCCCTGCACACCAACGCCCTGGACGAGACCCTCGCCCTGCCCAGCGAGCAGGCCGCCGAGATCGCGCTGCGCACCCAGCAGGTGCTGATGGAGGAGACCGGGGTCGCCAACGTGGCCGACCCGCTGGGCGGATCCTGGTACATCGAGCAACTGACGGACCGGATCGAGGCCGACGCGGAGAAGATCTTCGAGCAGATAAAGGAGCGGGGCCTGCGGGCGCACCCGGACGGGCGGCACCCGATCGGACCGATCACCTCCGGCATCCTGCGCGGGATCGAGGACGGCTGGTTCACCGGCGAGATCGCCGAGTCCGCGTTCCGGTACCAGCAGTCCTTGGAGAAGGGCGACAAGAGGGTCGTGGGCGTCAACGTCCACACCGGCTCCGTCACCGGCGACCTGGAGATCCTTCGGGTCAGCCACGAGGTGGAGCGGGAGCAGGTGCGGGTTCTCGCCGGGCGGAAGTCGGTGCGGGACGAGGCGGCGGTGCGGCGCGGGCTCGACGCGATGCTCCAGGCCGCGCGCTCCGGCGCCAACATGATCGAGCCGATGCTGGACGCCGTGCGGGCGGAGGCGACCCTGGGCGAGATCTGCGGGGTACTGCGGGACGAGTGGGGGGTGTACACGGAACCTGCGGGTTTCTGACAGACAGCCCACTGACGCGCTGCCCGCCTGTCCGATGGCTCGGCGGGCAGCGAGCAGCGCCGGCCGCCCCGGGTCCCTAGACGTCCCGGGCCGTGGCTCCGGTCAAGCCCAGTAACAGGACCCGGGTGAGGTCGCTGACCCATTCCTCGTCCGCCGGTTTGCCGCTGACCAGGGTGCGGTGGACCACCGCACCCGCCACCATGTCGAAGATCAGGTCCACCGTGCGGGCCGACTCGGCGGGGTCCGGCTCCGGCGGGAGTTCGCCGCGGCGCTGGGCGCGGGCGCGGCCTTCTAGGACCAGGCCCATCTGGCGGTCCACGATGGACGCGCGGATGCGTTCGCGCAGGGCGCCGTCGCGGGTCGACTCCGCGACCACCGCCATCAGCCCGCTCCGTGCCTCCGGGCGGTCCAGGATGGCTGCGAACTGCAGGACCACATCCTCGATGTCGGCCGCCAGGCTGCCGCGGTCGGGAAGCACGAGTTCGTCGAACAACTCCGCCACGGCGTCCACGACCAGTTCGTTCTTGCTGGCCCAGCGGCGGTAGAGCGTCGTCTTCGCCACTCCGGCCCGCATCGCCACGTCCCCCAGGGTCAGCTTGGACCAGCCCAGCTCCACCAGCGCCTGACGCGTGGCCGCCAGGATCGCGGCGTCCGCGGCGACGCTGCGCGGGCGCCCGGTACGGCTTGCGGGAGTGCGGCTCTGCATTCCCTGACCATAACTGGCCGGTAACCGCGCCGTCGTGAGGGAGATCACCGGGGGGTGGTGTCGCGGGGCGCCCCCATGGCATTACGCTACGAGTCGTAGCGAAAGCGCGTGGCGAGCGCACGCGGGCGGCGACCACGGTGTGGGGTGGGGACCCGGCACTGCCGATCACCATGCTTTTTCATTCAGGTGCGAGAACGGGGGAGGATAGACGCATGCAGCCACGGAACATGTCCATGAGCGGCGTCGTCGACCTCGCCGCGGTGAAGGCGGCCCAGGAGGCCAAGGCCAAGGCCGAGCAGACGCGCGCCGAAGCCGCCCGGCAGGGCGGTGCGGGGGCCGTCTCCCCGACCGATCTAGTTATCGACGTCGATGAGGCCGGATTCGAGCCTGATGTCCTGCAGCGCTCCGCCGAAGTCCCCGTCGTCATCGACTTCTGGGCCGAATGGTGCCAGCCCTGCAAGCAGCTGAGCCCGGTCCTGGAGCGGCTGGCCGTCGAGTACAACGGGCGCTTCCTCCTCGCGAAGGTCGACGTCGACGCCAACCAGATGCTGATGCAGCAGTTCGGGGTGCAGGGCATCCCGGCCGTGTTCGCCGTCGTCGCGGGCCAGGCGCTGCCGCTGTTCCAGGGGGTGGCCGGCGAAGAGCAGATCCGGCAGACCCTGGACCAGTTGGTGCAGGTCGCCGAGGAGCGGTTCGGCCTGACCGGCCTGACCGTCGATCCGGACGCCGAGCCGGGCGGTGGCGCCACCGCTCCGGTATCCGCGGGACCGTACGACGCGACGTTGAACGCCGCCGCGCAGGCCCTGGACGCGGGCGATCTGGGCGGTGCCATCCAGGCTTACCAGAACGTGCTGGCTGAGGACCCCGGCCATCCCGAGGCCAAACTCGGTCTGGCCCAGGCTGAATTGCTGCAGCGGGTGCAGGGTATGGATCCGCAGCGGGTGCGGCAGGAGGCGGCCGAGAAGCCGGCCGACGTCGAGGCACAAATCCGGGCCGCCGACCTGGATCTGGTGGGAGGTCACGTCGAGGACGCCCTCGGGAGGCTGATCGAGACCGTGCGGCGCACGGCGGGTGACGATCGGGATGCGATCCGCCGTCGCCTGCTGGAGCTGTTCGAGGTCGTGGGTCCCGAGGATCCGCGAGTGGTCGGGGCGCGCCGGGCGTTGGCGCGGGCGCTGTTCTGACCGGTAGCCGAACGTCACGGTTGGTGACGCCAGGGTGAAAAACCCGTCGGCGAGGCGCCGAGACGGGCTCCGCTTTACCAAAACTTGGTAATCGCGGCCGCTGTTACTCGGAGTAAATCGTAGCCGTTGGTCTGTCTGGTTTGATCCGGGGATCAACGGCTTTGCTCTGCCCTTGGATGCCACCGAGTGTCGCGCCCCGGCATTGCCGGGGCGCGCCGTGGTTATCCGGCCGTTACTAGTGAGTAACGAACCCCCTTGTGCGGGCGGCGAGAATGCACCACGATCGGCGACGCTCGGTCCATTCCCCTACCCCGGCACCCGGTCGGGCCACAGGGGAATCTGGGTCCCCACCGAGCAGAGCCGGCGGCAGTGGCGCGGGCTCTTGGACAGGGGGGTCTTCGCTGACCGGCGAAGCCTGTCCGACACGGTCGTGTGTGACGCCTGTCAGGCACGACCAGTGGTTGTCGCTCGGGGGTGATCGCCGGTGGTTCGGGCGCGGTTCGCGTCGCCGAGCGCGGGCGCTCTCCTTCCCGAGGACGTAGCACTTCTCCCATCCCTGTCCGGCCGAGCCGCCGATTGGGGCGAGTCCGGGCCAGGAGATGTACGTCCGAGAAGGAGGAAATATGGAGTCCCAGGTGCGTGGCGGGACCAGATGGAAGCGGTTCGCTGTGGTCATGGTGCCCAGCGTGGCCGCCACGGCGTGCATAGGTGTGGCTCTCGCGCAGGGTGCCCTCGCCGCGTCGTTCAGCGTGTCGGGGCAGATGTTCAAGGTCACGGCCTCCCGGCTGGAGGGCCACGACTTCGTCCAGTACGGGGCGATCGACACCGGCTATGACATGAAGGGCGGCAAGGCGGCTCACGCCGTCGCCGTGTCCGGTTTCAAGACCGCGGACATCACGAACATGTGCCAGTCCGTGGTCACGCCGGACCTCCCCCTGGTCGGCACGGTCACGTTGACCCTGACCGCCGGCAAGGACAAGCCGGTGCACGCCGACAACATCTACATCGACGTCAACGACCTCGATGCCGACGCCACGTTCAGCCAGATCGACATCGGCGTCGCGGCGGGCCAGACCAAGAAGGGGATCCACGCGGGTGACGCCGCCAACCCCTTCGGGTTCGCCCAACAGGCCGACAAGGCGGTGCTGACCGACGTGAGCCAGCACGCATGGGCGACCACGGCGGCCACCTTCCAGCTCAGCGGCCTCCACATGGGGCTGTCGTCGGGTGCCCACGAGTGCCAGGTCACTCACTGAGTACTCGGTGACGGGCGGGGAGCCGACGGACTCCCCGCCCGTTCCGCCCACCCGCGTCTTCACGCACCACCCATGTCTCCGTCGTAGTGCCACCCACCACAGCAAGCCGCACCAGGGAGCTTTCCATGAGCGCCGAGACTCCTGCCGCACCCGGCCCGTTCACCCGCCGGAGGTTGCAGTTCCGCGCCTGGCGGGGCACCCGGCCGTTCTGGGCCGGCCTACTCGTTCTGCTCGCCGGCTTTCCGATCATCTACTTCCCGTACTACCACCTCAGGCTCGGACATCTGACCCTTGCGATGTCCACCACTGCGGGAGCCGGGTCCCTGATCATCGGTGTGCTGCTCTTCGTCCTGGGCATCAGCCTCTGGTTCCAGAAGCATGTGAGGACGTTCGCGGGAGTCGCCGCGATCCTGCTCGCGCTGGTGTCCATCCCCGTCTCCAACCTCGGCGGTTTCATTATCGGCTTTGTGCTCGCGCTCATCGGCGGTGCGATGGCGGTCGCATGGGCGCCCGGCGTGCCCGCCCAGCCGGAGCCCGCGACCGAAGCCACCCCGGGCGAGGAGCCCGCGCCCGAAGCCGTACCGCTGCCGCACCAGGCGGCGGAAGGGGCGGACGAGTCGAACGACCTGTCAGGAACGAACCCGGCCAACGGGGCGAACGGGAGGCACAGTGCCGGCTGACGAGGTGACGTGCGAGGCCGATACGGACGGGTCCCGTGCGAGGACCGGGCCACGCCACGCGGCTCCCCGAAAGCCGCTGTTCAACGGGTTCCACATGCCGGGCGGCAAAGCGATAGCGTCCGTGGCGATGCCGACCGCGGTGATCGTGGGCCTCGGCTTCACATCGTCGCTCGCCCTCGCTGATAACGGCGGCGACCGGTCTCCGTCGACGACGTCCAAGAATCAGATGGCCGACGAGTACAACAACTGCGTCAACACGCTCGACGGCACTGACGGCTCCTCGCCCGCGCCGTCCCCGTCTGCTTCTTCTGGCACCAAGCCCGTGGACACCGCCACGACCAGGCCTCCGGCGACGGCCGGAGCGAAGGACACCGAAACCGCCGAGACCGCCAAGGACACGGGCAAGGCCTCCTCGCCGGATCCGGGTCGTCCCGGTGGCAAGGCCGCCCCCGCGCCGACGGCGACCGCAGGCTCCTCCGGCGCGGGCTCCGGTTCGTCGGGTTCGGGCTCCGCCGATACCACGGCGACCCCCACCCCCACCCCGTCCGCGTCCCACAGCAGCGACGGCGGGAACCTGTTGCAGACCATCGGCGACGCACTCGGCAGCCTCCTCACCGGCGGTGACAGGCACTCCGACACGGCCGCCACCACCCCGACGCCGTCCGCGTCCCCGTCGGCCGGTGCGGCCGAGGGCCCGACCCCGGACCTCGTTGCCAAGGCCGGCACGTCCACGCCGTCCGCAGCGTCCGCGTCGCCGTCCGGCTCCCGAGCCGCCGGCACCGCTGGGAGCACCACCGCCCAGGCCGGCAAGACGGCCACGGACACCGGCAAGAACACCCCCAGCAAGGTGTCCAGCAAGGCCGCGGACACCGTCAGCGTGGCCCAGCCGGTCACCCAGAGCCCTTCCGCCAGCGCGTCCGCTTCGCCGTCCGCCTCCCCGTCCGACTGCCCGATCGCCACGGACGACGTCAGCGGCGTCGACAACAAGGTGGCGGTGGCGGACGACCCTTGGTACCTCAACGCCAGCTCGCTGCTGCTCAAGGGCGCCGACTACCAGGGCATCGTCGAGGTCAAGACGGCGAACGGCACGAAGAAGAGGGTGCTGAAGTACGTCATCTCCGGCGGCACGGACATCGGAGACCTGCACCAGACGGTGCAGGACAAGCAGGTGAACAAGACCTACCACGTGCAGGCCGCCAAGGGCTCGACGTCCACCATCCGCGATGGTGACACCGTGATGTACACCGAGAGCATCTCGGGCAACCTGTTCGGTCTGATCCCGGTGACCTTCAGCCCCGACAGCCCGCCCCCGCTGAACATCCCGCTGATCTACTTCACCCACGTCAAGGTGGTCCAGGCAGCCCAGTTCGGCGGCACCCTGCACATACCCGGCATGCACGTGTACACGACCGACTGAGCGGTCGCACAAGGCCCGTTCGGGAGCCGCACACCGCTGAAGGGCACTTCCCCGTCACAGAGGAGGTGCCCTTCACGCGTTCGGTGCTCTCGCGGGGCTCGGTCAGTCGTTGCTGCCGAGGTGGTGGACCCGGATCATGTTGGTGGTGCCGGGGACCCCGGGCGGCGAGCCGGCGGTGATGATGACGGTGTCGCCCGAGTCGAAACGGTCCAGCCTGGCGACCTCCTGGTCCACCAGGTCGACCATCTCATCGGTCGTGCTGACGAACGGCACCACGTGCGACTCCACGCCCCAGCTGAGGGTGAGCTGGTTGCGGGTGGACTCCTCCGTGGTGAAGGCGATGATCGGCTGGATCGCGCGGTAACGGGAGAGCCGGCGCGCGGTGTCACCGGACTTGGTGAAGGCGATCAGTCCCCGGCCGCCGAGGAAGTCGGCGATCTCGCAGGCCGCACGGGCCACCGAACCACCCTGGGTGCGCGGCTTCTTGCCCGGGACCAGCGGCTGGAGACCCTTGGACAGCAGCTCCTCCTCGGCCGCCACGACGATCTTCGACATGGTCCTGACCGTCTCGACCGGGTACGCGCCCACGCTGGACTCCGCCGACAGCATGACCGCGTCGGCGCCGTCCAGGATCGCGTTGGCCACGTCGGAGGCCTCGGCGCGGGTCGGTCGGGAGTTGGTGATCATCGACTCCATCATCTGGGTCGCCACGATCACCGGCTTGGCATTGCGCCGGCACAGCTCGATCAGGCGCTTCTGCACCATGGGGACCTTCTCGAGCGGGTACTCGACGGCGAGGTCACCCCGGGCCACCATCACGCCGTCGAACGCCATCACGACGTCCTGCATGTTCTCGACCGCCTGTGGCTTCTCCACCTTGGCGATCACAGGGACCCGGCGGCCCTCCTCGTCCATGACCTTGTGGACGTCCTGGATGTCCTTGGCGTCCCGGACGAAGGACAGCGCGACCAGGTCACAGCCCATGCGGAGGGCGAAGCGCAGGTCCTCGACGTCCTTCCCGCTCAGCGCGGGCACGTTGACGGCCGTGCCGGGCAGGTTGATGCCCTTGTGGTCGGAGACGACGCCGCCCTCGATGACGATCGTCCGCACCCGCGGGCCCTCGACGTCCAGGACCTTCAGTTCGACGTTGCCGTCGTTGATCAGCACCTGGTCGCCGCGCGAGACGTCGCCCGGCAGCCCCTTGTACGTCGTCCCGCAGATGTGCTTGTCGCCCGGTACGTCCTCGGTCGTGATGACGAACTCGTCACCCCGCTCGAGTTCGACCGGACCCTCGGCGAAGGTCTCCAGGCGGATCTTCGGGCCCTGCAGGTCGGCGAGGACACCGATGGCCCGGCCGGTCTCCTTGGCGGCGGCCCGGACGCGGTCGTACCGCGCCTGGTGCTCGGCGTGGGAGCCGTGGCTGAAGTTGAACCGGGCCACGTTCATGCCCGCCTCGATCATGGCGACGAGCATCTCGTGGGAGTCGACCGCGGGGCCGAGAGTACAGACGATTTTCGAACGGCGCATGGGGCGATCCTATCGGTTTGTTTCGCTACGGAATATTCCGTCTGGTGGAAAGTACAAATGAGTGCCGTGCCGCTCAGGTGCGGTTCTTCAGTCGTTCTTTCCGACCAGCGCGTAGGTCTGCGTCGCGATCTCCAGTTCTTCATCCGTCGGCACCACTGCGACCGCCACCCGTGCGGACCCGGGCGAAATCAGCCGCGGCGCACCACTGCGTACGGCGTTCCGTACGGGGTCGACCGCCAGGCCGAGGCCCGCCAGGCCCGCGATCGCGGCCTCGCGCACCGGCGCCGCGTTTTCGCCCACCCCGGCGGTGAAGGCGATCGCGTCCACCTCGCCGAGGACGGCGTAATAGGCGCCGATGTACTTCTTGAGCCGGTGAATGTAAATGTCGAAGGCGAGGGCGGCCTCTTCGTCGCCCTCGTCGATCCGGCGGCGGATCTCCCGCATGTCGTTGTCCCCGCAGAGACCGAACAGGCCACTCCTCTTGTTGAGGAGAGTGTCGATCTCGTCCATGGACATTCCGCCAACCCGCGCCAAATGGAAGATGACAGCCGGATCCAGATCGCCGGATCGCGTACCCATCACCAGGCCCTCCAGGGGCGTCAGGCCCATGGAGGTGTCCACGCACCGGCCCCGCTCCACCGCGGACGCCGAGGCCCCGTTGCCCAGGTGCAGCACGATGACGTTCACCTCGGAGGGGTCCTTGCCCAGCAGTCGCGCCGTCTCCCGGGAGACGTACGCGTGCGAGGTGCCGTGGAAGCCGTACCGGCGGATGCGGTGACGGTCGGCGATCTTCGGGTCGATCGCGTAGCGTGCCGCGGACTCCGGCATGGTCGTGTGGAACGCCGTGTCGAAGACGGCGACCTGGGGCAGGTCGGGGCGCAGTGCCTGGGCGGTGCGGATACCGGTGAGGTTCGCCGGGTTGTGCAGGGGGGCGACGGGGATCAGCCGCTCGATCTCGTTGAGCACCTCGTCGTCGATGACGGTGGGCTCGGTGAAGAACAGACCGCCGTGCACCACCCGGTGGCCGATCGCGGCCAGTTCGGGCGAGTCCAGACCGAGGCCGTCCCGACTCAGCTCCTCGGCAACTGCCTTCAGGGCGGCATCGTGGTCGGCGATCGGCCCGCTGTGCTCCCGCAAGTCACCGGTGGTCAGGCAGGTGTGTTTGAGTCGGGAGGTCTGCTCGCCGATGCGCTCCACCAGGCCGACGGCGAGTCGGGTCGCGTCGCTCATGTCGAGCAGTTGGTACTTCACCGACGAGGAACCGGAGTTGAGGACGAGGACGCGGGTCGCCGCGCGGGTTGCTGCCACGGTGTTCGAATACTCTCTGCTCAGTTGGCGGGCGTCTGGGCCTGGATCGCCGTGATGGCGACGGTGTTGACGATGTCCTGGACGAGCGCGCCCCGGGACAGGTCGTTGACCGGCTTGCGCAGCCCCTGCAGGACCGGGCCGACGGCGATGGCGCCGGCCGAGCGCTGCACGGCCTTGTAGGTGTTGTTGCCGGTGTTGAGGTCGGGGAAGATCAATACGCTGGCCTGCCCGGCGACCTCGGAGCCGGGCAGCTTGGTGGCGGCGACGGACGGTTCGACGGCCGCGTCGTACTGGATCGGTCCCTCGATCTTCAGATCCGGTCGCCTGCTGCGCACCAGTTCGGTCGCCTCGCGCACCTTGTCCACGTCGGCGCCGGAGCCGGAGGTACCGGTGGAGTACGACAGCATGGCGATCCGCGGCTCCACCCCGAACTGCGCGGCGGTGGCCGCCGATTGGATGGCGATGTCCGCCAGTTGCTCGGCGTCCGGGTCCGGGTTGACCGCACAGTCGCCGTAGACCAGCACCTTCTCGGCCAGGCACATGAAGAAGACCGACGAGACGATGAAGGCGTCCGGCTTCGTCTTGATGATCTCGAAGGCCGGCCGGATGGTGGCCGCCGTGGAGTGCACGGACCCGGACACCATTCCGTCGGCCATGCCATCCTGGACCATGAAGGTGCCGAAGTAGTTGACGTCGGTCACCACGTCATAGGCCAGTTCGACGGTGACGCCCTTGTGGGCGCGCAGCCGGGCGTACTTCTCCGCGAAGGCGTCGCGCAGTTCGGAGGTGGCCGGGTCGATCAGCCGGGTGTCGCCGAGGTCGATACCGAGGTCGGCCGCCTTCTTGCGGATCTGTTCCGCCGGACCGAGCAGGGTCAGGTCGCAGACGTCCCGGCGCAGCAGCACTTCGGCCGCGTGCAGCACGCGCTCCTCGGTTCCCTCTGGCAGGACGACCCGGCGCTTGTCGGCGCGGGCCTGCTCCAGCAGCTTGTGCTCGAACATCATCGGGGTGACCCGGTCGCTGCTCGGTGCCGAGACCCGGCGGGCCAGATCGGTGGTGTCGACGTACCGCTCGAACAGGCCGAGCGCGGTCTCGGCCTTGCGCGGGGTGGCCGCGGTCATCTTCCCCTCCAGCGAGAACAGCTGCTCGGCGGTGGGGAAGCTGTTGCCGGTCACGGACAGCACCGGGGTGCCCGGGGCGAGGCGGGCGGCGAGGGTGAGGATCTCCTCGCGCGGCACCTCGTTCAGGGTCAGCAGGACACCGGCTATCGGCGGGGTGCCGGCGCTGTGCGCGGCCAGCGAGCCGACGACCAGGTCGGCGCGGTCGCCCGGGGTGACCACCAGACAGCCCGGGGTCAGGGCGGCCAGGAAGTTCGGCAGCATCGCGCCGCCAAAGATGAAGTCCAGGGCGTCCCTGGCGAGCCCCGAGTCGTCCCCCAACAGCACCTTGGCGTCGAGGGCGTGGGCGATCTGGGAGACGGTCGGTGCGGAGAGCGCGAGCTCGTCGGGAAGCACGTACGTGGGCACCGGCAGCCGGTTCGCCAGCCGCTCCGCGATCTCGTCGCGGTCCTCGCGGGCCACTCGGTTGGCGACCATGGCGAGCACGTCGCAGCCGAGACCGTCGTAGGCACGGTAGGCGTTGCGCGTCTCCGCTCGCACCGCCTCGGCGTTCTGCCTGCGCCCGCCGACGACCGGGATCACGGAGGCCCCGAACTCGTTGGCGAGTCGGGCGTTCAGGGACAGTTCGTCCGGCAGTTGGGTGTGGGCGTAGTCGGTGCCGAGGACGAGGACCACATCGTAGTCGCGGGCCACCAGATGGAAGCGGTCGACGAGCGTGGAGACCAGCTCGTCGGTGCCCTGTTCGGCCTGGAGCGCGGACGCTTCGTGGTAGTCCATGCCGTAGACGGTCGCCGGGTCCTGCGTGAGGCGGTACCGCGCCCGCAGCAGCTCGAACAGGCGATCGGGGCCGTCGTGGACGAGTGGACGGAAGACACCCACCCGGTCGACCTGCCGGGTCAGGAGTTCCATGACCCCCAGCTCCACGACCTGGCGGCCGTCGCCGCGGTCGATGCCGGTCACGTACACGCTGCGCGTCACGTGTCCACTCCGTTCCTCGTGTTGTCTCTGCCGTTCCGGTTGCGCTTTGTGCGCCTGTCAAGTCTTCGGCATAAAAATCGCCCACCAAGGTGAGCGGAACCCCCTTGACAATACCCCTGGTCCCGGATAAGGCGCCCGTCAGGAACCCGGCGCCTCCGCGGACGTGGAAGAATCGGCACTGGCGCACCGGCACCAACAGCGAGCAGGAGACATAGCACGATGCGTATCGGAGTTCTCACCGCAGGCGGCGACTGCCCCGGCCTGAACGCCGTGATCCGGTCGGTCGTGCACCGGGCCGTGACGACGTACGGCGACGAGGTCATCGGGTTCGAGGACGGCTACCGGGGTCTGCTCGACCGCCACTACCGCACCCTCGACCTGGACGCGGTCAGCGGCATCCTGGCTCGCGGCGGCACCATCCTCGGCTCCTCCCGTCTGGAGCGCGACCGGCTGCGCGAGGCCTGCGACAAGGCCACCGACATGGTCGAGGAGTTCGGCATCGACACGCTGATCCCGATCGGCGGCGAAGGCACCCTGACCGCGGCCCGCATGCTGTCCGACGCGGGCCTGCCGGTCGTCGGAGTGCCCAAGACGATCGACAACGACATCTCCTCCACCGACCGCACCTTCGGCTTCGACACCGCCGTCGGCGTGGCCACCGAGGCCATGGACCGCCTGAAGACGACCGCCGAGTCCCACCAGCGGGTGATGGTCGTCGAGGTCATGGGCCGGCACGCCGGCTGGATCGCCCTGGAGTCCGGCATGGCCGCCGGTGCTCACGGCATCTGCCTGCCCGAGCGCCCCTTCGACCCCGCCGACCTGGTCAAGATGGTCGAGGAGCGCTTCGCCCGCGGCAAGAAGTTCGCCGTCGTCTGCGTCGCCGAGGGCGCCCATCCGGCCGAGGGCACCATGGACTACGGCAAGGGCGAGATCGACCAGTACGGCCACGAGCGCTTCCAGGGCATCGGCACGGCGCTGGCGTACGAGCTGGAGCGGCGGCTCGGCAAGGAGGCCAAGCCGGTCATCCTCGGCCACGTCCAGCGCGGCGGCGTCCCCACCGCGTACGACCGCGTGCTCGCCACCCGCTTCGGCTGGCACGCGATCGAGGCGGCGCACCGTGGCGACTTCGGCAAGATGACCGCGCTGCGCGGCACCGACATCGTGATGGTGCCGCTCGCGGAGGCGGTCACGGAGCTGAAGACGGTACCGAGGGACCGGATGGACGAGGCCGAGTCGGTCTTCCAGACCCGGATTCTGTGAGTCGGTGGATCACCGGCTGGCGGAGGCGGCACCGCTGGCGGAGGCTGCGGTGTTGTCCTCCTGGAGTAGTGCGGAGATCTGCGCGATGTCGGCGGCGATGGACAGGACCCCGTCCGTCGAGTCCACCAAAGCGTCGTTGAAGACCACGACGAAGGGCAGGTAGCGGCCGTCACCGGTGTCTAGGTAGCCGGCCATGGCGCGGGCGGTGACCAGCACCTGGCCGGTGAGGCTGTTCCCCGCCGCACGGGTGCCGGTCTTCGCGAACACCTTGCCCTTGGCCGGGCTGTCCGTGCCGACCAGGGCCAGGTCGCCGCTGCTGCCCAGGATGGGCAGCGCCTCGCGGAACTGCGCGGCCTCCGGAGTGGTCGTCCAGTACTTCAGCAGGGGGATGAAGGCACGGGGAGTGAACGCGTCGCCGTCCACTCCGCCCTGGCCATCGGCCTGTGAGGCCTGGGCGGGATCGACGCCGACCTTGTCGTTGAACGCCTTGATGGAAGCGAATCCGTCCTCGCAGTCCCTGCTGCCCCGTTGGACGGCGAGCAGGCACACCAGCAGGTCGGCCCCCAGATTGTGGCTCACCTTGAGGATCAGCGTGGCCTCCTGCGAGAACGGCGCGGAGACCAGTCTGGCCACCGGGTCACCGCTCGGGGCCTTGGCCGGGGGCGCAGGGTCGGGCCCTGTGGGGGTGGCGGCCACGCTGACGCCGGCACGGTCCAGGGCCTCGATGAACGCGGTGCGGGCGAACGCCGCCGGATCTGTGACCGGAGCGGTGACCAGCCACGGCTTGGCATCGGCGGCCAAGGTACCGGTCACGGCGATGACGCCGTCCGCGCCCACCTCCGCCGTAATGGCGGTGGGCTTCCCCTTGGCCACGGTCATGACGTGGTAGGAGACCTTGTTCCGCGCGGTCTGCGGGCGCCAGGTGAACGTGGCCTGCTGACCGGGTTGGGTGGGTGTGCTGAGGATGTCGATGAGGTTGTCGTTGATGATGATCGGCGTCGGGTCCGTGACGAGTGCGGGATCCGGGGCGAACAGCCGGTCGTCGATGACCACGTCACCGTTGACGTGCGTGATGCCACTGGAGCGCACCTGCTCGGCCAGGCTGTTCAGGCCGGCCAGCGGATTCTCGGGCGTGAGCGTGGCGTATCCGGGCACGGCGTCGGCGTAGGTGTGGTCCACCGGCCGGTAGTCAAGGGTGCCGTCCGGTTTGGTCCGGCCGCCCATCGTCAGGTCGCCCTGGGCCACCAGCACCAGGTTCCCGTCGAGGGTGCCGTCGGTCACCGGACCCTGGGCGTACACCGGCGTGGTGGTGCGGTGGTCGCTGCCGAAGGTGTCCCAGGCGGTCGACACGGTGAAGAGCTTGGTCGTCGAACCGGGCACGAACAGACGTTCGGGGTTCAATGAGGTGATGGTCCGTCCGGTGGCCGGGTCGACCACCAGCAGGCCGAACTGTCCGTACCGGTAGACCGGCTTGTCCATGATCTTCTGGATGCGCGGATCGAGCGGCGCGTCCTCCGCGCGCGCGGAGCCTTCGAACGAGCCGGTGCAGGAGCCCGTCAGCAGGGCCAGGAGACACAGGCACACGGATATGCCTAGTGCGCGTCTCCTCGTCCCGCGGTCATGTCCCACTACTGCCATGTGCGCCCGCCGTTCCCTGCTCGTGGACGGGATGGGGCACCCGCCTCCTGGTGCCCAGCGTCCTGAAAGCCGGGGCGAGGCGCGCAGCGGATGACGCATCTGGGTGAACTCGCCGTCAACGGGCTTCGGCGCCGCCCTCGACCCTGTCCCAGAAGTACTCCACGATCCGGTCCAGGAACGCGCGGCCGGAGTCGCTGGAGGCCCTGGCCGCGCTGTTTCCGCCCCAGCTGAGGCTGGCCACCATCTGGCCCTGGTAGTCCTGGTGCAATTCCTGGAGCACCTTCTCCAGCCGCGCCCGCTCGACCGCGGCGACCTTCCCGACCGGCCTGACATAGGCCTGCCAGCGTGTGGTGACCGCGCTGCGCAACAGTTCGGCGAGCTTGTCCTCCCGCCCGGTGACGGCGACGAAGTCGGGCAGCGACAGGTCCAGGACCTCCGCGAGCGCGGCCGTCTGCCGGTCGTTGCCCCGCCAGTCGCCGCTCTCCTCCATCCGTAGATAGGAACGCAGATCGGCACCGACGGCACGGGCGACGTCCTCCGGTGCCAGAGCGCGGGCGATGCGGTGCTCACGAAGGGTCCGTGGCCGGCCGATGAGTTCACCCGGCGAACACCACAACACACCTGACAGCGCGGTGAGTTCGAGGTTATTGGGAGCGATGGTGCCGCGTTCCCAGGCGATCACGAGTTCCGGGGTGGCATGCGGCAGTCCGTACGAGACACGCAGTCCGTAGGCAACGTGCTCGGGTCCCATGCCGAGCGCGGCGCGGAGCCTGCGGGCGGCTGGAGCGTTGAACGGGGGAGTCGAGGGGCTGGGCTGGGGTGAGGGTTGGCGCACCCCGGACAAGGTAGGGGCGCACGGGTGTCCTGACTACGGTGGGTTCGGACGAGACCACGCGTCGTAGGTTCGTACGTGTGGACCGTGCGTCCCGTTGTGGACATTCGGTGCCACCTTCGTCACCTGGGGTTACCGTGCGTCATCCCTTGGGTGGGGATGCGTCGGCGGCCCGGTTCTCACCGTCCCTGCGCCACCCACCGGTAGACCAGCTCGGGCCGCCCGACCTGCCCGTACAACGGGTTCCGGGCGGCGCGGCCCGCGTCGACCAGGTGCTCCAGGTACCTCCGGGCGGTGATCCGGGACGTGCCCACGGCCTCGGCTGCCCCGGCGGCCGTGAGGCCCTCGGCCGTCGCTCGCAGGGCCGCCGTCACCCGTTCCAGCGTCGGCCCGCTCAGACCTTTCGGCAGCGCGGCCGGGGCCGGTGCCCTGAGTACGGCCAGCGCCCGGTCCACCTCGTCCTGGCCGCCGGCCTCGCCCACCGCCGCGTGGAACTCGGCGTAGCGGATCAGCCGGTCCCTGAGCGTGGCGAAGGTGAAGGGCTTGAGCACGTACTGGACGACCCCCAGCGAGACGCCCTCCCGGACCACGGCCAGATCCCGCGCCGAGGTCACCGCTACCACGTCAGCGTGATGCCCGGCAGCCCGAAGGGAGCGGGCGAACTGCAGGCCGTGCACGTCCGGCAGGTGCAGATCGAGCAACAGGAGATCCACAGCCGTACGGTCCAGGGTGCGGCGGGCCTCCGCGCCCGTGTGCGCCGTGCCGACGACAACGAAGCCCGGCACCCGGTCCACGTACATCACGTGCGCGTCGGCGGCCACTGGATCATCCTCCACCACGAGCACCCGGATGGGCGTGGAGTCCGTCATCGCACGCCGCCTTCCGGAACCGGGCACGCCGCGCGCAGTGGCAGCCGCACCTCGAACACCGCACCGCCCCCGCCGTCCCCGTCGGACTCGGCCACCGTCAACGCGCCCTCTTGGCGGACCACCGCCTGCCGGGCCAGGGCCAGCCCGAGTCCCCGCCCGCCGGGGCCGGCCGGCTTCGTCGAGAACCCCCGCTGGAATACCAGATCGGCATGGGCGGGGTCGACACCGGGGCCGGTGTCCGTGACCCGCAGCACCACTTCGGAGGCGTTCGCGCAGGCCGTCACCGTCACCCGGGCCCCCGGTCCGCCTTGCGCGGCGTCCACTGCGTTGTCGATGAGGTTCCCGAGGACGGTCACCAGGTCCCGCGCGGACAGACTTTCCGGCAGCAGACCGTCGTCCAGGCGGCTGTCCTGTGAGACCACCAGTTCCACGCCTCGCTCGTTGGCCTGTGCCGCCTTGCCCAGCAGCAGCGCGGCCAGCACCGGTTCGCGTACCGCCGCGATCACCTGGTCGGTCAACGCCTGGGCCAGTTCCAGCTCTGCCGTGGCGAATTCCGCCGCCTCCTGAGCCCGGCCGAGCTCGATCAGCGACACGACCGTGTGGAGGCGGTTCGCGGCCTCGTGCGCCTGCGACCGAAGAGCCTGGGTGAAGCCGCGCTCCGAGTCCAGCTCGCCCATGAGCGATTGGAGTTCGGTCACGTCCCGGAGGGTCACGACCGTGCCGCGCTGCTCCCCGCCGGAGACCGGGGAGGTGTTGACGACCAGCACCCGGGACGCCGTCAGATGCACTTCGTCCACTCGGGGCTCCGACGACAGCAACGCTCCCGTCAGAGGTGCCGGAAGGCCCAGGTCCGCCACCGAGCGGCCGATCACGCCTTCCTCCTCGTCCACGCCCAGCAGTTCCCGCCCACCGTCGTTGATCAGGGCCACCCGGTAGTGCCCGTCCAGCATCAGCAGACCCTCGCGAACCGCGTGCAGCGCCGCCTGGTGGTAGTCGTGCATCCGGCTCAGTTCGGTGGCGTTCATGCCGTGGGTGTGGCGGCGTAGCCGGGCGTTGACGACATAGGTGCCGACCGCGCCCAGCAGCAGGGCTCCGCCGGCTACCCCGAGCAGCGCCGTGACCTGGTCCTGGACCCGTTCGCTGATCGTCTCCACCGTGATGCCGGCGCTCACCAGGCCGATGATCCTTCCGCCGTCGGACACCGGGGTCACCGCGCGGACGGAGGGGCCGAGCGTGCCGGTGTAGGTCTCGGTGAGGGTGCGGCCGTGCTGGGCGGGGCCGATGTTGCCGAGGAAGGGTTTGCCGATCTGTCGTTCGTCGGGATGGGTCCAGCGGATGCCGGTCGGGGTCATGATCGTGACGAAGTCGACCTTCGCGTCCCGCGTGATCTGCAGGGCGTACGGTTCGAGCCGTGCCGTAGGGTCCGCGCTGCGGATCGCCGAGCGCACCGAGGGGGAGTCGGCGATCGAGCGGGCCACCGCGGTGGCCTGCCGGGCCGCTGCGGTCTCAGCCTGCCGCTGGTCGCTGACGTAGGTGAACAGCGCGTACCCGGCCACGACCACCGCTATCAGCACGGCCTGCATGGCGAACAGCTGTCCCGCCAGGCTGTGGGGCCGGCGGAGGGCGGGGAAGCGCATGCCAGCAGTGTGCCCTTCCGGTCCGGCGTGAACTAAATGAACGCAAGGGTGACCGCCATCACAGGGCGGGAGATAGTCGCGGCATTCCCCAACAACGCCCGGACGTGAGCCGCACGCCGGTTGTTCGCCGACGAAGACGTCAAGGAGGGCAGTCGTGGCCGCCAGTACTCCCCACCCGGCACCTGCCGCACCCCGCGTGGAGCGGGATCGAACCCATTACCTGTACATCGCCGTCATCGCGGCGGTCGCACTCGGCATCGCCGTGGGGCTCATCTGGCCCGACGCCGCGGTCCAGCTCAAGCCGCTGGGTACCGGATTCGTGAAACTGATCAAGATGATGATTTCGCCGATCATCTTCTGCACGATCGTGCTCGGGATCGGTTCCGTGCGGAAGGCCGCCAAGGTCGGTGCCGTCGGCGGGATCGCGCTGGGCTACTTCCTCACGATGTCGTTCGTCGCTCTCGCGGTCGGACTCGTGGTCGGCAACCTGCTGCACCCGGGCGAGGGCCTGCACCTCACTGATGCGCTCAAGCAGACCGGGCACGCCCAGGTGTCCAGTGAAGCGCTCGGGCCGGTCGACTTCGTACTGTCGGTCATCCCGGCCACGTTCGTGTCCGCCTTCACCGAGGGGCAGGTCCTCCAGACGCTGCTGGTGGCCCTGCTGGCCGGGTTTGCGCTGCAGGCCATGGGCTCGGCCGGACAGCCGGTGCTGCGCGGCATCGAGCACATGCAGCGGCTGGTCTTCCGTGTCCTGTCCATGGTCATGTGGGCCGCGCCGGTCGGCGCCTTCGGTGCCATCGCGGCGGTGACCGGTTCGGCCGGCCTGGAGGCGCTCAAGAGTCTCGCCGTGCTGATGCTCGGCTTCTACCTCACCTGCTTCCTCTTCGTCTTCGTGGTGCTGGGAGCGTTGCTGCGGATCGTCGCCGGCCTGAACGTCCTCTCCCTGTTCAGATATCTCGCCCGCGAGTTCCTGCTCATCCTGTCCACCTCCTCCTCCGAGTCCGCGCTGCCGCGGCTGATCGCGAAGATGGAGCACCTGGGCGTCAGCAGGCCGGTCGTCGGTATCACCGTGCCGACCGGCTACTCCTTCAACCTCGACGGCACGATGATCTACATGACCATGGCGTCGCTCTACATCGCGGACGCGCTGGGCACACCGATGTCGCTGGGTGAACAGATTCCGCTGCTGCTGTTCCTGCTCCTGGCCTCCAAGGGGGCGGCCGGTGTCAGCGGGGCGGGGCTGGCCACGCTGGCCGGCGGGCTGCAGTCGCACAAGCCCGCGTTGGTCGACGGGGTCGGGCTGATCGTCGGCATCGACCGGTTCATGAGCGAGGCGCGGGCGCTGACCAACTTCGCCGGCAACGCGGTCGCCACGGTGCTGGTGGGCACCTGGACGAAGGAGATCGACGGGGTCCGCGTCCGGAGGGTGCTCGCCGGTGAGTTGCCGTTCGACGAGACGACGCTGCTGGATGAGCGCCGCTCCGTGGGTAGCGGGCTTCCGGAGCCGAGGGAGCCTGGGGAGCCTGGGGAGCGAAGGGGGTCGAGGGGGTCGAGGGGGGAGGAGCCGGTCGGGGTCTGAGGGTCCCGCCCCCCTTCATCTCCGGACGTCCGGCCCCGCCTGAACCCGGGCCGGGCGTCCGGTCGCCGCCACCGGGCGGCCGAGCCTCCCCCTCTCGGCCGCCCGGTCTCGTTCCTCTGTGCGCCTCCGCTCACGCCGGTCGGTACACCTCGGCCACCAGCGCGGTGGCCTTCGCCGTAGGTACGCCCGCCGCGGTCAGGACGGTGACCGTGGCCGAGCGGCCCGCCTCCTGCGCTGGTAGCAGGCCGTCGTTCACCGCCTCCATCACCGCGAACAGCATCTGCTCGTGCACGTACGCCAGCGCCGGCGCGGGCAGAGGGGAGTGGAACACCCCCTCGTCCAGACCCCGCTGGAGCAGTTGGACCTTCCCCTCGCGCAGCGGTGCGAGGCGTTCGCGGATGCCCTGCACGGTGACCGTGCGCTGGGCCAGGGCGATCAGCAGCCGATAGCGGTCGGCGATGTCCCAGACGGCGAGTACCGAACGGGCCACCGCCTCCGCCGGGTCGGTCACCTTGGCGCGGGCTCGTGCGTCCGCGTCCACCAGGGCTGCCACGGCGTCATCGACGAGTGTGCTGATCAGCGCCTCACGACTGGGGAAATGGCCGTACACGGTCCGTCGCACGACTCCCGCGGCGCGCGCGATCTGGTCCATGGAGGCGTCAGGATCGCGCAGCAGTTCGGCGAGGGCGACGTCGAGGATGCGACGTCGGTTGGCGTCGGCGCGGCTGGTGTTACCCGTGGTCATGGCAGCCATTCTGCACGCCCTTCAGCGACTTGCACACTGCTGTGCAGCAGCGTACATTGCACATCGTTGTGCAATTGCACGCCGTTGTGCAAGTCCTGTCGCGATCCGAGGAAGGCAATCCCTGCCATGCGACTCGTCATGACCGAACCGGTCGAGAAGATGGAGCGCCCGTACGCACGGCGCTGGTGGGCGCTGCTGGTGCTCTGCCTGAGCCTGCTGATCATCGTGATGGCGAACACCGCCCTCACCGTCGCGGCTCCCGACATGACGAGGGACCTGGGTCTCTCCAGCGCCGACCTGCAATGGGTGATCGACGGCTACACCGTCCCGTACGCGGCGCTGATGCTGCTGCTCGGCGCGATCGGCGACAAGTACAGTCGGCGCGGTGCGCTCGTCCTGGGCCTCGTGGTCTTCGGCGGCGGAGCCGTCTTCGGCTACCTCGCCGGTAGCGCCGCCACCGTCATCGCGGCCCGCGCCGTGATGGGCGTCGGTGCGGCGCTGATCATGCCCGCCACCCTCTCGCTGCTCGCCGCGACCTTCCCGCGCGCCGAACGTGCCAAGGCGATCACCCTGTGGACCGCCACCGCCGGGCTCGCCATCGCGGCCGGACCGGTGGTCGCCGGTGCCCTGTTGCGCGACCACGGTTGGTCCTCGACCTTCCTGATCAACGTGCCCATCGCAGCCGTCGCGATCGTGGCCGCCTTCGTCCTCGTACCTCCGTCGAAGGCCGGCCACCACGACCGCATCGACTACGTCGGCGGCCTGCTGTCGGTGCTCTGGACCGGCTCCCTGGTGTACATGATCATCGAGGGGCCGCACTTCGGCTGGGACGGCAAGGCGATCACGGCTGCCATCACCGCGGGTGCCGGCCTCGTCGCCTTCGCCCTGTGGGAGCTGCGCCACCCCCGTCCGATCCTGGACGTGCGCCGCTTCACCCGCCGCCGCTTCGCGGGCTCCAACCTCGCCGTCGCCCTGTTCTTCCTAGCCGTCTTCGGTGCCTTCTACTACCTCACCCAGCACCTGCAGTTCGTCCTCGGCTACGACGCCCTGCAGACCGGCGTCCGCATGCTCCCGCTGGCCGGAGCCGTGTTCGTCGGCTCGGCCCTGACCGGCTGGCTCACCCCGCGCGTGGGCATGAAGTGGACCGTCAGCGCCGGCATGGTCGGCGGCACGACCGCCCTCGCACTGCTGACCGGGGTGGACGCGGGCTCCACCTACGGCGACTTCCTGGCGCCCCTGATCATCCTCGGCCTCGCCATCGGCCTGGCCCTCTCGCCCTGCACCGACGCCATCATGGGCGCGTTCCCGGAGTCCGACCTGGGCGTCGGGGGTGCGGTCAATGACACCTCGCTGGAGCTGGGCGGCTCCCTCGGCATCGCCATCCTCGGCTCGCTGCTCGCGACCTCGTACGGCGACCACCTCACTGACGCCACCGCAGGCAGCAAGCTCCCGGCGAGCGCGTTGGACACGGCCCAGGACTCGGTCGGTGCCGGGTACGCGGTGGCCCAGGGCATCGGCGACAAGGCGCACCAACTGGCCGCACAGGCGGCGCAGGCGTCTGACCCGCAGCAGGCTGCCCAGCTCAAGCAGCAGGCCGCCGAACTCGCCACCGGTGCCCGGCAGATGGCTGATGCCGTCGGTTCCTCCTTCTCCGATGCTGTCGCCCACACCAGCCTGATCGGCGCCGTGATCCTCGGCGCCGGCACGATCCTGGTGGCCTTCCTGCTGCCGCGCCGCGAGGCCCCCGCGCCGGAGCCGGCCGCCGAGGCGGAGCTGGTGGGCACCGGAACCAGCTGACCGGCTCCTACCGCCGTTCGCTAACGTGCCGTTCCGGATCGACCGGAACGGCACGTTCGTGCGTGGCGTCTGTCTGTGTATGGAGGCACGGGGGATGAAGATCGACTGGGACCGGCGGACCTGCGCGCGCAAGGGTCATGTGACCTACGCGCCCGACGATCCCCGGCTGCGGGTACGGCTGCACGCCCGGACCGCGCTCGGGGACGTGTGGCGCTGTCTGCGCTGCGGCGACTTCGTGCTCGGCGAGCCGCACGGCTCCGGACCGGCCGGGGACGCCCCGCTGGTACCGCGCGGAAAGGTCCTCCGCGATCTGTTCATCCTCCGCTTCCTGGCCGTCGAGCGGGTCGTACGCGGGGTGTTCATCGTGCTCGTCGCGGTCGCGGTGTGGAGGTTCAGCAACAGCCAGGACGCGGTGCGCCGGCTCTTCAACGAGTACCTGGACGTCTTCCGTCCGGTGTTCCGGCACTTCCACTACGACCTGGACCACTCACCGGTCGTCGGATCCCTACAGAAGGCCTTCGGCTACAAGCACTCCACGCTGCTGCTGCTGGCCGGTCTGCTGCTGGCCTACGCGCTGATCGAGCTGGTGGAAGCGATCGGCCTCTGGTACGCCAAGCGGTGGGCGGAGTACTTGACGGTGGTCGCCACGGCCGCCTTCCTCCCGTTGGAGATCTACGAACTCACCGAGCACATCAGCTGGCTGAAGATCACCACGTTGGTGCTGAACGTCCTCGCCGTCCTCTACATCGCCCTGACCAAGCGCCTGTTCGGTCTGCGCGGCGGACGCCCGAAGTTTGAGGAGGAGCGGCACAGCGCCTCCCTGCTGGAGGTGGAGGAGTCGGCCGGGGTCATGGTCTGAAGGCCCCGGTCGGCCAGCGATGGCCGACGGCGTGGCTGACCTGACGCGGGGGCTGGTACGAACCGGGGAGCCCGAGCCGCTTGGGCGAGACCTCGGCGGCGGTCCTGAGACGGGCGGGCAGGCACCTGGAGGAGATCCTGGAGCAGACTTCGGCGCTGGGCCGGACCACGACGTCGCTCGTGCTGACCTCACCGGTGCGCAGCAAGCCGCTTCTGCCCCCGGCCTTGCCTTGACGCCGGCGTCAAGGCCTACGGTCGTTGCTA
Organism: Streptomyces pluripotens; assembly: GCF_000802245.2. NCBI lineage: Bacteria > Bacillati > Actinomycetota > Actinomycetes > Kitasatosporales > Streptomycetaceae > Streptomyces > Streptomyces pluripotens. Next base: position 5,219,288 of record NZ_CP021080.1, read on the forward strand.
TGCGAATCGGCGAGCTGGCCGCACGAGCCGGGACCACCACCCGCACCCTGCGCTACTACGAGGCGCGGGGGCTGCTGCCTGCCCGGCGCGACGACAAGGGGCACCGCTGGTACGACGAGAGCGATCTGCGGCTGCTGACGCAGATCCGGACGTTGCAGGACTTCGGGTTCGGTCTGGAGGAGACACGACCGTTCGTGGAGTGTCTGCGCGCCGGGCATCCGCAGGGCGACTCCTGCCCGGCGTCGCTGCTGGTCTACCGGCGCAAGCTGGAGGAGTTGGACGCGCTCATCGGACAGCTGACGGCAGCCCGGGAAGAGGTCGCGGGGCAGTTGGCCCGGGCTGAGCGGGCGCGGGACGAGCTGGCTGCCGAGGCGCTGGTTCCGGGGGGTCCGGAACCGGTATGCGAACTGGGAGGGCCGACACGGTGACGTTGGCGAGCGGACTGGGCGAGGTGACCGACGCCGACTTCACGGCGGAGGTGATCGGGGCCGACCTGCCCGTACTGGTGCAGTTCACGGCTGACTGGTGCGGGCCGTGCCGGCAGCTCGCGCCGGTGCTGAGGGACATCGCCGCCGAGGAGGACGGCAGGCTGAAAGTGGTGCAGATCGATGTGGACCGCAATCCGGGGACGACCGTCGCCTACGGTGTGCTGTCGACGCCGACCCTGATGGTGTTCCGGAACGGCGAGCCGGTCCGGTCGATGGTGGGGGCGCGGCCCAAGCGGCGCCTGCGGGAGGAACTGGCCGACGTGCTGTAAGAAACCGATCCACCCACAAAGAAATCCCCCGAGCAATTGCGCTCGGGGGATTTCTTTGCGTATATTCAGTGGTTCGCGACTTCAATTTAGGAAGGCGCGGAAAGTTCAATGAGCGCAGTATATCCGGGCGGGAGTGGAATTGTCAAACACCGATTTTCCGGACGATGAATTGCAGCGCGAGCAGGAATTCATCGACGGACTGTACGCGCGCGCGGACGTGCTGCGCGGCGAGGCCCGGACCTCGGTCGCGGACGCGCTCGCCCAGGGTGACAAGCCCATGCAGGCCCGGCTGGAGCGGGACATCCTGGTCACCGAGCGCTCGGGGCTGCTCGCCGCGCTGAACGCCGTGGACGGCTCGATCTGCTTCGGCCGGATCGACCTCTGCGACGGCACCAGCCACCACATCGGCCGGATCGGCCTGCGCGAGGACGACACCGAGCGCACCCCGATCCTCATCGACTGGCGGGCCGACGTCGCCCGCCCCTTCTACCTGGCCACCGGGCACACCCCGATGGGACTGCGCCGCCGCCGGCACATCGCCACCCAGGGCCGGACCGTGACCTCCCTGCACGACGAGATCCTCGACCTCGGCGACGCCACCCGCACCGGACACGAGGACCCCACCGGGGACGCCGTCCTGCTGGCGGCGCTGAACTCGGCACGCACCGGCCGGATGAGCGACATCGTGCAGACCATCCAGGCCGAGCAGGACGAGATCATCCGGGCGCCCCACCGCGGGGTGCTCGTCGTGGAAGGCGGTCCCGGCACTGGCAAGACCGCGGTCGCCCTGCACCGCGCGGCCTACCTCCTCTACGAGTACCGGGAACTGCTGGCCCGCCGGGCCGTCCTCATCGTCGGCCCCAACCCGGCCTTCCTCGGCTACATCGGAGAGGTACTGCCCTCCCTCGGTGAGACCGGGGTGTTGCTGGCCACGGTGGGCGAGTTGTTCCCCGGCGTCACCGCGACCGCCACGGACACCCCGGAGGCGGCCGAGGTGAAGGGCCGCGCCGAGATGGCCGGCGTGCTCGCCGCCGTCGTGCGCGACCGCCAGGAACTGCCCGATCCGGTCATCGCGGTCGAGCACGACCGAGAGGTGCTGATGCTGGACGACGGCCTGGTGGGCGTCGCCCGGGAACGCACCCGTGCGGCCGGACTGCCCCACAATGCGGCCCGCGAGCACTTCGAGGGACACATCCTCAACACCCTCACCGAGCTGTACGCCGAGCGCGTGGGCACCGACCCGTACGACGGCAGCAGCCTGCTCGACGCCTCCGACCTCACCCAGATCCGCGACGAACTCGCCGAGAACCCCGAAGTCTGGGACGCCATCGACCGGTTGTGGCCCGTGCTGACCCCGCGGCAGTTGGTCGCCGGCTTCCTGGCAGAACCGGACGGCCACGTGGCGAAGGAGGACGCCGACGTGATCCGCCGCCCGGTCACCCGTGCCTGGACCCTCGCCGATGTACCCCTCCTCGACGAAGCGGCCGAACTGCTTGGCGAGGACGACCGGACGGCCAGGGCCGGCGCCGAGCGGGAACGCCGGACCCAGGTCGCCTACGCGCAGGGCGTACTGGACGTCTCCTACGCCTCCCGAACCTATGAGTTCGAGGACAAGGAGGAGAGCGATCCCGAAGGCTCGGAGGTGCTGTCCGCGCACGACATCATCGACGCCGAGCGCTTCGCGGAGCGGCAGGAGGAGGCCGACCACCGCAGTGCCGCCGAGCGGGCCGCGGCCGACCGCACCTGGGCGTTCGGACACATCATCGTCGACGAGGCGCAGGAACTGTCACCGATGGCCTGGCGGCTGCTGATGCGGCGCAGTCCCACCCGCTCGATGACCTTGGTCGGCGACCCCGTGCAGACCTCGGAGGCGGCCGGCGTCGGCTCCTGGTCGGACATCCTGGGCCCCTACGTCGAAGACCGGTGGGAGCACGCCCGCCTCGGCGTCAACTACCGCACCCCGTCGGAGATCATGGACCTTGCCGCGGCCGTCGTCCGGGCCGAGCGCCCGGACTTCAACCCGCCCAGCTCCGTCCGGTCGACCGGGGTACGGCCGTGGGTGCGCCGGGCCCTGGCCGACCTGCCCGGCGCCGTGGCCGGGGCGGTCGCCGAACTCGCCCCCGCCGAGGGGCGGCTGGCGGTCATCGCCCCGCGTGAGCTGCACCGCTCGCTGGCCGCCCGCCTCGACGGGGTCACGGTAGGTGCCGGGCCCGACCTGACACGCACCGTCGTACTGCTCGACCCACGTCAGGCCAAGGGTCTCGAATTCGACTCGGTCCTGGTGGTTGAGCCGGCCCGGTACGGCACGAGCGACCTGTACGTCGCGCTGACCCGGGCCACCCAGAGGCTGGGGGTGCTGCACTCCGGTGCACTGCCGCCGGGCCTGACCGACGGGGAATGACGGTGGGCCCAGCCGGCACCAGGGCCCCGGGTGCCGGCTGGGCCTCTGGACCTGCTCCGGGGGAGGTTCCCGCACGGGCCGGTGTGCGACGGCCGGTGTCTGCGGGGATGCGTCAAGCCGGTCGCAGCCACACCGTCGCCAGTGGCGGCAGGGTCAGCCGGATGCTCGCCGGGCGGCCGTGCCAGGGGTGGGGCTCTGGTTTGACGACGTCCGGGTTGGTGACGCCGCTGCCGCCGTAGCCGCTGGCATCGGTGTTGAGCACTTCCAGCCAGGCCGGTACGTGCTCGGGAACGCCGAGGCGGTAGTCGGGTCGGACCAGCGGGGCCAGGTGGGAGACGGCGAGCAGCAGGTTGCCGTCGGCATCGCGGCGCAGGAAGGCGAAGACGTTGTCGTCCGCCGCGTCCCCGGTGATCCACTGGAAGCCGTCCGGGTCGGCGTCCTGCTGCCACAGCGCGGGCGTCACCCGGTACAGCGCGTTCAGATTCCGGACCAGGTCCCGCACTCCCCGGTGGTCGGCCCCGCCGCCGTAGGACGCATCGAGCAGCCACCAGTCGGGGCCGTGTGCCTCGTTCCATTCGGCGCCTTGGGCGAACTCCTGGCCCATGAAGAGTAGTTGTTTGCCCGGGTGGGCCCACATGAAGCCCAGGTAGGCGCGGTGGTTGGCGCGCCGCTGCCACCAGTCGCCCGGCATCTTCGACACCAGGGACTGCTTGCCGTGGACGACTTCGTCGTGGGAGATCGGCAGGACGTAGTTCTCGCTGTAGGCGTAGACCATCGAGAACGTCATCTCGTTGTGGTGGTACTTGCGGTGCACCGGCTCCTTCTGCATGTACTGGAGCGAGTCGTGCATCCAGCCCATGTTCCACTTCAGGCCGAAGCCGAGTCCGCCGCTGTCGGTGGGCCGGGTCACGCCGTCCCACGCCGTGGATTCCTCGGCGATGGTGACCACGCCGGGGCAGCGTCGGTAGACGGTGGCGTTCATCTCCTGCAGGAAGGCCATGGCGTCGAGGTTCTCCCGGCCGCCGAAGACGTTCGGTTCCCACTGGCCGGAGTCGCGTGAGTAGTCGAGGTAGAGCATCGAGGCGACGGCGTCCACGCGCAGGCCGTCGATGTGGAACTCCTCGCACCAGTAGACGGCGTTGGCGACGAGGAAGTTGCGGACCTCGGTGCGGCCGTAGTCGAACTCGTACGTGCCCCAGTCGGGATGCTCGGCGCGTCGGGAGTCCCCGGGTTCGTAGAGCGGGTCGCCGTCGAAGCGGGCCAGGGCCCAGTCGTCCTTGGGGAAGTGCGCCGGTACCCAGTCCATGATCACGCCGATGCCGGCCTGGTGCAGCGCGTCGACCAGGTACTTGAAGTCGTCCGGTGTACCCAGCCGGGAGGTGGGGGCGTAGTAGGAGGTGACCTGGTAGCCCCAGGAGCCGCCGAAGGGATGCTCGGCGACCGGCATCAGCTCCACGTGCGTGAAACCCATCGTGCTGACGTAGGCGGGAAGCTCCTTGGCCAGCCGGCGGTAGTCCAGCCCAGGGCGCCAGGAGGGCAGGTGAACCTCGTACACGGAGAACGGCGCTTCGTGCACCGGAGTATCACCACGGCGGGCCATCCACCCTCCGTCACCCCACTCGTGGTGCGAGGCGTGCACGATCGAAGCCGTGTCCGGCGGCACCTCGGCACGCCGTGCCATCGGGTCCGCCTTGAGGAACCGGCGGCCGTCCCGGGACGTGATCTCGAACTTGTACGGCTCCCCCTCACCGATGCCCGGTACGAACAGTTCCCAGACACCCGTGGAGCCGAGAGAGCGCATCGGAAAGCCGGTGCCGTCCCAGAAGGAGAAGCCGCCCGTGACCCGGACCCCCCGTGCGTTTGGCGCCCACACCGCGAACCGGGTGCCGGGCACGCCCTGCTGGGTGGTGACGTGCGCGCCGAGCGCTCGCCACAACTGTTCGTGCCGGCCCTCGCCGATCAGGTGCAGGTCCAGCTCACCGAGGGTGGGCGGGAACCGGTAGGCGTCCTCGGTCTCGTGGACCGTGCCGTCGTACGCCACGAGCAGCCGGTAGGAGGGGATCTCGGCGAGGGGGAGCAGCCCCGAGAAGAAGCCGTCCCCGTCGTCGTGTAGTTCCGCCCGCAGACGTCCGCAGTCCACGGTGACCGTTCGCGCGGACGGGCGGAACGCCCGCACGGCGACTCCACCCGGGACCGGGTGGGCACCGAGGACGGAGTGCGGGTCGTGATGGGCGCCGTTGAGCAGCCGCTCGCGATCAGCGGTGTCGACGGCGGCGGGGGCCAGGGCGGCCGGCTTCTTGGACGTCACGAGCGAGTCTCCCGGGCGAGGGTCGGGTCGGGCGGAGCGGGGCGGGTCAGGCCGGATCGCACGTGGCGAGGCGGCGGATCGCCGAGAGCGGTACGGGGAGCCAGTCGGGGCGGTGCCGGGCCTCGTAGACGACCTCGTAGACCGCCTTGTCGGTCTCGTACGCCCGCAGCAGCACCGGATCGGTGCGCGGATCACGGCCGGACACCTCCGCGTACCCCGAGCAGTAGGCGGCCCGGCAGGTGCTCGCCCAGCCCGGGACGGGCGGAGTCGCGGAGTGGGCGGCGTAGTCGAAGGAGCGAAGCATCCCCGCGACGTCCCGCACCGGCGGCTGCGGCGTACGGCGCTCGGCCAGCGGTCGGGCCGGCTCGCCCTCGAAGTCGATCAGCAACCAGTCGCCGGACGGTGAGCGCAGGCACTGCCCGAGGTGCAGGTCGCCGTGCACCCGCTGGGCGGTCCAGGTACGGCCTCCGGCGCCGAGGGCGGACAGCGCTCGGTACGCCGAGCGCAGCCCGGGCTCGTACGACCGCAACGCCGGCACCGCCCGGACGGCCGCCGCCAGTCGCTCGGTCATGCCGTCGACCAGTGAGCCCAGTTGGGTGTGGCCGACGGTGACCGTCGGCAGCGCGCGGGCGAGGGCGGTGTGCACCTCCGCGGTGGCCCGGCCCAGCGCCTGCGCCTCGACGGCGAAGTCCTCCCCCTTGGCGAGCTCCCGGAGCGCCAGCTCCCAGCCGTCGGTGGCGCCACTCACGAACGGCTGGAGCACGGCCAAGACACAGGACTCCCCGGTGTCCCCGCCCAATCCGGCCCGCAGCCATGCGACCGGCGCGGGTACCCGGGGGCAGCCCGCGCGGGCCAGGGCGAGGGGTATCTCCAGGTCGGGGTTGATACCGGGCACGACCCGGCGTAAGAGCTTCAGGATGAACGTGTCTCCGTAAACGATCGAGGAGTTGGACTGCTCGGCGGTCATCAGCCGGGCCACGAGACCCCCGCGGATCTCCTGGCGCGGATCGCGCTCGAACCGCAGCCCGCCGATGCGGGCCTGGGAGCGCAGCCCCTCCAGGAGCACTTCGGCGGGCCGGGGGTCGTACAGGGCCTCGTACGCCGCGTGTCCGGCGAGCGGCCCGTCTTCCAGGTGTCCGATCAGCGCGGGCGCCAGCCGGGGCGGCAGCGTCTCGCGCACGCCTATGAGGAGCTGGTAGCAGTCGCCGGGGTGCGGCGGCGCACCTGGCACCGGCGGCTGGTGGATGCGCAGGATCAGGTGATACAGGCCCAGCCTGCGGTGGCCGGGGGGCAGCAGTTCGGTGGCGGCCACGGCGGTGAACCCGGTGACCGGGCGTCCCTTGCCCGCGAACCAGCGCTGGCTGGGCAGCCATGTTCGCAGCAGGGGATCCAGCGAGGCGAGGAGCCGGTGGGGAGCGGTGGCGCTAGAAGGGGTGACTGCTTTCGCCATGGCGTCACCTGACCCGGGAGAACTGGTCGGCTGCACCCGGCGCGTGGCGAGAACCAAGCACGCGCTGTCTCCTTGACGTCGACGTCGACCGGGCTGGTTCCAACCCGGCTGGTGCTGATCGCGCGGGACCCGACCGCTTGCCGTGGCCGAGTCCTGTAGCCAGGAATCCCCGCTTCGGCCGGGGAGGGTCCAGGTCCAGGTCCCTCCCCCGGGACATCGGGGCGTGAGGGATGAGTGCCCCGGGCGGGACGGGGGAAACCGTCCCGCCCGGGGCACTAGGCCGCCTCGCGGCGCAGCCCGAACCAGTAGAAGCCGTGCCCGGCGAGGGTGAGCAGGTACGGCAGTTCGCCGACCGCCGGGAAACGCACCCCGCCGAACAGCTCGATCGGGTACCTCCCGCCGAACCGGCTCAGGTCCAGCTCGGTGGGCTGGGCGAAGCGGGAGAAGTTGTGGACGCACAGGACGAGGTCGTCCTCGTACTCGCGCAGGAAGGCGAGCACTGCCGGGTTGGACGAGGGTAGTTCGGTGTAGGTCCCCAGTCCGAAGGCGGGATTCTGCTTGCGGATCTCGATCATGCGGCGCGTCCAGTGCAGCAGGCTGGACGGGGAGGACATGGAGGCTTCGACGTTGGTGACCTGGTAGCCGTAGACCGGGTCCATGATCGTGGGGAGGTAGAGGCGTCCTGGATCGCAGGACGAGAAGCCGGCGTTGCGGTCGGGGGTCCACTGCATGGGGGTGCGTACGGCGTCGCGGTCGCCGAGCCAGATGTTGTCCCCCATGCCGATCTCGTCACCGTAGTAGAGGATGGGCGAGCCGGGCAGGGAGAGCAGCAGCGCGGTGAACAGCTCGATCTGGTTGCGGTCGTTGTCGAGCAGGGGCGCGAGCCGGCGGCGGATGCCGATGTTGGCGCGCATCCGTGGGTCCTTGGCGTACTCGGCCCACATGTAGTCGCGTTCCTCGTCGGTGACCATTTCGAGGGTCAGCTCGTCGTGATTGCGCAGGAAGATGCCCCACTGGCAACCGGAGGGGATGGCCGGTGTCTTGGCGAGGATCTCGGAGACGGGGTAGCGGGACTCGCGTCGTACGGCCATGAAGATGCGTGGCATCACGGGGAAGTGGAACGCCATGTGGCACTCGTCGCCGCCGGCGGCGTAGTCGCCGAAGTAGTCGACCACGTCCTCCGGCCACTGGTTGGCCTCCGCCAGCAGCACCTTGTCGGGGTACTGGGCGTCGATCTCCTTGCGCACCCGCCTGAGGAACTCGTGGGTCGCCGGCAGATTCTCGCAGTTGGTGCCTTCCTGTTGGTACAGGTAGGGCACCGCGTCCAGCCGGAACCCGTCGATGCCGAGATCCAGCCAGAACTTCAGCGCGGAGATGATCTCCTCCTGCACGGCCGGGTTCTCGTAGTTGAGGTCCGGCTGGTGCGAGAAGAAGCGATGCCAGTAGTACTGCTTGCGTACCGGGTCGTACGTCCAGTTGGAGGCCTCGGTGTCGACGAAGATGATCCGCGCGCCCGGGAACTGCTTGTCGTCGTCGGCCCAGACGTAGTAGTCCCCGTACGGACCGTCCGGATCCCGTCTCGACTCCTGGAACCACGGGTGCTGGTCGCTGGTGTGGTTCATGACGAAGTCGATGATCACGCGGATACCGCGCTGGTGCGCGGCGTCCACGAACTCCACGAAGTCGGCGAGGTCACCGAATTCGGGCAGCACGGAGGTGTAGTCGGAGACGTCGTAACCACCGTCCCGCAGCGGTGACTTGAAGAACGGCGGAAGCCACAGGCAGTCCACGCCCAGCCACTGCAGATAGTCGAGTTTGGCGGTCAGGCCCTTCAGGTCGCCGATGCCGTCGCCGTTGCTGTCCTGGAAGGAACGGACCAGGACCTCGTAGAAGACGGCGCGTTTGAACCAGTCCGGGTCCCGGTCTCCCGCCGGAGTGTCCTCGAAGGTGTCCGGGACGGGTTCGTTGACGATCATGTTGTGGGTGACCCTCCGATCTGCGGGGTGGACGGTCGCAGGACGGTGAAGATATGCGCGGGCCTGTGACCCGGTTCGAGACGCACGTAGTTGGCCCTGCCCCAGTGATACGTCTCGCCCGTCAGTTCGTCGTGCACGGACAGGGCGGTGTGCCAGTCCAGGCCGAGTTGCGGCATGTCCAACGAGACCGTGGCCTCCTGGGTGTGGTGGGGATCGAGATTGACGACCACGATGACCGTGTCCGCTGCGGTGCTCTTGCTGTAGGCGATCACCGCGTCGTTGTCGGTCTGGTGGAAGCGTAGGTTCCGCAGGCGTTGCAGCGCGGGGTGCTGCCGCCGGATGGTGTTCAGCTTGGTGATGAGCGGGGCGATGGTCCGCCCGGTGCGCGCGGCGGCCTCCCAGTCGCGTGGCTTGAGCTGGTACTTCTCCGAGTCCCGGTACTCCTCGCTGCCCTCGTGGAGCGGGGTGTTCTCGCACAGTTCGTAGCCGCTGTAGATGCCCCACGCCGGGGAGAGGGTGGCGGCGAGCACCGCCCGGACCTCGAAGGCCGGCCGTCCACCGTGCTGGAGGTAGGCGTGCAGGATGTCGGGGGTGTTGGCGAACAGGTTCGGCCGCATGTAGGCCGCCGCCTCACCGGACAGCTCCGTCAGGTACTCCGTCAGCTCCTGCTTGCCGTTGCGCCAGGTGAAGTACGTGTACGACTGCTGGAAACCGATCTGCGCCAGGGCGTGCATCATCGCCGGGCGGGTGAAGGCCTCCGCCAGGAAGATCACGTCCGGGTCCCTGCGGTTGACCTCCGAGATGACCCGCTCCCAGAACACCACCGGCTTGGTGTGCGGGTTGTCGACGCGGAAGATCCGGACCCCGTGCCCCATCCAGTGCCGCAGGATCCGCACCGACTCCGCGACCAGACCGTCCAGGTCAGCGTCGAAGGCGACGGGATAGATGTCCTGGTACTTCTTCGGCGGGTTCTCCGCGTACGCGATCGAGCCGTCCGGCCGGTGAGGGAACCACTCCGGATGCTTGTGCACCCAAGGATGGTCCGGCGAGCACTGCAACGCGAAGTCCAGGGCAACCTCCAAACCCAGCCGATTCGCCTCGCCGACGAAGAAGCCGAAGTCCTCCACCGTGCCCAGGTCCGGGTGGACCGCATCGTGCCCGCCCTCCGGGGAACCGATCGCCCACGGCACGCCCACGTCCTGCGGGCCCGCGGCAAGGCTGTTGTTGGGTCCCTTGCGGAACGTGGTGCCGATCGGGTGCACGGGCGGCAGGTACACCACGTCGAAGCCCATGTCCGCGATCGGCCCCAGCCGGCGGGCAGCCGTGCGCAAGGTGCCGTGCGGCTGCTCGACAGTGCCCTCCGAACGCGGGAAGAACTCGTACCAGGAGCCATACAGGGCGCGTTCCCGCTCCACCAGCAGCGGCATCGGGTCGGACGCGGTGACCAGCTCCCGCAGCGGATACCGGGCCAGCAACGCCTCCACCTCCGGCGCCAACACCGCGGCCAGCCGGGAGGCGGGTGGGCGGCCCTCGTCCCGCAGGGCCGCCACCGCCTCCAGCACGGACGACCGTTGTGAGCTGGGGACTCCACCGGCCGCACGTTCGTACAGCAGGGCACCCTCCTCCAGGACCAGGCCGGTGTCGATGCCCGCCGGGATCTTGATCAGGGCGTGCTGCCGCCAGGTGCCGAGCGGGTCGGACCAGGCCTCCACCGTGTAGGTGAAGCGGCCGGGTTCGCCCGCCGTGACCATGGCGCCCCAGCGGTCGGTGCCCGGGGCGAGTTCCCGCATCGGCGTCCAGGGACCGGGCCTGCCCGCCGGGTCGCGCAGCACCACGTTCGCCGCGACGGCGTCGTGTCCCTCCCGGAACACGGTGGCCGACACCTCGAACGCTTCACCGGCTACTGCTTTGGCGGGCCTGCGCCCGTGCTGGACCACGGGACGCACGTCGAGGACGGGGATACGGCCGACGGTGGTGCCGGCACCGGCACCGGCACCGGCACCGGCTGGGGACGGGGCGGGCCGGGACGTGCGCCCGGCCTTCGCTGCGGCGGATGTGGCGGATTTCCGCCCGGCCGCCTTGTTACTTGTCGGGGGTGCTGACGAGTGGTGCCTGGCGGGCATGACCGCTCCTGTCCGCGTCAACCTGGCTGTGGGCGGATGGGTATGGGGAGTGGGTCCTGCGGATGTGCTGGGGTATGCCTGTGAGGTGCGTACCGGAGGAGCCTTCCCACCCTTTTCGGGTGGGCAATCCGGCACACTGGTAACTACTCATCCGTGTCTCCACGCGCAAGACCGGTCACGTATTCCTGGGCGCTCACAGGCCGGTTCCGCACCCCGTCCCGGTCCTGCCGGCACCCCCCTCCGGCCGGATGCGCCCCTGGCCCGCGCCCGGTACGCCTCGACACCCCGCCCCCTACGTCCCCAACGACGCCCCGGTAACCACTACCGTCGAAGGTGACGACGAGACGTACGGCGCGGTGCGTCTCACCCCGTAACGCGTCCGAGGTGGAATGTGAAGGCGATTCGTCGGTTCACCGTCCGTCCCGTTCTCCCCGCCCCCCTCCGGCCGCTGAGTGACCTGGCGCGCAATCTGCGCTGGTCCTGGCACACGGAAACGCGCGACCTGTTCCAATCCATCGATCCCGAAGCCTGGGCCGCCGCCGAGGGCGACCCGGTGCGGCTGCTGGGCAGGGTGTGCCCGGCACGACTGGCCGAACTGGCCGGGGACCGGCGCTTCCGGCGCCGTCTGACCGCGGTCGCGGATGACCTCGACGACTATCTGGCCGGCGAGCGCTGGTACCAGTCGCAGACCGACGGCCTGCCCGCCGCCGTCGCCTACTTCTCCCCGGAGTTCGGCATCACGGCGGCGCTGCCCCAGTACTCGGGCGGCCTCGGCATCCTCGCCGGCGACCATCTGAAGGCGGCCAGCGACCTCGGCGTACCGTTGATCGGGGTGGGACTGCTTTACCGACACGGGTACTTCCGGCAGAGTCTGTCCCGCGACGGCTGGCAGCAGGAGCACTATCCGGTGCTCGACCCCAACGAGCTGCCCCTCCGCCAGTTGACTCAGGCCGATGGCGCCCCGGCACAGGTCTCGCTCGCCCTGCCGGGCGGCAAGGCGCTGCACGCCCGCATCTGGCTGGCTCAGGTGGGCCGGGTGCCGCTGCTGATGCTCGATTCGGACGTGGAGGAGAACGACCTCGGCGAACGCGGAGTCACCGACCGGCTCTACGGCGGCGGCAGCGAGCACCGACTGTTGCAGGAGATGCTGCTCGGCATAGGGGGTGTGCGGGCGGTACGGATGTACTGCCGGCTCACCGGGCACCCGGAGCCGGAGGTGTTCCACACCAACGAAGGGCATGCCGGGTTCCTCGGTCTCGAACGGATCGCCGAATTGTGCTCTGCTGGACTGGACTTCGACGCGGCCCTGGAGGCGGTGCGCGGCGGGACGGTGTTCACCACGCACACCCCGGTTCCCGCGGGCATCGACCGCTTCGACCGGGAGCTGGTCGTCCGGCACTTCGGTCCAGACGCCGAACTCCCCGGCATCGACGTGCGCCGGATCCTGGCGCTGGGCAAGGAGACGTACCCGGGCGGCGAGCCGAACCTGTTCAACATGGCCGTGATGGGGCTCCGGTTGGCGCAGCGGGCCAACGGGGTGTCGCTGTTGCACGGTCAGGTCAGCCGCGAGATGTTCGCGGGGCTGTGGCCGGGATTCGACGCCGAGGAGGTGCCGATCACTTCTGTGACCAATGGAGTGCACGCGCCGACCTGGGTGGCGCCGGAGGTGTTCCGGCTGGGTGCCCGGCAGATCGGTGCCCAACGGGCCGAGGACGCACTGGCGGTGGGCGGCTCCGAACGCTGGGACTCGGTCGCGGACATCCCGGACCAGGAGGTCTGGGAGCTGCGCCGCACCCTGCGTGAGCAGCTGGTGGTGGAGGTGCGGGCGCGACTGCATGCCTCCTGGCAGCAACGAGGAGCCGGCAACGCCGAGTTGGGCTGGATCGACAATGTCCTCGATCCGGAGGTCTTGACGATCGGCTTCGCCCGCAGGGTCCCGTCGTACAAGCGCTTGACGTTGATGCTCCGAGACCGTGACCGTCTGATGGAGCTGCTGTCACATCCGGAGCGGCCGATCCAGATCGTGGTCGCGGGCAAGGCACACCCGGCGGACGACAGCGGCAAGCGCCTGGTCCAGGAGCTGGTCCGGTTCGCCGACGACCCGCGGGTCCGCCACCGCATCGTCTTCCTCCCCGACTACGGCATGGGGATGGCGCAGAAGCTCTACCCCGGCTGTGACGTGTGGCTGAACAACCCCTTGCGCCCCCTGGAGGCCTGCGGCACGTCCGGTATGAAGGCCGCGCTCAACGGTTGCCTCAACCTCTCGGTTCTGGACGGTTGGTGGGACGAGTGGTTCCGGCCGGACTTCGGCTGGGCCATTCCGACCGCGGACGGCGCCGACACCGGTTCCGACCGGCGTGACGACATCGAGGCGGCAGCGCTGTACGACCTCCTGGAGCGACGGGTGGCCCCGTGCTTCTATGAGCGCGGACGCGGCGGACTGCCCGACCGCTGGATCGAGATGGTCCGTCAGACCCTCACCCTGCTCGGTCCCAAGGTGCTGGCGGGCCGCATGGTCCGCGAGTACGTCGGCCGGCTCTACGTGCCCGCAGCGCAGGCACACCGGGCACTGACCCCGGACGTGGCGAGGGAACTGGCCGCCTGGAAGACCCGGGTGCGGGCGGCCTGGCCCGGGGTGAGCGTGGACCACGTGGAGACGACCGCGCCGACGGCCACGGCGGAGTTGGGCACCACCGTGGGGCTCAGGGTCCGTGTCGGCCTGGGCGAGCTGACTCCGGACGATGTCGAGGTCCAGGCGGTATCGGGCCGGGTGGACGCCGAGGACCGCATCACCGACGCGACGGTGGTTCCGCTGAAGCCGACCGGAGCCCCGGACTTGGAGGGCCGCCTGCTGTACGAGGGCCCCCTGGCCCTGGACCGCACCGGTGCCTATGGCTACACAGTCCGCATTCTCCCGTCCCACCGCCTGCTGGCCTCCGCCGCCGAGTTGGGGCTGGCGGCGGTACCGCCGGAGGAGGTGGTGGAGGGGGCGGGGGTGCTGCTGCGCTGAGCGGCGGGACCCACCGGGGGTGTGACTGAGGGGTCCGAGCGTCCTCTGGCGGGTGTCCTGCGGGTGGCGATGTCCTGGACGAAGGCGTAGGACTGGTCGAGCGGTACGGCTCAGCCTGCCACCCGGTGCGGTTCCGGTCCGGTGGGGACCGGTCGTCGTGTCACTCGTCAGTGCCCGATGGGGCCCTGCTCCTGCCCTCGCACCCCGACGGACGCCCGCCGCGCCGGCAGCGAGGAGGTGTCCCACCGCCGCGCCGGGGTTCCGTCGGAGCCTTCGAACCCCGTCCCCGCGGGCGTTGCCCTGACGGCCGGCGCAGGCTCCTGCGCGCGGTGGCATTCGGGGCATCGACACAGGCTGCTGCAGGTCAGACGACCCCGCGCCCTCGGACCCCTCCGGGTGGTGCGGCGGGAGGACGGGGAGGTCAGTGCCCGTCGGGCCGAGCGCACAACTTGCGTAGGACCGTCCCGCAGCGCCGGGCGTACGCGTGCTGCAGTCCCCGGGTCGCCGGGCCACCGGCCTTCGCGTACCACTTCTGACCGCGGCTGAAGGCCGCGGTCGTCAGCCAGACCGTGCCGTCGCCCGTGCGGTCTACGATGAACGCCTCTTCCCCGCATTCCGGATGGCCCCGCAGGGTGCCGTAGGCCCAGCCGGCCCGGCGGGATTCCTCGACCGTCCACACGATGCGGCAGGGCGCCTTTATCAGGCCGGCGAGGGTGACCGTCACATCGACGCCGGGGGCCGCGCGGTCGGCGTCGGCGTCGATGCCGACGCCCAGCGCACGGTGCATCTCCCAGGTGAGGACTGCCTCGGCGGCACGCCGGAACACCTCCTGGCCCTCGCCGATGCGGGTTCGGACCAGCATCGGGTGGAAGCCGGGCGGGCAGAAGGCCAGTTCGTCGCGGGTCGCGCCGACCGGCTCGTAGGTGAAGGGCACCGGGGACATGGGTCACAAGAGTAGGGCGATTCCCGCACTGCGTTCCCTCCGGGTCCGGGCGAGAGCCAGGCGCGGGGCGCAGGGCGTCTGTCCGGGTCCGGGCGCAGATGACCGCCGACCGGGCCACTGCCACCGTGCCACACCCGGTGCTGCCGGAGACGGTAACACCGTCTCCTCGGCGCCGGCGCCGGCGCCGGCGCCGGCTGTGGCGTCCTGTGCCCGCAGGGACCAGGGTGGTCCGGGCTGCGCCGGACAGGGCGGCCGGGCGGCGGGACGTTCGGTGGCGGGACCGGCCGGTGAACGGGGACCGCCCGGGAGTGCTCGACCCCCGGGCGGCCCCCGTGTCTTTGGGCCCGCGGTGCGCGGTCTACGGGAACGTCAGCTTCCAGTCGTTGAGCGTTCCGGTGTCCCACGCGGCCTGATCCTGCACCCGCAACTTCCAGGTGCCGTTGGCAGGTTCGGCGGAGGCGTTGACCGTGTAGGTCTCGTTGACGTTGTCCGCCGAGTCGGAGGAGCTGAAGTTCTTCAGGCGGTACGCGGTGCCCGAGGGACCGATGAGATCGATCACCAGGTCGCCCCGCCAGGTGTGCGTGATGTCGACGCCCACCTTCAGGTTGCTCGGTGCGTTGCCGCTCCTGCCCGACACGGTGATGCTGGAGGTGACGGCCGGTCCGTCGTCCGGGATCGACACCGGGTTGTCGTTCTCGTACGAGGTGCCGCCACCGCCGCCACCGCCCGACCGGGAGCCGACGTTGACGGCCGCCCAGGCGTCCTGCACCGCCTTGTACGCGGCGCTGGAGGTGCCGTAGAGCTCGCCGGCCGCAGCCAGGGTGCCGGAACGGGCGCCGGCGTAGTTGGTGGTGGACGTCCACTTGGTGGTCAGCGCCCGGTACCAGATCTGCAGTGCCTTGTCCCGGCCGATGCCGGTGACCGGAAGTCCGTCGGAGGTGGGCGAGTTGTAGCTGACCCCGTTGATCACCTTGGCGCCGCTGCCCTCGGAGAGGAGGTAGAAGAAGTGGTTGGCGACGCCGGAGGAGTAGTGGACGTTGAGGTTGCCGACGCCGGAGTACCAACTGTCCGCGGAGTTACCGTCCTTGCTGGGCTTGTCCATGTAGCGCAGCGGGGTTCCGTCGCCGTTGATGTTGATCTTTTCGCCGATGAGGTAGTCACCGGGGTCGGAGGCGTTGTGGGCGTAGAACTCCACGCCGGTGCCCATGATGTCGCTGGTGGCCTCGTTGAGGCCGCCCGACTCGCCGCTGTAGTTGAGGCCGGCGGTGTTGGAGGTGACTCCGTGGCTCATCTCGTGCCCCGCGACGTCGAGGGAGGTCAGCGGGTCGGCGTTGCCGGAGCCGTCGCCGTAGGTCATGCAGAAGCAGCTGTCGTCCCAGAACGCGTTGACGTACGAGTTCCCGTAGTGGACGCGCGAGTAGGCGCCGACCCCGTCGTCGCGGATGCCGCTGCGGTTGAAGGTGTTCTTGTAGAAGTCCCAGGTCTCCTGGGCGCCGTAGGCGGCGTCCGCACCCGCGGTGGCCGCGTTGGACGTGCTGCCGTTGCCCCAGGTGTCGCTGGACTGAGAGAACAGCGAACCGGTGCCCGAGGAGCCGTGGTTGAGGTTGTACGTCTTGTGGCCGCCGCGCGTGTTGTCGGTCAGTGTGTACGTCGAACCCGAGTGGGCGGTGGTCAGCGACACCTGGCCGCTGTACTGGGTGTTGCCGATACCGGTCTGGATGCCCTGGTACTCGTGGAGCTTCTTGCCGGTGGCGGCGTCGGTGATGACGTGGAGCTGGTTCGGGGTGCCGTCGTCCTGGAGCCCGCCGATCACGGTCTCGTAGGCGAGGACGGGCTTGCCGTTCGCCGCCCAAATGACCTTGCGGACGGAGTCGGCGGCAGACTTGGTGCCGCCGAGGGCCTTGGCGCTTCGCACGCCCTGCTTCTCAGCCGCCGTCTTCGACACGGCCGGGGTGAGGTGGGTGACCTTCAGCCGTGCGTCGGTGGCCTTGATGACGTCCATGGTCACGCCCGCCTTGGAACTGTCCACGACCAGGTCGCCACCGAGGACCGGCAAGCCGGCGTACGTGCGCTCGTAGCGGGTGTGAAGGGTTCCGTTGGCGTCCTTGACGACGTCCCGGACGACCAGCTTCTCCTTGCTACCGAGGCCGATCGACCGGGCGGTGGCTGCCTTGGCCGCATCGGCGTCACGTATCAGCTCGGCACGCTGCGAGGGGGTGAGCTTGAGCGCCATATGGGCCGGGTTGGCCTTGCCGGCCTGCGGCTTCGCCGGTGCGGCACTGGCGACGCCCGTCTGGACGGCGGCCGCGATCAGGGCGGCGACACCGGCGAGGGCGACGGTTGCGGTGCGGCGGTGCCGGATGGTGCGGTGCGGGGTGTGGGAGGTGCGTCCGCGAGAGGAATTGCTTCTCAACACTGACTCCTTCTGCATGACCGCGGGTCGCGCGGCCAGGGGAGACCGGACGGTGGGTTGGGGCGTCCGGGCAGAACAGGGTGTTGTACAGATCCACGTGCAGGTACGGACCGGCTCACGCAAGGCGTGCAGAAGCTGTGGGGTTGCTGTGAGTCGGTCTGGGAAGAGTGACAGGTGATCACGTCATCTGTCAGGACCGCGTCAGAAGGTTGGCCGGAAATGGTTCGTTGACCGGATGTTCATGTTCGGTATGCGAACTGTTGGCGGCGGGGTTGTCGGGTGCGCACGCCGAGCGGCCCGGTGGCCGAGACCGTTGGCCGAGGGTTCGTCAGCGATTGCCGCGACGGCGCACCCGGCCGGCCGTGACACCGGCCCTGGACCATGTGAACCGGCGGGAGTTCACGTGGGAGCGACAAGGGCGAGCAACTCCGCGGGCCGCTGGGCCAACGCAGCGGTTCTCCGGGCCCCACGGCTTGCGCATATCGGTGGCTTCGATGACGGGTGGCATGCCGTGAGGGTCTCGGGCGGGAGCGGCCCGGCACATCGCCCGGACCGCTCGAACCGGCATCCCCCGATCGGTTGATGCCGCCCTACGACCGCCCCGGACGCTGCCCCGATACGCCTCACGCTCCCCGGCTCCCCGGCTCCGACCACTCGGATAGGAAGGTCGTAGGACCAACGGAGGACCGAGGTCCGGCCAAAACCCAGTGGGCGATGTCAGTGTTGGTCCGTACGCTCACGGTGATGCCAACGACACGTGCAACCACCGAGGAGCGGTCCGCCGCGCGCACCCTGCTGCGGCTGTGGCCGTACGTCCGCCCCGTCCGCGTCCGGTTGTTCACCGCGGCGGTCGTCGCGGTCGTCGCCTCCTGCACGGGACTGGTGATCCCACTCGTCCTCAAGTGGATGGTCGACGGACCGGTCGCCGACCGGGATCCTGCGGGGGTATGGCGCGGCGCGCTGTACCTGCTGCTGCTCGGTGTGGCCGAGGCGGTCCTGTTCGGGATAAGACGCTGGCTCGTGGCCCGTCCGCTGTCCGGGGTCGAGGCGGAGATGCGGGCTGACCTGTACCGTCATCTGCAGCGGCTGCCCGTGGCCTTCCACGACCGCTGGGCCTCCGGCCAACTGCTCTCGCGCGGCACGACCGATCTGATGCTGCTGCGCATGTTCCTCGCCTTCCCACTGACGTTCCTGCTGGTCAACAGCGTGACGATCCTCGTCGGCATGGTGATCATGCTGCTCCAGGACTGGGCGTTGGGGCTGGTTGTTCTCGGGCCCGCGCTCCCCGTGATGTGGACCTGCGTGTTGTTCGAGCGGCGGTATGCGCAGGCCGCACGGCGCGCGCAGGACCAGGTCGGGGATCTGGCCACCGTGGTCGAGGAAAGCGTGCTCGGCATTCGCATCATCAAGGGTTTCGGCCGTCACCGCAGCCAGGCGCGGGCCTTCCGCGAACTGTCGGACGCCCTGCGCGGCACCGAGTTGCGCAAGGCACGGCTGCTGGCCACCATCTGGGGCGTCATCGTGACCCTGCCCGAGGCCGCGATCGGGACGGCGCTGGTGCTGGGTGTGGTGCGGGTGGCCGACGGAGACTTGTCCGCGGGCACGCTGGTCGCCTTCCTGAGCACGGCACTCGCGCTGCGGTGGCCGGTGGACTCGATCGGTTTCCTGTTGGCCATGAGCCAGGAGGCGGCGACGGCCACCGAGCGGTACTTCGAGGTGATGGACGAGACGCCGGAAACGAGTACGGCACCGGGCGTACGCGGCACCCGGCCGACGTTCCCCGAACACGGACAGACCCTCTTGTCCTCGGTCGGCACGGGTACCAGCGCCGGTCTCCGGTTCGAGAACGTCCGGTTCCGCTACCCGGACGCCCCACCCGGCTCCCCGCCGCTCCTGCACCACATCGATCTTCACATCCGGCCCGGTGAGTCCATGGCCCTCGTCGGTGCCACCGGTAGCGGCAAGACGACGCTCACCGCACTCGTCCCCCGCCTGCACGAAGTCACCTCGGGCCGGATCACCCTGAACGGCGTCGACATCACCGCGATACCCCGGGAGGAACTCCGTGCCAGGGTCGCCGTCGCCTTCGAGGAACCGACCCTGTTCTCCACCAGCGTCGGTGAGAACGTGCTCATGGGCGCCGCGGACGGTGCGGAAAGGGCAGCCCTGGACCACGCACTCGCCGTGGCCCAGGCCGAGTTCGCGCACGCCCTCCCGCAGGGCGCCGAAACCCGCGTCGGCGAGCAGGGCCTCAGCCTGTCCGGCGGTCAGCGGCAGCGCCTCGCGCTGGCCCGCGCGGTGGTCGGCCGCCCCGAGTTCCTGGTGTTGGACGACCCGCTGTCCGCCTTGGACGTGCACACGGAGGCCGCTGTGGAGGCGGCGCTGCGGCAGGTCCTCGCCGACACCACCGCGCTGATCGTGGCCCACCGCCCCTCCACCGTGCTGCTCGCCGACCGCGTCGCGCTGCTGTCGGACGGTCGGATCACCGCCGTCGGCACCCATCAGGAACTCCTCCACACCAACACCGAATACGCCCAGCTGATGTCAGGGGAACAGGAGGGATCCCGTTGACCGCCACCGCCTCCGCCCCCGTGGTCGCCGAGGACGACGAACAGGCCCGCCGGCAGGACACGGGCGACCCCTTCGACCAGGACGTCCTGCCCACCCCGCCGGGCGCCACGGTCGCCCTGCTGCGCTCGTTGCTCGCGCCGCTGAAGGGTCGTGTCGCCCTCACCACGCTCCTGCTCCTGCTGCAACAGGCGGCCGTGCAGACGGGCCCGTTGCTGGTGGCCTACGCCCTCGACAACGCCGTACCGGCGTTCCGGGAGCACCGCCAGGGTCCGCTGATCGCGGTCGCCGTCGGCTACCTGCTGTGCGCCCTCGCCTCAGGCGCGCTGCAGTTCGCGTTCATCGAGGCCTCCGCCCGGGTCAGCCAGGACGTGCTGCTGGACCTGCGCGGTCGGATCTTCCGCCACGCACAAGCGCTGAGCGTCGACTTTCACGAGCGGTACACCTCGGGCCGACTGATCTCGCGCTCCACCACGGACGTCGAGTCACTGCGCGAACTCCTCGACGACGGGTTGCAGGAACTGGTGACCGTCGTACTGTCCTTCGTCTACATCTCCGCCTTGCTGCTCTGGCTGGACCTCAGCCTCGGCGCGGTCGCGGTGGCCTCGTTCGCGCCGCTGTACCTGCTCGTGCGGATCTACCGCAAGCGTGCCGGACGGGTGTACCGGGCGCGGTCCACGGCGATCGCCGCGGTGATCGTGAAGTTCGTGGAGACGATGAACGGCATCCGCCCGGTGCGCGCCTTCCGCCGGGAAGCGGCGAACGACACCGAGTTCGCCGTCCTCAACCGGCGGCACGAGCGCACCAACGGTGACGCGCTGCTGGAGATGGCCCGCTACGTGGTCGGCTCGCGGCTGGTGGCCAACACGGCGGTGGCGGGCATGGTCCTGTGGGGCGCCTACCGGGTGGCGTCTGGCTCACTGGAACTGGGTGTGCTGGCAGCGGCGGTGCTGTACCTGCGGCGGCTGTACGACCCGATCGACCGCCTCGGCATGTTTCTGAACTCCTACCAGTCGGCCGCCGCCTCCCTGGAGAAGATCGCCGGGCTGCTGGCACAGACCCCTTCGGTGCCGGAACCGGCCACGCCCCGCGAACTCCGCCCGCTCGACGGCAGTTTCCCCGGCCGCGAGGTCGTCTTCGACGACGTCCGCTTCGCCTACCGCACCTGCGGCGAAGTGCTGCCCGCCTTCGAACTGACCATCCCGGCCGGGCAGACGGTCGCCGTCGTCGGCTCCACCGGCGCGGGCAAGTCCACGCTCGCCAGACTCCTCGCCCGCTTCTACGACCCCTCCGACGGCCGCGTCCTGCTGGACGGGGTCGACCTGCGCGAGCTGTCCTCGCCCGAACTGCGGCGCGGAGTCGTCATGGTGACCCAGGAGGCGTTCCTGTTCTCCGGTACGGTCGCGGACAACATCGCCATCGGCCGGCCCGAGGCCACCCGGGAGGAGATCGAGCGGGCCGCGAAGGCGATTGGCGCGCACGCGTTCATCAGCGCCCTGCCCGATGGCTACGACACCGACGTCCGCAAGCGCGGTGGCCGCATCTCGGCCGGGCAGCGCCAACTGGTTGCCTTCGCCCGAGCGTTGCTCGCCGACCCCGCCGTGCTGATCCTGGACGAGGCGACCAGCTCCCTCGACATCCCGGGCGAGCGGGCGGTGCAGCAGGCGATGGCGACGGTACTGAAGGGCCGTACGGCGGTCGTGATCGCGCACCGGCTGTCGACCGTGGAGATCGCCGACCGGGTGCTGGTGATGGAGCAGGGCCGGATCGTGGAGGACGGGCACCCGGACGAACTCATCGCCGGCTCGGGCAGGTTCGCGGAACTGCACCGGGCATGGCGGGAGAGCCTGGTGTAGCGGGGCGGCCCACCGAGCGGGATCACGGCACGCCCAGTTCGAACAGGGCGTAGCCCGCGTACGAGCCGGAGGCCAGGGCCGCGATACCGAGGACCGTGCATTGCACCGGCAGGCTCAGCCTGCGCATCGCGAGCGCGAGCGGCAGGAACAGGGGGAAGCAGGGCAGCAGATAGCGCGAGACATTGGCGAAGATCTGCTGGCTGCCGAGCACCAGGGCGAGCGTGAGAACGGTGTACACGATCAGCATCGCGGGTGGACGAAGCCGCAGCAGCAGCGGCAGCAGCGCGAACGCCAGCAGGACGACACCGACCGAGATGACGTCCGCGAAGGGAAAGGCGAACAGATAGGTGAAGTGCCCCACCGGTGCCGATGCCAGCACGTCCAGGGTCTGCCTGCCGTAGTCGAAGCGGTGCGCCCAGGCGCCGGACTGCAGCTTGAAGTAGCCCATCGGATCGCTCATGCGGTCGCCGACCCAGAGCAGGTAGCCCAGTAGGCCCAGCGGGGCTAGCGCCATGGCGAGTATCGGGCGCAGGACACGGTCTTCGCCTCGCCGCAGTGAGAGCAGCGCGGCGACGGCGAGGGCAGCGATCAGCGCCCCGGCCGTTGGCCGGTTGAGGCCGGCGGTGAGGGTCAACACGCCGGCGGTGAGCCAGCGGCGGGTCATGACGGCGTGGCAGGCCCAGGTGGCCAGGGCCACGTACAGGGAGTCCGAGTAGACCGCCCACTCCACTCCCGAGCCCGGCCATACCGCCCACAGTCCGGCCGCGGCCAGCCCGGCCCGCCGGCCGCCGAGCCGTTCGGCCACGGTGTAGATACCGAGGGCGGCGGCGAAGGCGGCGAGGATCGAGACGAGCAGCCCGGCGCCGTACGGGCCGAGACCGGTGACCGCGGAGGTCAGCCGCATCGCGGCCGGGTAGAGCGGGAAGAACGCCGCCGAGTTGCCCTCCAGCGTGATCAGGCCGGTGGCGCCGGGGACCGGGACGAGCTTCGGGTCGTAGCCGTGCAGGGCGATCTGTTGGTACCACCAGCCGTCCCAGGTGGCCAGCACGTCCCAGGCGTGTGCCCCGCCGCCGAACCGGGGGTCCTTGGCGCGGTAGTCCCCGGCGGAGGACAACAGGTACATGAACGAACAGAAACCGGCCAGCTTGAGCGTGCCGTACACGGCGAGTACGGGCCCGTGGCGGCGTGCTGCGGCACGGAGACGGGAGCCGGGCCGGGGGACCGGAGACTGTATCCGGGGCAGGGCCGCGGTCACCGCGTCGCGGCTTTGCCACGCGGACGACGGCGGCCCAGGTCGCGGCGCATCCGCAGGATCCCGCGCAGGTCGGCCAGCGCGGTGGCGAGGATGTCGACGCTGCTGTCGGGGTCGTCCACCCAGTCCACCGGAACCTCGTGGATCCTGAGGCCCGCCCGCTCGGCGAGCACCAGCAGTTCGGTGTCGAAGAACCACTCCCCGTCCTGCACCAGCGGCAGCAACTGCTCGGCGGTATCGCGCCGGAGCGCCTTGAAACCGCACTGCGCGTCGGAGAAGCCGACGGCGAGGATGCAACGCAGCAGGGCGTTGTAGCAGCGGGATATGACCTCGCGCTTGGCCGCGCGCACCACCCGGGCACCAGGGGCCAGACGGGTGCCGATGGCCAGGTCGGAGTGGCCCGAGAGCAATGGGGCGGTCAGCGGTAGCACAGCGTTGAGCCCGGTGGACAGATCGATGTCGAGATAGGCCAACACGGGCGCCTCAGACCCTGACCAGGCCGCCCGCAGCGCCCGGCCGCGCCCCTTTTCGGACAGTCGGATCGAGGTCACCTCGGGCAGTTCGGCGCTGAGTCGGGCGGCTAGGGCCGGAGTGTGGTCGGTACTGGCGTTGTCGGCGATGGTGATCCGGAACGGGTACGGGAAGGTGTCCCGCAGA
This sequence comes from Streptomyces pluripotens, assembly GCF_000802245.2. Classification (NCBI taxonomy): domain Bacteria; kingdom Bacillati; phylum Actinomycetota; class Actinomycetes; order Kitasatosporales; family Streptomycetaceae; genus Streptomyces; species Streptomyces pluripotens. The sequence goes on from NZ_CP021080.1 coordinate 5,243,002, forward strand.
TGCGCGTGCAGCCGCCGGACGTTCGGCTCCAGGTTCTTCTCCTCGTTGAACACCGGCACGGCCATGTCCAGGACGGGTTCCGCACGATGCACCTCTGGTTCGGATCCGCACCGGGGCACCGGTATCACGGCTGGGGTTCGGTCCGACCGGATGTCTGTCACGTGACTCCCTGTGCTCTCTTTGGCTGCCGGGCATGCGCCGGCACGGTCGAGGAGGACGGTGGACGGTGTGCGCCGGCCGCATGGGCCGACCACCGGCGACGGTCAGTGAGACGGCAACGCCGGGGCGCTGGCCGACGTCGTGGCCGGCACCTGTGTGACCGTGACTGAGCTTCCGTCGGCTGTCGGCGGAACGGTGGCCGCCGCGGTGTGCTCCGGGGTCGGAGGGCGCGTCGTGGGAAGGCGTGGTGCCGAGGAGTGCGTCCTCGGGAACGACGGTGGCGGTGCGCTCGGTGTCTGCGACGGGGCCGGCGACATCTTCGGAGCCGAACCGTCCGTCGGCCTGGTCGCGGGCCGCGGGTGCGGTGCGCTCGGCCGGTCACCGGTGTGGCCGTGCGGCCACAGGAACAGCCCGAGGCCCAGTCCGGCCACCGCCAGGGCGCAACCGGCGGCCCGGCGTGTCGCGCGCAACCGGCGGAGGGCCCTTACCCGGTTGCGGATCCCTTCCTGGTGCCGGGTCTCGAAAGGAGTCCGCTCCTGTGTGCTGTGCATCAACTGAGCCAGCTGCTGTTCGAAGCGGTCCCGGTGACCCACGTGCCCCAGAGGACTCTTGCGGTCTGCCTGGTCTGCCTGGTCTGTTTGCTTCCAGTACTCCCAGCGCTCCCTGTACCCCATGGTCTCCCTCACCCCACCGATTCGATGGCGTCGGCCAGGAGGCGACGCAGTCGGGCCACGCCACGCGCCGCATGGGACCGGGCCGTACCGACCGGGCAGCCCAGGACCTCGGCGACCTGCCGGTCCGGCAGGTCCTGGTAGTAGCGCAGCACCACGGCGGCCCGCTGCTGGGGCGTCAGCTGTGCCAGTGCCGCCTCCAGAAAGGACCGCTCGGCCACCGTCGCCGACAGGTCACCGGACGCCGCCACCTCGGGCAGGTCCGCCACGGGCCGCTCGCCCCACCAGCGCCGGCGTGCCGAACGGGCCGCCGCCCGCGCCAGCACCTTGCGCACATACGCCTCCGGCGCCTCGTCGGCGACCTTCGGCCAGACGAACCACAGCTTGACCAAGGACTCCTGCAGCAGATCCTCGGCCCGGTGGCGGTCCCCTCCGGTGAGCAGACGGGCCAGATGGAACAACACCGACCAGCGGGCTACCACGAATGCGTCGTACTCACCGGCTCTGGCCTGCTCCATTCTCACGATCCCCGTTCTCGCCGGCTGTCCTCACCGTGGGAAAGGCGCTGGGCCCCCTTCCGTGCTGCACCCGGCGAACGTGATTCGCGTCACACGGGAACGGACGTGGCGTCATGCGACCCGCAGTAGCAGCACGGCCCGCGCCGGCACGGTGATCTCAGCACCTGCCTGGTGGACCGTACCCGGCGCCTCGGCCTGGTCCTCCCGCGAGGTGTCCACGACCACCTCGTACCCCTCGGCCCACGGCGGGCCCGGCAGGACGAAACCCGTCGGCCGGTCGCCGGCGTGCAGTACCGCGAGGAAGCTGTCGTCCACGACCGGCAGGCCTCGCGCGTCCCGGCCGGGGATGTCCCGTCCGGAGAGGTACATGCCGAGCGTGGCTGCGGGTGCGTACCAGTCGCCCTCGGTCATCTCTGCGCCCAGGGACGTGAACCAGGCCAGGTCGCGCAACCCGTCCGCCGAGTGCGCCCGGCCGGAGAAGAACGCTCGCCGGCGCAGCACCGGGTGCCGGTGACGCAGGGCGATCAGCCGGGAGGTCAACTCGAACAGCGCGCGCCACCCCGGCTCCTCCAGCAGGCTCCAATCCAGCCAGCCGATCTCGTTGTCCTGACAGTAGGCGTTGTTGTTGCCGCCCTGGGTACGCCCGAGTTCGTCGCCCGCCACCAGCATCGGCACACCGGTGGACAGGAGCAGGGTGGTCAGGAGGTTCCTGAGCTGCCTGCGCCGCAGCGCCCGCACGCGCTCGTCGTCCGTCTCGCCCTCCGCACCGCAGTTCCAGGAACGGTTGTCGTCGGTGCCGTCCCGGTTGCCCTCGCCGTTGGCGTCGTTGTGCTTGCGCTCGTACGACACCAGGTCGCGCAGGGTGAAACCGTCGTGCGCGGTGACGAAGTTGACCGAGGCGTAGGGGCGTCGGCCGCCCCAGGCGTACAGATCGCTGGATCCGGAGAGGCGGTAGCCCATCTCGCGGACGTCCGGCAGGGCGTGCCGCCAGAAGTCCCGGACGGCGTTGCGGTAGCGGTCGTTCCACTCCGTCCACAGCGGTGGGAACGCGCCGACCTGGTAACCGCCCGAGCCGATGTCCCACGGTTCGGCGATCAGTTTCACCCGGCGCAGCACCGGGTCCTGTGCGATGACCGCCAGGAAGGGGGAGAGCATGTCGACGTCGTGCATCGAGCGGGCGAGCGCCGCCGCCAGGTCAAATCGGAATCCGTCCACACCCATCTCCGTCACCCAGTAGCGCAGCGAGTCGGTGATCAGACGCAGCGCCTGGGGCTGCACGACGTGCAGGGTGTTGCCGCAGCCGGTGTAGTCGGCGTACCTGCGGGCGTCGTTCTGGAGCCGGTAGTAGCCGCGGTTGTCGATGCCCTTCAACGACAGGGTGGGACCCAACTCGCCGGCCTCCGCGGTGTGGTTGTAGACCACGTCGAGGATGACCTCGATGCCCGCCGCGTGCAACGCGCGCACCATCCGCTTGAACTCGCCGACCTGCTGTCCCGCCGTACCGGAGGCCGCGTAGGCGGCGTGCGGCGCGAAGTACCCGATGGAGTTGTATCCCCAGTAGTTGGTCAGGCCCCGGCGCAGCAGGTGGTCCTCGTGCGCGAACTGGTGCACGGGGAGCAGTTCGACGGCGGTGACGCCCAGCCGCGTCAGGTGCTCGATCGCGGCCGGGTGCGCCAGTCCCGCGTACGTGCCGCGCAGTTCCCCGGGGATGCCGGGATGCCGCCGGGTGAACCCCCTGACGTGCAATTCGTAGATCACCGAGTCCGCCCACGGCGTCTTGGGACGGCGGTCGTCGGACCAGTCGTCGTCATCGTGGACCACGACGCCCTTCGGTACGTACGGTGCTGAGTCGCGTTCGTCCCGTACGGTGTCCGCCACACGCTGATCGGGCCAGTCCCGGACGTGCCCGTACAGCTCCGGCGCCAGTCCGCACGCCGCATACTCGCCGTCCACCGCCCGCGCGTACGGGTCCAGCAGCAGCTTCGCCGGATTCCAGCGGGCGCCGGTCCACGGGTCCCAGCGGCCGTCGACCCGGTAGCCGTACCGCTGCCCGGGCATCACGCCTGGGACGAAGCCGTGCCAGATCTCCTGCGTCAGTTCGGTGAGCGGAAGCTGCGTTTCCCGGCCCCGCTCGTCGAACAGGCACACGCGGACCGCCTCCGCCCCGGCCGCCCACAACGCGAAGTTGGTGCCGGCGGCCCCGTCCGGGCCGATCCGGAACCGGGCCCCCAGCGGGGTAGGAGCACCCGGCCACACGGTGGGGGCCGGCGGTACGGCCCGCCGGGTGCCGTTCACCGCCGCCGGCTGCCCCTTCCCGGTGACCTGCTCCCCGGCCGGTGCCCGCTGCTCCGCTGCGCTCGTCACCTGTCGGCCCCTCTTCCAGTGGCTCGCCCCGGGGCGGCGCAGTCGGCCGCGCCGGGTGGCTGAACCTGCCTGCGGGTACGCTCAGCCACCCGGTACGGCCGCGCCCCGACGGCTCCGACGTGGGCGCGGCGGCTCCCCAACGTGTCGTCCTCCCTCTGTTCTGCCCAGCGCATGGGTCGCACTCACGTTTCCCCCTAGCGGGCCCGGTCGTTGAGCCCCGTGTGAGGCACGTACAACGACGCGCACGGCGCGTGGGAGCGGCGCTGGCCGCGGTACTGACATGGGCGGGGCTGCTCGCCGGCTGCTCGTCGCAGGGCTCCGGCCCGCTGGGCCCGGGCGGGGCGTTCGGCGGGCCTCCCGCCCCCGGGGACGTCATCCGGGTCACCCCGGCCGACGGCAGCAAGGCCGTTCGCCCCGGCGGACTGCTGCGGGTGCGGGTGCCCGACGGGCGCCTGGAGAAGGTGACCGTGGTCAGGTCGCAGGACGCGCAGAACGCACCGGTCCCCGGACACATCAGTGATGACGGCCTGACCTGGCGGCCCGACGAGGACCGGCTGGCGCTCGCCGCCAAGTACACCGTGGACGCGGTGGCACTGGACTCCCACGGTCACCGCTCGGCGCGGCACGCCACCTTCACCACCTACGTCCCCGCGGAACGTTTCATCGGTTATGTCACCCCCGAGAACCGTGCCACCGTCGGCACCGGGATGATCGTCTCCCTTTCCTTCAGCCGGGAGATCGGGGACCGTGCCGCCGTCGAACGCGCCGTCCATGTCACCGCTCGGCCGCCCGTCGAGATCCGACCGCACTGGTTCGGCAAGGGGCGCCTGGACTTCCGCCCCGAGCACTACTGGAAGCCCGGCACCGAGGTCACGGTCGACCTGGACCTGCGGGACGTCGAGGGCGCGCGCGGAATCTACGGCTTGCAGGACAAGACGTTCTCCTTCACCGTCGGCCGTAGCCAGGTCTCGCTGGTCGACGCGGCCGAGCACACCATGGAGGTACGGCGCGACGGACGGCTCCTCGCCACCGTGCCGATCACCGCGGGTGCTCCCGCGCATCCGACCTACAACGGCAAGATGGTGGTGATGGACATGCTGGAGGTCACCCGCATGAACAGCCGTACGGTGGGCTTCGGCGGCGAGTACGACATCCCCGACGTCCCGCACGCCATGAAGCTGACCGACTCCGGAACCTTCCTGCACGGCAACTACTGGGCTCCGGACGCCCCTGGCCGGGTCAACGCCAGCCACGGCTGCGTGGGCCTCCGGGACGTCAAGGGCGGTGGCTCGGACACCCCCGCGGGCTGGTTCTTCGACCGCAGCCTCGTCGGTGACGTCATCGAGATCGTGCACAGCGAGGACCGGACGGTCGCACCTGACAACGGTCTGGGCGGCTGGAACATGACCTGGAGGGACTGGAAGGCGGGCAGCGCGGTGAAGTGAGCAGGGGATGGGCGGGGTCCACCGGGTGAGGGGGGCCGGGTCTGGGGGCGGGGTAACGGTACCGGGTGGAAGTTGCGACGGAACGGTGACATTCGGCTGACACCCTGTCCGAAATCCGGCGGTTACTATGCGCGCACGAATGTGGCGGGGCGGGCCTGATCAGGTCCGGCGAGGGGAGTACGAGTTGAACGTGCGGCCGATATCGGGGACGTCGGTGGCGGGGCGGCGAGGCCGAAAGGGGCTGGGGTTGGTGGCCGCTGCCCTGTTGGTCGCCCTCACCGCCTGCGGCGGGGGCGGTGGCTCGGGTTCCGGCTCGGGGAACGGCAAGGACAAGGGCTCGAGCACCCAGCAGAGCAAGCAGTCGACGGCCGCTGTCAGTATTTCTCCCCAGTCCGGTGCCACGGGCGTGGACACCAGCGGAACCCTCAAGGTCAGCGTCGCGGGGGGCAAGCTGACCGAAGTCACCGTCAAGGACGAGAAGGGCACGAAGGTCGACGGGACCCTGGCCGGCGGGGGTGCGTCCTGGACGCCGTCGACCCACCTGGCCGCCGGCACCAAGTACACCGTGCACGCGGTTGCCAAAGACTCCGCGGGCCGCCAGGCCGCTGAGGACTCCACGTTCACCACGCTGACCCCGCAGAACACCTTCGTCGGCTACTTCACCCCAGAGGACGGTTCCACCGTCGGTGTCGGCATGCCGTTCTCCCTCCGCTTCACCCGGGGCATCACCCACCCCGACGCCGTCAAGAAGGCGGTCACGATCAAGACCGAGCCGCCGGTGGATGTCGAGGGCCACTGGTTCGGCAACGACCGGCTGGACTTCCGTCCCGAGAAGTACTGGAAGGCCGGCACCAAGGTCACCGTCGACCTCAACCTGGACGGCGTCGAGGGACGCGACGGCGTCTACGGCAAGCAGCACAAGACGGTGAAGTTCACCATCGGCCGCAACCAGGTGTCCTACGTGGACGCCAAGAAGCACACGATGAAGGTCACCCAGGACGGCAAGGTGATCAAGACCATCCCGGTCACCACCGGCAAGCCCGGTTATGACACCTGGAACGGTCAGATGGTCATGAGCCAGAAGTTCACCGTCACCCGGATGAACAGCGAGACGGTCGGATACGGCAGCGAGTACGACATCAAGGACGTCCCGCACGCCATCCGCCTGACCGACTCCGGAACCTTCGTGCACGGCAACTACTGGGGCGGCGGGGCCTTCGGCAACTACAACTCCAGCCACGGCTGCGTCGGCCTGCGCGACGTCCGCGGGGGTTACGACAGCGGCGTTCCGGCTGCCTGGTTCTTCAACCACTCGATCATCGGCGACGTGCTGGTCGTGAAGAACTCCAACGACCGCACGGTGTCCCCGTCCAACGGGCTCAACGGCTGGAACATGCCGTGGACCGAGTGGACGAAGTGAGCCGTCGCTGAGGCCCCGCGCCGTTCTCGTCCACTGACGTTGAACTCGTCCACTGACGTTGAAGGGGCGCGCTGCAGCGGACGTCGGCGGTGCTACGTCCTCGTCCCGAGGGAGGCGGATGGTGACGGTCTGACCGCTGTGGGGTGGCGGAGCGTGCGTCGGTTCGTTTCGGGGCCGCGGAGATGCTGGTGCCGGGGCGCGGCTGCCGGAGGTGACTCGGGGGTTACGGGTGTCGGGGAAGTCGGCGTACGGCTGGCGGGACGGCGACGGAGAGCCTGTGCGGTGACGGGTGGGCCCCTCACCGGACCGCCCTGAACAGCACAGGTACCTGATCACTCAGACGTTGCAGCCGCTGTGCACCCCAGGCGCGGTTGCCGCGTTAGTCCCCGTTAACCTGACCTGCATGACCGTCACTCTCGAAGTTGCCGAAGGTGTCGGAACCCTGCGTCTGGAGCGTCCGCCGATGAACGCGCTGGACATCGCCACGCAGGACCGACTGAAGGAACTCGCCGAGGAGGCCACGCGCCGCGACGACGTGCGCGCCGTGGTGATCTACGGTGGCGAGCGGGTGTTCGCAGCGGGCGCGGACATCAAGGAGATGCAGGACATGGACCACACCGCGATGGTCCTGCGCGCCCGCGCCCTGCAGGATTCCTTCACCGCCGTGGCCCGCATCCCCAAGCCCGTTGTGGCCGCCATCACCGGCTACGCGCTCGGCGGCGGCTGCGAACTGGCCCTGTGTGCCGACTACCGCATCGCCGCGGACAACGCCAAGCTCGGCCAGCCCGAGATCCTGCTCGGTCTCATCCCGGGGGCCGGTGGCACCCAGCGGCTGTCCAGGCTGGTCGGCCCCTCCAAGGCCAAGGACCTGATCTTCACCGGCCGTCAGGTCCGGGCCGACGAGGCCCTCGCCATCGGACTGGTGGACCGGATCGTCCCGGCCGCCGACGTGTACGAGCAGGCACACGCCTGGGCCGCGAAGCTCGCTCAGGGGCCGGCGATCGCGCTGCGCGCGGCGAAGGAATCGGTCGACACCGGACTGGAGACCGACATCGACACCGGGCTCGCTGTCGAACGGAACTGGTTCGCGGGTCTGTTCGCCACCGAAGACCGTGAGCGGGGTATGCGTAGCTTCGTGGAGGAAGGCCCGGGAAAGGCCAAGTTCCGCTGACCGTCCTTCCCGGCCGCGCTCCACCGGGCGACAGCGGCGTGAACTTCCTGGTAATTCCCCAGGAACTCTTGCAATTGACGCGACGTCTCATCCCGGTCCCTCGAAGGGGCGGATTATGGGAACCTTAAGGAACCCTTAAGCCTGCCTCGTCGAGGGAGGCTGACGATTGCCCGAGGATGAGGCGTTGTCGCAGGTCAAGGGGGCTGCACCGAACCTCGGAATGCCTTCGGCATATGCCATTCGATGGGGGTGGGGCGGGGGCGTGCAGGGGGCGTATTCCTTCGGAACGGCCCCCAAGACGGCTTTGGGCCGCCATCATGGGGGCATGGCGGGGCTGGAGGGCATCGAACAGCCGCGGGGACACTGCCGTGCAGCCGCGGCACGCTGGTCGCCCGCGGCGGAGGACGAGCAGGCGCTCAAGGCGCTCGAACTGTTCGGTGATCCAGCGGAGACGGAGGTGCCGCTGCCCTCCCGCCCGGAGTCCGCGGCCACGGCTCGTCGGCTCGTTCAGGTCGTCGTCTTACGCACCTGGCGGCTGAGCCCCAAACTCGCCGAGGACGCCGTCCTGCTCGTGTCGGAGCTCGTCGGCAACGCCGTACGCCACACCGGCGCCCGCGTCTTCGGTCTCCGGATGCGCCGCCGCACCGGCTGGATCCGAGTGGAGGTCCGTGATCCCTCGCGCGGCCTGCCCTGTCTGATGCCGGTTCAGGAGATGGACGTCAGCGGTCGAGGGCTGTTCCTGGTCGACAAGCTTTCTGACCGGTGGGGCGTGGACCTGTTGCCGCGTGGCAAGACGACCTGGTTCGAGATGCGGGTCGCCGACCGCTAGCGCCCACTGCCGGCCTGCAATCCGAAATACCCCTAAACGGGCTAATCTGCGGTTTTCCACCCTATTACCTCTTAAATGGTGCGGGTGACCACCATCAACCGACGTGGGGTGCTGCGCACGGGCGCCGGGCTTGTCGCCGGCGGCGCGCTCGCCGCCGGTTGCGGCTCGGGCCCGGCCGCCCCGCCCACCACCCCGACCCCGCCGTCTGCTCCCGGGTCCTCGCCCGCCGCTCGGGCTGCCCCGGCCCCCCGCGGCTACCCCGGGCAACCCGTCCAGATCAGCCACGGCCCGCGCACCCGTGCCCAGGTCGCCCTCACCTTCCACGGCCAGGGCGACCCCGGCCTCGCCCACTCCCTGCTCGGCGTGGCCGAGGAGCTGGGTGCCCGGCTCACCGTGCTCGCCGTCGGCACCTGGTTGGACGAGCACCCCGGTATCGCCCGGCGCATCCTCGACGGCGGCCACGACCTCGGCAACCACACCCAGCGGCACATCTCCGTGAACGCCCTGGCCGAACCGGACGCCCGCAAGGAGATCACCGAGTGCGCCGACCGGCTCAAGCGACTCACCGGCTCCATCGGCACCTGGTTCCGTCCCTCCCGCGCCCCGACCGCCTCCCCGCTCGTCGCCCGGCTGGCCCGCGCGGCCGGCTACCCGCACGTGCTGTCGTACGACGTCGACTCGCTCGACTACACCCGGCCCGGCGCCGCGGCCGTCACCCGCAACGTGCTCGCCGACGTGCGTCATGGGTCGGTGGTGAGTCTGCACTTCGGATACCAGGACACGGTCGCCGCCCTCCCCGATGTCCTTCACGAACTCGGCCGCCGCGGACTGCGCGCGGTCACCACCACGGAGCTGCTCAGCTGATGCGAACCACGAAAGCCGCCCGCCTGCTAGCCGCCGGAGTCGCCGTCACCGCCCTGACGCTGCTGTCCGCCTGCGGTGGGAGACAACACCAAGAGAACGAGGCCCTCGGTAGCGGGGCCCCGGTTCCGGCACAGGCGAAGAAGCCGAAGGTGAACGTCCTGCCGGGGATGCCGCCGGTGGAGGATCCGGCCGACGTCTACGCCGCCGACCGCCCGAACCAGCTCTCACCCGTGGTCAAGGACTTCCCCTCCCGGGTGTACGTGCCCAACACCGAATCCAACACCGTCACCGTTATCGACCCCAAGACGTACCAGGTCATCGAGACCATCCCGGTCGGCCGCCAGCCGCAGCACGTCGTGCCGTCCTGGGACCTGAAGACCCTCTGGGTCAACAACGACCTCGGTAACTCCCTCACCCCGATCGACCCGAAGACCGGCAAGCCGGGTAAGCCGGTCGCCGTGCACGACCCCTACAACCTGTACTTCACCCCCGACGGCAAACACGCTGTCGTGATGGCCTCCATGGACCGTCAACTCGTGTTCCGCGACGCGCACACCATGAAGGTGGTCAAGGCGGTGCCGGTCAACTGCTACGGCGTCAACCACGCCGACTTCTCCGCCGACGGCCGCTACTTCATCGTTTCCTGCGAGTTCAGCGGTGAACTGCTCAAGGTCGACACCGTCCAGATGAAGGTGGTCGCACAGCAGAAACTTCCGTACGCGGGCGCGAAGCCGCAGGACGTCAAGATCTCTCCGGACGGCAAACTGTTCTACATCGCCGACATGGTGGCCGACGGAATGTGGATCCTGGATGGCGACACCTTCGCCAAGCCCCGGTTCCTCTACACGGGCAAAGGCTGCCACGGTCTCTACATCAGCCGCGACTCCCGCGAGATGTACATCTCCAACCGGGGCGAAGGCTCCATCTCCGTCTTTGACTTCACCCGGAACCGGCTCACCAAGAAGTGGCGTCTGCCTGGTGGCGGCAGTCCGGACATGGGCGGGGTCTCAGCGGACGGCAAGGTCCTCTGGCTGTCCGGCCGGTACAACGCCGAGGTGTACGCCATCGACACCCGCACCGGCACCGAACTGGCCCGCATCAAGGTCGGCAGGGGCCCGCACGGGCTAGCCGTGTACCCCCAGCCGGGTCGCTATTCACTCGGCCACACCGGCATCTTCCGCTGACGCGGGAACGTTGAAGCGCCGCCCCTCGCGTGTGGGTGTTCCAGACGCCAGTCTGGGTCCCTGGGTCCCTGGGTCCCTGGGTCCCTGGACCCTCGGACCCCGGGAGCTCCGGAACCACTGGTCCCTGGGCCGATGGACGGGTGGCCGCGGCGCCGAGGGTCCGCCAAGGCCGTTAATCTGACCAGCGTCAGTACGCCAGCACGGCATGAGAAACACGAGTAAAAGGGGCGGATCGGTGGCGGACATCGAGGAAGCACGCAAGCAGTTCCAGCGGATCGACGCGAACGGTGACGGGGTCATCACCGCAGCCGAGTTCAAGTCCGCCCTGGCCCAGGGGGGTGACTGGAACGTCACCGACGCGGTGGCAGAGGCCATCATCAGGACCCGCGACCTCAACGGCGACAAGGTCCTGTCGTTCGACGAGTTCTGGGCCTACCTGAACAAGTGACCTGCCCGAAGGGGGTGTCCGTCCCGCGGAAACGGGGGAGGGGCACCCCCTTTGTTGCTTGCCCCCCTCCTCGCTCCGCTGATCCCACCGGTGTGCGGCAATCGTTCGCCGGTGCGAGGTGTCAGCCCCGGGTGGTCACCGAGCCGAGCACCGATGCCGGTTTCGTCGCCCAGTCCGAGGTGATGAGGCTCGCGTGATCCTTGGCCAGCAGTGAAAGCCGGGCGGCGACTTCGGCGTCCGTCGGGTCCGTGGAGGAGATGGCGGGGGACACGCCGGCGGCGTCCGTCGTGATCAGGATGTAGTGGTGTGCCGAGTAGAACGACGTGTCGTAGCCGTTGTTGACGTAGGTGGCCGCGTCACCGTCGAAGAACACGAACCACGGTCGGATCGAGGAGTCGTAGCGGCTGACGCGTGGATCGCCGTTCTGGGCCCCGAGCACGGCCGGGAACGCCTCGGCCGCTGAGATGTCGCCGGCCGCATACAGGTTCCGCAGATGGTCCGCGTACTCCTCGTCCGTCCAGTAATGGTCGAACGGGTTGGCCTGCTCCACCGTGCCCGGGATCAGCTCGAACAGGAACTTGCCCTTGAGGGAGTCGCGGGTCGGCCAGGCGTTGGCCTTGGCCGCGGCATCGAGGGAGGGGTACGTGCCGTCCAGCAGGTCCGCGGGCTTGTACACGCTGCTGCCCAGTTTCTGGGAGACGAGCGTGTCGAACTCGTCGGGACCGAGACCCCCCTTGTCGTAGAAGCCCACCTTCATCTCGACCTTGATGACGATCGGAGGGTGGTCGGGGTGCAGCTGGTTCCAGGCGGCCATGTTGTCCAGGCAGCTGCCGAGATCCTGGTTGCGGCTCTTGCTGTACAACTCGTCCGGGTTCTTCGCGGCCTCGCAGTTGTTGTTGTCCCCCCAGGGGTTGCTGTGGCTGACCCGCCAGCGATGGCTGATGGTGTCGACGTACACATCCAGCTCCAGCAGTGAGGCGCCTGAGTCCAACGCCTGTGCGAAATAGGTGTACTTGGACTTCTCGTACGCGTTGTGCGTGCCGATCGCCGTCGTCTCGGAGAACTTCGGCGACGCGGCCTGGGCGGGGGTGCCCGGAACCACTGTCATCAGGGCGGCGGCACCCGCGAGCGCCGCCAGCCGTCTCACCAAGCGAATCTTGAGCATGCCGAACTCCCCTTATTCGAGGTCAAGTTGACGACAGCGTAGGGGGAGCCGGTTACTGCGCGGTAGCCCCTGACGGGACATCAGTAACAAGGCGGGCAAGCCCGAGCGCGAGCCGCAGACCATTCCGTGACCAGGCCTGGCTGCCTTCCCTCGGCGTGGCACGGCCCCGCTCGGCGGCGTCGCGTCGAACCGTTCTTCCACGAGGTCGTCCGCGTCGTGCAGGGCGAGCGCCCAAGGCGCCGGTCGAGATCGCCGGGACGGTCCGGCCGGATCTGATGGTCGGGGAGCTGCTGTTCAGCCGTCGGCCGCTGCGTCGGACCACTTTGTGCGTCGTGGATCGTCTGCCTGGCGACGGCCTTGCCCCTGAGGTCGGTTTGCCGGACTTACGTAGATGATCACTGTGTGTTGGATAGCATCACCTGCTGTAGCGATGCGGCCCACGCGGCCACCGCCGTCTGAGGGGGGAACCGGATGAACAACGCCCAAGGAGACCGGTCGAGAGACGTCGGTTCGCGTGTCACAGCAGCCATCGGCAGACTTGCCCTGGTACTCGCCTTGCTCGGCACCACAGCGATCATCACCGTGTCCGCTGCCGCGACGGCGGCTGCAGGCACTGACACCTACCCCGCGCAGTGGGCGCCGCCCACACCCATGGACAGCGTCTTGGACAATTGGGGTGAGTACAACCGCGAGTGCACGTCATATGCGGCGTGGATGCTGCACTCGGTCAACGGCTTCGAGATGCCGTTCCACGACAACGCCTCCGCTTGGGGACCGGACGCCAGCGCTCGCGGCTATGCGGTCAACATGACCCCGGCTCTTGGCGCGATCTACTGGACGTCCTCACCGCAACACGTCGCCTGGGTCGAGTCGGTCAACAGCGACTCGACCGTGACCATCGAGGATTACAACTCCGACTACACCGGCCACTGGGGCGAACACACGGTCCCCGTCAGTTCGGCCTCGGGCTACATCCACTTCAAAGACCTCTCGTCCGGTGGCGGAGGCACTGGCCTGCAAGGGATCCAGCACATCTTCGCCGGTGCCGCCGACGGCACCGTCCACGAGACCTACTGGGGCGGAGGCAACGCCCTGACGACGTGGCAGATCGCCAGCCTCGGGTCGCCGGTGACTGCCGTTTCGGCCCGAACCTCCAACGGTGTCTTCCACGTCTACTCCGGGACCCAGGCCGGCACCGTCCACGAGACCTACTGGGGCGGAGGCAACGCCCTGACGACGTGGCAGGTTGCGAGCATCGGGTCGCCCGTCACCTCCATCTCCACACAGATCACGCCCGATGGCGTGCAACACGTCTACACCGGAGCGTCGAACGGCACTGTGCACGAGACGTACTGGGGGAGCGGGAACTCCCTGACCACGTGGCAGATCGCCAGCTTCGGCAGCAGCGTCAACGCCCTTTCCACCCAGGTGGACAACGGTGTGCAACACGTCTACTCCGGGACCCAGGCCGGCACCGTCCACGAGAGCTATTGGGGCGGAGGCAATGCCCTGACGACGTGGCAGATCGCCAGCCTCGGATCGGCGGTGACCTCCGTGGACTCGCGCATCACTCCGGACACCGTCCAGCACGTCTACTCCGGCAGCCAAGGGGGCAGCGTCTACGAGACGTACTGGGGGAACGGCAATTCGTTGACCACGTGGCAGGCCGCGCACTTCAGCTCGCCCGTCAAGGGAATCAGTACCCAGATCTCCACCGGCGTACAGCACATCTATGCCGGCAACGCTGACGGTACCGTCCACGAAACCTACTGGGGCGGTGGGAACAGCCTTACGACGTGGCAGATCGCCAGCCTCGGATCGGCGGTGAACAGCGTTTCGTCCCAGATCACCTCCGACTCCGTGCAGCACGTGTACACCGGGACAGCCGATGACCTTCTCCACGAGACCTACTGGGGAAACGGGAACGCCCTGACCACGTGGCAACCGGCCGATCTCGGCTCTCCCGTTGACGCTGTCCAGAGCCTGATCACCTGAACCGGTCGAGGACCCGGGTGTGCCCTGCCGTGCGCAGACGTCGTTGGTACTCCAGTGAGGGAATCCGCTTCCTGGTCACACGACCTGCCACCGATCACGGGTGCGGCCGGGCCGCCTGCCTCACCCCGGTCCACGCCGCCCGGGACCGCAGGACACGAACGCACCGGGAAAGGCCTGTTTCCCTAGCACTCGATGATGTTCACCGCGAGTCCGCCCCGGGCCGTCTCCTTGTACTTCACCGACATGTCGGCACCCGTGTCCTTCATGGTCTTGATGACCTTGTCCAGGGACACCTTGTGGGAGCCGTCGCCGCGCATCGCCATCCGGGCCGCCGTGACGGCCTTCACCGCGGCCATGCCGTTGCGTTCGATGCAGGGAATCTGGACCAGGCCGCCGACCGGGTCGCAGGTGAGGCCGAGGTTGTGCTCCATGCCGATCTCGGCCGCGTTCTCGACCTGCTCGGGGGAGCCGCCGAGCACCTCCGCCAGCGCGCCCGCGGCCATCGAACAGGCGGAGCCCACCTCGCCCTGGCAGCCGACCTCGGCGCCGGAGATGGAGGCGTTCTCCTTGAAGAGCATGCCGATCGCGCCCGCAGCCAGCAGAAACCTCACCACGCCGTCCTCGTCGGCGCCCGGTACGAAGTTGATGTAGTAGTGCAGGACTGCGGGGATGATTCCGGCTGCGCCGTTGGTCGGGGCGGTGACGACCCGGCCGCCGGCCGCGTTCTCCTCGTTCACCGCCATCGCGTAGAGCGTGATCCACTCCATCGCGTGCGCCAGCGGGTCCCCCTCGGCGCGCAGTTGACGGGCCGAGACGGCCGCGCGGCGGCGGACCTTCAGACCGCCGGGCAGGATGCCCTCGCGTGACATGCCGCGCTGCACGCACGCGCGCATCACCCGCCAGATCTCCAGGAGTCCGGCCCGGATCTCCTCCTCCGTGCGCCAGGCCCGCTCGTTCTCGAACATCAGCGAAGAGATCGACAGGCCCGTCTCCTTGGCCAGGCGCAGCAGTTCGTCGCCCGTGCGGAAGGGGTACTTCAACACCGTGTCGTCCAGCTTGATGCGGTCCGCGCCGACCGCGTCCTCGTCCACGACGAAGCCGCCGCCGACCGAGTAGTAGGTCTTCGACAGCAGTTCCGCGCCGGACGCGTCGTACGCCCAGACGGCCATGCCGTTGGCGTGGTACGGCAGGGCCTTGCGGCGGTGCAGCACCAGGTCCTCGCCGTAGGAGAACGGAATCTCGTGCTCGCCGAGGAGCGACAGACGCTCCAACTGTCTGATCTTCTCCACCCGCTCGTCGGCCGTTTCCACGTCCACCGTGCGCGGCGAGGCGCCTTCCAGGCCGAGGAGGACCGCCTTCGGAGTGCCGTGGCCGTGGCCGGTTGCCCCGAGCGATCCGTACAGCGCGCAGCGCAGGGACGCGACGGAGTCGAGCAGACCCTCGTTGCGCAGCCGGCGGGCGAACATGCGTGCTGCGCGCATCGGGCCGACCGTGTGGGAGCTGGACGGGCCGATGCCGATCGAGAACAGGTCGAAGACCGAGATGGCCACGGGTGACTCCTCAATGCGGGGTGGTGCTTGGGTGGTGCTGGGCGGTGCAGGGGGCGGGCACCGCGCCACCGGTGTGTCCAGTGTGCGCGGTGCCCCACCAGAGGTGACCTGCTGGTGCGGTGACCTACTTGTTCAGACCCGGGTACAGCGGGTGCTTGTCGGCGAGCGCCTTCACCCGCGTCTTGAGGGCCTCGGCGTCGTAGGACGGCTTGAGCGCCTCGGCGATCACGTCCGCGACCTCGGCGAAGTCCTCGGCCGTGAAGCCGCGGGTCGCGAGCGCGGGCGTGCCGATCCTCAGGCCCGAGGTGACCATCGGGGGGCGCGGGTCGTTCGGGACGGCGTTGCGGTTGACGGTGATCCCGACCTCGTGGAGGCGGTCCTCGGCCTGCTGGCCGTCCAGCTCGGACTCGCGCAGGTCGACCAGGATCAAGTGCACGTCGGTGCCGCCGGACAGGACGTTCACGCCGGCCGCGCGGGCGTCGGACGCCGTCAGACGCTCGGCGAGGATGCGAGCACCGTCCACGGTCCGGCGCTGGCGCTCTTTGAACTCTTCGCCCGCCGCGACCTTGAAGGAGACGGCCTTGGCCGCGATCACGTGCTCCAGGGGACCGCCCTGGAAGCCCGGGAAGACGGACGAGTTCAGCTTCTTGGCGAAGGCCTTCTTCGCGAGGATGATGCCGCCGCGCGGGCCGCCGAGGGTCTTGTGGGTGGTGGAGGTGACCACGTCCGCGTACTGCACCGGGTTCGGGTGGAGACCGGCGGCGACCAGGCCCGCGAAGTGCGCCATGTCGACCCACAGGTGGGCCTCGACCTCGTCGGCGATCCGGCGGAACTCGGCGAAGTCCAGTTGCCGCGGGTAGGCCGACCAGCCGGCGATGATCACCTTCGGGCGGTGCTCCTTGGCGAGCCGCTCGACTTCGGCCATGTCGACCAGGCCGGTCTCCACGTCCACGTGGTACGCGACCACGTGGAACTGCTTGCCGGAGAAGTTCAGCCGCATCCCGTGGGTCAGGTGGCCGCCGTGCGCCAGGTCCAGGCCGAGGATGGTGTCCCCGGGCTGGGCCAGCGCGAACAGCGCCGCCTGGTTGGCGGAGGCACCGGAGTGGGGCTGCACGTTGGCGTACTCGGCGCCGAACAGCTCCTTGATCCGGTCGATGGCGATCTGCTCGGCGACGTCGACGTGCTCGCAGCCGCCGTAGTAGCGGCGGCCCGGGTAGCCCTCGGCGTACTTGTTGGTGAGGACCGAGCCCTGCGCCTCCATCACCGCGAGCGGCGCGAAGTTCTCGGACGCGATCATCTCCAGCGTGGACTGCTGGCGGCTGAGCTCGGCGTCGACCGCGGCGGCGATCTCCGGGTCCAGCTCGTGCAGGGGGGTGTTCAGGACAGTCATACGGCTACGACTCCTTCAGGACTCTTCAGCCGGCGGCGTGGGCGGCGTACTCGTCGGCGGAGAGCAGGTCGGCCGGCTCCTCCGTGACGCGTACCTTGAACAGCCAGCCGTCTTCGAAGGGGGCGGAGTTCACCAGCGAAGGGTCGTTGACGACATCCTCGTTGATCTCGGTGACCTCACCGGTGACCGGCGAGTACAGGTCGGATACCGACTTCGTCGACTCCAACTCGCCCACGGTCTCGCCCGCGGACACCGTGGAGCCGACCTCGGGGAGCTGGGCGTAGACGACATCGCCGAGCGCGTTGGCCGCGAACTCGGTGATGCCGACCGTCGAGACGCCGTTCTCGGCGGCCGACAGCCACTCGTGCTCCTTGCTGTAGCGCAGCTGCTGGGGGTTGCTCATGACCTGGATTCTCCTGTACGCGCGGGAGGGCTGATGAAGGGGGGACTGCTGGAACTGCTCGTGAGCAGGGAAGTGTGCGCAGAGTCACGTCAGGGGACGTTCCGCGCTCAGTGTCACTTCTGGCGCTTGTAGAACGGCAGCGCCACGACCTGGTACGGCTCGTGGCTGCCCCGGATGTCCACGCCGACACCCGCGGTGCCCGGCGCTGCGTGCGCCGCGTCGACATAGGCCATGGCGATCGGCTTGCCCAGGGTGGGGGAGGGAGCTCCGGAGGTGACCTCGCCGATCACCTCGCCGCCGGCGACCACGGAGTACCCGGCGCGCGGCACTCGGCGGCCTTCGGCGATCAGGCCGACCAGGACCCGGGGCGGCTGGGAAGCAGCGCGCTCGGCGGCCTTCGCCAGCGCGTCCCGTCCAACGAAGTCACCCGCCTTCTCGAACTTGACCACGCGGCCGAGGCCGGCGTCGAAGGGGGTGAGGGAGGTGTTCAGCTCGTGCCCGTACAGCGGCATGCCTGCCTCCAGGCGCAGTGTGTCCCGGCAGGACAGGCCGCACGGCACCAGGCCGACGCCCTCGCCCGCCTCGGTCAGGGCCTGCCATAGCCGCACGACGTGCTCCGGCTTCACGAACAGCTCGAAGCCGTCCTCGCCGGTGTAGCCGGTGCGGGCGATGAGGGCCGGGACACCGGCGACCGTACCGGGCAGACCCGCGTAGTACTTGAGGCCGTCCAGGTCCGCGTCCGTCAGGGACTTCAGGATGCCGGGGGACTCGGGGCCCTGCACCGCGATCAGCGCGTAGGCGTCCCGGTCGTCACGTACCTCCGCATCGAAACCGGCGGCCCGTTCGGTCAGTGCGTCCAGCACCACCTGGGCGTTGGAGGCGTTGGCCACGACCATGTACTCGGTCTCGGCCAGCCGGTAGACGATCAGGTCGTCCAGGATGCCGCCGTCGGCCTGGCAGATCATGGTGTAGCGGGCACGACCGACGCCGACCGAGGCGATGTTGCCGACCAGGGCGTGGTTCAGGAAGACGGCAGCCTCGGAGCCGGTCACGGTGATCTCACCCATGTGGGAGAGGTCGAACAGGCCAGCCTTGGTCCGCACCGCGATGTGCTCGTCGCGCTCGGAGCCGTAACGCAGGGGCATGTCCCAGCCGGCGAAGTCGGTCATCGTCGCACCGAGCGAGCGGTGCAGCGCATCCAGCGCAGTATGACGGAGTTCAGTGGGTTCGGTACTGCTCATCGGTCGGTCGTCTCCCAGGGAAGGCGGACGGGGCGAGGAACGTTCCTCCCCATCTGTCATCGGAACCTGAGAGGTTCGCCACGACCGCCACGGGGACGACCACGGCTTGCACCTTGGGTGGAGCCACTGTCACAGCAGCCCGCTTTTCAGATGTGCCTCGCCCGCGCGGTAACGGGGCCTGAGAGATTCAAGGGAGGGACTTGCTCCTTCGGCGCCCCAGCGGCCTGGGGACTCTCCCGCGCGGATTCAAGCGGCCGGTATGCAGTTGGCCGGCACATCATTGCACGCCGTGGCCCCGCCCGTCAGGGTCACATCTGTAACCGAGCCGTGGCGGTATGCGCACCGAACCACCGACATCGCCTCATTACCCTCCCTTTACGTGTGGTGGGCACGGGAACGGCCAAGTCCGTAGGGGAGGACGATCATGGTGAAGAGGACCACCGGGTACGTCACCGCCGGTGCCGTGGTGTCGGGGCAGCCCTTCGCCCCGGCCCATGAGAGCTGCTCCGAGCCTTCCTCCGCGGTCGTCCGCGATCTGCGCGGCCGAGCCGGCCGCAGCCCCCGGGCCCTGGACTTCGGTGCCCGTGACGTGGTCGTGGTCACCGGCCTGCCCGGCAGCGGAAAGTCCACGCTGATGCACCGCACGGCCGTCGGCCAGTGCGTCGATTCCCAGGACACCCGTGAGCGCTTCGCCGCCCGGCTGCCCCGCTTACTGCCGTACGCGCTCTACCGCCCCCTGGTGCGCCTCGTCCACTACAGCCGGCTGTGGCACGCCTTGCGCGCCGAGGAGGCCGTCGTTGTGCACGATTGCGGTACCCAGGGCTGGGTGCGCGGCTGGCTCGCCCGTGCGGCCCGCCGCCGCGGCGGCATCCTGCACCTGCTGTTGCTCGACGTCGCTCCCGAGGCCGCCCGGGCGGGCCAACGCCAGCGTGGCCGGGGGGTCTCCCGCCACGCCTTCCGCCGCCACTGCCGTACGACGGCCCGCCTGCTCGGCGCGGTCGAGCGGGGCCGGGTGCCTGTCGGCTGCGGCTCGGCTGTGCTGCTGGACCGGGCTGCGGCGGACACCCTGAAGCGCATCGGCTTCTTAGGCCGAGCCGGGTCAGCCGGCACTCGCCCTCGGTGATGTCACCGTCACCCGCTAGCCTTCTTCTCCACAACAGCGGTTCCCAGCAGGCGGTAGAGCAGATGGACTTCCCGGCGGACGTTCCCGCGGGCTTCCCCGCACAGGCACACCCCCACCCGCACGGCGGTTGGCCCGGCAATGAACTGGAGGAGGTGCTGTCGGCCTCCCTCGGCATCCCGTCCGCGGGCAGCCGGATCATCGAGGTTCTCGGCCGGAGCTTCCTGTGGATCCCACTGCCCAGCGGCGGGGGCCCGGACAGCGGCCAACTGGACCTGCCCACGCTGGAGATCGACGGCCAGGCGTACGTTCCGGTGTTCAGCTCCGAGGAGCAGCTCCGTCAGGTCTCCGGTTCCCACATGTCGTACACCATCGCACCTGCCGTGGAGTTCGCCCGCGGGCTTCCCCCGCAGGCGGGCATGGCCGTGAACCCGGGCGGTGTGGTCGGCATCCCCCTGCCACCCGAGGCGGTCGCCGAACTGTGCCGTGGGCCCCGCACCCCGCTCGACGGCCCCAGCAGCGGCGGCCGGGTCCGTCTCTTCGAGCCCGACTGGCAGGACGACCCGGTCGACTTCCTCTCCGCCGCCTCCGCCGAGTTCGCCGAGACCGGCGTGGTCGTCACGGCCCGCCGCTGCCTGGCCGCCGTCGAGACGGCAGACCCGGTGATGTTCGTGGGCGTGGAACTGTCGCAGTGGGAGGGCGACCTGCGCGCTCGCCCCCTGGAGGCCCTCGGCCGCGCCCTGGGCAGGGTGCCGGTGCCGTGGCCGGTCAACCTGGTCCTCCTGGACGTGACCGAGGACCCGGTGGCCGAGTGGCTGAAGAACCACGTCCGGCCCTTCTACCAGTACGGCCACTGACGTACCCGAGCGCCGCACGGCCGTGTCCGGTGTGGGTCCCGGCCGCAAACGGGACACGGCCGGTCACGGACGATTCGTACGCGTGCACGAACCCCAGGCCTCACCCCAGTGGGCGCTTAAGCTGTCTTTGAACGAGGGGCTTCCGAAGAAGGGCCGGTACGACAGGTGAGCGCGAGCCACAGTGGCAGCGTCGAGCACATGCTGCGCCAGGTCACGCCCGGACGCTACGACGCGTACGAGGCACTGCTGCGCGCCCTCGCCACCCCGTCCTCCGGCCAGATCTGGATGCTCCTCTGGCACGGCCAGGCCGGTTCCCCGGATGCCCAGTACGGGGACATGGAGGTCGAGGGCTTCCACTACGCCCCCTGTGTGACCTCCGCCCAGGAACTATCCGTCAGCGGCTGGAACCGCTCCTACGAGGTCGTCGACGGACTCGACGTGGCCCGCACCCTCTACCCCGACCACTACGGTCTCTGGCTCAACCCGCACGCCCCGGGCGGCGGTGTCGGCGTTCCCTGGCTCGACCTGCGCCGTCTGGCCACCGGCCTGGGACGTCAGCCCGCCGGCCCCCTGCGCCTCACTGAGCCCGTTATCGAGATTCCGCAGTTCTACGCCCTGCTCGCGCAGAATGCCCACCGCACCCCCGCCTTGCGCTCCCTGCGCCGTGCCTGGGTGCAGCCGGCGCTCGGGGCGCCGTACCTCGCCATCGGCCTGGACGTGTACGACACCTCGCCCGCCGCGGTGGACTCGGTGCGCGCGATGATGCAGCAGTCCATCGGGGTGGTGCCGGAGGGGCTCCCGGTGTCGACGGTCGCGATGACCGACGACTACGACCCGGTGGTGATGTGGATGCGGGCCAGCGCGCGCCCGTTCTACGACCGCGAGGCCCACGTGGGTCCACCGCAACCTCAGCCCCGTCCCGGGTTCCAGGCCCCGCCCCAGCCGCAGGCCCCTGCCGCCGGGTACGGCTATCCGCCGGTGCGCGGCGGCTACTGAGCAGGATTCACGGGACACACGAGTTCCTCTTGTCCTGATTGCCCTTTTTGCTCCGGCGTTGTTCGGCTTACTCTTGTCCGGTCGCCGTGACGTACTGTCCGCATAACGGGAATCCCCAGCTTGCATCACGGTTGCGCATCCATTCACCGTCAAGGCTGGCGGCTGATCGCATCAGCATTGAAGACTCCCCCTTCAAGGGGCGCGGCCCCTGCGTACGAAGGACTGATTGATGCCGCTACCAGCGGCAAGTACGGGCCGGTTACCGCCGGTTGAGAGGGGTCCCAGCCTAATGACGGCACCATTGCACGAGCCGACCGCGGAAGCGGCCGCGGCTGCGGCCGAGCAAGCGGCGGTTGCCGCCACCAATGCGAAGGCCGTTCAGGGGCGTTCCCTGGGGCGGATCGCATGGGAGCGTCTGAAGCGGGACAAGCTCGCCCTGGCCGGCGGCATCGTTGTTCTCCTCCTCATTGTGATCGCGGTGCTCGCGCCGTTGATCACGAGCCTGATCGGGCAGGACCCGGATGCCTACCACGAGTCCCTGATCGACCCGCTGTTCGGAACGCCCAGGGGGTCCCTGGGCGGCATCAGCGGCGACCACCTCCTCGGAGTCGAACCGGTCAACGGCCGCGACATCTTCGCGCGCGTCGTCTACGGTGCCCGCATCTCCCTGCTCGTCGGCTTCCTGTCCGCCCTGGTCGCGGTGGTGCTGGGCACGGTGCTCGGAGTTCTGGCCGGCTTCTTCGGCGGCTGGGTCGACTCGGTCATCAGCCGTGTCATGGACGGTCTCCTCGCCTTCCCGCAGCTGCTGTTCATCATCGCGCTGGTCTCCGTCATGCCGAACGAGATGTTGGGCCTCAGCGGTACAGGCGTGCGCCTGTTCGTCATGATCCTGGTCATCGGCTTCTTCGGCTGGCCCTACATCGGACGTGTGGTCCGCGGTCAGACGCTGTCACTGCGGGAACGCGAGTACGTCGAGGCCGCTCGCTCGCTCGGCGCTGGTCGGCTCTACATCCTCTTCAAGGAGTTGCTGCCCAACCTCGTCGCGCCGATCGTCGTGTACACGACGATGATGATCCCCACCAACATCCTTACCGAGGCAGCGCTCAGCTTCCTGGGCGTGGGCGTCAAGCCGCCCACGGCCTCCTGGGGGCAGATGCTCTCGAACGCGATCGACTACTACGACTCGGACCCGATGTACATGGTGATCCCGGGTGTGGCGATCTTCATCACCGTTCTTGCCTTCAACCTCTTCGGCGACGGCGTGCGTGACGCGCTGGACCCGAAGGGCTCCCGCTGAACTGCTTTACCCCAAGCGACCCGTGGCACTGCTCACGGGGCCTCTCATCAAATCCGGAGGATCCGAGATCGTGACTACCCAACGCACCTCAGGGCGGCGCAAGCAGGCCATGGCCGCTGCCGTCGTGGTCGCCGGGCTGCTGACCACGGCGGCGTGCGGCGGCGGCAAGGACAGCGGCGGTTCGAAGAACGGCGCGGCCGGCTTCGACGCGGCGAACAACAAGGTCGCCCAGGCCTCGCTGGCCAAGAAGGGCGGCGAGCTGAAGTTCGCGAGCACGCAGGACGCCGACTCGTGGGACACCACCCGTGGCTACTACGGCATGGCGTGGAACTTCATGCGCTACTACAGCCGTCAGCTGGTCACCTACAAGACCGAGCCGGGCAAGGCGGGTGCCGAGCTGCAGCCGGACCTCGCCACCGACATGGGCAAGGTCTCGGACGACGGCAAGACCTACACCTTCACCCTGCGCGACGGCCTCACCTGGGAGGACGGCAAGCCGCTCACCTCCAAGGACGTCAAGTACGGCATTGAGCGGATGTGGGCGCAGGACGTCCTCTCCGGCGGCCCGGTCTACCTCAAGAACGTGCTCGACCCCAAGGGCACGTACAAGGGCCCCTACAAGGACACCTCCGCTGACCACCTGGGTCTGAAGGCGATCTCCACGCCCGACGACAAGACGATCGTCTTCCACCTGCCGCAGGCCAACTCGGACTTCCGGCAGATGATCGCGCTGCCCTCGGCGTCGCCGGTCCGCCAGGACAAGGACACCAAGTCCAAGTACTCGCTGCACCCCTTCTCCGACGGTCCGTACAAGTTCCAGTCGTACAGCCCGGGCAAGGGCATCGTCCTGGTGCGCAACACCAATTGGAAGGCGTCCTCGGACCCGGTCCGCAAGGCGTACCCGGACAAGATCAGCGTCAAGTTCTTCACGAACGCCAACGACATGGACCAGCGCCTGATCGCCGGCGACTACGACCTGGACCTCAACCAGACCGGCCTGTCGCCGCAGGGCCGCACCATCGCCCTGAAGCAGCACAAGGGCAACCTGGACAACCCGGTCTCCGGCTACGTCCGCTACGCGGTCTTCCCGCAGAGCGTGAAGCCGTTCGACAACATCCACTGCCGCAAGGCCGTGATCTACGGCGCCGACCACGTGTCGCTGCAGACCGCTCGCGGTGGCCCGGTCGCCGGTGGTGACATCGGCACCAACATGCTCCCGCCGTCCGTGCCGGGTGCCGAGGGCCAGAAGTACGACCCGTACCAGATCGCCGGTGCCAACAAGAACGGCAACGTGGCCAAGGCCAAGGACGAGCTGAAGGCCTGCGGCAAGCCCAACGGCTTCAGCACCACCATCGCGGTCCGCAACAACAAGCCGGTCGAGGTGGCCACCGCCCAGTCCCTGCAGGCGTCGCTGAAGAAGGTCGGCATCGACGCGCAGATCGACCAGTACGACGGTTCGCAGACCGCCGGCATCATCGGTAGCCCCGCCAACGTGAAGAAGAAGGGCTACGGCATCATCATCATGGGCTGGGGCCCGGACTTCCCGAGCGTCCAGGGCTACGGTCTGCCGCTGTGGGACAGCAAGTACATCCTGCAGAGCGGTAACAACAACTTCGCCCTGGTCAAGGACAAGACGATCGACGGGCTGTTCGACCAGTACATCAAGGCGACCGACCCGGCGAAGCAGACGAGCATCTCCACGGAGATCAACCACAAGGTGATGGAGGGTGGCTACTACCTGCCCTTCACCTTCGAGAAGTTCATCAACTGGCGCTCCTCGCGACTGGCCAACGTGTACTCGACGAACGCGTACAGCGGTATGTACGACTTCGTCAACCTGGGCCTGAAGTCCTCGAAGTAACCCCGGCACACCCGCCGTACGGCACGAAAGGCAGGTGAAGGCCGGCGCGGCGAGAGCGTGGGCCGCCGGAAGACCTCCGGCGGCCCACGATCCGCGGCGGGCCGTAAGCTGTGCTCGCTTACCTCATCAGGCGGCTGTTCGCCGCCGCAGTGATGCTGGTGGTCATCATCCTGGTGGTCTTCAGCATCTTCTTCCTCGTCCCCAAGTGGGCAGGCGTGGACATCGCCACGAGCTTCGTGGGCAAGCAGGCCGACCCTGCGGCCGTGGAAGCCGTGCGGGTGAAGCTCGGCCTGGGCGACCCGGTCTACCTTCAGGTCTGGGACTTCTTCAAGGGCATCTTCGTGGGCCGCACCTACGCGGCCGGCGGTGACGTCACCCACTGCGCCGCACCGTGCTTCGGCTACTCCTTCCGCAGTGAGCAGGCCGTCTGGCCGGTACTGACCGACCGCTTCCCGGTGACCCTGGGTCTCGCGCTCGGTGCCGCCGTGTTGTGGCTGGTCTTCGGCGTCTCGGCGGGTGTGCTCTCCGCACTCAAGCGGGGCAGCCTGTGGGACCGCGGTGCGATGGTCGTCGCCCTGGGCGGGGTGTCCCTCCCGATCTACTTCACCGGTCTGCTCAGCCTTGCGGTCTTCTCCTACGGACTGGGCTGGATCAACGGGGAATACGTTCCTCTGAGCGACAGCGTTACCGGCTGGCTCGGCGGCATGATCCTGCCCTGGATCACCCTCGCCTTCCTCTACGCGGCGATGTACGCGCGCATCACCCGCGCCACCATGCTGGAGATCCTCGGCGAGGACTACATCCGCACCGCCCGCGCCAAGGGCCTCAAGGAGCAGGTCGTCATCGGCAAGCACGCCATGCGCTCGACGATGACCCCCATCCTGACCATGCTCGGCATGGACCTCGGTGCCCTCATCGGCGGTGCGATCCTGACCGAGACCACGTTCAGCCTGCCCGGCCTCGGCCAGAAAGTGCTCGACGCGATCAAGAACCAGGACCTGCCCTTCATCCTGGGCGTCACCCTGATCACCTCTGTCGCGGTGCTCATCGCCAACCTCGTGGTGGACGTCCTGTACGCCGTGATCGACCCCCGAGTGAGGCTCTCATGACCGAACTCAGCAAGAGCGGAGCGGCCGTGGGCGAGCCCACCAGCGACTCGGCCGCGCCCACATCGTTCCTCGAAGTGCGTGACCTCAAGGTGCACTTCCCGACGGACGACGGTCTGGTCAAGTCCGTCGACGGACTCAGCTTCACGCTGGAGAAGGGCAAGACCCTTGGCATCGTGGGCGAGTCCGGCTCCGGCAAGTCGGTCACCTCGCTCGGCATCATGGGCCTGCACACCACGGGTCAGTACGGCAAGCGCAAGGCGCAGATCTCCGGCGAGATCTGGCTGAACGGCACTGAACTGCTGTCGGCCGACCCCGACCGGGTGCGCAAGATGCGCGGCCGCGAGATGGCAATGATCTTCCAGGACCCGCTGTCCGCGCTGCACCCGTACTACACGATCGGCCAGCAGATCGTGGAGGCGTACCGGATCCACCACAACGTCGACAAGAAGACCGCGCGCAAGCGGGCGGTCGAGATGCTCGACCGCGTGGGCATTCCCCAGCCGGACAAGCGGGTGGACAACTACCCGCACGAGTTCTCCGGTGGCATGCGCCAGCGCGCGATGATCGCGATGTCGCTGGTCAACAACCCTGAGCTACTCATCGCGGACGAGCCGACGACCGCCCTCGACGTGACCGTCCAGGCGCAGATCCTCGACCTGATGCGGGACCTGCAGAAGGAGTTCGGCTCCGCGGTCATCATCATCACGCACGACCTGGGCGTCGTCGCCGAACTGGCCGACGACATCCTGGTGATGTACGGCGGTCGCTGTGTCGAGCGTGGCCCGGCCGACAAGGTGTTCTACGAACCCCGCCACCCCTACACCTGGGGGCTGCTCGGTTCGATGCCGCGCCTCGACCGGGAGCAGCAGGATCGCCTCACCCCGGTCAAGGGATCCCCGCCCTCCCTGATCAACGTCCCGTCCGGCTGCGCCTTCAACCCCCGCTGCCCGTACGCCGACATCCCGAAGGACAACGTCACGCGCACGGTCCGTCCGGAGCTGACCGAGGTCGGCAGCCAGCACTGGGCCGCGTGCCACATGACGCAGGAGCAGCGGGAGCGGATCTGGACCGAAGAGATTGCGCCGAAGCTGTGAGTGAGAACGCAGAGGACAAGCCCGTGACCATCCCTGCACAGAGCGAGGGCACGGAGGCGAAGGACTCCGGGACGGCCACTCTCACCAAGGAGGTCGCACCCGGCGAAGTGCTCCTGAAGGTGACCGGGCTGCAGAAGCACTTCCCCATCAAGAAGGGGCTGCTGCAGCGGCAGGTCGGCGCGGTGCGCGCGGTGGATGGGCTCGACTTCGAAGTCCGCTCCGGCGAGACCCTCGGCGTCGTCGGCGAGTCGGGTTGCGGCAAGTCGACGATGGGCCGGCTGATCACCCGGCTCCTGGAGCCGACCGCCGGCAGCATCGAGTTCGAGGGCAAGGACATCACCCACCTCGGCGTCGGCGGGATGCGCCCGATGCGCCGTGACGTGCAGATGATCTTCCAGGATCCGTACTCGTCGCTGAACCCGCGCCACACCATCGGCACCATCGTCGGCGCTCCCTTCCGGCTCCAGGGCGTCACGCCCGAGGGCGGCATCAAGAAGGAAGTGCAGCGGCTGCTGTCGGTCGTGGGCCTCAACCCCGAGCACTACAACCGCTACCCGCACGAGTTCTCCGGCGGTCAGCGCCAGCGCATCGGCATCGCCCGGGCGCTGGCTCTGAAGCCGAAGCTGGTCGTCGCCGACGAGCCGGTGTCCGCCCTGGACGTGTCGATCCAGGCCCAGGTCGTCAACCTCATGGACGACCTCCAGGAGGAGCTGGGCCTGACATACGTGATCATCGCGCACGACCTGTCGGTCGTCCGGCACGTCTCGGACCGGATCGCGGTGATGTACCTCGGCAAGATCGTCGAGCTGGCCGACCGGGACTCGCTGTACAAGGCGCCGATGCACCCCTACACCAAGGCGTTGATGTCGGCAGTCCCGATTCCGGACCCGAAGCGAAGGAACGCCAAGAGCGAGCGCATCCTGCTCAAGGGCGATGTACCCTCGCCGATCTCCCCGCCGAGCGGCTGCCGATTCCACACCCGGTGCTGGAAGGCGACGGAGATCTGCGGGACCACCGAGCCGCCGCTCGTGGAGTTGAAGCCCGGTCAGCGCGTCGCCTGCCACCACCCGGAGAACTTCGAGGACCAGGCGCCCCAGGACACGGTTCTGCTGTCGGCGGCCAAGGAGGCGGCCGGGACGACCCCGGACCGGACCGGTGCGGAAGGGGCAGGGGCCGAGGACCGGGAAGCCGCCTCCGAAACGGCGTCCGGGGAATCGCCGGAGGCGGGCCCTGAAGCCGGTGTTGAAGTTTCCTCGGACGCGTCCTCTGCGCGCTCGACGGAAACGGGCTCCGACTCCGGTGAACCCACGGTCGACGAGGACAAGTAGGGCGGTCACCGAGGACGGGTGACGAGAGTCCGCCACCGCGTGTGCCCCGGCAGTCCAGGACTGCCGGGGCACACGCGGTGGCGGGGCCGGGCCAGTGGCTGGTCGCCCGGTGACTTCCATCCGACGCCGGTCGCCGGAAGTCCGGCGGTGCCCCTGCCAGCACGGTGGTGCTGCAGTTCGGGTTCGCGCACGCATTCCCCCTGCTGAGTGGTCCGGCTGCTGAGTGGTCCGGCTCCCGCTCCGGCGGGTCGTGGGGCAGCGGGGACCGTAGAAGTGTTGACAGTGAACGGTCAATTGAGTGGTGGGGGTGTTGCGGAAGCACCCCAATTTCGGGCGTCCGCGGCGGGACGGCTTGTCGGCCTCGACTGTTGTGTGCAAGGAAACTCATCCTGTGGGCCTGGCTTTGTAAGGTTCAGGCGGTCTGACAGGAGACAATGTCAGGGTGCAGCTCCAGACGTTCTTCAGTCCCTCCGTTCAGCACACGCTCGATGTCGTCGGCATCTTCGTGTTTGCGATCTCCGGTGCGCTCCTTGCCGTCCGGAAGAACTTCGACGTCTTCGGCATCGCCGTCCTCGCCGAGGTGACCGCGCTGGGGGGAGGGGTCTTCCGCGACCTCGTGATCGGCGCCGTGCCCCCGGCCGCCTTCACGGACCTCGGGTACTTCCTCACCCCGCTGCTCGCCGCGCTCGTCGTCTTCTTCCTGCACCCGCACGTGGAACGCATCCAGGCCGCGGTGCTCGTGTTCGACGCGGCCGGTCTCGGCCTGTTCTGCGTCACCGGTACGACCAAGGCGTACAGCTATGGCCTCGGTGTGACCGCGTCCGCGGCGCTGGGTCTCGCCACCGCCGTCGGCGGCGGTGTGCTGCGGGACGTCCTGGCCAACGAGGTCCCTTCGCTGCTGCGCTGGGACCGTGATCTGTACGCGGTTCCGGCGATCGTGGGCGCCACGATGGTCGCGCTGTGCATCCACTATGCCGCCCTGACCACGTTCACCAGTGGCCTCGCGGCGGTCACCGCCTTCGCGTTGCGGCTGCTCGCCATGCGGTTCCACTGGCGAGCGCCGCGTGCGTGGAACCGTCGTTCGACGGTGACCGAGGAGTAGGCCCGGTGCCGGACCCGGTCCGGGAGCCGGCCTGCCCCGGGGCGCGGCCCTGTCCCATCTGTAGGGTGAGCCAGCGGAAGGCCGGGGTGACCTGTGGCCGCCACAGCGCCATGTTGTGGCCGCCGGCGCTCCGCGGCAGGAACTGCACGTGCACGGTGGTCGGCGCCTTGGCGACTGACTCCAGGGCCATGCCGGCCTCGTAGCCGTCGCCGGACTCGCCGGAGAGGTAGAGCGCGACCCGGGGCGGCACGGGGGCGTTCCGCAGCAGCAGGTAGGGGTTGTTCGCGGCGCGCAGCGCGGGAGTCTGGGCGGCGAGGGAGTTGCGCTCGCCGATCGGATCGTTGTACCCGGACAGACTCACGGCCGCTCGGTAGCGGTCGGGGTGGGCGACGGCCAGCTTGGCCGCGCAGTGGGCGCCTGCTGAGTACCCCGCCACCGCCCAGCCCTGCGGTGCCGGCTGGGCCCGGAAGTTGTCCGTGATCATCTTCGGTACGTCGAGGCTGAGCCAGCTGTCGGCGTTGACCTGACCGGGAATGTTCGCGCAGCCGGTGTCGACGCTGGCCAGCAGGTTGGTGCGCGGAGCGACCAGGATGAAGGGCGCCACCCGTCCGCTCCGCATCAGTGGCAGCAACTGCTCGTGGGCCTTCAGTGACCCGAACCACGCCTTCGCCGAACCCGGGTAGCCCGACAGCAGTTCCACCACCGGGAACTTCCGGTGGCGGTAGGCCGGCTCGCTGTACTGCGGCGGCAGCCAGACGTAGACCTCTGCGTTCACTCCCGAGACCCGGCCTCTGAGCTGGGTGACGCGTACGCCGCCGGACGCGTGCATCCGGGGACCTCCCGCTGGTCTGAAGGTCTGTCTGACCTTGGGCAGTCGTTTCACCGCAATCCCGCCGGTGCCGTCCTGGCCGAGGTCGGTGGCCTGCTCGACGTGGTTGCCGGTGCCGAGCAGGTCGGCCCAGTTGTCGTACAGGTTGTTCTGGTTGTTGACCAGGACGAAGACCAGCGTGACCGCCGTGCCCTGGGCGAACAGCAGCATCAAGAGCCTGGCCACGGCGCGCAACGGCTGGGGTCCGCGGACCCGAGACCACAGGGTGAGCGGCAGTGCGAGGGCGACCACTGTCAGCACGATGGTCGTGTAGAGGAACGTAGTCCCGGTGAGGCTCATGTCCTCATAGAGGGATATCCGTGCACCGGGGTTGTGGACGTGTCCGGACACTTACCGAGAAATTGTCGGAATCTCACTCGGAGGCGGGAGTGTGTCGAGGTCAGGGAACTGTCCAGAGGAAAAGCTACCGCTTAGTAGTTTCCTGTTGTACCGTTCGTCCATGCCAGAAGCAGCTTCCGTACCGGCCGCGCGGACGGCCGTGATCGGCGACAGTGAGTTCGACCGGGACACCACGGTCACCCGGCGTGAGTCGGGGGTCTACGACATCAGCCTCTCGGACGGCTGGACGATCATCAACGCGGTCAACGGCGGCTACTTGCTGGCCGTGCTCGGCCGGGCGCTTGCGGACGCCCTTCCGCACCCCGACCCCTTCACCGTCTCCGCGCACTATCTGACCGCCTCCCAGCCCGGCCCGGCGGTCGTCCGCACGCAGCAGGTCCGTACCGGCCGTACCCTCTCCACCGGCCAGGCCTCGCTCCTGCAGTACGACGACGAGGGCAACGAGGTCGAACGCATCCGTGTCCTGGCCTCCTACGGTGACCTCGCCACCCTCCCCGACGACGTCCGCACGACGGCGAAGCCGCCCGCCATCCCGCCCATGGAGCAGTGCTTCGGCGCCGACAACTCGCCGGTCCCGGTGCCGGGCAGCTCGGCCATCACCGAGCGTCTGATGCTCAGGCTGGACCCTGCCACCCTCGGCTGGGCGCTCGGCGCGCCCTCCGGCAAGGGCGAGATGAGGGCCTGGTTCGGGCTCGCCGACGGCCGGGACGCCGACCCGCTCTCGCTGCTGCTCACGGTGGACGCCCTGCCTCCCACCGCTTTCGAGATCGGCCTCAAGGGCTGGGTTCCCACGGTGGAACTCACCGTCCACGTCCGCCACCGACCGGCCCCCGGCCCGTTGCGGGTGTCCATTGCGACCCGCAACCTGGCCGGCGGCTTTCTGGAGGAGGATGCCGAGGTCTGGGACAGTGCGGACCGCCTGGTCGCCCAGTCCCGCCAGCTGGCCCGGGTCCGGCTCGGCTGAGCCGGGTCTCAGTCCCGGGTCAGCGGGGTGCGCCCCATCCAGGCCGCCAACTGCTCGTAGACACCGGCACCTGCGGGGGCTTCCCGGCGCGCGTCGAACGGGGTCTGCGCGTCGCGCGGGCGACTGTCGGGCAGCAACGCGCGGGCGGTGGTGAGGGCGAATCCGGCCAGTTCCGGATCGAGCGGGAGCGGATGGCCGAGGCCCTCGGAGAGATCCCAGGTGTGCGTGACGATCTCCATGACGTAGCCGGAGAGAGCCGTGTGTCCCGGGACCTCGCCCCAGGGGACGCGCACCGAGGACGCCATCCGCTCGTCAGGCTCCCAGGCCTTCAGCACCCGGGTGCGCACCTCCTCGTAGGCGGACGCCCACTCGGCGTCCCCGACGCCCTCGGCGAACGGGTGCACCGCGAGCCCGTCGCCGCCCTCGCCGATGACCGCGATCCGCCGGGTGCCGCCGACGATGTGGCTCAGCAGGTCGCGTACGTCGAATGCGGCGCAGGGTGTGGGGCCGTCGAGTTGCTCCGGGCGCACCGTCCTGATGAGTGCCGCCGCCTGTCCGGTGGCGCGGGTGTAGGCGGGGCGCGGGTCCTGGTAAGCGGGGTGAGTGGTCATCACGTGCCTTCCGTTGTGTCGGTAGGGCCGAGGATCCAGCAATAACCTGACAGAACACGTCAACATTTGCGCAAGGCTTTGGTGCGGCGGGATGCTGGGGGCGTGAAGTCCGGCCGGCTGCTGTCGATCCTGCTGCTCCTGCAGACCCGAGGGCGTGTCCCCGCGCGTGAACTCGCCGACCGGTTGGAGGTGTCGGTCCGCACCGTCTACCGGGACGTCGAGGCGCTGTCGGCTGCGGGCGTCCCGGTCTACGCAGAGCGCGGCAGGCACGGCGGCATCGAACTCCTCGCTGGATTCCGCACGGACGTCACCGGACTGACGGCCGACGAGTCCCGCGCCCTGTTCGTCCTGGCCGCGCAGGGTGCGCACGCCGCCCTGGGTCTGGACGCGGCCCTCGGTTCGGCCCTGCGCAAGGTGATGGCTGCGCTCCCGGCGCCGCACCGGCCGGCCGCCGACGTCACCAGCCGCCGCATCCTGGTCGACGCCACCCGGTGGCGGAGCGGCCCGCAACAGGCCGTCGACCTGGAGGTACTGCAGGACTCGGTGTTCTCTGACCGGCGCCTCAGGCTCCGCTACCGACACAGCGGGGAGCGCGAGCCGCGGACCTACACCGTGGACCCCTACGGCCTGGTCGCCAAGGCCGGTATCTGGTACCTCGTCGCCGACCGGCGTGGTCGGCCACGGCTGTTCCGGGCCGACCGGGTGCGCTCCGCCCGCCTGTTGGAGGAGTCGGTACGGCGCCGGCCGAGTGTCGAACTCGCCGACGTCTGGGCCGAGTTGCGCCGCCAGGTGGAGGACCGCGAGAACGGTGTCGAGGTCACCGTCCGGGTCCGGCGCGAGCGCCTCGACATGTTCCGGCGGATGGCCGGCCCGCAGCTGACGGACGGCGTCGACGATGACGGCGAGAGCGAGTGGGTCACCGCCAGGCTGTCGTACCCGGTGCTCCGGGCGGTGCGCCAACTCCTCGCGTTCTCAGACCAAGTGGAAGTGCTGGAGCCTCCCGAGGCCCGGGCGGAACTGCTGGCGGCGGCGCGTTCCGTCACGGGTCTGTACCAGGGGGCGGGCCGGGCCCGGAGCTGAGCTTCCAGGGCAGGCCCCAAGGTCGGGCGGTTGGTGCGTCGGTCGATGGGTCGTCCGCAGAGCAGGCCCAGCGGGGCCAGCCCCTGTCAGTCCAGCCAGTGACTGCGGCCGATGCTGATGAGCCGCAGCTGCCGGGTGGCGAGTTGCGTCACCCGTTCCCGCTCCTCCTGCGGGGCCTCCAGCGCCTCCAGGAACAGGGAGGCGGTGCTGAGCATCAGGTCGACGTAGAGGTGCGCGAGCATCAGCAGGTCGTCGTCGTTCCAGCCCCCGGCCTCGGGGTCCGCGGCCAGTCCGACCTTCACCTCCTCCGCGAACCGGCCCAGTTGGGCCCGGATGGCCTCGCGCACCGGCTGCACCCCGCCGTGCCGCTCGCGGGCGATGAAACGGACGTGCGCCGGGTAGGTGTCCACATGACGGGCAATCAGCTCGATGGCGCGCCTGATGCGTTCCTCGCCGTCGCCCGTCGTGGACACCGTCGTCCGCACCATCGCATGGAGGCTGCCCAGTGCCTCGTCGACCAGGGCCACGCCGAGGTCCGCGGTTGACCGGAAGTGCCGGTAGAAGGCCGTCGGGGCGACGCCGACGGCTCGGGTGACCTCGCGCAGGCCCAGGCTGCTCAGGCTCTGATCCTCCAGCAACGCGAGCGCCGCTTCGAGGAACGCCTGCCGGGTCTTCTGCTTCCTGGCCTGCCGGACACCGAGGGTGTGACTCATGTCATCCAGTTAACAACTGTTCTCTGGAATTGGAAAGCCGTCGAACGCGCTAGACTCAAGGTCAGTGAACAACTGTTACTACAACTGTTCACCGAAGCTTTATGCGAGGCAAGACACGAGGCATCCCGGAGGGGGGTTCGATCCCATGCTGTTCCTCGTCGCCGCACTCATGCTGCTCGGTGTGGTGCTGGGCACCGTCGCCCATGCACCGCTGAGCGTCACCGCCGCCCTGGCTGCCGTCATCGCCGTCTGGCTCGGCATCTTCGCGGTCCGCGAGCACCACGGCCGCCAGCACCACACCTCGGCCCACTGATCGTCCCGATCGCCCGGAATCGAGTTCCAGGAGCTGAGCACCATGCAACTCACCGCACCGACCAACGGCCGCACCACCCGTACGGGAACGCGTGACGCCGACGGGATGGCCGTGGCGTCCTTCATCCTCGGCCTCCTCGGCCTGCTCGTCCTCAATGTCTTCCTGGGGCCGATCGCCATCGCCCTGGCCGGTGTGTCCCTCTGGCGCGGCACCGTCCGCCGCGGTCGTGCGTACCTGGGTCTCACCCTGGGCGTCGCCGACCTGGCGGTCCTGGTGATCGCGATGCAGTTGACCCACACGGTCTCGTGGAGCCTGTAGCCGACCGCTGAGCAGCCGCATCCGACCCGGTCCCCGAGCGGGAGCCCCGAGGGCGACGGGGCAAGGCCCGCCGCGCCGGGCGCCGGGCCGGCGGGGCCCGTGTGGCGCATGCCGGTGGCGCATACGGGGTGCACTGCCGTAGCCCACCGCAACGGGCCCGTAGAATCGGCCGCACCATGGCTTACCTCGACCACGCCGCCACGACCCCGATGCTCCCGGAGGCGGCGGAGGCGCTGACCGCCCAGCTGAGCATCACGGGCAACGCATCCTCGCTGCATGCCTCCGGCCGCAAAGCCCGCCGAACGGTCGAAGAGTCCCGCGAGACCCTCGCGGAAGCGTTGGGCGCCCGCCCCAGCGAGGTCGTCTTCACCTCCGGCGGCACCGAGGCCGACAACCTGGCCGTCAAGGGCCTGTACTGGTCCCGCCGGGACGCCGACCCGGCCCGGACCCGCATCCTGGTCAGCCCCGTTGAGCACCACGCGGTCCTCGACGCCGTGCACTGGCTCGGCGAACACGAGGGCGCCACCGTCGACTACCTTCCCGTCGACTCCTACGGCCGGGTGCATCCCGAGGCACTGCGCGAGGCCATCGCCCGTAACCCGGATGATGTCGCCCTGGCCACCGTGATGTGGGCCAACAACGAGATCGGCACCGTCCTGCCGGTCCGTGAACTCGCCAGTGTGGCCGCGGAATTCGGTATCCCGCTGCACGCCGACGCGGTTCAGGCCCTCGGTCAAGTGCCGGTCGATTTCGCCGCCTCCGGCCTTGCCGCGATGACCGTCTCCGGCCACAAGATCGGCGGCCCCTACGGCATCGGCGCCCTGCTGCTCGGCCGCGAGTACACGCCGGTGCCCGTCCTGCACGGCGGCGGTCAGGAACGCCACGTCCGCTCCGGCACCCTCGACGTCCCGGCCATCGCCTCCTTCGCCGTCGCCGGCCGGCTCGCGGCCGGACAGCGCGAGTGGTTCGCACGCGAGATCGGTGCCCTGCGCGACCAGTTGATCGACGCCGTCCGCAGCGCCGTGCCGGACGTGATCCTCGGCGGCGATCCGGCACCCGAGGGCCGCCTCCCGGCCAACGCGCACTTCACCTTCCCCGGCTGCGAGGGCGACTCCCTGCTGCTCCTGCTGGACGCCCGGGGCATCGAATGCTCCACCGGATCCGCCTGCACCGCGGGTGTCGCCCAGCCCAGCCACGTCCTGCTCGCCACCGGCACCGATCCGGAACTGGCCCGTGGCACACTGCGCTTTTCCCTCGGCCACACCTCGACCGAGGCGGACGTCCAAGCGGTGGCCGAGGCGATCGGGCCCGCGGTGGAGCGGGCGCGGGCGGCGGGCCTCACGTAACCGTTCAGCGCGGTGCGGTACCGGCCCGGCGTACCAGCCGCATGTACCGGTGCCAGTCCCAGTGCGGCCCGGGGTCCGTGTGGTCGGTGCCCGGCACCTGGACGTGGCCGATGATGTGATCCCGGTCCACGGGCAGGCCGTACCGGCTGCAGATCGCCGCGGTCAGCCGTGCTGAGGTCGCGTACATGGCGTCGGTGAAGGACGAGGCCTCCGTCACGAAGCCCTCGTGCTCTATGCCGACGCTCCGCTCGTTGTACTGCCTGTTCCCCGCGTGGAAGGCCACGTCCAGTTCCCGGACCAGCTGGGTGAGCCGACCGTCCTTGCGCACGATGTAGTGCGCCGCCGCCCCGTAAGAGGGGTCCCGGAAGACCTTCACCGCCGACGCGTAGCTCCCCTGGGTGACGTGGATGACCACGCGGTCGATCGGATAGTCGTCGGGTCGGTTCGCCCTGCGCCAGTTCGCGGCGGAGGCCGCCACCCAGCGCGCTCCGCGGAAGTCCACCGCCCCGGCGACCCGGGGCCTCTCCACGCCAGGCAGCCGCCACCACAGCCGGGACACCTCCCGCCTGGCCAGCACCGTTGTACCCACGGCAGCCGCGGCTCCGCCGACCAGCAGGGCGCGCCGGCCCAGCCGTCGGTCCGTGTCGTCCTTCGCCCCCGCACGATCTTCGCTCCCCACCCGCACGTGGTCTCCAACGGATGTCCGGCGGCCCCGGTTCCCGCGCCCCGTACCCTGGAAGAGCTATGACTGACACCCCGCAGCGCACCCGCCCCCTCCGCGTCCTCGCCGCCATGTCCGGCGGAGTCGACTCCGCCGTCGCCGCCGCGCGCGCCGCGGAAGCCGGCCACGAGGTCACCGGCGTCCACCTCGCGCTCTCCGCGAACCCGCAGTCCTTCCGTACCGGCGCGCGGGGCTGCTGCACCATCGAGGACTCACGCGACGCCCGCCGGGCGGCCGACGTCATCGGCATCCCGTTCTACGTCTGGGACCTCGCCGACCGCTTCCGTGAGGACGTCGTCGAGGACTTCATCGCCGAGTACGAAGCCGGTCGCACCCCCAACCCGTGCCTGCGCTGCAATGAGAAGATCAAGTTCGCCGCGCTGCTGGACAAGGCGCTGGCCCTCGGCTTCGACGCCGTCTGCACCGGCCACTACGCCAAGGTGATCGTGCGCGCGGACGGCTCCCGCGAGCTGCACCGCGCCTCCGACATGGCCAAGGACCAGTCGTACGTCCTCGGTGTCCTGGACGAGAAACAGCTCGCTCACGCGATGTTCCCGCTCGGCGACACGGTCACCACCAAGGAGGAGATCCGCGCCGAGGCCGAGCGCCGGGGAATCGCGGTGGCCAAGAAGCCCGACTCGCACGACATCTGCTTCATCGCCGACGGCGACACCCAGGGCTTCCTGGCGCAGCGGCTCGGCAAGGCCGAGGGCGACATCGTCGACGAGTCCGGCACCAGGCTCGGCACCCACGAGGGCGCCTACGGCTTCACCATCGGCCAGCGCAAGGGGCTACGCATCGGCACCCCGGCCCCCGACGGCAAGCCGCGCTACGTACTCGACATCTCCCCCGTCACCAACACGGTCACCGTCGGCCCGGTCGCCGCGCTGGACGTCACCGCACTCACCGCGATCAAGCCCCGCTGGTGCGGCACCGCCCCCACCGGCCCCGGCACCTACACGGCCCAACTCCGTGCGCACGGCGGCGAGAGCGAGGTCACCGCGGAGCCGGTCGGCAGTGAGCTGCACGTCGTTTTCACCGAGCCGGTTCGCGGGGTCGCCCCGGGTCAGGCGATCGTCCTGTATGACGGCACCCGCGTGGTGGGCTCGGCGACGATCGCGTCGACCACCCGCGCGACAGCCGCGGTGGGGTGACCAGTGGGCTCGCGGCAGGGCGGTGGTGCGCCGGCGGGAGCGGCAGCAGTGGCGGTGGACAGGTGCGCCGCCCGGGTCACCCGGTGAAGAAGTCCGTCAGCACCGGCCCCAGCACCTCGGGCTCCACCATGTGGGTCTGCCCCTCCAGCACGCGGTGGGTACCCAGCGGCACCGCCTCCGCGATCGCCCGGGACGCCTCGCGCATGAAGCCCGGGCTCGCCCCGCCCGCGACGGACAGCACGGGCACGGAGATCGCGGCCACCCGCTCCCGGGGCAGGAGGCCGTCACCCATGACTGCGTCGTCGTGGGCGAGGCTCGGCGCGACGGCCTCCAGGCCGGCCCACATGGGGGACTGGCGGGCACCCCGGATCACCTCCTCGCCGAGGCCCGTCAACCGGAGGAAGAGTTCCACCGCCTCCCCGGGCCGACCCTCCGCGAGCGCCTGGCCCAACTGCTCCTTGTACCGCGCCTCCCGCTCGGCGCCACCCTCCAGGAAGTCGGCGAACGGCACCTCGTACACCGCCGCCTGACGGACCGGCACCCCGCTCGCGGCGGCCTCCAACACTAGTGCGCCACCGGAGGAGACCCCGAAGAGTGCCGCTTCGCCGCCCACCGCGTCGACCAGCGCGGCGAGGTCCTCCACCTCACGGGCTACCGCGTACGGTCGCGTGTCGCCGCTCTCACCGCGGCCCCGGCGGTCGTAGACGACGGCCGTGCAGCGGTCCGAGAGCCGCGTCGCCAGGGGCATCATGGTGCCGCCGGTGGACAGGGCGCCGCTCACCAGGATCACCATGGGCCCCTGGCCGATCACGTCGTACGCGAGGCGGGTGCCGTCTCGGGAAGTCGTCATCTCGTCCATGTCCGTGCAGACTGCCGCACGGGAGACGACTCGTCGG
Source organism: Streptomyces pluripotens (assembly GCF_000802245.2). NCBI lineage: Bacteria > Bacillati > Actinomycetota > Actinomycetes > Kitasatosporales > Streptomycetaceae > Streptomyces > Streptomyces pluripotens. The sequence continues at coordinate 5,281,927 of NZ_CP021080.1, forward strand.
TCACGACACGTCGACGTCGTAGAAGCAGAAGTGATCCCTGATCGCGGCCACGTCCGGCTTCGGGTCCGGGTACGCCCACACCAGATCCGGTGCGCCGGGCAGCGACCAGTACGAGGCCGTGCCCTTGAAGGGGCAGTAGGTGTGGGTCTCGGACGGCGTCAGCAGGTCGGTGCGCACGTCGTCGGCGGGGATGTAGTAGCGCGTCGGACACCCCGTCTCGCGCAGTTCCAGGGCTCGTCCGGTCTCTGCGAGCACCTGGTCGCCGTGCACCGCACGCACGTGCCGCTCGCCCTGCTCGATGGTGATCGTGTGTCCTTGGGCCATGGTCGTACGGTAGGGGAGCCGTACGGTGGGCGTCATGAACATCTGCGTCTTCCTCTCCGCCGCCGACCTCGACGAGCGTTACACGCGTCCGGCGCGCGAGTTCGCGGAGCTGATCGGCAAGGGCGGCCACACCCTGGTCTGGGGTGGCTCCGACGTCGGCCTGATGAAGGTGGTCGCTGACGGTGTGCACGCGTCGGGCGGCAGACTCCTGGGCGTTTCCGTGGAGTTCCTGGCGAACAAGGCGCGGCCCGGCGCCGACGAGATGGTCATCGCCGCCGATCTCGCCGAACGCAAGAAGCTGCTGCTGGAGAGGGCGGACGCGGTGGTGATCATGGTGGGCGGTACCGGCACGCTGGACGAGGCCACCGAGATCCTGGAGCTGAAGAAGCACGGCCGCACCGAGAAGCCGGTCGTGTTGTTGAACACCGCCGGCTTCTATGACGGCCTGCGTGCGCAGTTCCTTCGCATGGAGGATGAGGGCTTCCTGCCGCGTCCCCTGTCCGAGCTGGTGTTCTTCGCCGAGCAGCCGGCCGGGGCCCTGGCCCACCTACAGGAGCGGCTGGGCGTCCGCTGATGCGAGCATGGCGGGCATGGCTACTCATGTGATCACCGGGGCCGGCTCCGGCATCGGCGCGGCCGTGGCCCGCCGTCTGCACGAGCGCGGGGACGATCTCGTGCTGCACGCGCGTGACGCGGGCCGGGCGAAGCACCTCGCGACCGCGTTCCCCGGGGCGCGCACGCTGGTCGGCGACCTCGCGGACCCGGACAGGCTGTCCTGGGCGTTCTCCCACCAGACGCTTCCGGACCGGGTGGACTCCCTCTTGCACGTCGCCGGGGTCGTCGAGCTCGGCGCGGTGGGCGACCTCACCCCGAAGTCCTGGCACCACCAGCTCAACGTCAACCTGGTCGCCCCCGCCGAGCTGACCCGGCACCTCCTGCCCCAGCTGCGTACGGCACGCGGCCATGTGATCTTCGTCAACTCGGGTTCCGGACTGAACGCCCATGCCGGCTGGTCCGCGTACGCCGCCTCCAAGCACGGTCTGAAGGCCCTCGCCGACGCTCTGCGCCAGGAGGAGCACGCGGGCGGGGTCCGGGTCACCTCCATCTATCCCGGCCGTACGGCGAGCCCCATGCAGGCCAAGGTCCACCGGCAGGAGGGCAGGGAGTACGACGCCTCGCGGTGGATCGACCCGGAGTCCGTCGCCACGACGATCCTGATGGCGTTGGACCTGCCGGCGGACGCGGAGGTCAACGACCTGACGGTGCGGCCGGGGCGCTGACCGCCCGGCACCGGCCCGGCGGGGACCGGTCTGCCGGACCCGGGCCCGGCGGCGTCTACGTAGGCTTCACCCCGTGAACGACAACATGCGCTTTGCTGCCGCCACCGGCGTCGGGTCCATGCCCGGCACCGACGCGCGGGAGGCCGCCAAAACCGTCACCGGTAGCGTGGAAGACTTTCCGTTCCTGGCCGAGCTGCCCGCGCGGGGCCCCGGAGCCGACATGATCGGCCGCACCGCCGGGATGCTGGTCGAGTTGTACGCGCGCGTGGAGCCCAGCGGCTGGCGGATCGGGGACCGGCCGGGCCGGGACACCAAGCGGGCCCGGTCCTGGCTGGGGGAGGACCTGGACGCCCTGGAGGAGTTCACCCAGGGGTACCGGGGGGATCTCAAGGTGCAGGCCGTCGGCCCGTGGACCCTGGCTGCCGCACTGGAGCTGAAGAACGGCGAGGTCGCGCTCTCCGACCCCGGCGCATGCCGTGACCTGGCAGCCTCCCTCATCGAGGGGCTGCGGCTGCACCTCGCTGAGGTGCGGCGCCGGGTCCCCGGTGCCCGGATCGTGCTGCAGCTCGATGAGCCGTCCCTCACCCCCGTCCTGCGCGGGAGGGTCCGCACCGCCAGCGGCTACCGCACACACCGGGCCGTGGACCGGCAGACCGTCGAAGCGACGCTGCGGGACGTCGTCGGGGTGCACGACGGGGGACCGGTGGCCGTGCACTCCTGCGCACCGGACGTCCCCTTCGCGCTGCTGCGGAGGGCCGGGGTGGCAGCGGTCTCCTGCGACGCCGCACTGCTCACCGAGCGTGACGACGAGGCGATCGGGGAGGCCATCGAGGCCGGCACGCGGCTGTTCGCCGGTGTCGTGCCGGGCACGGACGGCCCGTTGTCAGACCCTGCCGGTAGCGTCATGGGTGTCAGGACGCTGTGGCGCAGGTTGGGGCTGGGTCCGGGGCTGCTCGCGGAGGCGGTCACGGTCACCCCGGCATGTGGGCTGGCGGGTGCTTCCCCCGCCTACGCGCGCCAGGTGCTCGCCCACTGCGTCCGGGCGGCGAGATCCCTCGCGGACAACCCAGAGTAACGGGAGGACAACACGGTGGCCGGCGACAAGCAGGCGGAGATGACGGCGGTGCCCGCCGAGGCCCGCAACAAGCACGCGCAGCTGGCGGAGCAGGTCGAGGAGCACCGCTTCCGGTACTACGTGAAGGACGCTCCCGTCATCAGTGACGCGGAGTTCGACCAGCTCCTGAAGACTCTGCAGGCCCTGGAGGAGGAGTATCCGGCGCTGCGCACCCCTGACTCGCCGACCCAGAAGGTCGCGGGGTCGTACCAGACGGAGTTCTCGGCGGTCGAGCACCGCCAGCGGATGCTGTCGCTGGACAACACGTTCAACGACGACGAACTCGCCGCCTGGGCCGATCGGATCGCCCGTGACCTGGGCGACCAGGAGTACCACTTCCTGTGCGAGCTGAAGGTCGACGGCCTCGCGGTCAACCTCACCTACGAGCACGGTCGCCTCATCCGCGCGGCCACGCGGGGTGATGGCCGCACCGGGGAGGACATCACCCCGAACGTCCGGACGATCGCGGATATCCCGGACCGGCTGCACGGCGCCGAGGTCCCGGATCTGGTGGAGGTCCGCGGCGAGGTCTACTTCCCGATGGAGAAGTTCCTCGAACTCAACGAACGTCTGGTCGCGGCCGGTGACAAACCGTTCGCCAACCCCCGCAACGCCGCCGCGGGTTCGCTGCGCCAGAAGGACCCGCGCGTCACCGCCACCCGTCCGCTGCGCATGGTCGTCCACGGCATCGGTGCGCTGGAGGGATTCACGGGCATGACCCGCCTCTCCCACGCCTATGAACTGCTGGGGACCTGGGGCCTGCCCACCTCGCGGCACAACCGCGTGGTCAACGACCTCGACGGCGTACGGGAATTCATCGCGTACTACGGCGAGAACCGCCACTCCGTCGAGCACGAGATCGACGGAGTCGTCGTCAAACTGGACGAGATCCGCCTCCAGGGCCGTCTTGGCTCCACCGCGCGGGCGCCCCGCTGGGCCATCGCCTACAAGTACGCGCCGGAGGAGGCCAACACCAAGCTCATCGACATCAAGGTGGGCGTCGGCCGCACCGGCCGCGTCACGCCCTACGCCCACGTCGAGCCGGTCACGGTGGCCGGCAGCGAGGTGGAGTTCGCCACCCTGCACAACCAGGAGGTCGTCAAGGCCAAGGGCGTGCTCATCGGCGACACGGTCGTCATCCGCAAGGCCGGTGACGTCATCCCGGAGATCCTCGGTCCGGTGGCTGACCTCAGGGACGGCAGCGAGCGGGAGTTCGTGATGCCGGGCGAGTGCCCCGAGTGCGGTACGCCGCTCCGGCCCATGAAGGAGGGCGACATCGACCTCCGCTGCCCGAACGCCCGTACCTGCCCGGCACAGTTGCGCGAGCGGGTGTCCTACCTCGCGGGCCGCGAGTGCCTGGACATCGAGCACTTCGGCGAGGTGGCCGCCGCCGCGCTCACCCGCCCGCTGGAGCCGGCCGATCCGCCGCTGGTGGACGAGGGCGACCTGTTCGACCTGACGGTGGACAGGCTGCTGCCCATCAAGGCCTATGTCCTCGACCCGGACAGCGGTCTGCCCAAGCGGGACCCCAGGACGGGCGAGGAGAAGGTCGTCACCGTGTTCGCCAACCAGAAGGGCGAACCCAAGAAGAACACCCTCGCCCTGCTGGAGAACATCGAGGCGGCCAAGCGGCGTCCGCTGGCCCGCTTCCTGAACGGCCTGTCGATTCGACACGTGGGGCCGGTGGCCGCCCAGGCCCTCGCCCGCGCGTTCCGGTCCGTCGACCGCATCGAACAGGCCACCGAGGAGGAGCTCGCGACCACCGACGGCGTCGGCCCGGTCATCGCCGCCGCGCTCAAGGAATGGTTCGCCGAGGAGTGGCACCGTGAGATCGTCCGCAAATGGAAGGCCGCCGGAGTCCCGCTGGAGGAGCAGTCTTCCGGCGAGGACGAGGGGCCGCGCCCGCTGGAGGGGCTCACGGTCGTCGTCACCGGCACTCTGGAGAATTCCACCCGGGACGGTGCCAAGGAGGCCCTGCAGAGCCGAGGCGCGAAGGTGACCGGTTCGGTTTCCAAGAAGACCTCGTTCGTTGTTGTGGGTGACAACCCTGGATCGAAATACGACAAGGCCATGCAGCTCAAGGTTCCGGTTCTGAACGAGGACGGTTTCGCCGTCCTTTTGGAGCAAGGCCCCGAAGCCGCGGCCGAAGTCGCACTTCCGACCGGGGAGTAGCGGTTGAAGGCCACCCGATCGGCGCATATCAGTTGCATACGGGTGGCCCGTGCCTATTCGGGCAACCGTCGACGACCGGTGCCCGTGGAAGCCTTCTGCGGCCTACTGTTGAGGGGTGCGCCTGCCGTGTCCAGCTGCGGCCGGGGCATCCCCCTGCCCACCAGAGGCGCGGGGAAGGTTTCTTCGACGCGGAGCCGCTGATGGCTGTCGGGCATCGGGCCGCGTGGCGTGGGTACCGCCGGCTGTGAGAGGGACGGGAATGGAACCGACCGAGAGCGTCGCCCCGGACTCACGGCTGCGTCTGCGCCGCCGTGCGGGCGGATGGCGGGGGAACCGGCGGACGGGTCGCGGTTGCGGGTGGACCGGCGGTCAGGCACGCCTGTCGGGGCCGGCCGTCGGTACCAAGGCGCGGCCTCCCACATCCCTGGCCATCGAGTCTGCCCCTGGCCCGGTGGGCGCCGGGTCCGAACGCCACCTGTCCTGGCCCGCACCGCCCGCCTCCGTCGTGGCAGCGGCCGGATTCGTCCTGGGCGCCGGCTTCTACCGCGCCTTCGCCGACCAGCACGCCCTCTTCCCCAGCGGTACGGTCGGTTGGTCGCTGGCCCTGCTCACCGGCATCATCGTCTGCCACCTCGTCATGCTGGGCCGCGCCCGCTGGTGGAGCGGCACCGGTTCCGGCGTCGCCCTCACCCTCGCCGTTCTGCTGCTGTACGGCTGGGTGCCCGCAGGCCTGGTGAGCCTCACGGTCGTCGTCCTGGTCGGCATCGCCCGACGACACGACTGGCGGCAGGGCGTACTGCATGGCGCGGTCGACATCCTCGGCATCGGCGCCGGCGCTCTGCTGCTCAGCGCGTTCGGCAGGATCCCGAGTGTTGAGGAGCCCTGGCGGCCGGACAGCTGGAGCATCACCACCGCACCCGAGGTCGTGCTCGCCGCCGCCACCTACCTCGCCGTCAGCCGCGGCCTGCTGTGGTACCTGCATGCCCCACGCGGCGGCAGGGTCCCCGCCATCGACCGCTCCGCCTTGGTCAGACAGGGCCTCGTCGCCGTCGCGCTGCTCGGGATCGCGCCCCTGCTCTGCGTTGTCGCGGACGCCCAGCCGGTCTTGTTGCCGCTGTTCGCCATCCCGCTCATCGCTCTCGACTCCACCCTGTGGATGGCGCACGCCCGCGCCGAGGAGCAACTGCGTGATCTGCTGACCGGGCTGCCCAACCGGCAGTGGCTGCTGGAGCGGATCTGGACTGCTCTCGACGACGCCGAACGCATCGGTGCCCGTGCTGCCCTCATGCTGATCGACCTCGACCGGTTCCGGTCGGTGAACGACACCCTCGGTCATCTCGCCGGTGACCGGCTGTTGCTCCAGATAGCCGACCGGCTGCGGCTCGCGCTGCCGCGCGGCGCCGAGGCCGCCCGGCTCGGCGGCGACGAGTTCGCCGTGTTACTGCCGGTAGCAGACTCCACCACCTCGGCCACCCGCGCCGCCCGCAGTCTCGTCACCGCGCTCAGCTCGCCCCTGGACCTGGACGGGCTCACCCTTGTGCTGGAGGCCAGTGCGGGTGTCGCCGTCTTCCCTGACCATGCGCTCGACGCGGAAGGGCTGCTGCGTCGGGCCGACGTGGCGATGTACCAGGCGAAGAGGGACCGTACGGGCGTGGAGGCGTACGAGTCCAAGAGGGACTCCAACACCCCGGACCGGCTTGGTCTCCTGGGCGATCTGCGGCGGGCGTTGGAGGCGAACGACGTAGAGCTTCACTACCAGCCCAAGGTCCGTTTCGACGGGCAGGTCGCAGGGCTGGAGGCACTGGTGCGCTGGGTGCATCCCGAGCGCGGGAAGGTGCCGCCGGACGAGTTCATAGCGATCGCCGAGTCCTCCGGGTTGATGCCCTATCTGACGGAGTACGTCCTGGAGACCGCGCTCGCGCAGGTTGCCCGTTGGCGGGCGCAGGGGTTGCGTGTGCCGGTCGCCGTGAACGTCTCCCCGCGCGATGTCCACACGCCGGGGTTCGCCGGCTCGGTCGCCGCCCGGTTGGCCCGGCACGGGGTCCCGGCCGGAGCGCTCCAGCTGGAGATAACCGAACACGTCCTGCTGGAGGATCCGCAGCAGGCCGCCGACACCCTCGCCGGACTCACCGGGCACGGTGTGAAGATGTCCCTGGACGACTTCGGCACGGGGTACTCGTCCCTGGTCCATCTGCGGCGGTTGCCGGTCAGCGAGCTGAAGATCGACCGTTCCTTCGTTGCCCGGCTGGCCGTCGACACCGAGGACGCGGAGATCGTGCGCTGCACGGTCGACCTGGCCCATTCGCTCGGTTTGCTGGTCGTCGCCGAGGGCGTGGAGGACGACGAAACCTGGGAGCGGCTGCGGGACCTGGGCTGTGACGCCGTACAGGGCTGGCTGGTTGCCGCAGCGATGCCGCCCGAGGAGACGACGGCATGGCTGCGTGCGCGGGGGTCGCGTGGCTGGCAGCGGCCCCGGGCGGCACTGCCGGCCGCCGAGTAGTAGTCGCGGTGGCCACGCGCTACCGGTGCCGTCGCGCCTGGCCGCGGCGACCGCTTCGTCAGGGGCGGATTCCGGGACGGACGCCGTGCCCGTGGTCGTACTCGCCGGGGTCCGGGTCAGCCGTTTCACGGGCACCCGGCGCGGCCCCATAGGATTGGGCCCAAACGACACGCACTCACCCCAGAGGATCGCTGCATGCCTGGCATCACGCGCGAGGAGGTCGCCCACCTCGCCCGGCTGGCGCGTCTGGAGCTGAAGCCCGAAGAACTCGACCACTTCGCAGGCCAGCTGGACGACATCATTGGCGCGGTCGCACGCGTCAGCGAGGTCGCCGACCAAGACGTACCGCCGACCTCGCACCCGCTCCCGCTGACGAACGTCATGCGCGCGGACGAGGTCCGTCCCTCGCTCACCCCCGAGCAGGCGCTCTCCGGCGCCCCGGCCCAGGAGCAGCAGCGTTTCAAGGTGCCGCAGATCCTGGGGGAGGACTGACCATGACGGACAGCACCATCATCAAGCTCACCGCGGCCCAGACCGCCGCGAAGATCGCCTCCGGCGAGTTGACCGCCGTCGAGGTCGCCGAGGCCCACCTCGCCCGGATCGAGGCCGTGGACGAGAAGGTGCACGCCTTCCTGCACCTCGACCGCGAGGGTGCTCTCGCCCAGGCCCGCGCGGTGGACGAGAAGCGGGCCCGTGGCGAGAAGCTCGGCCCGCTGGCCGGCGTTCCGCTCGCACTGAAGGACATCTTCACCACCGAGGGCGTGCCCACGACCGTCGGCTCCAAGATCCTTGAGGGCTGGATCCCGCCGTACGACGCCACGCTCACCAAGCGGCTCAAGGCCGCCGACGTCGTCATCCTCGGCAAGACCAACATGGACGAGTTCGCCATGGGGTCCTCCACCGAGAACAGCGCCTACGGGCCGACCGGAAACCCGTGGGACCTCACCAGGATCCCCGGCGGCTCCGGCGGCGGCTCCTCGGCCGCACTCGCTGCCTTCGAGGCGCCCCTGGCCATCGGCACCGACACCGGCGGCTCCATCCGCCAGCCCGCGGCCGTCACCGGCACGGTCGGCGTCAAGCCGACGTACGGCGCGGTGTCCCGCTACGGCATGGTGGCGTTCTCGTCTTCCCTCGACCAGGGCGGCCCCTGCGCCCGTACGGTCCTGGACGCGGCCCTGCTGCACGAGGTCATCGCCGGACACGACCCGCTCGACTCCACCTCCATCGACGCACCGGTCCCACCGGTCGTCGAGGCCGCCCGCAACGGCAGCGTCCAGGGAATGCGCGTCGGCGTGGTCCAGCAGTTCCGCGGCGAGGGCTACCAGGCCGGCGTCATCCAGCGCTTCGACGAGTCCGTTGAACTGCTGAGGGAACTGGGCGCCGAGATCGTCGAGCTGGACTGCCCGTCCTTCGACCTCGCCCTGTCGGCGTACTACCTGATCGCTCCCTCGGAGTGCTCCTCCAACCTCGCCCGTTTCGATGGCCTGCGCTACGGTCTGAGGGCCGGCGACGACGGCGAGCACTCGGCGGAGGAGGTCACCTCCCTCACCCGTGAGGCGGGCTTCGGCCCCGAGGTCAAGCGCCGCATCATGCTCGGCACCTATGCCCTGAGCTCCGGCTACTACGACGCCTACTACGGCTCCGCGCAGAAGGTACGCACGCTCATCACGCGCGACTTCGAGAAGGCCTTCGAGCAGGTCGACGTGATCGTCTCCCCGACGACCCCGACGACCGCCTTCGCGATCGGTGAGCGTGCCGACGACCCGATGGCGATGTACCTCGCCGACCTGTGCACCATCCCGACCAACCTGGCGGGCAACGCGGCGATGTCCCTGCCGTGCGGACTCGCGCCGGAGGACAACCTTCCGGTGGGCCTGCAGATCATCGCCCCGGCGCTGAAGGACGACCGGCTGTACAAGGTCGGCGCCGCCGTCGAGGCCGCCTTCGTGGAAAAGTGGGGGCACCCGCTGCTGGAGGAGGCTCCGTCGCTGTGAGCGCACTGACCAAGGCCAAGGGCTTCAAGAAGTCCAAGTCCGGTACGTACCTGTCCATGGCCACCACCGCGTTCGGCGCGGTGAGCGTCGTCAAGCAGATCAAGAAGGCGCGGCTGGAGAACGACACGCTGCGGTTGATCGACGCCACGGTGTCCGCCGCTGCGATCGTCACCGGCCTCGCCATCCTCTACCGCGAGCTGAAGCGGTTGGGCGACGACGACGTCCTGCTGGGCTGAGAGGGAAGTTTTCACCGTGACCACCACGACCGACCTGGTGTCGTACGAGGACGCGCTTGCGTCGTACGACCCCGTCATGGGCCTTGAGGTCCATGTCGAACTCGGCACCAAGACCAAGATGTTCTGCGGTTGCTCGACCGCGCTCGGTGCGGACGCCAACAGCCAGACCTGCCCCGTCTGCCTCGGCCTGCCCGGCGCGCTTCCGGTCGTCAACGCGACCGGCGTCGAGTCCGCGATCAAGATCGGTCTCGCGCTGAACTGCGAGATCGCCGAATGGTGCCGCTTCGCCCGGAAGAACTACTTCTATCCGGACATGCCGAAGAACTTCCAGACCTCCCAATACGACGAACCGATCGCCTTCAACGGCTACCTCGATGTGCAGTTGGAGGACGGCGAGGTCTTCCGCGTGGAGATCGAGCGCGCCCACATGGAGGAGGACACCGGCAAGTCGACGCACGTCGGCGGCGCGACGGGCCGTATCCACGGCGCCTCGCACTCCCTCCTCGACTACAACCGTGCGGGCATCCCGCTCATCGAGATCGTCACCAAGCCGATCGTCGGCGCGGGCGAGCGCGCTCCCGAGGTCGCCCGGGCCTACGTCCGTGAACTGCGCGAGGTCATCCGCGCCCTCGGCGTGTCCGAGGCCCGCATGGAGATGGGCCAGATGCGCTGCGACGTGAACCTGTCACTGATGCCCAAGGGCAGCGACACGTTCGGCACCCGGAGCGAGACCAAGAACGTCAACTCCCTGCGCTCGGTGGAGCGTGCGGCCCGGTACGAGGTCCAGCGGCACGCGGGCGTCCTCTCCGGCGGCGGCAAGATCGTCCAGGAGACCCGCCACTTCCACGAGGACACCGGGTCCACCACCTCGGGCCGTGTGAAGGAGGAGGCCGAGGACTACCGGTACTTCCCGGAGCCCGACCTCGTCCCCGTGGCACCGTCGCGCGAGTGGGTCGAGGAGATCCGGGCGGCCCTGCCCGAGCTGCCACTGGTCCGCCGCACCCGGCTGCTCACCGAATGGGGCATCTCCACCACCGACATGCAGGCGATCCTCAACGCCGGTGCCCTGGACCCGATCGTCGCCACGATCGTCGCCGGCGCCGACGCGGCTGCCGCCCGCAAGTGGTGGATGGGTGAACTCGCACGCAGCGCCAACGAGTCCGGCAAGGCCCTGGACGAGCTGCCGATCACACCGCAGCAGGTGGCCCGGGTCACCGAGCTGGTCGCGAACGGCGACCTGAACGACAAGCTCGCACGTCAGGTCATCGAAGGTGTCCTCGCGGGCGAAGGCACCCCGGAGGAGGTCGTCGACCAGCGCGGCCTGAAGGTGGTGTCCGACGAGGGAGCGCTGACCGCCGCCGTGGACGAGGCCATCGCGGGCAACCCGGCCATCGCGGACAAGATCCGCGGCGGCAAGGTCGCCGCAGCCGGCGCCCTGGTCGGCGCGGTCATGAAGGCCACTCGCGGTCAGGCCGACGCGGCCCGCGTCAAGGAACTGATCCTGCAGAAGCTGGGCGTCGGCGAAGGCTGAACCCACACCCCACGCAGTACGGCCCCGGAGGATCCCCTCCGGGGCCGTACCCCTCTGCACGCGGCCCCCGCGGCGGTGCCCCCGTGCGTGCCCGGTTTCCCAGCCGGAGGCGATACGCTCACCCGCCATGAGTGGACGTACCCCTTCCGAGGCCGAGCTCGGGATATCCGGGGAATGTGATCAGGGCGAAGGGGACGAGCGAGAGGAACGGGACGTGGCCGCCGGGGACCCCCGGCGGGCTCGCTGGGTCGCCACCGTTGCCGGAACCCTGCTCACCCTCGCCGGGCTGGCCGCCGCACTGCTCCGGCTCACCCGTTCCGCTCCGGCGCTCGTGCCGGCCGCCTATGCGCTCGGTGCCCTCGTGTGCGCCGTCGCCGCGACCCTCGGGCACCGGGGCCGGACCCGCAGGGCCCTGTGGCTGTTGATCCTCGGGGTGATGCTCATGGCGCTCGGAGACCAGTCCGGCTGAACGCAGCCTTCGGGCGACAGGATCCGCCGGGGCGTCCTGTGACGTCTCTCGCACTGCTGTGAATAACGACACGAACACGGCAAACGATCATTTTCGCCTGCAAGAGTGTCCTGAGATTGCTCATACGTTCTTTGCGGGCTGTTCAGTCTCTCGACGATCGTTCCCGGTCAAAGATCCAAAAATCGTCCCCTGGGAGCACGTCCGTGGCAGCCCTCGCCCGTTGGTGTGTCCGGCATCGCCTGATCACCGTCCTGCTGTGGCTCCTCGCCTTCGGCGGGGTCACCGCTGCCGGAGCCGCGGCCGGTTCGGCGTACTCGAACGACTACGGGGTTCCCGGGACCGAATCCGGCCATGCGGCCGAACTACTCAAGAAGGGTTTCCCGCACCTGGGCGGGGACACCGACACCGTCGTCTGGCACACGACCGACGGCACGGTCCGTGACGCCGACGTCGAGCAGACCATGACCGGCACCCTGGACCGGATCGCCGAGTTGCCCGGAGTGGCATCGGTGTCCGGTCCGTACAGCGGTCAGGGCGGCCACCGGATCAGCGCTGACGGCCGCACGGCCTACGCCACCGTCACCTTCACCCAACAGGCCGAGGACATCGGCGCGGCCGAGGCGCAGTCCGTGGTGCGGACCGCCAAGGCCGCCGGAGGCGACGGGCTCCAGGTGGAGCTGGGCGGCACCGCCGTCGGGCTCACCGAGTCACCGCGCGGCCACACCGCCGAGGTGGTCGGCGTGGCCGTCGCAGCCGTCGTGTTGTTCCTCGCCTTCGGCTCGCTCGCCGCCTCGCTGCTGCCGATCGCCACCGCGTTGGTCGGCGTCGGTACCGCCTACGCCGGGATCGGTCTGCTCGGGCATGCCATGACCGTCGCTGACTTCGCCCCCATGCTCGGCATGCTGATCGGCCTCGGCGTCGGCATCGACTACGCGCTCTTCATCGTGACCAGGCACCGGCGCGGCCTGAAACGCGGCCTGAGTGTCGCCGACGCCACCACGAACGCCGTCGCCACCACCGGACGCGCGGTCGTGTTCGCGGGCGCGACGGTGTGCATCGCGCTGCTCGGCATGCTCATACTCCGGTTGAGCTTCCTCAACGGGGTCGCCGTGGCCGCCTGTCTGACCGTTGTGCTGACCGTGGCGGCCTCCGTCACCCTGCTGCCCGCGCTGCTCTCGTACATCGGTCCGCGCGCGCTCAGCCGACGCGAGCGGCGCCGACTCGCCGACCACGGGCCGGGACCGGAGCTGCCCGCCGGCCTCGCCGCCCGCTGGTCCGCACTGGTCGAGCGCCGCCCCAAGCTACTCGGCTCGCTCGCCGTCGCCGCCATCGCCCTGCTCGCCCTGCCGACCCTCTCCCTCCGCCTCGGCACCTCCGACCAGGGCAACGACCCCCGCGCCTCCACCACCCGCCAGGCCTACGACCTGCTCGCAGAGGGCTTCGGTCCCGGAGTGAACGGGCCGCTGACACTGGTGACACGGGTGGACGGCGCGGACGACAGGCTCGCCCTGGACAACCTCGACACCACCTTGCGCGACACACCGGGTGTCTCTTCCGTCACCCCGGTCACCTACGCGACCGGTGGGGACACGGCCTACCTCACCGTCGTCCCGGACTCCGCGCCCCAGTCGCAGTCGACCAGCCAGCTCGTGAACCGGCTGCGCACCGAGGTACTGCCCCGCGCGGAGCGGGGTACCTCCCTGGACGTCCAGGTCGGCGGGGTGACGGCCGGCTACGACGACTTCGCGGCGGTGATCGTCGGCAAGCTGCCGCTGTTCGTCGGTACGGTCATCGGGCTCGGCTGCCTCTTGCTGCTCGTCGCCTTCCGTTCGCTCGGCATCCCGCTCAAGGCCGGGGCGATGAACATCGCCGCCGTCGCCGCCGCGTTCGGCATCGTCGTCGCCGTCTTCCAGTGGGGCTGGGGCAGTGACCTGCTCGGACTGGGACGCGCCGGCCCCATCGAGCCCTTCCTGCCGGTGATCATGGTCTCGGTCCTGTTCGGACTCTCCATGGACTACCAGGTCTTCCTGGTCAGCCGGATGTACGAGGAATGGCTGGAGACCGGCGACAACCGGCGCGCCGTCCGCGTGGGCCTGGCCGAAACCAGCCGGGTGATCAACTCCGCCGCGGTCATCATGATCTCGGTCTTCCTCGCCTTCGTGCTCAGCGGCGACCGCGTGATCGCCATGTTCGGCATCGCACTGGCCGCCGCTGTCGCCCTGGACGCCTTCGTGCTGCGCACCCTGCTCGTCCCCGCCCTGATGCACCTGCTCGGCGCCGCCAACTGGTGGCTGCCGGGCTGGCTGGAGCGCAGGCTGCCGCGCATCAGCATCGAGCCGCCCGAGTGCCACGCCGCCCATGAGAGGCTCGGCGACGTCTCGGTGGACGAACTGCGGAAGGAACGGCAGCGCGATGTACGCGATATCCCTGGGTGACGACGGTGCCGAACTCGTGCCTCTGGAGGTCTGGCACGCAGAGGAACTGCTTGCCAGCATCGACCGGGGACGCGAGTTCATCGGCCGGCACGTCGGGCTGCCGGACGTGGTCTCCGATCTGGACGGCGCCCGGGCCTGGCTGACGTCGTACGCCGGCAAACGCGCCGCCGACGGTGGTGGCGTGCACGGGATCCGGCTGGACGGCAAACTCGTCGGCGGGCTGTTGTTCCGGGTCTGGGACACCCCGAGCGGGGTCTGCGAGGCCGGCTGCTGGCTGGAACCCGCGGCGGCCGGGCGCGGGCTGGTCACGCGCGGGATGCGGGTGCTGCTCGACTGGGCCTTCGAAGAGCGCCGTATGCATCGGGTGGAATGGCACGTGTCGTCCGCCAACGAGCCCAGCATCAACGTGGCCCGGCGGCTCGGCATGACCCGTGAGGGCGTGCTGCGCGAGAACTACCCGCACCGCGGCGTGCGCACCAGCACGGAGATCTGGGCGGTGCTCGCCCCCGAGTGGCGCGCCGCACGCGGACATGCCTCGCACACCAGCCATGGGGGGATCCCCCAAGAGCATTCCGAGCGCACTGCCCGGCCCGCCGCGGCCGACTGAGAAGCCGCACGTCGGGGGGCCTTAGGGAATCTGCGCGCACCGTCGGGGTGACCTAAGGCCCCTTACCCGTGCATGCGGTCGGCCGGCGGGCCGAAGATGCGGAACTCTCCCGATGTGGCGCACCCCCCTGGGAGACGAAGGTGGAGGCATCGCAGAAAGCGAAGCACCACACCGCCTCTCCCCGAAGGACACGCCATGTTCGAGATCGAGTACCACCGGATGCGTTCCGCCGAACTGATCCGCGAGGCCGAGCGGGAGCGCCTGGCCCGCGCCGCCGCCCGGACACCACGCGCCGCCCGCCGCCGTCGCGGGGCTGCCGGCCACGGTGACGCAGCCGCCGAACCGCATACCGGTCGCTCCCGCAGGCGCCGGCTCCCGCGCGCCGCGTGACCGCCGGCCCGGCCGCGGACAGGGCGGAGGGCGACCGTACGGGGGTCGGCCACCCTCCGCCCCAGGGTCGTACGGCTCCCCGGCAGAGTCGTACGACCCTTCCGCCGGTCGGCCCGCCCCTTCCGGTCGCTGGTAGGACCATCGCACCGAAGCTGTGGAAAACCGCTGCCGTTCCCTCGGGACCTCGTGCGATGCTCGGGCCCGTGGAGACCAGGTCCGTCAGTCCCGTGTTCGTCGGTCGCACCGACGAACTGGCCACTTTGAACGACGCGCTCACCCGTGCCGCCAGGGACGCCTCCCTGGCGTCCGGCACCGCGGGAGAGCCGCAGGCGTTGCTGCTCGGCGGCGAGGCGGGCGTCGGCAAGACCCGACTCGTCGAGGAGTTCACCACGGCCGCGGCGCACCGCGGTGCGGTCGTGGCGCTCGGTGGCTGCGTGGAGATCGGCGCCGACGGGCTGCCCTTCGCTCCTTTCTCCACCGCCCTGCGCGCCCTGCGCGAGGCCCTGCCCGAGGACTTCGCCGCCGCGGCGACCGGCCAGGAGGAGGAACTGGCCCGGTTGCTGCCCGAACTGGGCGAGGCCACCGCGGGCCGGCATGACGAGCAGGGCATGGCCCGCCTCTTCGAACTCACCGTGCGACTGCTGGAGCGGGTCGCCGCCGCACGCCCGGTCGTGCTCGTGCTTGAGGACCTGCACTGGGCCGACGCCTCCACCCGTCACCTGCTCGCCTACCTGTTCCGCACGGTGCGCGCCGGTCGTCTTCTCGTTCTCGCCACCTACCGTTCCGACGACATCCACCGTCGCCACCCGCTGCGCCCGCTGCTCGCCGAACTCGACCGCCTGCGCACCGTCCGCCGCATCGAACTCGCCCGCTTCACCCGAGAGGAGGTCGGCCGCCAGATCGCCGGCATCCTGGCCGCCGAACCCGATCCCGCCCAGGTGGACGAGATCTTCGAACGCAGTGACGGCAACGCCTTCTTCGTCGAGGAACTCGCCGTCGCCGGCTGCGTGGGCAACTGCACCGGTCTGACCGACTCCCTGCGCGACCTGCTCCTGGTCCGTGTCGAGGCGCTGCCCGAGAGCGCTCAGCGGGTCGCCCGGGTTGTCGCCGAAGGCGGCTCCACCGTGGAGTACCGGTTGATCGCCGCCGTCGCCGGGCTCACCGAGGACGACCTCATCGAGGCGCTCCGGGCGGCCGTCGGCGCCAACATCCTCACCGTCACTCCGGCCGGTGACGGTTACCGCTTCCGACACTCACTGGTCCGCGAGGCCGTCGCCGACGACCTCCTGCCCGGTGAACGCTCCCGGCTCAACCGCCGCTACGCCCAAGCCCTGGAGGCCGATCCCGCGCTCGTCGCGGACGACGCCCGTGTGATGCGCCTGGCCAGCTACTGGTACCACGCCCACGACGCCGCCAAAGCCCTGCCCGTCGTCCTGGATGCCTCCGTCGTCGCCCGCCGGCGCCACGCCTACACCGAACAGCTCGGTCTTCTGGAAAGGGCGATGGAGCTGTGGGACAGCGTTTCCGACGAGGTGCGCTCCGCCCTGCGCCCGGTCGACTGCGGCGAGGGCTGCCCTTCGAGCGGCGGAGCCCCGGCCGGTAGTCCGCTGCGCTACCTCGACCTGATGGCCGAGGCGTCCGTGGCGGGCCGGTTCGGCGGCGAACGCGAACGCGCACTGAAGATCACCAAGCGGGCCCTGCGCCTGTTGGAGGACGAACCGGACCCCATCCGCGCCGCCTGGTTCTGGGTGCAGCGTTCCCGACTCGTCCAGGCCCTGGCCCGCGGTGACGGGTGGCGGGAACTGGCCATCGCCCAGGACCTCGTGCGCGGCCTGCCGCCCTCGGAGATGCACGCGGAGGTGTTGGCACTCGCCGCCAACTGGTCCATGCTGCACCGGCCCGGTCCCGAGGCCTTCGCCGCCGCCGAGCGGGCCGTCAGGTACGCGCACATGGTCGGCGCCCGGGACACGGAACTGCACGCCCGCCTCACTCTCGGCTGCCTCATGGTGGATTCCGGCGATCCGGAGACCGGCTTCGGGGAGCTGCGGCAGGTCCTGCGGGACACCCTCGCGGAGGGCGTGCACCATGTCGCGGGCCGCGCCTATGTGAACCTGCCGTCCGAACTGCAGAGCGTCGGCCGTGACCGGGAGGCCGTACCCGTCCTGCGTGAAGGCATCGCCTTCGCCCGCACGTACGGACTACTGGACTCCGAGGCCTGGATGTGGAGCAATCTGTCCGAGGCGCTGTACTCGCTCGGCCAGTGGCAGGAGGCTGCCGAGGCCGCCGGGCATGCAGCTCGGGTCGGCCACAGCGCCAAGCCCCGCGGTGCCGGGGCCGTGCGCCTGGCCCACCTCGCCCTGGCCCGCGGAGAACTCGGTGAGACCGGGCGGCAGCTCGCTACCGCCCGCGCCCACTACGGCACCCACGACCCCATGCCCCAGCACTCGCTGCTGCTGGCCCGCATTGCCATCGGTGTGGCCGCCGGAGAGGGCCGCATCGCAGACGTTCGCGCCGAACTGCGCCGGGCCCTCGACACCGGCTTCCCGCCCGGCACCCACCGCTACGGCTGGCCGCTGCTGCTGGCCGCCGCCATCGCCGAGGCCGACGCCCGTACCCCGCCCGCCGCCCGGACCGACCGTGCCGAGAACCTCGACCGGCTCGCCGAAGCCGCGCGGAACCTGACCACGGGAGTCCCGCTCTGGCATGCCTACGGCCAGTGGACCCGCGCCGAACTGCTGCGGGCCGAGGCCCAGGACAGTGTAGACACCTGGTCGTCGGCGGTCACCGCCTTCGAACGCCTGGACCGTCCCTACGACCTCGCCCGGGTCCGTCACCGTCTCGCCGGAGCGCTGCTGGCCAAGGGGGGCGACGGCGAGCGCGACCGTGCGGCGGAACTGCTCCGACTGGCCGGCTCGGTCGCCGCCCACCTCGACGCCCGGCCCCTGGCCGCGGAGGTCGCCCTACTCGCCCAGCGCGCCCGCCTCCCGCTGAACCGTGTCCCACGGCAGGCACTCGCCCCCGCCGACCCGGCCGCGGCTCTCGGCCTCACCAGCCGGGAGCAGGAGGTCCTGCGCCTGGTCGCGGCCGGCCGCACCAACCGCCAGATAGCCCAGGAGCTGTTCATCTCGCCGAAGACCGCGAGTGTCCACGTCTCCAACATCCTGGGGAAACTCGACGTCTCGGGCCGGGGCGAAGCGGCGGCGCTGGCCCACCGGCTGGGGCTGTTCCCGCCCGAGACGCTCGCTGCCCAACCGACCGGGTAAGACATACGCTGGAGGAAACCGGCAGTGGGGAGAAGCCGTGTTCAATGCCTTCGAGGAACTGTTCGCGCCCGGTCGCAAACACACTCGGGACGAGCAGAACAGGCTGGAACTGACCCGTGAGGACGTGGGCGACGGTGACCCCGGACGCGGCCCCATCGACCTCGCGTCCGGGACGGCCCTCATACGGCTGTCCGGACCGCCGCCGAGCGTACCGAAGCCGGAGGACGAGCCGGAAGGGACATGAGCGGATGCGCGGGTGCTACGTCACCTCCACCTCCAGCACCCGGTCGTCCCCCTTCCTCGGCGATCCACGACCGTCCGTGTTGCTCGTCACCAGCCAGACCTTGTTGCCGCCCGCGGCGACCACCGTACGAAGACGGCCGTACTTGCCCGTGAGAAACGCCTGGGGGGCGGCCGAGGCCTGGATGCCCTTCAGCGGGATGCGCCACAGCCGCTGCCCCTTCAGGGCAGCCATCCAGATCACTCCGTCGACGTAGGCGATGCCACTGGGGGAGGCTTCGTCGGTGTGCCACTGGGCGACCGGGTTGTGGAACGCCGGGTTTGACGACTTCCCCTCGGCGTCCGGCCAGCCGTAGTTGTCGCCGGGCTTGATCGCGTTCAGTTCGTCCCAGGTGTCCTGGCCGAATTCCGAGGCGAACAGCCGCTGTCTGTCGTCCCAGGCCAGCCCCTCGACGTTCCGGTGACCGTAGGAGTACACGGGGGAGTCAGGAAACGGATTGCCCGGAGCCGGCTCGCCCTCCGGGGTCAGGCGCAGGATCTTGCCGCCCAGGGACCTCTTGTCCTGCGCCAGCGCCCGTCGGCCGCTCTCACCGGTACCCGCGTACAGCATCCCGTCCGGGCCGAACGCGATCCGGCCGCCGTTGTGCACGTAACCCTTGGGAATGCCCTTGAACACCGTGTCCGGGGCGCTCAGTTGTCCGCCGGGCGGCTTCTGGTCGTCGTAGCGCACGCGGACGATGCGATTGTCCGAGGCCGAGGTGAAGTAGGCGTAGACCATGTGGTCCGAGGCGTAGTCGGGGGACAGAGCGATGCCCAGCAGACCGCCCTCGCCGGCCGGGGAGACCCCGGACACGGTGCCCAGCTCGGTCTTCTGGCCGGTCTTCCCGTCGATCCGGGTGATCGTCCCCTCGTCCCGGGAGGAGACCAACAGATCGCCGTCCGGGAGCGGGGCCAGCCCCCAGGGCGTCTTGAGCCCCTCGGCCACCGTGCGCAGTACCCGTACCGAGCCCTTGGCCGGCGGGGTCGGCTCAGTGACCCGGCCGGACGCCGCGGTGTGGGGCGCCGTACCGTTCGGCACCGTGTTCCCTCCGATGCCCGGGATTCCCCCTCCGCCGGAGGAGCACCCGGCCGTCAGCAGGAGGGCGGCCGCGGTCAGTACGGCCGACACAGCTCGGCGTTGCACGATCATGATCCCTTTCCGGCGGTGATCCAGCGGCAGGTACTTCCACTCATACCCCGCTCCCGTGGCTCGGGCTCCCGTTCCACGGCAACGGCTCGCCATGACCTCCCAGACCCATGACGCCCGTCAGCCCTCACGCCCCTGTCCGGCTCGGATCCCCGTGGGCACCACGATCGCGGTCAGGCGCAGATCCCTGTCCGTCCCAGGCTCTCGTCAGTCCCACGATCCCCGCGCCGACGGCAGCTGGGACACCTCCGCCACGTCGTGCTCGGTCAGCCGCAGCCCGGCCGCGGCCGCGTTCTGCGTCGCCCAGCCCTCACGCTTGGTGCCCGGCAGGGCGATCACGTGGCGGCCCTGGGCCAACACCCAGGCCAGCGCCACCTGGGCCGGGGTAACGTCGCCGCCGTGCCGGCGCGCGATCCGGCGCAGACCCGCGACGATCGGCTGGTTGGCCGCCATCATCTCGGCGGTGAAACGCGGATGGCGGGCGCGCACGTCGTCCGGTTCGAAGCCTTCGCCGGGGGTCAGCGTGCCGGTCAGGAAGCCGCTGCCCAGTGGCATCGCCGCGAGGAAACCCACGCCTCGGGCCTCGCACCACGGCAACAGCGCGTCCAACGCCTCCGGTGACCACACCGACAGCTCCGCCTGCACCGCGCTCACCGGGAACACCTGCTGGACCCGCTGCAGCTGGCGCAGGGTGGTGTCGTGCAGCCTGATGCCCGAGCGGCGCCCGCCGCGTGCCCCCACCGCGCACAGGCCCAGCGCCCGGACCTTCCCGGCCCGGACCAACTCGGCCATCGCGCCCCACGTCTCCTCCACGGGAACCTCGGGATCGGCGCAGTGCAACTGGTAGAGGTCGATCACATCCGTCTGCAGGCGCCGCAGCGAGGCGTCGCAGGCCCGCTTCACGTATCCCGGGCGGCCGTTGGCCACGATGTGCTGCTCGCCCACCAGCAGCCCCACCTTCGTGGACACGAAGGCGTCCTCCCGGCGCTCCTTGAGTACCCGGCCCAGCAGCAGCTCATTGGTGAACGGACCGTACATGTCCGCGGTGTCCAGCAGGGACGAGCCCAGGTCCAACGCTCGGTGAACGGTTCTCAGCGACGCGTCGCCCCGCTGTCGGGACCTGCTGTACGCCCAGCTCATCGGCATACATCCGAGTCCGACGGCCCCCACCGTGAGCGCCCCCGCGCCGATCCTCCTGCGCTCCACCTGCTCGTGAACCTCCCTCTGCCCTGCCCCCAACCTAACCTCTGCGCTATCGCGTCCCTGACATAGCCTCCATGCCATGACTGCAGACGCGTGGCTTCCCATTCCGCCCGAGGAGATCGAGGGGCTTCCCGAGGGGCTGAGGTATCTGTTCTGGGACGGGGGCGAGGACGGCGAACAGGCCTTTCCGGGCGACCCCGCGGACTGTGCCGTCTACGTGGTGCCGTACATGAAGCGGTATTCGGTCAAGGTGCGTCCGCTGAAGCAGCTGACCCATGTGCAGGTCATCCAGACACTCACCGCGGGCGTCGACGACATGACGGGGCACCTGTCGTCCATCGTGCCGGGCGTGCGCTTGTGCAACGCGCGCGGGGTGCACGAGTCGAGCACCGCCGAACTCGCGCTCGCCCTCACCCTGGCCTCCCTGCGCGGCATCCCGGGCTTCGTCCGGGCCCAACAGGAGGAGCGCTGGGCGAGCGCGTTCCATCCCTCCCTCGCCGACAAGAGCGTTCTCATCGTCGGCTACGGCGCGATCGGTGCCGCCATCGAGGACCGGCTCACACCCTTTGAACTTGCGCGGGTGGCGCGCGTCGCGCGCTCTGAGCGCACCACGGCGCGCGGTCTCGTGCACCCGATCACCGAAGTGCTCTCACTGCTTCCGGACGCGGATGTGGTGATCATCTGCACCCCGCTCACCGGGGCCACGAGGGGCCTCGTCAACGCGGGCTTCCTCGCGCGGATGAAGGACGGCGCACTGTTGGTCAACGTCGCGCGAGGGCCCGTCGTCGACACCAAGGCGCTGCTCGCCGAGCTGGAGACCGGACGGATCACCGCAGCCCTGGATGTGACCGACCCGGAGCCGCTGCCGCCCGGACATCCCCTGTGGCGGGCGCCTGGCCTGCTGATCAGCCCGCACGTGGGTGGTCCCTCCTCGGCCTTCCTGCCGCGCGCCAAGCGGCTCCTCGCCGACCAGATCACCCGTTTCGTGAACCGGGAGCCCCTGCGGAACGTGATCCTCACGACGGGGGGCGGCACAGCGGGGGGCGGCACGACGGGAGTAAACGGGCAGTAATCCGTTTCCGGCACCCTCCGCGACCTTTCGGGCGCGGTGTGTGTCGGCGTTCTCCCTGGTCGTCACGGAGCGTAGAGACGCTATGTCCCTGAGTGACGATCCTGGTGTATCGTCCCGGACAGGGGCTGCGCCGCCGACCGTTCGGCGCCGGGGATGGACACTTCAGATCTGTGAGGGGGGCGACGGGCGATGCACGGCCTATGGACGAACGATCCGACGCGGCGGAGCCGCCGACGGCGACCCTGGCGCACGGCCGCGCGCAGACGCGGCCATCACACCAGCCACCACACCGGCCACCACTGTCACCACCAGCGCAGGCACAGCGGTCGCAGGAGGCAGACGCACCCAGCGCACCGGGACCGCAGGGATGCGGGAGCGGCGCGGAGCGGGAGGCCCCGGTGAGCGCGCTCCCCACGGTGACGACCGGCTCCGACGAAGCGGTGCGTGCACCGCACCCGCACGAGGCGCTGCCGCCCGGCCGCCCGGCCCCCCATGGGAGCGCGCGCCTGACGGAGCAACTCATTGTCGCCCTGGTCTGCGCCGGCTACGCCGTCGGTGCAGCCTTCGGCTGGGGCGCGGACGAGCTCAGGCTGATCATGGGAGATTTCGGGTTGAGCGCCGCAGCAGGCGTCGCCGCCGTCTCCTGTTTCCTGTACGCCCGGAATGCGCGCGTGCGCTTCCGCTCCGCCTGGCTGCTGTTCGCCCTCTCCTCGGCCATGGCGGCCCTCGGCAACCTGGTCTGGGGCTGGTACGAGGTCGTCCTGGGGCGGCCGGTACCCAGCCCCAGCTACGCCGACCTGTTCTTCCTGTGCTTCGCGCCCCCCGCCATCGTGGGCCTGCTGGTCCTCGCCAAACGGCCGGTGACCAGGGCAGGGTGGATCTGCCTGACGCTGGACGCCTGGCTGATCGGCGGCTCGCTGCTGACCCTCTCGTGGAGCCTCGCGCTCGCCCAGGCGGCCCGTTTCGACGGCCCGAGCGTGGCGCACACCGCACTGTCACTCGCGTACCCGCTGCTCGACATCGCGCTCGTCAGCATGGTGCTCGCGCTGCATTTCCGCCGCGCCCCGGGCAACCGCACGGCCGTGAACACCGCGATCGGTGCGCTCGCGCTCACCGTGATGTGTGACGCACTGTTCACCTCGCCCCTGCTGCACAGCAGCTACCGCTCCGGACAACTGCTGGACGCGGGCTGGTTCGCCGGCTCGCTGCTGCTCGCCTACGCCCCGTGGGCCGCTCCCCGGCACCGGGACGCACGGGAGGCGCACGTACCCGACGGACGCACGCGCGTCGTCCACGAGCACCTGCCCGGACAGCGGAACACGGCCCACCCGCACGTGCCCGTACTCACCGAGGGCCGCGATCACCGCCGCTACCTGGCAGGCCGGCCGATCACCGGCTCCCTCGCCGCGCTCGCCCCGTACCTCGCCGCCGCGGTGTGCACCCTGGGCATCCTGTACAACGTCCTCAACGGCCGAAGGCCCGACCACGTCGTGCTGGTCACCGCGGGGGGCGTCGTGCTCGCGCTCGTCATCCGCCAGGGCATCATGCTGCTGGACAACATCACCCTCACCCAGGAACTGGCGCAGAAGGAGAACCACTTCCGCTCCCTGGTGCAGGGCTCCAGTGACGTCATCATGATTGCAGCACCGAACGGCATCCTCCGGTACGTCTCCCCGGCCGCTGCCGGGGTCTACGGCCGGTCCGCCGAGGAACTGGTGGGCACCGAACTGGCCGCGCTCATCCACCCGGAGGATCTGGGCTGTGTGGTGCACGAGGTGCGCCGCTTCCTCGCTGCCAATCCACTGGACGAGCCCACCACCCGCATCGAGTGCCGGTTCCGCTCCGGCGCCGGTGGCTGGCTCAACGTCGAGTCCACCGTCAACCGGCACCATGGCGGGCTCATCTTCAACAGCCGCGACGTGACCGAAAGAGTGCGACTGCAGGCGCAGTTGCAGCACAACGCCGAACACGACCCACTGACCGACCTGCCCAACCGCGCGCTGTTCACCCGGCGCGTGCAGCAGGCTCTGTCCGGCCGCCGTGCCACCGACCGGGGTGCCGCCCTGCGGGGTACGGCCGTGCTCTTCATCGACCTGGACGGCTTCAAGGCCGTCAATGACACGATCGGGCACCAGGCCGGGGACGAACTGCTGGTCCAGGCCGCCCGCAGGCTCCAGGACGCGGTCCGGCAGGGCGACACCGCGTCCCGGCTGGGCGGCGACGAGTTCGCGGCGCTGATCGCCGGGGACGGCACCCGCGATCGTGCCGCCCGGGAACGGAATATCTTGGAGCTCGCCGACCGCCTCAGGGGAACCCTGTCCCAGCCGTACGCCATCGGCGGCAACGACGTCCGGGTGAACGCCTCCATCGGTGTCGCCTTCGCCGAACCGGGCCTCGACGCCGGCGCGTTGTTGCGCAATGCCGACCTCGCGATGTACCGGGCGAAATCGGCCGGGAAGGGTCGGGTGGAGCTGTACCGGCCGCAGATGCAGCAGGACGTCGTACGCAAGGCGGAGCTGGCCACCCGGCTGCGTGCCGCGCTGCACGACGGTGAGTTCACGCTGCTGCACCAGCCGGTGGTGTGTCTGGACAGTGGCCGGATCACAGCGGTCTCGGCGCAGGCGCGGTGGCGCTCCTCCCAGGGCGTGCTGTTCACCCCGACCGAGTTCCTGCGGGTGACCGAGGGCGGCGGCAAGACCGCCGAACTGGACGGTTGGCTCCTCCGGGAGGCCGTGAAGCAGGCTGCCGAGCGGGCCGCGACCGGGCTCGTGGTACCCGTGATCGTGCGGGTGAGCGCCCGGCGGCTGCTGGACCGCTCGATTCCGCCGGGCTCCGTGGAGGTGCTGCTGACCCGGAAGGGGCTGCCGCCCGGGGCCCTGGTCATCGAGGTGTCCGAGACGGAACCCGGGCTCTGCCTGGAAGAGCTGGAGCGGCGTCTGGCCGCGCTCAGCAGACTCGGGGTGCGGATCGCGCTGGACGGCTTCGGCAGCGGATACGCGGCCGTCACGGCCCTCAGGCGGCTTCCCGTGGACATCCTCAAGCTTGACCGCGGCCTGGTCGACGGGATCGTGGAGTCCGCACGGCTGCACAAGATCACTGGTGGCCTGCTGCGCATCGCCGGCGACCTCGGGCTGCAGTCCGTGGCCGAGGGCGTCGACCTCCCCGAACAGGTGGCCGCCCTACGTGCGATGGGCTGCACACACGGTCAGGGAGCAGCCTTCGCGGGTCCGCTGGACGAGTACCGGTTACGCCGGGCGCTCGGATCCGGCCACTATCCCGTGCCGCATGCCCCGGCCGAACCGGCGTTCGCGGGCAAGAGCGCGGGGGTGTATGCGGGAGGTGTTCCAGCTGTCTTCGGAGGCGGCAGTTCCCTTCGTTCACATTCTGAGACGCCTGTCCCACCCACTTGACACGTAGTGCGTGCCGGGGGGAGGGTCAGTGCCATGCGCACCCGAATTCTCGTACTTGGAACGCGCGTCGGCTGAGCTGGGACCCACCGGAGGGCGATCCGGAATCCCCAGCGACCTTCACCGGCGCGCTCCCCTCGCTTGCCTTACGGCACGAGGGGTTTTTTGTTGCACGAGTGCCGTTCGTGCAGCGCTTGAACTCCGCCCGAACCTCGCAAAAACCCTCAGCATCGAGAAGAGAATGCCGATGACCGAGCAGGCCACCGGGGCCCACCATCCGCAGCCGCGGCCCCGTTCCGGAGGACAGCAGTCCGCACCCGTCGAGCACGTCACGGGTGCGCGGTCCCTCATCCGCTCCCTTGAGGAGGTCGGCGCGGACACGGTATTCGGCATTCCCGGTGGTGCGATCCTCCCGGCGTACGACCCGCTGATGGATTCCACCCGGGTGCGGCACGTCCTGGTCCGCCACGAACAGGGCGCCGGCCACGCGGCCACGGGTTACGCGCAGGCCACCGGGAAGGTCGGCGTCTGCATGGCCACGTCCGGCCCCGGTGCGACGAATCTGGTCACGCCGATCGCCGATGCGCACATGGACTCGGTGCCGATGGTGGCGATCACCGGCCAGGTGGCGTCCTCGTCCATCGGCACAGATGCCTTCCAGGAAGCGGACATCGTCGGCATCACCATGCCGATCACCAAGCACAACTTCCTTGTCACCAAGGCCGCGGACATCCCGCGGGTCATCGCGCAGGCCTTCCACATCGCCTCCACGGGGCGTCCGGGACCGGTTCTGGTCGACATCGCCAAGGACGCCCTCCAGGCGAAGACCACCTTCTCCTGGCCGCCGGTGATGGACCTGCCCGGCTACCGTCCGGTGACCAAGCCGCACGCCAAGCAGATCCGCGAAGCGGCGAAGCTGATCACCACCGCCAGGCGTCCCGTCCTCTACGTCGGCGGTGGCGTCCTCAAGGCGCAGGCCACCGCCGAGCTGAAGGTCCTCGCCGAAATCACCGGAGCGCCCGTCACCACCACTTTGATGGCGCTCGGCGCATTCCCCGACAGCCACCCGCTGCATGTGGGAATGCCGGGCATGCACGGTGCGGTCACCGCCGTCACCGCGCTGCAGAAGGCCGACCTGATCGTCGCCCTCGGTGCCCGCTTCGACGACCGCGTCACCGGCAAGCTGGACAGTTTCGCCCCGTACGCCAAGATCGTGCACGCGGACATCGACCCGGCCGAGATCGGCAAGAACCGCGTCGCCGACGTGCCGATCGTCGGGGACGCCCGCGAGGTCATCGCCGACCTGGTCCAGGCCGTGCAGAAGGAGCACAGCGAGGGTCACAAGGGCGACTACACCGCCTGGTGGAGCGACCTCAACCGCTGGCGCGATACCTACCCGCTCGGCTACGACCAGCCCGAGGACGGCTCGCTCTCCCCGCAGCAGGTCATCGAGCGGATCGGCCAACTGGCTCCTGAGGGAACGGTCTTCGCGGCGGGAGTCGGCCAGCACCAGATGTGGGCCGCCCACTTCGTCCAGTACGAGCAGCCCGCCACCTGGCTGAATTCCGGTGGCGCCGGAACCATGGGCTACGCGGTCCCGGCCGCGATGGGCGCCAAGGCCGGCATGCCGGACCGGATGGTCTGGGCGATCGACGGTGACGGCTGCTTCCAGATGACCAACCAGGAACTGACCACCTGCGCTCTGAACAACATTCCGATCAAGGTGGCCGTCATCAACAACGGCGCCCTCGGAATGGTCCGCCAGTGGCAGACGCTGTTCTACAACCAGCGCTACTCCAACA
This sequence comes from Streptomyces pluripotens, assembly GCF_000802245.2. Lineage (NCBI taxonomy): Bacteria > Bacillati > Actinomycetota > Actinomycetes > Kitasatosporales > Streptomycetaceae > Streptomyces > Streptomyces pluripotens. The sequence continues at coordinate 5,309,152 of NZ_CP021080.1, forward strand.
CCGTGCTGCACAGCGGCCCGGAGGACGTCAACCCACAGGCCAGGGGCACGCGCGTGCCGGACTTCGTGAAGCTCTCCGAGGCGATGGGGTGCGTGGGCCTGCGCTGCGAGCGTCCCGAGGACCTGGACAAGGTCATCGCGGAGGCGAACTCCATCAACGACCGCCCGGTCGTCGTCGACTTCATCGTCCACGAGGACGCGATGGTGTGGCCGATGGTCGCCGCCGGCACCTCCAACGACGAGATCATGGCCGCCCGGGACGTCCGCCCTGACTTCGGCGACAACGAAGACGACTGACGAGACTGGCAAGGAAGAGCACACACATGTCCAAGCACACGCTCTCCGTCCTGGTGGAGAACACGCCGGGCATCCTCGCCCGGATCGCCGCTCTGTTCTCCCGCCGCGGGTTCAACATCGACTCGCTCGCGGTCGGTGTCACCGAGCACCCCGACATCTCCCGCATCACCATCGTGGTGAACGTCGAGGACCTTCCGCTGGAGCAGGTCACCAAGCAGCTCAACAAGCTCGTCAACGTACTGAAGATCGTCGAGTTGGAGCCCGGTCAGGCCGTTCAGCGTGAACTCGTTCTGGTGAAGGTCCGCGCCGACAACGAGACCCGCTCCCAGATCGTGGAGATCGTCCAGCTGTTCCGCGCCAAGACCGTCGATGTCTCCCCGGAAGCCGTGACCATCGAGGCCACCGGTTCCAGCGACAAGCTGTCCGCCATGCTCAAGATGCTGGAGCCGTACGGCATCAAGGAGCTGGTCCAGTCCGGCACGATCGCGATCGGCCGTGGCGCCCGTTCGATCACGGACCGCTCGCTGCGCGCCCTGGACCGATCCGCGTAAGGCTGGACACGGGCGGCCGGCGTCCCCCGGCCGCCCGTATGCCGAGACCCTGAGACTTCCTGCCTGCCCGCCGTCATACGGTGGGACGCATCACCTGCACACCAAGGAGAGAACCCAAAGTGGCCGAGCTGTTCTACGACGCTGACGCCGACCTGTCCATCATCCAGGGCCGCAAGGTCGCGGTCATCGGCTACGGCAGCCAGGGCCACGCCCACGCCCTGTCGCTCCGTGACTCGGGTGTCGACGTGCGGGTCGGTCTGCACGAGGGCTCCAAGTCCAAGGCCAAGGCCGAGGAGCAGGGCCTGCGTGTGGTCACCCCGGCCGAAGCCGCTGCCGAGGCCGACGTCATCATGATCCTGGTCCCGGACCCGATCCAGGCCCAGGTCTACGAGGAGTCCATCGCCCCGAACCTGAAGGACGGCGACGCGCTGTTCTTCGGTCACGGCTTCAACATCCGCTTCGGCTTCATCAAGCCCCCGGCCGGCGTCGACGTGTGCATGGTCGCCCCGAAGGGCCCGGGCCACCTGGTCCGCCGCCAGTACGAGGAGGGTCGCGGCGTGCCCTGCATCGTCGCCGTCGAGCAGGACGCCTCCGGCAACGCCTTCGCTCTCGCCCTGTCCTACGCCAAGGGCATCGGTGGCACCCGCGCCGGCGTCATCAAGACCACCTTCACCGAGGAGACCGAGACCGACCTGTTCGGTGAGCAGGCCGTTCTCTGCGGCGGTACGGCCGCGCTGGTGAAGGCCGGCTTCGAGACCCTGACCGAGGCCGGCTACCAGCCGGAGATCGCCTACTTCGAGTGCCTGCACGAGCTGAAGCTGATCGTCGACCTCATGTACGAGGGCGGCCTGGAGAAGATGCGCTGGTCCGTCTCGGAGACCGCCGAGTGGGGCGACTACATCACCGGCCCGCGCATCATCACCGACGCCACCAAGGCCGAGATGAAGAAGGTCCTCGCCGAGATCCAGGACGGTACGTTCGCCAAGAACTGGATGGAGGAGTACCACAGCGGTCTGAAGAAGTACAACGAGTACAAGCAGCAGGACTCCGAGCACCTGCTGGAGACCACCGGCAAGCAGCTGCGCAAGCTGATGAGCTGGGTCAACGAGGAGGCGTAAGTCTCACACCAGGGGGTCGGGGCGGGCAGCCCCGGCCCCCGTTGTCCACCCCGTCCAGCCACGGACGGGTGATCCTTCCGCAGAGGCGCAAGACGACCTCCGCCACGCCACTAGACTGCTGCACAACACGCGTCAGGCCCACAGCGTCGTGCGTCTTCCGCGGCTAGCCCCCTCCACCGCCAGCGGCCGTCGGGACGGCCGTCCGCATTGGACTTGTGAGGACCTCACGTGAGCTCGAAACCCGTCGTACTCATCGCCGAAGAGCTTTCGCCCGCGACCGTCGACGCACTGGGCCCGGACTTCGAGATCCGGCGCTGCAACGGAGCCGACCGTGCAGCACTGCTCCCCGCCATCGCCGACGTCGACGCCATCCTGATCCGTTCTGCCACCAAGGTCGACGCCGAGGCCATCGCCGCGGCGAAGAAGCTCAAGGTCGTCGCGCGAGCCGGCGTCGGCCTGGACAACGTCGACGTCTCCGCCGCCACCAAGGCCGGCGTGATGGTCGTCAACGCCCCCACCTCCAACATCGTGACCGCCGCCGAGTTGGCCTGCGGTCTGCTGCTGGCCAGCGCACGCAACATCCCGCAGGCCAACACCGCGCTGAAGAACGGCGAATGGAAGCGCAGCAAGTACACCGGTGTCGAGCTCGCCGAGAAGACCCTCGGCGTCGTCGGCCTCGGCCGTATCGGTGCCCTCGTCGCGCAGCGCATGTCTGCCTTCGGCATGAAGGTGGTCGCCTACGACCCCTACGTGCAGCCCGCGCGGGCCGCGCAGATGGGCGTCAAGGTGCTCTCCCTGGACGAGCTGCTGGAGGTCTCCGACTTCATCACCGTCCACCTGCCCAAGACCCCTGAGACACTCGGCCTCATCGGCGACGAGGCGCTGCGCAAGGTCAAGCCGAGCGTGCGCATCGTCAACGCCGCCCGCGGCGGCATCGTGGACGAGGAGGCGCTGTATGCGGCGCTGAAGGAGGGCCGGGTCGCCGGCGCCGGCCTGGACGTGTACGCCAAGGAGCCGTGCACCGACTCGCCGCTGTTCGAGTTGGACCAGGTCGTCTGCACCCCGCACCTGGGTGCCTCGACCGACGAGGCGCAGGAGAAGGCCGGCATCGCCGTCGCCAGGTCGGTCCGCCTCGCCCTCGCCGGTGAGCTGGTGCCGGACGCCGTCAACGTCCAGGGCGGGGTCATCGCCGAGGACGTCAAGCCGGGTCTGCCGCTCGCCGAGCGCCTCGGCCGTATCTTCACCGCGCTCACGGGTGAGGTCGCGGTCCGCCTCGACGTCGAGGTCTACGGCGAGATCACCCAGCACGACGTGAAGGTACTGGAGCTGTCCGCGCTCAAGGGCGTGTTCGAGGACGTCGTCGACGAGACGGTGTCCTACGTCAACGCCCCGCTGTTCGCTCAGGAGCGCGGCGTCGAGGTCCGGCTGACCACCAGTTCCGAGTCGGCCGACCACCGCAACGTGGTGACCGTGCGGGGCACGCTGGGCAGCGGCGAGGAGGTGTCGGTCTCCGGGACGCTGGCCGGCCCCAAGCACGTCCAGAAGATCGTCGCGGTCGGCGACTACGACGTCGATCTTGCGCTCGCCGACCACATGGTCGTGCTGCGCTACGAGGACCGCCCGGGTGTCGTCGGCACCGTCGGCCGCATCCTCGGCGAGGCGGGCGTCAATATCGCCGGCATGCAGGTCGCCCGTGCGGCGGCGGGTGGTGAGGCGCTCGCGGTGCTCACCGTGGACGACACGGTGGCCCCCGGCGTGCTGACCGAAGTGGCGACGGAGATCGGGGCCACGTCGGCCCGGTCGGTGAACCTGGTCTGAGAACCCGGAGAGCGCCGGACGGGTCGAGGTCCCCTCCTCGGCCCGTCCGGCGCTCTCCTGCGTCCCCTACTCCTCCCCGGTCCCGATCCGGCGCAGTGCCACCGCCGCCCCCAGTGCGGCCAGTGCCAGCACCGTCGCCCCGGCGATGGCCGCTCCGCGCATTCCACCGGTGAACGCCTCCCGGGCCGTGGCGAGCAGGGACGCACCGGTGCGGTCCGGTAGGTGAGCGGCCGTGGCGAGGGCACCGCCGAGGGTCTGGCGGGCCCCGGCCGGTGCGGTGGCAGGCATCTCGTGCCGGTAGAGGGCACTACCGATGGAGCCGAGTACTGCCATGCCCAGCGCGCCGCCGAACTCGGTGCCGGTCTCCAGCAGGGAGGATGCCGTGCCCGCCCGCTCCGCCGGGGCGCTGCCCATGGCCAAGTCGGTCAGCTGGGACATGATCGCGACCAAGCCGGAGGCGAGGACTCCCGCCCCGGCCAACACCAGCCACAGCGAATCCGTACCGGTGAAGGCGAGCGTTGCGAAACCGGCAGCCATGGCCGTGAAGCCGCCGGCGACGACGTGTCCCTGGTGGACGCCCCGTTGGACGAGGTGCGTGGTGAGGGGAGCGGCGACCGAGAGGAACACCGAGGGCAGCAGGCTCCACAAGGCCGCCGACAGCGGGCTCTTGCCGAGGACCGACTGCAGGTACTGCGTGGTGAAGATGGCCGAGCCCATCATCCCGAACGCCGAGACGAGGGTCAGGACGAGCGCCGGGGCGAAGCCGCGGCCCTTGAGCAGGGCCGGCGGGACCAACGGTGAGCCGGTGGTGCGCTGCCGGTGGACGAACAGGGCCGCGAAGAACAGGCCGAGGGCGACCGAGACGACGTACAGCGGGTGCCAGCCCTCGGACGGGATCTCCTTCAGCCCGTAGATCACCGGGAGTACGGCGGCCATCGACAGCGGGACGCTCACCCAGTCGAACCGGCCGGGTTCGGGGTTCCTCGACTCGGGCAGCAGCACCGGGCCGAGCAGCAGGAGCAAGAGCATCGCGGGCAGGTTGACCAGGAAGACCGAGCCCCACCAGAAGTGCTGGACCAGGATGCCGCTCATCACCGAGCCGAGGGCGATGCCGCTGGTCATCACGCCGGACCACAGCCCGATCGCTTTCGCGCGCTGTGCCGGGTCGGTGAACATCGTGCGCAGCAGACCCATGGTCGACGGCATCAGAGTCGCGCCCCCGACGCCCAGGACCGCACGGGCCGCGATCAGGGTCTCGGCGCTGTTCGCGGAGGCGGCGAGGAGCGAGGCGCACCCGAAGGCCGCCGCCCCCATGAGCAGGAGCCTGCGACGGCCGATGCGGTCGCCGAGCGAGCCCATCGTCATCAGCAGGCCGGCCAGGACGAAGCCGTAGACGTCGAAGATCCACAGCTGCTGGGTGCCGCTCGGCCGCAGGTCGGCGCTGATCGCGGGGGTCGCGAAGTACAGGACCGAGACGTCCATGGAAACCAGCAGCAGCGGGAGCATCAGTACGCCGAGAGCGGTCCACTCGCGGCGTCCGGCACGGGTCGGGGAGGGCGGGGGACCGGTCGGGGCGGTGCTCGTCAGATGTGCCATGAGGCAGGAATGTACGCGCGTATCAAACGCTTGTCTAGGACGAATGTATGAGACGAATGTATGGGACGCATGTGCAAATCATGTGTCTAGGACGGCCGTATGGATCGCGGAGTAGGGTGACAGGCATGGGACACCGTGAGGATCTGCTAGAAGGCGCCAAGCGCTGCCTGTTGGAGAAGGGCTTCGCACGCACCACCGCGCGGGACATCGTCAAGGAGTCGGGGACGAACCTGGCCTCGATCGGCTATCACTACGGCTCGAAGGACGCGTTGCTGGCGCAGGCGTACGTGTCGCTGGTGGAGGGGGCGTCCGCGGCGTTCGCTGGGGACGCCGGCGCCGGGTCCGGCGCCGCGCCGGGCTCCCTGGAGCGGTTCCGGGAGGTGTGGTCGAACATCGTCGCCACCATGCGCGAACCCGGCTCGTTCTGGCGGCTCAGCGCGGAGATCGCGGTCATGGGTGATCAGTTGCCCGAGGTGCGCGACCACCTCGCGCGCGCCCAACGGGAGGCCTCGCGCGGCTTCGTCGCCCTCTTGATGGGGGGACGCGAGGAGGACGTGCCGGAAGACGCCGTCGACACGCTCGGTGCCTTCTACACGGTCCTCATGACGGGCCTCATCGCCCAGTGGACCTTCGACCCGAAGACCGCACCCGACGGGGCCGCGCTCGCCGAGGGGCTACGGCGGATCATCGAGGCCGCGAACGCCAACCAGGGCTGACCGGTCGGCCGGGCGCGGCCGTGCCGAGCCGCGCCCGGACCGTCTTGCCGACCTCCGCCCGCAGGAACCAGTCGAGTTCCTCCGCGAGCCGGCCGACGAGGAGGAGGCCGCGGCCACTCTCACCGCCAACCTTCCTGCCGCCCGGCTCGGGGAACGCCGGTACCGGGTCCGACACGTCGACGAGCAGCCCGCCGTCCTCCAGTTCGGCCAGTCGCAACCACAGTTCGTGGCCGGGGGCCCTGCCGTGCAGCACCGCGTTGGTGACCAGCTCCGACGTGACGAGCACGGCGTCCTCGATGTCGCCGGTCCAGTTCCAGAGGGTGAGGTGGCGGCGGACGTGGAGGCGGGCCAGGCGAACGCTGCGGGCGGTCATCGGGTAGCTCATCGACCAGTCGTGGGTGAGGGAGGTGGGGGTGGGGGACATGGGGGGCTCCGTTTCGTGCAGTTGCTGTTCAACCACGGTGACGGGCCGTTCCACTCGACATCAATCGAAACTCGCCTGATTAATCAGTGAGTTGGAAAGTGGACTATGCCTGGTTCTGTGCAAACGGCTGCGCGAGCAACGCACGCGATGTCACACTCTGCACACGGTGGTCACCGGCACGCACGGCAGCGCAAAGGAGTGCACATGGCGGCCAAACGCGGACGCACGGCACAACGACTCGAACTCGGCTTGCAGCTCCGTCAGTTACGCGAGAACTGTGGTCTGGGAGACCGCGGCGGCGGTCTCACCCGAAGGCAGGCCGTCGTGGGACTACGCATCTCGGAGGCCTCGTTGCAGCGGATCGAGTCGGGTTCGCTGAACTTCCGCAACGTCGGCGATCTGCGCAAGCTGCTGGAGAAATACGGCGTCACGGACGAGGGGGTCATCGAGTCGATGATCAACCTCAACCGGGAGTCGGCGAACCAGGACTGGTTGACGCAGTACCGGGGGCTCATGCCCGCGGGGATGCCGGGCTTCGTCGGGCTCGAACCCGAGGCCCTGTCGATGAAGGCGTACCATCCCACCCTCGTGTACGGCCTGCTTCAGACCGAGCGCTATGCGCGTGTCGTGCATGAGGTGCAGAAGCCGATCGAGGAGTACACGTCCGAATTCATCCGAAGCAGCGTGGAGTTGCGAATGAAGCGCCAGGAGGTGCTCACCCGAGGAAACCCGGTCAAGCTGCACGTCATCCTCGGGGAGGCCGCCTTGCGGTACCCCATCGGGGGCGCCGACGTCATGCGTGAGCAGTTCGCACGTATCCAGGAGCTCTCGGGACGGGACCACGTCACCATTCAGGTTCTACCCTTCCGACCCAGCTACCGCTCGGTCAACGACTTCGCCATTCTCGATTTCGGCAGCGAACTGCCGCCGCGTGTCCAGACCGACAGTGCCTGGGGCTCCGTATCCACCTCGGACAAGCCGCGCGAAGTCGACCGGTTCACCCGCCGGTTCAACGCCATGACAGCGTCAGCGCTGCCTCCCGAGGACACGCCCGAGTTCCTGTCCCGACTAGAACGAGAGCTGTAGACCATGCACCCGCGCCTCACGGCCTCCGAACTCGCCCTCGACTGCGCCTGGACGAAGTCCTCCCACAGCGACGCGGGCCAGAACTGCCTGGAAGTGGCCTCCATAGCCGCCCGCGTCGCCGTCCGTGACTCCAAGAACCCCACGGGGCCCGCCCTGCTTCTTGCCCCTCGTTCCTGGGCGGAGTTCGTGGCGCACCTGGCCGGGGGCCGAGACGTCTGACGGGCTCAGAGCCGCGCCCGCTTCAGCGCCATGTGCAGCAGCAGCCGGTCCTCGCCGTCGTCCAGGTCCAGGCCGGTCAGCTGTTCCACCCGGGACAAGCGGTAGTACAGCGTCTGGCGGTGGATGCCCAGCTCGGCGGCCGTACGGCCGGCCTGGCCCGCGCAGTCGAGGTAGGCCTCGGCGGTACGGGTCAGCTCCCGGTGGGCGGGGGCGAGCAGGGTGCCGACCACGGGGTCCTGGACCGACTCCGGAGGCAGCGCGGTCAGCATCCGGTACGGTCCGATGCGCCGCCACTCCGCCACCGGCCCGAACCGCGGCTCGGCGAGCGCGGCCCGCGCGGCGGCGGCGGCCTCCTGCCACACCGTGCCCAGCTCGGCGAGGCCGGTCCGGGGCTCGCCGACCCCGGCCGCCGGCCCCCCGGCCCCCGAACGGCCCGCGCGCGTGCCCTCCGCCTCCTTCAGCAACCGCGTGGCCGCGGTCAGTGCGGGAGTCCCCGCGTCCGTCGAGCGGAGCCGGACCAGGACCGCGAGGCTGTGGTCCGTCCGCCCCCACGGCAGCGTGCACAGTGCCGTGGCGTGCGGGACCGTGCGCGGGGAGGGGCCCTCGTCCGGGTCGGCCGAGGGCCAGGGGGCGACGCAGACCAGGGTGTGCGGGCCGTCCGCGCGGGCCCCCAGGGCGGTGCGCAGCTCGGCCACCGCCATGTCCCGCTGCCAGCCGCGTTCCGCAGTGAGCACCGCCCGCAGCTCCCGGCTCAGCCCGGCCCCGGCCGCCGCCTCGTCCGCGAGCAGCGCGCCGATCCGGTCCGCCACCCGCATGGCGGAGACCAGCTGCGCGTCCGTCGGCCCGGGATCGCCGTCCAGCAGCCAGACGTACCCCAGCACCACGCCCCGGTGGCGTACCGGCAGGCAGATCCGGCCGCGGTACACCCCAGCCTCCGGGCTCGGCGGGATCCGGACCGGTCCGGTCGCGCGGGTGATACCGAAGCCCTCGAACCAGGTCCGGACCCCGGTCGTGGAGCGCCGGGTGAGGATCGAACGGGTGCGCACCGGGTCCAGCGCCGAGGGATCCAGCTCGTCCTCGCTGTCGTACGCGCCGAAGGCGATCAACTCGAAGTCGCGGTTCTCCAGGGTCGCCGGAACACCCAGGAGCTCCGAGATCTCGTCCACCAGCTCCTGGTAGTCACCCTTGTAATCCGCCACCACGCATGCATTCTCCCCCATTTTCCGGCCCCCCTCATACATCTGTCTGAGATCCGGGGCACGGATGCGTGACAGCTGTCGATGGCCGAGGATCGGAGAGATCCTTAGGTTTCACGGTGGTTCTCCGTGCCGTACCCGGATAGTCGGGTAGCGGCCTCGTATGGGTTGGTATGTGGAGGTGCCCCGTGCTGGGTCCCGTGATTCTCGCCGCGTCGCGCAGCGACCGGATGCGACGCCTGATCTCGGCGGCCCCGGTGACCAAGCAGGTCGTCGACCGCTTCATACCGGGTGAGACCGTCGACGACATCGTGCCGATCATCGAGGGCCTGACGGCCAAGGGCCTGGAGCTGACGATGGACGTCGTCGGCGAGGACATCACCAGCCCTGAGCAGGCCGCCGCCGCCCGGGACGCCTACCTGGCGCTGATCGACCGGCTGAAGGAGCTGGAGCTCGGCGAGCGCGTCGAGATGTCCGTCAAGCTCTCCATGTTCGGCCAGGCGCTGGAGGGCGGCCACGAGCTGGCCCTCGCCAACGTCCGCCCGGTCGTCGAGGCGGCCGCCGCCATCGGCACCACCGTGACCCTCGACGCCGAGGACCACACCACCCTCGACTCGATGTTCGCCATCCACGAGGAGCTGCGGAAGGACTTCCCGCAGACCGGTTGCGTGATCCAGGCCTACCTCTTCCGCACCGAGGCCGACGCCCGCCGCCTCGCCGACGCCGGCAGCCGGGTGCGCCTGGTGAAGGGCGCCTACAAGGAGCCCGCCGAGGTCGCGTACCAGCAGAAGCACGAGATCGACAAGGCGTACGTCCGCATCTTGAAGACCCTGATGGAGGGCGAGGGTTACCCGATGATCGGGTCCCACGACCCGCGCCTGATCGCCATCGCCCAGGAGCTGGCCCACCAGGCCGGCCGCAAGCTCGACGAGTACGAGTTCCAGATGCTGTACGGCATCCGCAGCGACGAGCACCTGCGGCTGGCCGCCGAGGGCCACCGCATGCGCGTCTACACGGCCTACGGAACCGACTGGTACGGCTACTTCATGCGCCGTCTCGCCGAGAAGCCCGCGAACCTGCGCTTCTTCATGCGCAGCATGGTCAGCAAGGGCTGAGCCCGAACACCCGCTCACGTACAAGGAGTACGGATCTCATGGACGCTGTGACCCAGGTCCCCACCCCCGTCAACGAGCCGGTGCACGGCTACGCCCCCGGCTCGCCGGAGCGCGCGAGGCTGGAGGCCAAGCTCAAGGAGCTGGCCGAGAACCCGGTCGACCTGCCGATGACCATCGGCGGTGAGAAGCGGATGGGCGGCGGCGAGGCCATCCAGGTGGTGCAGCCGCACAACCACAAGGCCGTGCTCGGCACCCTGCGCAACGCCACCCAGCAGGACGCGCAGGACGCCATCGACGCGGCCCTCGCTGCCGCACCGGCCTGGCGCGCGATGTCCTTCGACGACCGTGCCGCGATCATCCTGCGCGCCGCCGAGCTGCTGGCCGGTCCGTGGCGCGAGACGATCGCCGCCTCCACCATGCTCGGCCAGTCCAAGACCGCCCAGCAGGCGGAGATCGACAGCCCCTGTGAGCTCGTCGACTTCTGGCGCTTCAACGTCCACTACGCCCGCCAGATCCTCGCCGAGCAGCCCCCGGCGAACTCCCCGGGTGTCTGGAACCGCCTGGACCACCGCCCGCTGGAGGGCTTCGTCTACGCGATCACGCCGTTCAACTTCAGCGCGATCGCCGCCAACCTCCCCACCGCCCCCGCCCTCATGGGCAACGTGGTGGTCTGGAAGCCGTCCCCGACCCAGACCCACGCGGCCGTCCTGCTCATGCAGCTGCTGGAGGAGGCGGGCCTGCCCAAGGGCGTCATCAACCTCGTCACCGGCGACGGCATCGAGGTCTCCGAGGTCGCCCTGGAGCACCGGGACCTGGCCGGCATCCACTTCACCGGCTCGACCAAGACCTTCCAGTACCTGTGGAAGACGGTCGGCAACAACATCGAGAAGTACCGCTCCTACCCGCGCCTGGTCGGTGAGACCGGTGGCAAGGACTTCGTGGTCGCTCACCCGAGCGCCGACCGCGCCATCCTGAAGACCGCCCTGACCCGCGGTGCCTTCGAGTACCAGGGCCAGAAGTGCAGCGCGACCTCCCGCGCGTACATTCCGGCGTCCATCTGGAACTCGGGCTTCAAGGAGGAGTTCGCCGCCGAGGTCGACTACCTCACCATGGGTGACGTCACCGACCTGTCCAACTTCATGGGTGCGGTCATCGACGAGCGTTCCTTCGCCAAGAACAAGGCGGCCATCGACCGCGCCCAGCAGGACCCGTCCTGCACCATCGTGGCCGGCGGCAGTTACGACGACTCGGTCGGCTACTTCGTCCGCCCGACCGTCGTCGAGTGCACCGACCCGGAGAACGAGGTCTTCACCACCGAGTACTTCGGCCCGTTCCTCGCCGTGCACGTCTACGAGGACGACCAGTACGACGAGATGCTGACCCAGATGGAGTCCGTCTCCGACTACGCGCTGACCGGTTCGGTCATCGCGGGCGACCGTGCCGCCGCCGCGTACACGATGGACAAGCTCCGCTTCGCCGCGGGCAACTTCTACATCAACGACAAGTCGACCGGTGCCGTCGTCGGCCAGCAGCCCTTCGGCGGCGGCCGTGCCTCCGGCACCAACGACAAGGCCGGGGCTCCCCAGAACCTCCTGCGCTGGACGCTGACCCGCGCTATCAAGGAGACCCTGGTCCCGCCGACCGACTACACCTACCCGCACATGGGCTGATCAGCCCCTCCCGACCACGGGCCGGGAAGCCTGCCACCGAGCGGGCTTCCCGGCCCGTCGCCAATTCCGGCGCCGCGGGGAAGACGTCGACATTGCCGGGGAGGGGGCGGCATTGCCGCGGAGGAAAGGGGTGACAGCCGCCGTCCGGGCCCTGATCCGCACCCTGCGTTCCCTCGAACGAGGTAAGCCCGTCTCAGATAGTAGGAAGTCCGAGTAATTGAGCAGACAGGCGCGGCCAGTTCCTTTAGCTTTGTAGAAGCCGAACGTCTCGCTCGATCCAGCGCATGACGGTCGTGAGCCGGGCCCGTGCAGGCAACCCCTGCGGCCGACACCCCCACCTCTGCCGGGGGGCGCCTCCCGTTCCCCGAGGCGGTGGGAGGTCTCGTCATCCCTTTCCTCCCGCACCTTTTCCCTCAGCTTTCACCTGCTTTGCCCGTTTCGCTTCTACTTTCCGCGCTCCCCGTTCGCCGAAGGAGTCGATCCCTCATGCCCGAAACGACCGTCCGCCGTCGAGTCCGCCACGTCACCCGCACGAGCGAGTCCGACCGCAGGAACGCCGCAGCCGCCCTCCAGCGTGCCCTCGACCGCCGGGACAACGGCGGCGAGACCGGCCACTGACCTGCTCTGGACCAGTAACCGCGCCCCGAAGGCCGCCCTCCGTCGGGTGTCCGCATCGCGGACGGCGCATGTCATTCCCTGGGACAAGGAGTAGGGTGCCCGCATGTCTCGCAGCATCAATCTCGCAGTGATCCCCGGTGACGGCATCGGCCAGGAGGTCGTGGCCGAGGGTCTGAAGGTCCTCTCCGCCGTCCTGCCGCAGGATGTGAAGCTGGAGACCAAGGAGTACGACTTCGGTGCCAAGCGCTACCACGCCACCGGTGAGACCCTCACCAACGCCGACCTCGCGGCGCTGAAGCAGCACGACGCCATCCTGCTCGGAGCCATCGGTGACCCGAGCGTCCCCTCCGGCGTGCTGGAGCGCGGCTTCCTGCTCAAGCTCCGCTTCGCCTTCGACCACCACGTCAACCTGCGTCCGTCGAAGCTCCTTCCGGGCGTCACCACGCCGCTCGCCGGCCAGCCGGAGATCGATTTCGTGGTCGTCCGCGAGGGCACCGAGGGCCCCTACACGGGCAATGGCGGCACCATCCGCCAGGGCACCGCGGACGAAGTCGCCACCGAGGTCTCCGTCAACACGGCCTACGGGGTCGAGCGCGTGGTCCGGGACGCCTTCGGCCGCGCCCAGGCCCGCGCGCGCAAGAAGCTCACGCTGGTCCACAAGAACAATGTGCTGACCTTCGCCGGGCATCTGTGGACGAACACCTTCCACCGGGTGGCCCAGGAGTTCCCGGAGGTCACCACCGACTACCTGCATGTCGACGCGGCCACGATCTTCCTGGTCACCCAGCCCGAGCGGTTCGACGTCATCGTCACCGACAACCTCTTCGGCGACATCATCACCGACCTCGCCGCGGCCGTCTCCGGTGGTATCGGCGTGGCCGCCTCCGGCAACATCAACCCCGGCCGGGAGTTCCCGTCCATGTTCGAGCCGGTCCACGGCTCCGCCCCGGACATCGCGGGCCAGGGCAAGGCCGACCCCACCGCCACGGTCCTGTCCGTCGCCCTGCTGCTGCGCCACCTCGGTTACGACACCGAGGCTGACCGGATCGACGCGGCCGTTGCCGCCGACCTCACCGAGCGTTCTGCGCAAGGTGCGCGCACCACCGTGCAGATCGGCGACGCGCTCGCCGCCCGAGTAGCCGGCTGACCCGGCGCTCGACACCCTCCAAGCCGCCGGGGCAGCGATCGCCCGGCGGCTTCCCCATGTCCCCGCCGGGTGCCACCATCGACCCCTGGGCCGCTCTCACCCCCATTCCGTCCGCCGCAGCCCCCGCGCGATAATCGAACGCGGAGCCGCGGCATGAGGGAAAGCTCGGACGTCCTAGCACTGGCGACTGGCAGTGTGGGCGTGAGCGCGGCCTGCCACTACAACCGGTGAAGGACAACCACATGACGACGCCCACGATCGAGCTCAAGCCGTCCGCCCATCCACTGGCCGCCGCGGAGCGCGAGGCGATCCTGGCCAACCCCGGATTCGGCCGCCACTTCACCGACCACATGGTGACGATCAAGTGGACCGAGGGCCGCGGATGGCACGACGGCCAGCTCGTTCCGTACGCGCCGATCCCTCTCGACCCGGCCACCAACGTGCTGCACTACGCGCAGGAGATCTTCGAGGGGCTGAAGGCCTACCGTCAGCCCGACGGCTCGGTCGCCACCTTCCGCCCGGACCAGAACGCCAGGCGTTTCCAGCGGTCCGCACGCCGCCTCGCCATGCCCGAGCTGCCGGTCGAGACGTTCGTCGAGGCCTGTGACGCCCTGGTCCGGCAGGACAAGGACTGGGTGCCCACGCACGGCGGTGAGGAATCCCTCTACCTGCGGCCATTCATGATCGCCACTGAGGTCGGGCTCGGCGTCAAGCCCGCCAACGAGTATCTGTTCATCGTGATCGCCTCCCCGGCCGGCGCCTACTTCCCCGGCGGTGTGAAGCCGGTGTCGATCTGGGTCTCCGAGGACCGGGTCCGTGCCGTCCCCGGCGGCATGGGCGACGCGAAGACCGGCGGCAACTACGCTGCCTCCCTGCTCGCCCAGGCCGAGGCCGCCGCCAAGGGCTGCGACCAGGTCTGCTACCTCGACGCCGTGGAGCACCGGTGGGTCGAGGAACTCGGCGGCATGAACCTGTACTTCGTGTACGGCAACAAGATCATCACGCCGGCGCTGACCGGCTCCATCTTGGAGGGCGTCACCCGCGACTCCCTGCTCGCCGTCGCCCGTGACCTCGGCTACGAGTCCGAGGAAGGCCGGGTCTCCGTCGACCAGTGGCAGCGCGACGTCGAGAACGGCACCCTCACCGAGGTCTTCGCCTGCGGCACCGCGGCCGTGATCACCCCGGTCGGCACGGTCAAGAGGGACGGCACCGAGTGGCGGCAGGGCAACGGAGAACCCGGCGACGTCACGCTCCGGCTGCGCCAGGCTCTCCTCGACATCCAGCGCGGCACCACCGAGGACAAGCACGGCTGGATGCACACGTTGGGCTGAGGGCTACCGCTCGGCGCTCAGGCTCAGGGCCGCTCCGGACTCCGTGTCCGCAGCGGCCCTGCCGCGTTCCGGGGAGAGCGTCAGCAACAGGTACACCGCTCCGCCCACCGCGCCCGACAGCAGGAAGCTGCAGTCCACGCCACCGGTCAGCGTCAGCAGCGGGCCCTGGTACGACGGCAGCGACACCGCCAGCAGACCGACCACGGCACCGGCCGTCCAGGAGACGGTGGCCCGCAGGTTCCAGCCCGCCCGGTACCAGTAGATCCCGCCCCGGGAACGGCGGTTGAAGACCTGCAGGGCATCGGCGTCGTACACCCCGCGGCAGCGGGCGAAGCCGATCAGGGTGATGACCGCCCACGGGGTGCCGATCGCGGTGAGCAGGAGGACGAAGGACGTCATCGCCGACTGCGCGTCCCAGGCGTAGTGACCGGCGAAGACACAGGCGGTGGCGACGGCCGCGACGGTGTAGGTGGCCCGGGCACGCGACGCCCGGGGCAGGATGGCGTCCAGGTCCAGGCCCATCGAGTACAGCATCAGGCCCGCGTTGCCGACCGAGCCGGCGGAGGCGGACAGGAGCAGCGGGACCAGGTACCAGGTGGGGGAGGCTGCGACCAGCGGGCCCGCGTAGTCGAGGGCCGCGTGCGCGCCGTACGCCGTGAAGGTGCCGAACAACTGCGGCACCAGCAGCCCGAGAACCAGACCGAGCCAGGTGGCGTGCAGGACGCGGCGGCCGGAGTGACGGGCGGGGGAGATGTAGCGGGTGTAGTCGCCGAGCAGGGTGATGAAGGCGATCGGTCCGGACAGGCCGGCCGCCACCGCCGCGAGCAGCCAGGTCGGCCAGAAGGACCCGAGCAGATAACCGCCCGCGTCCGGCAGAGCCGACGTGGTGAAGTGGGGGGCGTAGGCGAGGATGCCGAGGGCGAGCAGCGCGCTCATGCCGATGGCCAGCACCTTGGACATGGCGAGCAGTACCCGGTAGCCGTAGACGGCGCCGGCGACCGTGGCCGCGGCGAGCACCGTGTAGACGACGGCGTACGACCCCCCGTTCGCGGTCAGCCCGAACATCCGGCCGAGCACACTGAGCATCACGTCCCCGCCGATCCACACCGTCAGCGCGGTGTAGCCCAGCGCCAGCAGCAGACCGACCACCGAGCCGACCAGTCGGCCGCGGACGCCGAACTGGGCGCCGGAGGAGGTGGAGAGGTTGGTCGCGGTACGCAGTGAGATCAGGGCCAGTGGGGCGGTCACGGCGGTGCCGACCACCGTGCCGACCACGATGGAGCTGACCGAGGACCACCAATCGAGCCCGAACGACGGCGGCAGCCAGCCGAAGATGATCACCCCGAGGCAGAGGTTGGATCCGAGCAGGATCGAGACGAGGTCGCGCGGACCGCTGGTCCGCTCCTCGTCCGGGATGGTGTCGACGCCGTGCTGTTCGATCGGCATGGCTGGTCTCCTTCGACGGCCGCCAGGTGGTTTGAGCGACGCTCAATGCGATTTGAGCGACGTTCAATGTGGCGCGAAGCCTCGGTCCCGGTCAATGCTTCTGTTTCAGGAATTCTGCGTTTAGAGTGATGCTCTAACTTGGTAGGGCAAGGAGGTGCCGCATCGTGAGACTCACCCCCACGGAACGTGACCGGCTGCTGCTCTTCGGGGCCGCCGAGCTAGCGCGGGCACGCCGGGCGCGCGGTCTGCGGCTGAACGTGCCGGAGGCCACCGCGTTGATCGCGGACACCGTTTGCGAGGCGGCCCGGGACGGCAGGCGGCTCGTGGAGGCCATCGAAGCCGCCCGGTCGGTGCTCGGTCCCGAGGACGTCCTGCCGGGGGTCGCCGACGTCGTCACCGAGGTGATGGTCGAGGCTGTCTTCGACGACGGCTCCCGGCTCGCGGTGGTCTCCGATCCCATCGGCGGTGGCCTCGGCGAGGACGCCCCGGGCGCGCTGCTGCCCGCGTCCGAACACGCCGACCCCCGGCCGGTCCTGCGGGTCCAGGTCACCAACACCGCCACCGTGCCCATCTCCGTCACCTCCCACTTCCACTTCTTCGAGGCCAACCCACGCCTCGACTTCGACCGCCCGGCCGCCTACGGCATGCGGCTCGCGGTACCCGCAGGGTCCTCGGTCCGCTTCGGGCCGGGGCAGCGCGAGGAGGTGGGGCTGGTCCCGATCGGCGGCGAGCGCGTCGCCATCGGCTTCGCCGGTCTGGTCGACGGGCCACTGGACGCACCCGGCGCACAGGAAGAGGCCCTGCGCAGGGCGGCGGCCTGCGGATACCTCGGAGTCACGCACGCCGTCACGAACCCCGCTGTGCCGGAAGGAGACGAAGAGCGATGAGCCGCTCTAAAGGACGAGAGGTGAGCCGGGCGGTCCGGGTCGACCCGCACGCCTACGCGGCCACCCACGGCCCCCGTACCGGGGACCGCATCCGCCTCGGCGACTCGGGTCTGACCATCCGTGTCGAGTCCGACTCGCAGCGGTACGGCGACGAGTTCCTGGCCGGCTTCGGCAAGACGGCCCGCGACGGACTGCACCTCAAGGCCGCCGCCGTCCGTGACACCTGCGACGTCGTGATCAGCAACGTCGTCGTGATCGACGCGACCCAGGGCATCCGCAAGGTCTCCATCGGCATCCGTGAGGGCCGCATCTGCGCCATCGGGCGAGCCGGCAACCCGGACACCCTCGACGGGGTCGACGTCGTCGTCGGCACCGGCACCTCCATCGTGTCCGGCGAGGGGCTCATCGCCACCGCCGGTGCCGTCGACACCCATGTCCACCTGCTGTCGCCGCGCATCATGGAGGCCTCCCTCGCCTCCGGCGTGACCACGATCATCGGGCAGGAGTTCGGTCCGGTCTGGGGCGTCGGCGTCAACTCGCCCTGGGCACTGCGCCACGCCTTCGGCGCCTTCGACGCCTGGCCGGTCAACATCGGTTTCCTCGGCCGGGGCTCGTCCTCGTCGCAGGCGCCGCTGATCGAGGCACTCGCCGAGGGCGGTGCCTGCGGTTTCAAGGTGCACGAGGACATGGGCGCCCACACCCGGGCCCTGGACACCGCTCTACGGGTGGCCGAGGAGCACGACGTCCAGGTCGCCCTGCACAGCGACGGCCTGAACGAGTGCCTGTCCGTGGAGGACACCCTGAAGGTGCTTCAGGGGCGCACGATCCACGCCTTCCACATCGAGGGCTGCGGTGGCGGGCACGTGCCCAATGTGCTCAAGATGGCCGGCGTCCCGAATGTCATCGGCTCTTCCACCAATCCCACCCTGCCCTTCGGTCGGGACGCGGTCGCCGAGCACTACGGCATGATCGTCTCCGTCCACGACCTCAAGACCGACCTGCCCGGCGACGCGGCCATGGCCCGCGACCGCATCCGGGCCGGCACCATGGGCGCCGAGGACGTGTTGCACGACCTGGGCGCGATCGGGATCACCTCCTCCGACGCCCAGGGCATGGGCCGGGCCGGCGAGACGGTCCGTCGCACGTTCGCCATGGCCGGCAAGATGAAGGCCGAGCTGGGCCCCATGGCAGGTGACGGCGAGGGCGACGACAACGCCCGGGTACTGCGCTACCTGGCCAAGCTGACCATCAACCCGGCCATCGCCCACGGACTCTCGCACGAGGTCGGCTCCATCGAGACCGGCAAGCTGGCCGACATCGTGCTGTGGCGCCCGGAGTACTTCGGCGCCAAGCCGCAGCTCGTCCTCAAGGCCGGCTTCCCCGCGTACGGCGTCACCGGCGATCCCAACGCGGCCACCGACACCTGCGAACCCCTGGTTCTCGGACCACAGTTCGGCTCGTACGGCGCCACGGCCGCCGACATCTCCGTCGCCTTCGTCGCCCAGGCCGCCGTCGACCAGGGCGGTGACACGATGCCCACGCGCCGCCGCCGGGTCGCCGTGCGCGGCACCCGTGGCATCGGCCCCGCGGACCTGCGTCTGAACGCCCGTGTCGGCGCGGTCGACGTCGACCAGCGCACCGGCCTGGTCACCCTCGACGGCGATCCGCTGCGTTCCGAGCCCGCTGCCACGGTCTCCCTCAACCGTCTCTATTTCCTGTGACGTTCGCCCCGCGGTGACGTTCGTCAGCCTCCGTCAGACAAGGACCCCCTATGACCACCCCCGCCGCCGACGGCTTCCGCATGCCTGCCGAGTGGACCCCGCACGAGCGCACCTGGATGGCGTGGCCGGGCCCCAACCCGACCTTCGACGATCCGGACGACCTCGCCGCCTCCCGTACCGCCTGGGCGTCCGTCGCCCGCGCCGTCCGCCGTTTCGAACCGGTGACGGTCGTATGCGGTCCCGGCCAGTCGGCGGACGCGAAGGCACTGCTCGGTCCGGACATCGACACCGTCGAGCGCGACCTCGACGACGCCTGGATGCGCGACATCGGCCCCACGTTCCTCACCAACGGCAGCGGCGAACTGGCCGCCGTGGATTGGACGTTCAACGGTTGGGGGGCCCAGGGCTGGGCCCGCTGGGAGCACGATTCCAAGATCGCAGCTCATGTCTCGGACCTGGCCGGCGCCACGACCTACGCCTCGAAGCTGGTCAACGAGGGCGGCGCGATCCACGTCGACGGTGAGGGCACCGTCCTGCTCACCGAGACCGTGCAGCTCGGCCCCGAGCGCAACCCGCACTGGTCCAGGAGCGAGGTCGAGGCCGAGATCCACGCCCACCTCGGCACCAGCAAGGCGATCTGGCTGCCACGCGGCCTGACCGGCGACTACCCGCCCCACGGCTTCGGCACCCTCGGCCACGTCGACATCGTCACCGCCTTCGCCCGCCCCGGTGTCGTGGTCGCGCACCACCAGCCCGACCCGGCCCACCCGGACCACGAGGTGACCCGCGAGGTCATCGGCATCCTGAAGTCGGCCACCGACGCACGCGGCCGTCGTCTGGAGGTCGTGGAAGTGCCGGCCCCGACCGTTCTGGAGGCCGACGGCCACTGGGTCGACTACTCCTACATCAACCACTACCTGTGCAACGGCGGCCTCGTACTGTGCGGCTTCGACGACCCGCGCGACGAGACGGCCGCCGGGATCTTCCGCCGTCTCTTCCCCGAGCGGACCGTCACCCTCGTCGACGCACGTACGATCTTCGCGGGTGGCGGCGGTATCCACTGCATCACCCAGCAGCAGCCGAAGGTGTGATCAGGGCGAGGAGATGAGCGGGAGATGGCCAAGGCGGCCCGCGCGCGCAGGAACGCGCCGTCGCGCGAGGAGGTACTGGCAGCCGCCATGGCGATGATCGCCGAGCGTGGCCTGGAGAAGCTCACCATGGCGGCGCTCGGCCACGAGGTCGGCATGAGCAGCGGCCATCTCCTCTACTACTTCCACTCCAAGGACGAGCTGCTGCTGCAGACTCTGGAGTGGAGCGAGGGCCGCCTCGGCGCCGAGCGCGGTCGCCTGCTCACCCGGAGCGGTTCGGCACGCGAACGTCTCGACGCCTACATCGACCTGTACGTCCCCGACCGGCACGGCGACCCGCACTGGACGCTCTGGCTGGAGGTGTGGAACCGCTCCAAGAACGCCGATGCCGACGGCCGCGACCGTCAGGCCGCCATCGAGGGGGCCTGGCACCGCGACCTGGCGGCCCTGCTCGCCGAGGGCATCTCGCGCGGCGAGTTCCGCCCGGTCGACCCCGACCGCTTCGCCGCCCGGTTGCGTGCCCTCCTCGACGGCTTCTCGATCCACGTGGCGATCGGTCTGCGCGGCACGGACCGGGAACAGGTGCTGTCCCATGTGCGGGAGTTCGTCGCCGAGACCCTGCTGGCACCTCCATCCGGGTGAACCACTCGTCCCTTCCGCCACCGGACGGACACGGCGGTTCGTGGGACAGCCCAGGGGAAGAGCGTGCCCCGCGCTGCTGGCGCAGCCCTTGCGCTAGGCAGCGCCGTGCGGGCGCCGGAGGACCCGTACCCGGGCCCGGGGCGGCTGCCGAGGGACCCGTGAGTCCAGTCCTGCGACCGCATCCTGAGACGGGTGGTGAGCCGGGGGTGGTGCTGTGCCACACTTCCCCCGTGCTCTCGTTCGCCATGATTATGGGCAGCAGGCGCGCCGGTCCGCAGTGACCACCTCGCACGACCAGGTGCGGGTGGCCACCGTCGTCCTCGACCCGCGCGCAGACCTCTCGCACCCGCGAGAGGTTTTTTCGTTTTCCGGCCCATCCTCAGCCGGGAACCGAGCGCGGGGGAGTGCCAGGGGACGGTGGAGCCGGATGTTCCGGTAAGACCGAAGATTCACAACAGGAGCCTTGAGACCATGACCGAGACCGCAACCAGCGAGCTCGACGACTCGTTCCACGTCTTCGACACCACGCTGCGCGACGGCGCGCAGCGCGAGGGCATCAACCTCACCGTCGCGGACAAGCTCGCCATCGCACGGCACCTGGACGAATTCGGCGTGGGCTTCATCGAGGGCGGCTGGCCCGGCGCGAACCCCCGGGACACGGAGTTCTTCGCCCGCGCCCGGCAGGAGATCGACTTCAAGCACGCCCAGCTCGTCGCCTTCGGTGCCACCCGCCGTGCCGGTACCAGGGCCGCAGACGACCCGCAGGTCCGGGCGCTCGTTGAGTCCGGGGCCCCGGTGGTCACCCTGGTCGCCAAGTCGCACGACCGGCACGTGGAACTGGCTCTGCGCACCACCCTGGACGAGAACCTGGAGATGGTCCGGGACACCGTCGCGTATCTGCGATCGCAAGGCCGTCGGGTGTTCGTCGACTGCGAGCACTTCTTCGACGGCTACCGCGCCAACCCCGAATACGCCAAGGCGGTCGTCCGCGCGGCTGCGGAGGCCGGTGCCGATGTCGTGATCCTCTGCGACACCAACGGAGGCATGCTCCCCGCCCAGGTCCACGCGGTCGTGTCCACGGTCCTCGCCGACACCGGTGCCCGGCTCGGCATCCACGCCCAGGACGACACCGGCTGCGCGGTCGCGAACACCCTCGCGGCGGTCGACGCGGGCGCGACCCACGTGCAGTGCACGGCCAACGGCTACGGTGAACGCGTCGGCAACGCCAACCTCTTCCCGGTCGTCGCGGCCCTGGAGCTCAAGTACGGCAAGCAGGTGCTGCCCGAGGGCCGGCTGCGGGAGATGACCCGCATCTCCCACGCCATCGCCGAGGTCGTCAATCTCACCCCCTCCACGCACCAGCCCTACGTCGGCCTCTCCGCCTTCGCACACAAGGCAGGCCTGCACGCCTCGGCCATCAAGGTCGACCCCGACCTGTACCAGCACATCGACCCCGAGCAGGTCGGCAACACCATGCGCATGCTGGTCTCCGACATGGCGGGCCGAGCCTCCATCGAGCTGAAGGGCAAGGAGCTCGGCGTCGATCTGGGTGGCGACCGCGAGCTCGTCGGCCGGGTGGTCGAGCGGGTGAAGGAACGTGAACTGAGGGGCTACACCTACGAAGCCGCCGACGCCTCCTTCGAGCTCCTCCTCCGCGCCGAGGCCGAGGGCAGGCCGCTGAAGTACTTCGAGGTCGAGTCCTGGCGGGCCATCGTCGAAGACCGCCCCGACGGCAGCCACGCCAACGAGGCCACGGTCAAGCTGTGGGCGAAGAGCGAGCGCATCGTCGCCACCGCGGAGGGCAACGGCCCGGTGAACGCCCTCGACCGTGCCCTGCGGGTCGCACTGGAGAAGATCTACCCGCAGCTCGCCAAGTTGGACCTGGTCGACTACAAGGTCCGGATCCTGGAGGGCAAGCACGGCACCCAGTCCACCACCCGGGTGCTGATCTCCACGTCGGACGGCTCGGCCGAGTGGTCCACGGTGGGTGTCGCGGACAACGTCATCGCCGCTTCCTGGCAGGCCCTGGAGGACGCGTACACGTACGGCCTGCTCCGCGCGGGAGTGGCACCGGCTCAGTAGGTCCGGCGGAGGCGCCGGACGGACGGCGCCGAAGCGGGGCCGGTCACCGGTTGACCGTGGCCGGGCACCCTGATCCGGCCGGTCACCGGCCGGATCAGGGTGCCCGCCAGATGTTGTCGAACGCCACGTTCTCGATGCGGCGCCGCTCGCGTACGGCCTCCAGTTCGGTCACCGCATCGCCGACCGCCACCAGCACGGTGACGACCGCCTCGTCGTCGGGCTCCTCCTCGGGCGGCCGCTCGTGCTCGATGCCCAGGGTGGCGGCGAGGTCGGCGAGGACGGGCTCGTGGGCCCACCAGCGATCGGCCGCGTGCCGGCGGGCGGGGGTGTCGGCCGGGGTGTCGTCCCGGCTCGGGCGGGACAGCCAGTGCCGGCGCCTCCCGGTGAGCTGCCCTTCGGCGTACAGGACGTCGTGGTAGACCGTGGCCAGTCCGTGCCCGCGACGCCACAACCAGTCCTCGACCGTCTCGTAGGGTTCCTGCCGGACGAGCTCCGCCCCCGCCTCGTCCAGCAGCCGGTCACCCGTGGTCAGCGGCGGCCCAGGCACAACGCGCCCGTCCGCCAGGGTGAGGGCCCGGGCACGGAGGAGGTCGATCAGCTCGGCCCCGGCGAGCGCCAACGCCAGGTCGCCCTGCTCGACGGGACGGCCGCCGGGATGGCTGCGGGGGACGTCCAGGCTGACCAGGTACAGATCCTGTGGTGTGGTCATACCGGTCTCCAGGGCCGCCGGGCCGGGGCCGGCCCGGCCCGTTCGCGTCGGATACCGGCCGCGCGGCACAGGGCACCCCCCTGCCCGCCGGCACCGCAGGGGGAGGCAGTGGTCCGGACCAGGAACTCGCGCATGATCCGCTCCCTCGGTGAGCAGTCCGGCGGAGCCGCCGGGTGCCTTCATCGTCGCGCAGCCAGCCGGCTGCCGCCGCTCAGCAGGATCCCTCGGGGGAGGACGGCTGGGCCGTGCGCCCGGCGCCCGGGCGGGCCGGTGAACCCCGTGCCGCGGTTGCCGAGGCTGCCCCGGTTCAGTGGCTGGCCGGGCGGAACACGGTGTCGTCCACAACGCCCACCGGCGGTGTGCCGTCGGACGGGCGGGACGGGGCCGCCGACGGCCGAGGCCAGCCGCTGAACCGGGGTGGACGCCGTGCCGCGGGCGTGTCGGTGTTGATGCGGCACACCCACCGTGCCCGTGCCCGTGGCCGTCCGCTGGTCCCTCTGTGTCATCCTGACAGGGCCCAGGCCCAACCGGCGGACCGCCGTCCGAGGCCTTCATGTCACTCCGGGGGTGGGATGTTCGGCCCGCGAAAGTGAGGGGGCTCTCGGGTGACGACTTTGTGGCACACCTACAACGCGGGAGCCTTCTGAGCAGTCGGAACGGCTGCACGCCGCCGTGGTTCTGTTCACTGGTACCAGGAAAACGGGCCGGAGACTGTACAGAGTCGACGGCTCGCTTTCGTCGGTGTCCTTCGTAAGGTCACTACATGACCGTTGTGGAAGAGAAGACGGGTGAGCCGGCAGGCGAGCCGACGGACGCACGCGGACGGGTCGCCGAGCTGCACGAGATTCGCACGCAGGTCGTGGCGGGTCCGAGCGAGAAGGCGACCGAGGCGCAGCACGCCAAGGGCAAGCTCACGGCGCGGGAGCGGATCGAGCTGCTCCTGGACCCGGGGTCCTTCCAGGAGGTCGAGCAGCTCCGCCGGCACCGGGCGACCGGGTTCGGGCTGGAAGCGAAGAAGCCGTACACCGACGGTGTGATCACCGGCTGGGGCACGGTCGAGGGGCGTACGGTCTTCGTCTACGCCCATGACTTCCGGATCTTCGGCGGTGCGCTGGGCGAGGCCCACGCCACCAAGATCCACAAGATCATGGACATGGCCATTGCGGCCGGAGCGCCCCTGGTCTCCCTCAACGACGGCGCAGGGGCCCGTATCCAGGAGGGCGTCTCCGCCCTCGCGGGCTACGGCGGCATCTTCCAGCGCAACACCAAGGCGAGCGGCGTCATCCCGCAGATCTCGGTGATGCTCGGCCCGTGCGCCGGCGGCGCGGCCTACAGCCCCGCCCTGACCGACTTCGTCTTCATGGTCCGCGAGACCTCGCAGATGTTCATCACCGGCCCGGACGTGGTCAAGGCCGTCACCGGCGAGGAGATCACCCAGAACGGGCTCGGCGGCGCCGACGTCCACGCCGAGACCTCCGGCGTGTGCCACTTCGCCTACGACGACGAGGAGACCTGCATCGCCGAGGTGCGGTACCTGTTGTCGCTGCTACCGCAGAACAACCGCGAGAACCCGCCCCGGGCGGAGTCCGCGGATCCGGTGGACCGCCGCAGCGACGTGCTCCTTGATCTGGTCCCGGCCGACGGCAACCGGCCCTACGACATGGCGAAGGTCATCGAGGAGATCGTCGACGACGGCGAGTACCTGGAGGTCCACGAGCGCTGGGCCCGCAACATCATCTGCGCCCTGGGGCGTCTCGACGGCCAGGTCGTCGGCATCATCGCCAACCAGCCGCAGGTGCTGGCGGGCGTCCTGGACATCGAGGCCAGCGAAAAAGCTGCGCGTTTCGTTCAGATGTGTGACGCTTTTAACATTCCGATCATCACCTTCCTGGACGTCCCCGGGTTCCTCCCGGGCGTCGATCAGGAGCACGGCGGAATCATCCGCCACGGCGCGAAGCTGCTGTACGCCTACTGCAACGCGACCGTGCCGAGGATTTCGCTGATCCTGCGCAAGGCGTACGGAGGTGCCTACATCGTCATGGACTCCCAGTCGATCGGCGCCGACCTGACCTACGCCTGGCCGACCAACGAGATCGCCGTGATGGGTGCTGAGGGCGCCGCCAACGTGATCTTCCGCCGTCAGATCGCCGGCGCGGAGGACCCCGAGGCCATGCGCCAGAAGATGGTCAAGGAGTACAAGGCCGAGCTGATGCACCCCTACTACGCCGCCGAGCGCGGCCTGGTGGACGACGTCATCGACCCGGCCGAG
The DNA here is from genome assembly GCF_000802245.2 of Streptomyces pluripotens. Taxonomy (NCBI): domain Bacteria; kingdom Bacillati; phylum Actinomycetota; class Actinomycetes; order Kitasatosporales; family Streptomycetaceae; genus Streptomyces; species Streptomyces pluripotens. Next base: position 5,334,897 of record NZ_CP021080.1, read on the forward strand.
ACGCGCGAGGTGCTGGTGAAGTCCCTGGCGATGCTGCACACCAAGCACGCTGACCTCCCCTCCCGCAAGCACGGCAATCCCCCGCAGTAACCGAGCGGACCCGTCGCGGCAACCCCGCGGACCTCTCTCTCCCGGAGACTGACACTCATGAGCACTCCTGACATCCGCGTCGAGAAGGGCCATGCCGAGCCCGAGGAAGTCGCTGCCATCACGGCGGTCCTCCTGGCCCGTGCGGCCGCCCGGCCGACGGCTTCGGCCCACACCCACCGTGGTCGCCCCAAGGCCGGCTGGCGCCGCCTGGAGCGCGAGCCCGGGTTCCGGGCGCCGCACAGCTGGCACGGCTAGGCCACAGCGCCCGCCGGTTCCCGAAAGGGCCCCTCCTTCGTGGAGGGGCCCTTCGTGCTGCAGTGCTGCACAGGTGCACACAGGTTCCGGCGGGGCCGGAGAAGTCGGGTACCCGCCCGGGGGCGCTGGCCGGCGAGGTCGGGGCGCGGTCGAAAGGAAATCCCCCGTGCCCCACGAAGGGGCACGGGGGACCGCACGGGAAGTCACGGGCCACCCCCGCGGGCGGTGTACGACCGCAGGGGCAGCCCGATGGCCGCTGGCCCGGTCAGCGGAGACGCGCCATCAGGGCGTGCTCCACCAGCGTGATCAGCGCACTCTTGGCATCGGCGCGGTGCCGGGCGTCGGTCGTGATGATCGGGGTATCGGGGCCGATCTGGAGGGCCTCGCGTACTTCGTCGGGGTTGTAGGGCTGCTGGCCGTCGAAGCCGTTGAGGGCGATGACGAAGGGCAGACCGCTGTTCTCGAAGTAGTCGACCGCGGGGAAGCAGTCGGCGAGACGTCGGGTGTCCACGAGCACCACGGCGCCGATGGCGCCGCGCACCAGGTCGTCCCACATGAACCAGAAGCGGTCCTGTCCCGGGGTACCGAAGAGGTACAGGATCAGGTCCTGGTCCAGGGTGATGCGGCCGAAGTCCATGGCCACCGTGGTGGTGGTCTTGTCCCCGGTGTGGGTCAGGTCGTCGATGCCGGCCGAAGCGGACGTCATGACGGCCTCTGTGCGCAGCGGGTTGATCTCCGAGACGGCGCCGACGAACGTGGTTTTGCCCACGCCGAAGCCGCCCGCCACCACGATCTTCGCGGAGGTGGTGGAGCGGGAAGGACCGCCGCTAGAGCTTGCGAAGTCCACTGAGCACCCTTTCGAGCAGTGTCACGTCTGGCTGGCCACCGGCGTTCTCGTCGCCGCCGGGCTGATGGATGGCGACCAGGCCCGCCTCCGCCAAGTCGGCGACGAGGATCCTGGCCACGCCGAGGGGGATCGTCAGCAGGGCCGAAATCTCGGCCACCGATTTGATTTCCCGGCACAGATTGCAGATCCGCTGATGCTCGGGCAGCTGGCCCTGCATCTGGTGCGGAGCAGCGGTGGTGTGCACCAGCGCCTCGATGGCGAGCTGGTAGCGCGGGCGGGTCCGGCCGCCGGTCATGGCGTACGGACGCACCAAGGGGTTGTTCGACGCCGTCGCCGGCGCCGGTTCGGGCCGGCGCTGTGGTTGCACCGGCTGGATGCGCGGGGCCGAGGGCTGAGCGTACGGCGAAGGGCCGGGGCCCTGCGGGGCGTACGGCTGCCGGTGGCTGGGGGCGGAGGGGAAGTTGTACCGGTTCGCCGAGCCGTCGTCCTGGCCCTGGGCAGGGCCGTAGGACCAGTTGCCCGAGGTCGAACCTCCTGGGGGTGTTGCCACTTTCTCCTCCTCCGACTGTGCCGGGCACCCATCCCTGTGGAGCCGCGTCCCGAAACCTTACGGCCCCGGGACACGAATCCGCACGGTCCGCTTGCTAGTTGAGAAGGCTTCCCTGGAGCTCCGCACGGAGATCAGGGGTCAGGACCGAGCCCGCGCGGTCCACCAGAAGGGCCATCTCGTACCCGATGAGGCCGATGTCCGCCTCCGGGTGGGCCAGGACAGCGAGCGACGAACCGTCGGAGATGGACATGATGAAGAGGAATCCCCGCTCCATCTCCACGACCGTCTGGTTCACGCTGCCGCCCTCGAAGATGCGCGAGGCACCGGCGGTCAGCGAAGTCAGACCGGAGGCGACGGCCGCGAGCTGGTCGGCGCGGTCGCGGGGGAAGCCTTCGGACATCGCCAGAAGGAGTCCGTCGGCGGAGACCACCACCGTGTGGGACACCCCCGGGGTGTTGTCCACGAAGTTGGTGATCAACCAGTTCAGGTTCTGTGCCGCCTGGCTCATCGGGCTCACACTAACGCTCCTGGTTGTAGGTGCTATCAGGACCGAAGCCCTGGCCGTTCGTTTCACTGCCTGCGCTGCGTCCGCGCTGGACGCCCCGACGCAGGTTGCTCAGCCTGCCCCGGACGTCCTCCGGGGCGCGGGAGACCTGTGGGCCTCCCTGGGGAGTGGTTTCGGCGGAACCCTCGACCAGATTGGCCTTGGGCACCCGCCGTGGCAGGCCGGAGGCGGTGACCCCGCCTGCCTTGGGCTTCCGCAGCTGGGAGGCCTGCTGCCACCGCTCGTCGTTCGCCGAACGCCAGCCGCTGTCGCCGCTGTCGTCCAGCGCGTTGTCCGGTCCGGGAGCCGGCGCCTCCCGCTGCGCGCGCGCCGTTCCGTTCGCCCCACCCGCGCCGTTGGAACCACTCGCGGCGGATCCGCGACGGGGCAGCCCGGCGTCGGTCAGCTCGTGGGCGGCGGGAGAGTCCGGTTCCGGACTGTCGAAGCCTACGCGGTTCCGGTCACTTGCGTCAGCGGCCTGGGCCGATTCCGTTTCCGGAGCGTACTGGCCCGGATAGCCGTTCTGGTAGGCGTTCTGCTGCGGCCAGTCGTCCTGGTAGGACTGGGCGTCGTAGGAGCCGAAGCCGTCGGAGGCCTGGGTGTGGGCAGGAGCCTGCTCCCCCTGGCCGTGCTCCGAGTACGCCGGATCCGGGTAACCGCCTTCCGCGGGGAAGCCGTTGTTCTGCAGCAGGCCGCTGTCCGTGGCGTAGAACCGCTCGTCGTACGACTGCTCGCTCTGCTGCTCGTACGACTGCTCGTGCGACTCCTGGTACGCGGAGTGCTGTTGCTCCTCGTACGCGGGCTGCTGTTCCTGGTACGGCTGCTCGGAGTAGCCCGTGCCGCTTCCGTCGTAGCCCTGTTGCGTCTCGAACTCGTCCGGGTAACCGGCCGGAGCCTCGGTACCGTCCTGCTGCGGTTGTTCGGACTGCTCGCCCTGGACCTGGGACTCGAGAGTGGCGCGACGTTCCTCGCGCATCAGGGAACGGCCGACGGGGTCCAGGTCGCGGATGTCGTCGGGGACCTCCACGTACTGGCTGTCGTCGAAGCCGAATTCGGCGGCGGTGCGCATCGGATGCGGATGGGCGAAGTCCTCACCCTGGAACTGCTGCTCCGGGATGATCTGCGAGACGGTGAACTCCTCGCCGTCCAGTGGTGTCTCGCCGCCACCGCCGTGCGTGATCGCGTCCGGCAGCATCACCAGGGAGGTGGTGCCGGCCTGCTCACCCGAGGGACGCAACTGGACCCGGACGCCGTGCCGGTCGGACAGTCGGCCGACCACGAACAGGCCCATGCGCTGCGAGATCGCGGCGTCCACGGTCGGCGGGTTGGCCAGTTTGTGGTTGATGTCCGCGAAGTCCTCGGCCGTCAGACCGATGCCCTTGTCATGGATCTCGATCATGATGCGGCCGTCGGGGAGCCGGGTCGCGGTCACCCGGACCTTGGTCTGCGGGGAGGAGAACGTGGTGGCGTTCTCCAGCAGCTCGGCCAGCAGGTGCACGAGGTCGGTGACCGCACGGCCGTGGATCTCGGCCTCCGGCACGCCGGACAGCTCGATGCGCTCGTACTGCTCCACCTCGGAGGAAGCGGCTCGCAGGACGTCGACGAGGGGGACCGGCTGGTCCCAGCGGCGTCCGGGCTCCTCGCCGGCGAGGACCAGGAGGTTCTCACCGTTGCGGCGCATACGGGTGGCCAGGTGGTCCAGCCTGAAGAGGTTCTCCAACTGGTCCGGGTCGGCCTCGTTGTTCTCCAGGTCGGTGATCAGGGTCAGCTGTCCCTCGATCAGCGACTGGTTGCGGCGGGAGAGGTTGGTGAAGATCGCGTTGATGTTGCCCCGCAGCAGGGCCTGCTCGGAGGCGAGCCGGACCGCCTCGCGGTGAACCTGGTCGAAGGCGCGGGCGACCTCGCCGATCTCGTCCTTGGTGTGGATCGGGATCGGGGCGACCCGGGTGTCGACCCGGCCGGGGTCGGTGCGCGAGAGCTGGTCGACCAGCATCGGCAGACGCTGCTCGGCGATGCCGAAGGCGGCGTTGCGTAGCTGGCGCATCGAGCGGCTCATCTGGCGAGCCACGGCACCGGCCAGGATGAACGCGAACAGCAGGGCGATCACGACTACTGCACCGGTGGTGATCGCAGAAGTCTTGGCGTCGTCGGCGATGGCCGAGGCCTCGTTCACCGCCCTGTCGGCGAGATCCGACTCGATCTGGCGGTAAGCCTTGTACTTGAGCGTGTTGACCGCCCACCAGTTCTGGGCGGTGATGCCCTGGGCGGTGAGCGCGTCACGGGTGGTGGCGCTGGTGTCCTGCAGCATGGCCAGAGCCGCGACCATCTTGGACGGGTCGGACGGCGGGGCGACGTAGTTCGGGGTGTTCGCCGCGGCCTCCTCGGCCAACTTGGCGGCGTCCTGCTTGATCTTCTTCTGCGCGTCGGTGAGGTTCTGCGCGTCGGCTTCGGTGCCACCGCCGAGGTACTCCTCCAGGGCGATGCGCTCCAAGTAGGCGTACGAGGACAGCGACACCCGCTGGGTCGCCAGGTTGGGAGCGTCCGGGCCGGGGTTGACCAGCAGATGTGTGCCGATCGACCGTTCCAACGACAGCGCGGCCTTGGTCAGCGAGATGGCGTAGACGGTACGGCCGTAGGAGGTGATGTTGCCGGTGCCCAGACCGAGCTCGTTGGCGAACTCCATCAGGGGGTGGGCGATCTCTACGTACCCCTCTTCGGTCTCCACACCGTGGACCTTGGAGGTGTAGGCGTTCTGCCGCAGCTGTGCCAGCTTGGGCTCGGCCTCGCGGAACAGCTTCAGTCGCCGCTTCAGGCCGGCCTTGTCCGGCATCTTCTGCGCGGCCTGGTCGAACGCGTCGGCGGCCTGGTCTGTGGCTTTGCGGGCGTTGTCGACGACTGCCCTGCTCTTGCTGTCCTTCTTGTTCAGCAGCAGCGGCGCCGCAGTGACGTCACGCTCGTTCTCCACGGCGTCGGCGTAGGTGAGGGCGGCGCGCACCAGGCGGGCGGTGTTCTCGGCGTCGCGGGCCTGCTGCCAGGTGTCGATCGAGTTCTTGACCTGGAAGCCGCCCATGACGAGGCCGACTACCACGGGTATGAGGAGGATCGCGTTCAGCCGGGTGGGCACCCGCCAGTTGCGAGGGGAGAAACGGCCGCCGCTCGACGCGGGAGTGACCTCCGGCTCCACGTCGGAGACAGGGGCAGGCGCCGCAGCGCGCGGCGGCGGGGTGAAGTTGCCCCGTGCCGACGGCTCGGGACCGTTCTTGCTTCGCCTCACTCGACCAACAACCTCTCGGCGGTCGGCACCTACGTCGTGCCGCAGTCCTTCAGAGCCCGGTTCGTTATCGACCACTCAGTACGCACTCGGTACGTGGCGCGCTCAGTACATCCTTGACCACTGGGCAGTTCAGGCATTCCAGCACGTGGACCAGTGCACTTCCAAACAGTGGAAACCTCTGAACAGCAGCGATGTAGGTCCCAGATAAAACGGTCATAAAGAGCGAGCCACGGCAAATGGCGGGGTGTTTGTGAGCACAGCGGCACCGCCCGACCGCGTCGCGTGGTGACGCCGGGCGATTCCTCTGCCGAACTGTTATGAACACCGGAGCCGACCGTGTCAAAGGCCACAGCCGGCTCCGTTCCATTTACGACAACTGCCCTACGGCTCGTCGTCCTTGTGTGCTACTTCAGACGCGCCATCAGGGCGTGCTCCACCAGCGTGATCAGCGCACTCTTGGCATCGGCGCGGTGCCGGGCGTCGGTCGTGATGATCGGGGCGTCGGGGCCGATCTGGAGGGCCTCGCGTACTTCGTCGGGGTTGTAGGGCTGCTGGCCGTCGAAGCCGTTGAGGGCGATGACGAAGGGCAGACCGCTGTTCTCGAAGTAGTCGACCGCGGGGAAGCAGTCGGCGAGACGTCGGGTGTCCACGAGCACCACGGCGCCGATGGCGCCGCGCACCAGGTCGTCCCACATGAACCAGAAGCGGTCCTGTCCCGGGGTACCGAAGAGGTACAGGATCAGGTCCTGGTCCAGGGTGATGCGGCCGAAGTCCATGGCCACCGTGGTGGTGGTCTTGTCCCCGGTGTGGGTCAGGTCGTCGATGCCGGCCGAAGCGGACGTCATGACGGCCTCTGTGCGCAGCGGGTTGATCTCCGAGACGGCGCCGACGAACGTGGTTTTGCCCACGCCGAAGCCGCCCGCCACCACGATCTTCGCGGAGGTGGTAGCCCGGCCCGCGTCAGAGCTTGCGAAGTCCACTGAGCACCCTTTCAAGCAGCGTCACGTCCGGAGCGCCGCCGTTGTTCTCGTCGCCCCCCGGCTGGTGGACGGCAACCAGGCCGGCCTCGGCGAGGTCGGCGACCAGGATCCGGGCCACACCGAGTGGCATGGCTAGCAGTGCGGAAACCTCCGCGACCGACTTGACCTCACGGCACAGGTGACAGATGCGCTGGTGCTCCGGGAGCAGCCCCATGAGCGCTGCCGGGTCGGCCGTGGTGCTGATCAGCGCCTCTATCGCGAGCTGGTAGCGCGGCCGGGTCCGGCCACCGGTCATCGCGTACGGCCTCACCAGAGGCTGGTCGCCCTCATCCCCGTACGACTCGGCGTACGGATCAGGGTGGGCGGTGGGCGGTGTCATGAATCCTCCGGGCGGGACAGCAAGTCGGTCGGGCTGGCCGTCTGACGGGGCCGGTGGGGGGACTATGGCGGCCGGACGGTGGGGTGTGAGGCGGTTGGTGCCGGGGGCGGTCAGTGGAGCAGACTGCCCTGGAGTTCGGCGCGCAGGTCCGGGGTGAGTACCGCACCCGCACGGTCGACGAGCAACGCCATCTCGTAGCCGACGAGGCCGATGTCTGCCTCTGGGTGGGCCAGGACCGCGAGCGACGACCCGTCCGAGACCGACATCAGGAAGAGGAACCCGCGCTCCATCTCGACGACCGTCTGCGCCACGTTGCCGCCCTCGAAGATCCGGGACGCCCCGGCCGTGAGCGAGGTCAGCCCGGAGGCGACCGCCGCCAGCTGGTCGGCACGGTCCCGTGGGAAGCCTTCGGACATCGCCAGCAGAAGGCCGTCGGCGGAGACCACCACGGTGTGGGACACCCCGGGGGTGTTGTCCACAAAGTTGGTGATCAACCAGTTCAGGTTCTGTGCCGCCTGGCTCATCGAACTCAACTAACGCTCCTGCTGGTGAGTGGGGCTCGGGAAGCTGCCGGTCTGGCCGTTGCCGGCCTGACGGCCCTGAGCGATGCCCCGACGGAGATTGGTCAGCCGTCCACGTACGTCGTCAGGCGCACGCGAGACCTGCGGACCGGCTTGGTGCTGTTGCTGCTGTGCCGTGCCCGGGACGAGGTTCGCCCGGGGCACGCGGCGCGGCAGACCCGAGGTGGTGACGCCACCCGCGGAGGGCTGCCGGACGCGTTCTGCCTGCCGGACGAGATCGTCGTTCGGCGAGGTACGCCAGGAACCGGTGTTCGAGGCGGAGGGCTGTGGAGCCGGGGCAGGCGCCTGCGGCTGCTGCGCCGCGGGCGCGCTCTCCTGCTGCGCACCGCCGTGGAACCAGTTGGTTTCCAGGGTGTCGTACAGCGGGGTACGGCCGTCGCTCGGGCCGCGCCCTTCACCGGGCCGACGTGCGACGCTCCGGCCGCCGGGTTCCTGGCCGGCCGTGCGCTGCTGCGGGGCCGGCTGCCGCGGGGCACCGAAGTCGTTGCGGCCGGCCGGCTGCGGGCGCTCGAACTGGCCCGTCTGCGCGGGTTCCTGGCGGCCGGGCAAGGCGTGCCGGCCGGTGGAGCTGCCGTCGAAGCCGCCATTGAAGGAGTCGCGGTACGCCTGCTGAGCCTCGAACTGCCCCGTCTGCTGGGGGTCGTTCTGCTGCTCGGGTACCGACTGGCCGAAGACGTCGGAGCGGACGAACGGACCGGAGCCCTGGCGGTCGTCGGGCCGGGGCCCGAACCGGTCATCCTGGTGGGCGGCGTCGGGCTGTGCGAACTGACCCGTCTGCTGCCCGGCATCCGGCTGTGCGAACTGCCCGGTGTGCTGGGAGCCGTCGGGCCGCGCGAACTCACCCGACTGGGAGTTGTCCGGGTGGGCGAACTGGCCCGTGTTCTGCGAGTCGTTGAAGCCATTGAAGTCGGCATGCGGGAATTCGCCCGTGGCGGCCGGAACGTCGTCGATCCGGGGTATGTCCGCGGTCGAACCCGGACCCTGCCGGTCGTCCACGCGCGGCATGGGCGCGGTGTGCGCCGGATCCTGCTCTTCGTGGCCGCGCGGAGCGTCCTGCGCAGCCCGTGGCAGCGGCGCCTGGCTGCCGCCCCAGTCCGCGGTGCGCGACTGCGCCTCACCGCCGGGCAGTTCGGCCCGCGCGCCGCCGCGCGGCGGGAGCTGGGGCTGGCGGCCCAGCTCCGCGGGGCCACCGGTCCGCTGCGACCCACGGCCGCCGAAGAAGTCCTGCTGTCCGCCCGGATGCGTGGTGGGTAGACCTTGCTGGGCATTCGGCGCGGGGGAGCCGAAGCCACCCGCACCCGTACCGGCCGGCGGCCGGTTCTGCTGGGAGGACCCGGGACCGCCCTGGGGACCACGCGCTCCGCCCGGCGCACCCGGACGGCCGCCCTGGCCCGCGCCAGGCAGCGCCGCCCGGGGCCCCTGTCCGGCGCCGACCTGACCGCGCGGGCCGCTACCGGCACCGAGCGGACCGCCTCCCTGGCCGTTTCCGGTGCTCGCGCGCCGGGCTGCGGCGGCACCGGCCGCAGCTTGTGCGGCAGCGGGGCCACCTGTGGGGGCGGGTGCGCCCGGCTTGCCCTGACCGGGCTTCTTGCCGCCCTGGGCGACGTCCACGGGCAGCATGACCAGCGCGGTCGTACCACCGGAGTCGGACGGGCGCAGCTGGATGCGGATGCCGTGTCGCTGGGAGAGCCGGCCGACCACGAAGAGGCCCATGCGGCGGGAGACGGAGACGTCCACGGTGGGCGGCGAGGCCAGCCGCTCGTTGATCGCGGCCAGGTCCTCCGGCGACAGTCCGATACCGGTGTCGTGGATCTCGATCAGCACGCGGCCGTCGGGCAGCGCGTGACCAGTGACCTTGACCTTGGTCTGCGGCGAGGAGAACGAGGTGGCGTTCTCCAGTAGCTCGGCGAGCAGGTGCACGAGGTCGTTGACGACTCGGCCAGCGACCTCGGTGGTGGGTACCGAGGCCAGTTCGATGCGCTCGTACTGCTCCACCTCGGACGCGGCGGCGCGGAGCACGTCGACCAGCGGGACCGGGCGGGTCCAGCGGCGGCCGGGCTCTTCACCCGCGAGGACGAGGAGGTTCTCGCCGTTACGACGCATACGCGTGGCGAGGTGGTCCAGCTTGAACAGCGAGGACAGCTGGTCCGGGTCGGCCTCGCGGGACTCCAACTCGGAGATCAGCGACAGCTGGCGCTGGATCAGACCCTGGGAGCGGCGGGAGAGGTTGGTGAACATCGCGTTGACGTTGCCCCGCAGCAGCGCCTGCTCGGCGGCGAGGCGGACCGCCTCGCGGTGCACGTCGTCGAAGGCCGCGGCCACCTGACCGATCTCGTCCCGGGAGTGCACACCGACCGACTCGACGGAGGTGTCGACGTCCTGGGGGTCGGACTCGGACAGCTGCTTGACCAGCTCGGGCAGGCGGTCCTGGGCGACCTTGGTCGCCGTCTCCTGCAGCCGGCGCAGCGAGCGGATCATGGATCGGGCCACGACGAACGCGCCGACCAGCGAGATACCGAGGACGATGAGGATCAGCGCACCGGAGATGATCGCGTCCTGCTCGGAGGAGGCCTTCAGCTCACGGGCCTTCTGCTCCATGTCCTCCAGCAGCGAGTGCTCGATGTTCTTCATCTGCTGGATCTTGGTCACGCTGGTGTCCAGCCAGTCGCGGTACGAACGCGCCGGCAGCGACTCGATGCCGTCCGGCGATGCGAAGGCACGCTTGGCGTAGGTGTTGGCGGCCTTGATCGTGGGGTTGCCCTCCTCGATCGGCTTGAGGAGCGCCTCCGCGTTCTGGTCGGCGTAGATCTTCCGGAAGATCGCGAGTTCGGAGGCCTCGCTCTCGTACGCCGCCTCGCCGTAGAGCTGGTCGTTCTTTGAGAGGTGCCCCTTGGAGGAGGTGGTCGCCGGCAGCGCGGCGGCGATCATGGCGCGCTGCACGGAGGCGTACTCCTTGGCGGTGGAGAAGGCCGCCAGGGCGCGGGTGCGCGAGATCATCTCCGGGTTGCTGGACGCCTCGGCCATGTCCTGGGACAGGCCGATGAGCTGAGTGATGAGCCGGTGGTAGGACTCGACCGTCTGGGTCGCGTTGTTCTTCGACTGGTACGCGTTCTTGCGGATCTTGGCCAGGTCGTCCAGCTGGTGGACGATGCCGACGAGGGCGTCACGGACACCCTGCAGGTTGCCGTTCTTGCTGGCCGTGTCGATCTGTTCGGAGGCGGTGAGGAAGTTGTCGCGGGCGTGGTCGGTCTTCTCCTGGTAGCCCTTGACCGTGTAGTCGGTCGACTTCAGTCCGCCGTGAGCCAGCGGGCCCGCGGACTGGTCGCGCTCCTCCTGGAGGGCGGCGGCCAGCTCGGTGGCCTGCTTGGTCATCTGGGTCAGCAGCTTCATGTTGTCGAGCTGCTGGATGTCGTCCATGGACTCGTTGATGCGTAGCGCGCCCAGCGTGGTGGCCGCGACCACGGGCAGCGCGAGCAGCGACACCAGGCGCGTGGAGATGCGCCAGTTGCGCAGGGCAAGGCGCGAACCGGTACCGGTCGGGCCCTTGCCGGGCTCCACTGTCGGTGTGGGGGTGTCGGGCTTCACGGTTCCCGGCGGGACCGGCGAGTTCGGCGGGGCGGACGCACCGGTGCGTCCGCCCCGCTCACCGCCGTCTCCGGACGGGGCCGGGCCCTGGCTCTGGGCGTGCTGGGGCGAGGAACCGCGGTCGGTTCCGCCGTGCGACTCCGGCTCTGCCGAAGCGCTGCCATCCCTCTTGAAACGTCCCTGCACTAGCGTCGCAACCTCTGGACCAGGCGCCCCTCCGCGTGAACGAAGGGACACGGTGTTGGCGTCGTGGAGAGCGCCCTGAATACGCCCCCCGATGGTCTTGAGTACCGGCGCTGGATCCCCCTGTCTCGCCGCCACTCGGCGCTGTAGCGCCCCCTGTGCGCCGGCTCGATCCTGCGGCGGTCCGTGGAATTCCAGCACAGTGCTGGATCTCCAACAAGAGCAGTGAACCGAGCTGTGACCTCCGTGACGCAATGTGCGTGCCACATCACCAGACGTAGAAGGCGATCTGGTGCATAACGGGTGGATCAGCCCCAGTCGCCCCTCGGTGGCACGTGTCCCAGTCGCCATGATCAGGAGCGGAATGATGGCTTCAGGGGGCCAATGTCCTTTTCGTCGAGGTGTGTTGGCGGCCGGAATTGACCGGTTTGCCTGCGGGATCGTGAGGAAACTCACACGCCGATCGTGAACGGTTGGCGCTTGCGGTGGGGAATCGGATGTTTAGCCTGACGCTTTACAGCAGTGGCGACTCTGCCAACCCGCTCGACTAGAGGGCACAGGACGACAACGGTGAAGACGACGACGATGTTCCGCAACATAGCCAACCCGCGGCGCACGACCCTGGCGCATCTTGAGGACGCCGGAGCACTGGGCACGCCCGAGCTTCCGGAGCACTCCGTCGACCTCCCCGCTCAGACGGCCAACCCCAGGCGCACCGTTCTGATGGAGATCCCGGTCGGTGCCGCGGTCGGCGCATAGCCGGCCGGACGGCGCGCCGTCACAGACACGGGCAGACCCGTCGAGGCGGGCCGTCGGATCCCGGTGCAGGGGGACAGGACCGCCCCGGCAAGACGGTGGCACCAGGGGAACGCGCCCGGAGGACCAGCCGCTCATGGCGGTCCCCCGGGCGCGTTCCCCATGGGCGTGCGGTCTCCGTGCGGGGCGGCACCCCGAGTAACCGGGGCGCCCTGGCGCGGCGAGTGAAGGAAGGGGGGCCCGCGCGACAGCACCACGGGCGCGGGCCCCGCTCCGGTCGGTGCCGGATTGCCGGGTCTCCCGCACGCCGGTTCCGGGCACGGAAAGCACCTGACCGGCGGCCGTACCAGCCGAACGCGGGGCCGTCCGACCGGTTAACCTGGGGCGTCAGTACGCCGGTTCTCAGTGAGGGGCGCAAGGATCCCGTGCGCATCGCCAGGTTCTCCATCGACGGGAACGTTGCCTTCGGCGCGGTCGAGGGCGAGAAGCAGGACGAACTCGTCCTCGACATCATCAAGGGCATCCCGTTCGCGGAACACGAGTTGTCCGGGACGAAGGTGCCGCTGAGCAAGGTCAGGCTGCTCCCGCCGGTCCTCCCCAGCAAGGTCGTGGCCTTCGGTCGCAACTACGCCGAGCACACGCGCGAGCTGGGCCACGAGGTGCCCGAGGCCCCGTTCGCCTTCCTCAAGCCCTCCACCTCCGTGGTCGGAACCGGCGATGACATCCAGTACCCGCCGTTCTCCCGGGAACTGCACCACGAGGGCGAGCTGGCGATCGTCATCGGCCGCATGTGTCGCGAGGTGCCGCGCGAGCGCGTCAGGGACGTGATCTTCGGTTACACCTGCGCCAACGACGTCACCGCCCGTGACGTCCAGCGTCGCGAGAAGCAGTGGGCCCGCGCCAAGGGCTTCGACACCGCCTGCCCGCTCGGCCCCTGGGTGGAGACGGACCTGGACCTGGCCCGTGCGAACGACCTCACCCTCCAGCTCACGGTCAACGGTGAACAACGTCAGCTGGGCCGTACGAGCGAGATGATCCACCCCATCGAGGACCTGGTCGTCACCATCTCCGAGGCCATGACCCTGCTCCCCGGCGACGTCATCCTCACCGGCACCCCGGCAGGGGTCGGCCCCCTCAACGTCGGCGACGAGGTCGCCGTCACCATCGAAGGCATCGGCACTCTCACCAACAAGGTTGTCAAGCGTGGCTAGCGCACCCGGCTCACCCGTTCGCGTCCGTTTCTGCCCCTCGCCCACCGGTAACCCCCACGTGGGCCTGGTCCGCACCGCCCTGTTCAACTGGGCGTTCGCCCGGCACCACCAGGGCACCCTGGTCTTCCGCATCGAGGACACCGACGCGGCCCGCGACTCGGAGGAGTCGTACAACCAGCTGCTCGACGCGATGCGCTGGCTCGGCTTCGACTGGGACGAGGGGCCCGAGGTCGGCGGCCCGCACGCACCGTACCGCCAGTCGCAGCGCATGGACCTGTATGCCGACATCGCGCGGAAGCTCCTCGACGGCGGCCACGCCTACCACTGCTACTGCTCGCAGGAAGAGCTGGACACCCGTCGTGAAGCCGCCCGTGCGGCCGGCAAGCCGTCCGGCTACGACGGCCACTGTCGTGACCTCACCGCCGAGCAGGTCGAGCAGTACGAGGCCGAGGGTCGGGCTCCGATCGTCCGGTTCCGCATGCCGGACGAGACGATCACCTTCACCGACCTGGTCCGGGGCGAGCTGGCCTTCACCCCGGAGAACGTCCCGGACTACGGCATCGTCCGCGCGAACGGCGCTCCGCTGTACACCCTGGTGAACCCTGTCGACGACGCTCTGATGGAGATCACCCACGTCCTGCGCGGCGAGGACCTGCTCTCCTCCACGCCCCGCCAGATCGCCCTCTACCGGGCGCTGATCGAGCTGGGCATCGCCAAGCAGATCCCCGCCTTCGGTCACCTGCCGTACGTGATGGGTGAGGGCAACAAGAAGCTCTCCAAGCGCGACCCGCAGTCCTCGCTCAACCTCTACCGCGAGCGGGGGTTCTTGCCCGAGGGCCTGCTCAACTACCTCTCGCTGTTGGGCTGGTCGCTCTCGGCGGACAAGGACATCTTCACGATCGACGACATGGTCGCCGCCTTCGACATCGCGGACGTGAACCCCAACCCGGCGCGCTTCGACCTGAAGAAGTGCGAGGCGATCAACGCCGACCACATCCGGATGCTGGATGCGAAGGAGTTCACCGAGCGCTGCCGTCCCTGGCTCAAGGCCCCGTTCGCCCCCTGGGCGCCGGAGGCCTTCGACGAGGCCAAGTGGCAGGCCATCGCCCCGCACGCCCAGACCCGCCTGAAGGTCCTCTCCGAGATCACCGACAACGTCGACTTCCTGTTCCTACCGGAGCCGGTTCTCGACGAGGCCTCGTGGACCAAGGCGATGAAGGAGGGCTCCGACGCCTTGCTCCGCACGGCCCGCGAGAAGCTGGAGTCGGCCGACTGGACCTCCGCCGAGTCCCTCAAGGAGGCCGTCCTGGCAGCCGGTGAGGCCCACAGCCTCAAGCTCGGCAAGGCGCAGGCCCCGGTCCGTGTAGCCGTCACCGGTCGCACCGTCGGCCTGCCGCTCTTCGAGTCCCTGGAGGTCCTGGGCAAGGAGCGCACGCTGAGCCGCATCGACGCGGCACTGGCGAAGCTGGCCGCGTAACCGAGCGGTTTCCGACGGGGGCGGCACCCGGGTTCCGGGTGCCGCCCCCGTCGGGTGGGCCGACCGGCGCCTCCCCCAGGCCCGGATCGCGGCGCCGTCCGGCGTTCCCCGGACGCACTGCGCATCTCCGGGTTACGTTCGGATCATGAAGATCCAGGCCGTGGTATGGGACGTCGACGACACTCTCTTTGACTACACGACCGCCGATCGGCAGGGCATGGGGGCGCACCTGGCGGCCGAGGGGCTCCTGGCCGCGTACGGTGGTGCGGAGGCGGCCCTGGTGCGGTGGCGGGAGGTCACCGACCAGCAGTGGGCGCGGTACGCAGCCGGAGAGGCCACCTTCCCGGAGCAGCGTCGTGACCGGGTCCGTGTGTTCCTGGACGAGCAACTGGGTGACGCCGAGGCCGATGCGTGGTTCCAGCGGTACATCGCGCACTACGAGGCCGCCTGGAGCCTGTTCCCGGACGTCCTGCCGGCTCTGGAGGCCCTCGCCACCAGCCACCGGCATGCGGTGCTGTCCAACTCCAGCCTCACCGTCCAGGAGCCCAAGCTGCGCACGCTCGGCGTCCGCGACCGTTTCGAGGTCGTGCTGTGCGCGGCCGAGCTGGGTGTGTCCAAGCCGGAGGCCGGGGCCTTCCTGGCGGCCTGCGAGGCGCTGGGCCTGCCTCCGCAGGAGGTGGCGTACGTCGGCGACCATCCGGAGATCGACGGCAGGGGTGCCGTCGAGGCCGGGTTGCTGTCGGTGTGGATCGACCGCGGGGCAGCCTACGCCCGAGCCGTCGGGGAGGTCGTGGCACACCGGATCTCGACCCTCGCCGAACTCCCCGCGCTCGTCCGCTCAGATACCCGTTTTGGAGCCCCGTCCACCTTCAGGTAATGTTCTTCCTGCGCCGAGGGGAGCGGGCCGGAAGGCCGGAGCCCCGAGGAGCAAGCTAGAACGAGAACCCCGCAGGGGCTTGAGTTCCAGTGGCCTATGGTGTAATTGGCAGCACGACTGATTCTGGTTCAGTTAGTCTTGGTTCGAGTCCAGGTAGGCCAGCTCGCAGAGCTTATCTGCAAAGCCCCCGTTGTGTAGCGGCCTAGCACGCCGCCCTCTCAAGGCGGTAGCGCCGGTTCGAATCCGGTCGGGGGTACTGGTCCCGGTCTTGTCGGGATCGCTAGGGCCCCCGTTGTGTAGCGGCCTAGCACGCCGCCCTCTCAAGGCGGTAGCGCCGGTTCGAATCCGGTCGGGGGTACTGACTGGTC
The DNA here is from genome assembly GCF_000802245.2 of Streptomyces pluripotens. Lineage (NCBI taxonomy): Bacteria > Bacillati > Actinomycetota > Actinomycetes > Kitasatosporales > Streptomycetaceae > Streptomyces > Streptomyces pluripotens. The sequence goes on from NZ_CP021080.1 coordinate 5,350,854, forward strand.
TAAACCATCATTGGTCTATGGTGTAATTGGCAGCACGACTGATTCTGGTTCAGTTAGTCTTGGTTCGAGTCCAGGTAGACCAGCTCGGACCTGCGGAAACGCAGTGTCCACGCCCCCGTTGTGTAGCGGCCTAGCACGCCGCCCTCTCAAGGCGGTAGCGCCGGTTCGAATCCGGTCGGGGGTACGTATATGGAAGGCCTCCCACTCCGGTGGGAGGCCTTTCGTGTGTCTCCGCTCCCGCGGTTCACTCGAAGCCGTAGCGCCGCGCCGACTCCTCCTCCTGGGCCAGTCGGTGCAGGGCCTGCAGCATTGGCTCCACCAGGACCGCGCTGAGCACCGCGGTCTCCACCTTCTCCGCCTCCGAGGGGTAAGTCTCCACGTTGTCCAGGTCGAGTCTGGCTGCCTCGTGCATCAACTTGGCGTATGACACCAGAAGTTCGGCATCCCAGTCGTAGCCGAGCCGGCGGAACGCGGCCACCGCCACTACCAGGGAGCGGTACGCGGGGGACACGGTCGTCAGCAGCTTGGCGTTGGACCAGCCGAGGGTCTCCAGCAACGCGCCCGCCTCCTGGTGTGCCGCCCGCACGAACGCGTCGTCCTCGTCCGGCTCCGGCACCTGCGGCAGTGCCCACAAAGCCGCACCCATCCGCAGGGTCCGGCCCAGGGAATCGTCGTCGACGTGCCCCAGTACCTCCCGGACCGTGGCCACCGGCAGTCCGCCGACCTGGATCATCGCGCGCACCAGTTGCAGCCGGCGCAGGTGCTCCGCGTCGTACTCCGCGGTCGTGGTGTTGAGCTGGCGGCCCGGCGGGAGCAGCCCCTCACGCAGGTAGTACTTGATCGTCGCGGTGGACACACCACTGCGTCTGCTCAGCTCGGCAAGCCGCATCCCTTGCGCTCCTTCTTGGATAACGGCACTGTCCAAGCATCCATGGCTTGGATAGTGCCGCTCGCCGATGAGGGGGAGTCCCGATGTCGAACCGGATCGTCTCAGGTCGTACCACCGCGAATGCCGAAGGTGAGGTGGCGGTCCTGCTGATCGGCATGCGCATCAACCGCTTCCGGGCCGTACACCTGTGGCTGCCCGTGATGCTGGCGATGTTCCGCATGCTGCGGGAACTGGAGCGGGAACCCGCGCGAGGCCTGCGCAACCGGGTCCTGCTGACTGCGTCTCCCCGCACGTACTACGTCGTGCAGTACTGGGAGTCCAAGGAGAAGCTCTACGCCTACGCCACCGCGCCGGACGCCTTCCACCACAAGGCCTGGGCGCTGTTCAACCGCAAGGAGCGCAGCGGCAGGCTGCGTGGAGGGGTGGGCATCTGGCACGAGGCGTACGTGGTGCCGGAAGGGTCCTACGAGGCGATCTACGGGGACATGCCGGCGTTCGGACTGGCCGCCGCGTACGGGCAGGTGCCGCTGGACAAGCGGGGCCGGTACGCGAAGGACCGGTTCGCCTACCGGTCGAAGGAGGCCGAGGCGACCGGGAAGACCGCCTGACGGGGACGGGAGACCGTCTGACGCGGAAGAGGGGAGGAGCGTGAGTGGGGGGAACCGGGAAGCGGGGAAGCGAGGGAGGGCCTGCCGCGGCGTTGAGGCCGGCCCTCCCGGTTTCCGGGGGCGGCTCAGCCCGAGCGGCGCAGCGCTTCCGACAGGCGGGCCGCGGCGTCGATGACCGCCTGGGCGTGCATGCGACCCGGGTGGCGCGTCAGGCGCTCGATGGGCCCCGAGACGGAGACGGCGGCCACCACGCGGTTGGAGGGGCCGCGCACGGGAGCCGAGACGGACGCGACGCCCGGTTCCCGCTCACCGATGGACTGGGCCCAGCCGCGCCGTCGTACACCCGACAGGGCCGTCGCCGTGAAGCGGGCCCCCTGCAGGCCGCGGTGCAGGCGCTCGGGCTCCTCCCAGGCGAGCAGGATCTGTGCTGAGGACCCGGCCTTCATGGTGAGTGTGGAGCCGACCGGGACGGTGTCCCGCAGGCCGGACAGGCGCTCCGCCGCGGCCACGCAGATCCGCATGTCACCCTGGCGCCGGTAGAGCTGTGCACTCTCACCGGTGATGTCGCGGAGGTGGGTGAGTACGGGGCCCGCCGTCGCGAGCAGGCGGTCTTCGCCGGCCGCAGCCGCGAGCTCCGCGAGGCGCGGGCCGAGGATGAACCGGCCTTGCATGTCGCGTGCCACCATGCGGTGGTGTTCCAGGGCCACGGCCAGGCGGTGGGCCGTGGGTCGTGCCAGTCCGGTGGCGCCGACCAGACCCGCGAGGGTGGCCGGACCGGACTCCAGAGCGCTCAGGACGAGGGCCGCCTTGTCCAGAACGCCGACGCCGCTACTGTTGTCCATGCAACGATACTTGCGTCTCACTCTGTGAAACGCAAGTTCAATTTTCCGTGGAACGCGCCACCCTGGGACCACAAGCGGCCCGCACCCCAAGGGGCCCGGCGGTGGATGCCCAAAACCACGACTCCAGGGGACGGAAAGGGCGGCCGCCGCTTCCTCAAGATCTCTAGTTGGGCCGGTGGACGTTCGCCGGCCGGAGGGAAAGCGATGGGTAGGACACTCGCGGAGAAGGTCTGGGACGACCACGTCGTCCGGCGCGCCGAGGGCGAGCCCGACCTCCTCTACATCGATCTGCACCTGCTGCACGAGGTGACCAGCCCGCAGGCTTTCGACGGGCTGCGCAAGAACGGCCGGAAGGTGCGCCGCCTCGACCTCACCATCGCGACCGAAGATCACAACACCCCCACCCTCGACATCGACAAGCCCATCGCCGACCCGGTCTCCCGCGCCCAGCTGGAGACGCTGCGCAAGAACTGCGCCGAGTTCGGGGTACGCCTGCATCCGCTCGGCGACGTCGAGCAGGGCGTCGTGCACGTCGTCGGCCCTCAGCTGGGTCTGACCCAGCCGGGCGCCACCGTGGTCTGCGGCGACTCGCACACCTCCACGCACGGCGCGTTCGGCGCGCTGGCGTTCGGCATCGGCACCTCGCAGGTCGAGCATGTGCTGGCCACCCAGACGCTGCCGATGGCCCGTCCGAAGACCATGGCCATCACCGTCGAGGGGGAGCTGCCCGAGGGCGTCACCGCTAAGGACCTGATCCTGGCGATCATCGCGAGGATCGGCACCGGAGGAGGCCAGGGCTACATCCTGGAGTACCGTGGCTCCGCCATCGAGAAGCTCTCGATGGAGGCCCGCATGACCATCTGCAACATGTCGATCGAGGCCGGCGCCCGCGCGGGCATGATCGCCCCCGACGAAACCACCTTCGCCTACCTCAAGGGCCGCGCACACGCCCCCGAGGGCGCCGACTGGGGCGCCGCGGTGGAGTACTGGAAGACCCTACGCACCGACGACGACGCGGTCTTCGACGCCGAGGTCGTCATCGACGCCGCCGAACTGTCCCCGTTCGTCACCTGGGGCACCAATCCCGGCCAGGGCGCACCCCTTTCGGCATCCGTCCCCGACCCGGCTTCGTACGACGACGCATCGGAGCGCTTCGCCGCCGAAAAGGCCCTGGAATACATGGGGTTGGAGGCCGGTCAGGCGCTGCGCTCCATCAGGGTGGACACCGTCTTCGTAGGCTCCTGCACCAACGGCCGCATCGAGGACTTGCGCGCCGCCGCCGCGATCCTGCGGAGCCGCAAAGTCGCCGACGGCGTACGGATGCTGGTCGTCCCGGGCTCGGCGCGAGTCGGACTCCAGGCCGTTTCCGAGGGCCTGGACGTGGTCTTCAAGGAGGCCGGCGCCGAATGGCGGCACGCGGGCTGCTCGATGTGCCTGGGCATGAATCCCGACCAGCTGGCCCCGGGCGAGCGCTCCGCCTCCACCTCCAACCGCAACTTCGAGGGCCGGCAGGGCAAGGGCGGTCGTACCCACCTGGTGTCGCCGCAGGTGGCAGCCGCCACCGCCGTCCTGGGCCGCCTGGCCTCCCCGGCCGACCTGACCGACGACAACGCCGCCCGCACGCCTGCTGGAGTCCGATAACCATGGAAGCCTTCACCACCCACACCGGCCGGGCCGTTCCGCTGCGCCGCAGCAACGTCGACACCGACCAGATCATCCCTGCTCACTGGCTCAAGAAGGTAACCCGGGACGGCTTTGAGGACGGCCTGTTCGAGGCCTGGCGCAAGGACCCGGAGTTCGTGCTCAACCGCCCCGAGCGGCAGGGAGCCACGGTCCTGGTAGCAGGCCCCGACTTCGGCACCGGCTCCTCCCGTGAGCACGCCGTCTGGGCGCTGCAGAACTTCGGTTTCAAGGCCGTGATCTCCTCCCGCTTCGCGGACATCTTCCGGGGCAACTCGCTGAAGAACGGCCTGCTCACGGTGGTCCTGGAGCAGAAGGTCGTGGACGCCCTGTGGGAGCTGACCGAACAGGACCCCGCCGCCGGAATCACCGTCGACCTTCAGGCCCGGGAGGTGCGCACGACCGGTATCACCGCCTCCTTCGAGCTGGACGAGAACTCCCGCTGGCGGCTGCTCAACGGCCTCGACGACATCTCCATCACGCTCCGGAACGAGGCCGACGTCGCCGCCTTCGAAGCCGGACGCCCCCTCCACAAGCCGCGGACGCTTCAGGCGTGATCGCGCTCTGATACCGCTCTGAATCCGCTCTGACCGGCGCACGCCGAACGGGTCGGGTTTCGGCCACCTCAACACTCCGTCCGTACCCCCGATCGCCACGATCGGGGGTACGGACGTTTCTGCACCCGAACGGCCCCGCGTGCGCCACTCCTTCCACTCAACTATCCATGTCGGGAAGGAGATTGGCGATGTTCGTGACCGTCGTCGGTAAACCCTGTGGATGGCCCGGGAGGGTTGTTGGGGGCGGCAGTTGCACCCTGCGCAGGCGACAACTCGCCCCAGATGGCACAATCTGTGCATGGAACACGACGGCCAACTCCAGCTCTATGCGGCGGTCGCGAACCAGCTCAAGGAAGCGCACACAAGGGTGCGCGCACTGCAAGTCCCGGAGGGCGTACGGATGGCGCTGACCCGGAAGCTGCTGGTCATTACGGCCGCGGCCAAGCACGATCTCGCCGACGCGGCAAGGCGGCTCGAACGGTTCACCGCGGACCTTGACGAGGGACGGATCCCCGACGGGGGCCGCTGAACAGTCCGGGGTAGCCGAGTCCGTTGCGGCACAAGGGTGATAAGCCCGTTTCGTGTTTGATTTGCGGTATATATCTGCCTAACGTGCGAAAAAGCTTGAACACTTTCGTTCCGGCGATGTCTCCGAAGGGGAAGACGTGAACAAGGCGCAGCTCGTAGAAGCGATTGCCGACAAGATGGGCGGTCGCCAGCAGGCCGCCGATGCTGTCGACGCGGTCCTGGACGCCATCGTCCGCGCGGTCGTCGCGGGCGACCGGGTCTCGGTCACCGGCTTCGGGTCCTTCGAGAAGGTCGACCGCCCCGCTCGCTACGCCCGCAACCCCCAGACGGGCGAGCGGGTTCGGGTCAGGAAGACCTCGGTGCCCCGCTTCCGCGCGGGACAGGGTTTCAAGGACCTGGTGAGCGGCTCGAAGAAGCTGCCGCGCAGCGGCGAGGTCGCCGTCAAGAAGGCCCCCAAGGGCAGCCTGACTGGTGGTGCTTCCGCGACGGTCAAGAAGGCAGCCGCGAAGAAGACCGCCAAGGCCGCCGCCGCGAAGAAGGCAGCGGCCAAGAAGGCAGCGGCGAAGAAGACCACGGCGAAGAAGGTCACCGCGAAGAAGGCCGCGGCCAAGAAGGCCCCCGCGAAGAAGACCACGGCGACCGCCAAGGCCGCCGCCGCGAAGAAGGCCACGGCCAAGAAGACCACGGCGAAGAAGGCCGCGGCCAAGAAGGCCCCCGCGAAGAAGGTCACCGCCAAGAAGGCCCCGGCCAAGAAGTCGACGGCCCGCAAGACCACCGCCAAGAAGGCCAGCGCCCGCAAGGCCTCGTAAGGCCACTGAGGCACTCACGCGCCGGGCCGGACTCCTTCGGGGAGCCCGGCCCGCGGCGTGTGCGAGGGCGTTACAGGGTGTGGAGCGTGATCAGGGTGATCCGCAGGCCGTCCCCCGCGCCCTCGGTCTCGATCCGCACCCGCTGTCCGGGCCGCAGCAGCCGCAGCCCGCCCTTGTCGAACGCCGCCGTACCGAAGGGCACCGGCGTGCCGTCGTCGAGCAGCACCTGCCCGCTGTGGGTGTCCGGATCAAAGGTGTACGCGGTCGCCTGCATGACGTCCAGCCTAGTACCGCGGCACCAGTCTTCCGCGGTTGCCTGCCCCGCCTCGGGATCCGTGCGCCGCCGGTGGACGGGCGGAGTCGGCCGCGACGTCCCGGCGTTCCCCGAGAAGCCGTTCCAGCGTCGGCCTCAGCGACTTTCGGGCCCCGGCATCAGCAGGCCCGCCGACACCACCGCCGTGTACGGGCCCACTCCGAGAGCCAGCGCGACACGCAGATCGTCCCCGGTGTCCACGTCCTGCCGCACCGAATCGACGTCCGCCAGGAGGAGTTCCGTCGCGCCCGACACCCGGTGCCGGGCCCGGGAACCGGCACCGAAGGCGGGCCGCAGGTCCCGGCCGGGCATTGCGGCCAGCAGTGTGGTGCCGACCTCGGCCGCATCCGGCACGAAGGCTCGGGGGAATTCCGTCGCCGCGGTGAGCACCCGGGACAGTTCCGGTGGGCGCAGCGCGGGCAGATCGGCGTTCAGAGCGGCGACCGCAGCACCCGGGCGGTCCTGCCGGACGACGGTGGCGCCGTGCGCCAGCGCGGCGTTCAGGCCGCCCGCACGCGTGTCCGGGACGATTCGCGCGCCCAGCGCCGATAGCTCGTGTGCGGCCAACTCGTCGTCCGTGACGACTGCCACATCCATCACCACCGGACAGGCCAGCGCCGCGGCCACCGTGTCCTGTGCGAACGCGAGCGCCAGGCTCGGCCGCAGCCCGTTCGCGGCGGTGTCCGCCAGCCTGCTCTTGGCCCGTGCCAGGGGCTTGAGCGGAATGACCAAGGTCCACTGCACCCGTGTACCGTCCCTCCCTCGTCGCGCCCATTGTCACCTGGGGCAGCCTGCGGCTCGGGGGGCGGGGCGTACGGTGTTCTCGACAGACCGGCGGCCCCGGGTGACACTTGTGCGGCCCCAGCCGGGGTGGCAGTCCTAGAGGAAGGTGTCCCTGTGCCCCGCCGCAGAATCGGCTTCTGGTACCGCTTCGCCGCGGTGATCTGCAAACCACCGCTGGTGGTTCTGATCAAGCGGGACTGGCGCGGAATGGAGCACATTCCGGCCAAGGGCGGATTTATCACTGTGGTGAACCACAATTCCCACGCGGATCCCTTCGCATATGCGCACTACCAGTACAACACCGGGCGGGTTCCGCGTTTCCTGGCGAAGAGCGGACTTTTCAAGAAGGGATTCATCGGCGCCGCCATGCGGGGTACCGGGCAGATTCCCGTCTACCGCGAGAGCGCGGACGCGCTGAGCGCCTTCCGGGCCGCGATCGACGCCGTGGAACGCGGCGAGTGCGTCGCCTTCTACCCCGAGGGCACCCTCACCCGCGACCCGGACGGCTGGCCCATGACCGGCAAGACCGGCGCCGCCCGTGTGGCGCTGCAGACGAAATGCCCGGTCATTCCGATCGCCCAGTGGGGCGCCAACGAACTGCTACCGCCGTACGCCAGGAGACCGGACCTCTTCCCGCGCAAGACCCACCACGTGCTGGCGGGCCCACCCGTGGACCTGACGCGTTTCTACGGCAAGGAGATGACCCCGGAACTGCTCAAGGAGGCGACCGAGGCCATCATGGCCGCCATCACCCGCCTGCTGGAGGAGATCCGCGGAGAGAAGGCACCCGAGACGCCCTACGACCCCCGTCGCGAGCGGATCGAACAGCGGCGCCGTACCCAGGCGCAGGCCGGCGGGGAACAGGAGAGCGGCAAGTGAGCAAGCCTGTCCAGGCAGCCGTCATGGGCACCGGCTCGTGGGGCACCGCGTTCGGCATGGTCCTCGCCGACGCGGGTTGTGACGTCACCCTGTGGGCCCGCCGTCCCCAACTGGCCGAGGCGGTCAACTCCACCCGGACCAACCCCGACTACTTGCCGGGTGTCGAGCTCCCGGAGAACCTGCGCGCCACCTGTGACGCGGCCGAGGCCCTCAAGGAAGCCGACTTCACCGTTCTCGCGGTCCCCTCCCAGACCCTGCGCGCCAACCTCACCGAGTGGACCCCGCTGCTCGCGCCGGGCACTGTGCTCGTCTCCCTGATGAAGGGCGTCGAACTCGGTTCCACTATGCGCATGAGCGAGGTCGTCGAAGACGTCGCCAAGACCGGCGCCGACCGCATCGCCGTTGTCACCGGGCCCAACCTGGCCCGCGAAATCGCCGCCCGCATGCCCGCTGCGGCCGTGGTCGCCTGCACCGACGAGGCGGTCGCCCAGCGCCTGCAGGTCGCCTGCCACACCCCGTACTTCCGGCCGTACACCAACACCGACGTGGTGGGCTGCGAACTCGGCGGCGCGGTCAAGAACGTCATCGGTCTCGCGGTCGGCATCGCCGACGGCATGGGGCTCGGCGACAACGCCAAGGGCTCGCTCATCACCCGGGGTCTGGCCGAGACCACCCGGCTCGGCATGGCGCTCGGTGCCGACCCGCTCACCTTCTCCGGACTCGCCGGACTCGGCGATCTGGTGGCCACCTGCTCCTCGCCGTTGTCCCGCAACCACACCTTCGGCACCAACCTCGGCAAGGGGATGACGCTTCAGGAGACGATCGCGGTCACCAGGCAGACCGCCGAGGGCGTCAAGTCCTGCGAGTCGGTGCTGGATCTGGCCCGCCGGCACGGCGTCGACATGCCCATCACCGAGACGGTCGTCGCCATCGTCCACGAGGGCAAGTCGCCGGTGGCCGCCGTCAAGGAGCTGATGGCGCGCAGCGCCAAGCCGGAGCGGCACTGAGCCTCCTCACACCGCTACCGCAGCGCCGCCGGTGTGGTGCCGCCCCGTACGGCACCACGCCCGCGTCCGGGTGACGCAGCGCGACCGCGGACGCGACGTTGCGCGACCGTCCGTGCGACGTTGCGCGACCGGCCCGGAGCGGGCGCTGACTTGGGGGGTACCAACGGGTACTCTCAACGCGATATGAGCACCGAGAACCTCCCCCAGAACCCCGAGCAGCCGCCGCGCAAGCCGCGTGTGGCCGTCGTGTTCGGCGGGCGCAGCTCCGAACACGGGATCTCCACGGTCACGGCCGGCGCCGTCCTCAAAGCCATCGACCGGACGAAGTACGACGTCCTGCCGATCGGCATCACCCGGGAAGGGCGTTGGGTGCTGACGGCCGACGAGCCGGAGCGGATGGCGATCAGCGACCGCCGGGTACCCGCCGTCGAGCAACTGGCGGAGTCACTCGAAGGCGGTGTGGTGCTCCCCGTCGACCCGGCCAGCCGGGAGGTCGTCTACACCGAGCCGGGCTCCGTGCCCAAGGCACTCGGCGAGGTCGACGTGGTGTTCCCGGTGCTCCACGGCCCCTACGGTGAGGACGGTACCCTCCAGGGCCTGCTGGAGCTGTCCGGTGTGCCGTACGTGGGCTCCGGTGTGCTCGCCTCGGCCGTCGGCCAGGACAAGGAGTACATGAAGCGGGTGTTCACCTCCTTCGGGCTCAAGGTCGGCCCGTACCTGGTGATCCGGCCCCGCGAATGGGCCCGGGAGGAGTCCGCCGCACGCAAGAAGATCATCGACTTCGCCGGCGAGCACGGCTGGCCGTTGTTCGTGAAGCCCGCGCGTGCGGGCTCCTCCATCGGCATCACCAAGGTCGACGACCTCTCCGGCCTGGACGAGGCGATCGCCGAGGCCCAGTCGCACGACCCGAAGATCCTCATCGAGGCCGCGCTGCGGGGCCGTGAGATCGAGTGCGGCGTCCTGGAATTCGAGGACGGGCCGCGGGCCTCCGTCCCCGCCGAGATCCCTCCGCCGGACGCGCACGCGTACTACGACTTCGAGGCCAAGTACATCGACTCCACGCCCGGACTCGTCCCGGCGCCGCTGACCGACGAGGAGACCGCCGAGGTCCGGAGTCTGGCGGTCGACGCGTTCGAGGCAGCCTCCTGCGAGGGCCTGGTGCGCGCGGACTTCTTCCTCACCGAGGACGGCGAGTTCGTGATCAATGAGATCAACACACTGCCTGGCTTCACACCGATCTCGATGTACCCGCAGATGTGGCAGGCCACCGGCGTCAGCTACCCGGAGCTGATCGACCGCCTGGTGCAGGCCGCGCTGCGCCGCCCGACCGGGCTGCGCTGACCTCGCCCGGGCCCCGCCGGCCCGGGTGCGCGGGCCCGGCCGTGCGTGCCGTCACCGCATGGAGGCGATCCCCTGGGGGATCGCCTTCCTGACGGAGGCGGCGAGGCCGGTGAGTACCGAGGTTCCCTCCTGCTGCGCGGACATGCCCACGGGCAGGCTCACCTGCACATAAGCCACCCGGTTCGCCGTGGTGAACCGCCAGGTGCCGTCGCCCTGTTTCTCCATCAGCCAGTCCACGCCGTTCACCGCACCGGGGACGGCGTCCGGGTCGTTCCCCTCGGACACCTTGGGATCGATCATCTTCGGCGGCCGAACGACACCACAGCGCAGTATGATCGCCGGGTTTCCCCAGCCCGCCGTGTAGGCGGACCGGGGCGCGGGGTCGTTGCGGCTCCGTCCGTCGAGCTTCTGCGGCAGTACCCGGTGCAGATCCCGGCACACCTTCGCCGTCTTCGCGTCGGGGCTGGGAACCGCCACCGTGGTGCTGTCGTCTGCTGTGGAGCAGCCCGCTGCCGCGATCAACAGCGCGGGCGCGAGCAGGCCGAGAGGCCGGTGACGGAAGATGTTCACCGGCCAAGGGTAGACGGGGGCTACAGATGCACGACCGGACAGGTCAGGGTGCGGGTGATGCCGTCCACTTGCTGGACTTTGGCGACCACCATGCGACCGAGGTCGTCGACCGTGTCGGCCCGGGCGCGCACGATGACGTCGTACGGTCCCGTTACGTCCTCGGCCTGGATCACTCCAGGGATCTTGCTGATCGTCTCGGCGACGGTCGACGCCTTGCCGACCTCCGTCTGGATCAGAATGTACGCCTGTACCACGGAACCTCCAGGGCGGCCACGAGGATCATGTGGGGAAAAGGAACGCCACGGTATCGCGTTGCCGACCCCCTGGGGGAGACCCGTGGAGGCCGAGCTCGCGCGCCAGGCTGCGGGCACGACGGAAGTTGACGGTCATCTGGACCGTATCGGCGGTCATCTCGACCGTATCGGGGACACTGATGATGCGCGAGTGGGCCGTGACGGGGGCGGCGCACGACGGACACGGCATGGGAGAGAAGGGGAGCCAAGGGAAATGAAGGGCACTGTTGGTGAGCTCGGGGAGTTCGGGCTCATCAGGGAGCTCACCTCCCGTCTCACCACCACCCCGGCGGTCCGGATCGGCCCCGGCGACGACGCCGCGGTGGTCGCCGCGCCAGACCGCCGGGTGGTGGCGAGTACCGACATCCTGTTGGAGGGCCGGCACTTCCGTCGTGACTGGTCCACCGCCTACGACGTCGGCCGCAAGGCGGCGGCGCAGAACCTCGCGGACATCGCCGCCATGGGCGCAGTCCCGACTGCGCTGCTGCTCGGCCTGGTCGTCCCGGCCGAACTCCCGGTCAGCTGGCCCAGCGAGCTCATGGACGGGCTGCGCGACGAGTGCCAGGTGGCCGGGGCCTGTGTGGTCGGCGGGGACGTCGTACGCGGTGACACGATCATGGTGTCGATCACCGCGCTCGGTGACCTGCGCAACCAGGAGCCGGTGACCCGGGCCGGAGCCCAGCCCGGCGACATCGTGGCCGTCACGGGTTGGCTGGGCTGGTCCGCGGCCGGTTACGCGGTGCTCTCCCGGGGCTTCCGCTCGCCCCGCGCCTTCGTCGAGGCCCACCGGCGTCCCGAACCGCCCTACCACGCGGGTCCGGCCGCCGCCGGGCTCGGCGCCACCGCGATGTGCGACGTGAGCGACGGGCTGATCGCCGACCTCGGGCATATCGCCGAGGCCAGCAAGGTCCGCATTGACATCCGGTCCGGTGCGATCGATATTCCGACGCAGATGAACGACATCGGGCAGGCCGTCGGCGTGGATCCGCTGCAGTGGGTGCTGACCGGCGGAGAGGACCACGCGATCGTGGCGACCTTCCCGCCGGACGCCAAGCTGCCGGCCCGTTGGAAGGTCATCGGCGAGGTCCTCAACCCGTCCGCGCTGCCCCAGGTGACGGTCGACGGGGCCCCCTGGACGAGCAAGGGCGGCTGGGATCACTTCGGGGACATCGAGTCGTGATCCCGAGGGTGCTCACCGTGGCGGGTTCGGACTCCGGCGGCGGAGCCGGGATCCAGGCCGACCTGAAGACGATGCTGGCGCTCGGCGTACACGGGATGAGCGTGATCACGGCGGTGACCGCGCAGAACTCCGTGGGCGTGCAAGGCGCCTGGGAACTGCCGGTGGAGGCGGTACGGGCCCAGTACCGCAGTGTCGTGGACGACATCGGCGTGCAGGCCGTGAAGACGGGGATGCTGGCCTCGGCCGAACTGGTCGAGGCGGTTGCCGCATTGATCTCCGGAACCCGCGCGCCGGCCGTGGTGGACCCGGTGGGCGTCTCGAAGCACGGCGACGCGCTGCTGGCGACCGCCGCGCTGGACTCGGTCCGCACCACGTTGCTGCCGGTGGCGACCGTGGCGACTCCGAACCTCGACGAGGTGGCCCAACTGACGGGGGTGCGGGTCGAGTCGGAAGATGATCTGAGCCGGGCGGCGGCGGCCGTGCTGTCTCATGGGCCGCGCTGGGTGCTGATCAAGGGCGGACACTTGCCCGGAGACGCCGTGGACCTGTTGACGGACGGCTCGGAGGAGCACCGGCTGAGGGCCCCGCGCCACGGCAACCGGCACACGCACGGCACGGGCTGCACACTGGCCTCCGCGATCGCGGCGGGGCTGGCGAAGGGGCTGACCGTGCCGGAGGCCGTCATACGGGCCAAGGAGTACGTCACCGGGGCGATCGCGGGCGGGTTCGCGCTGGGCGCGGGGATCGGGCCGGTGGACCACGGGTGGCGGCTGCGTGGCTGAGGTCGTGCCGAGCACGGCAGAAAGCCGGTCCACCAGGAGGTGGACCGGCTCTTGCAGCGAACCGGTAGTGGCCGCGCGCGATGGGGTCCCCCGCCCCGAACGGAACTATGGGGCGGGGTTGTGCGTCAGCGCGAGACCTTGCCGGCCTTGATGCACGAGGTGCAGGCGTTCACGCGCTTCGGCGTCCCGCCGACCACGGTACGCACACGCTGGATGTTCGGGTTCCAGCGGCGAGACGTACGGCGGTGCGAGTGCGAGATGTTGTTGCCGAAGCCCGGCCCCTTGCCGCAGACGTCGCAGTTGGCAGCCACGGGTCACTCCAAAGACTTCAGATGCACTTACGGATAATCCCGGCATGCCGGGATCGAGGTCTTGAGACCTGAGATCTGAGTGGCGCTGCCAGGGGAACGGCCCGATCAGGATCGGGCAACCGGAGCAGCATACAACGCCTGCTCCCGTTCAACGAAACTACCATGGCAGCTCAGGGGCCCGCTCCCGGCCCTCTTCCGGTGGACACCACTTCGGGGTCTACGCTGCGTCCCACGTCCAGCCAGCTCAGGGAGGCGCAGGTGGCGCAGGTGCCGCAGACATTCTTCGATGCTCTCGCGGTGCGCACCTGGTGCGGTCTGGCCCTGCGGGCACTGGGCCGGGCCCGCGCCGAGATCGACGCGATCAACGTCTACCCGGTCGCGGACGGTGACACCGGAACGAACCTCTACATGACGTGGGAGTCGGCGGTGACGGCCGTGGAGGCCGTGTTCGAAGGGTACGAGACGGGCTGCGGGGAGCCGTCCCTCGCGGACGCGGTGCACGCCATGGCCCACGGGGCACTCATCGGGGCCCGGGGCAACTCCGGGACGATCCTCGCGCAGCTGCTGCGTGGGATGGCGCAGGTGCTCGCCGCCGACGACGCCGGGCGCGAGCCGCCGCACCTGGAAGGCGGGCGGCTGAGGCTGGCCCTGCGCCGGGCCGCCGACTCCGCCCGGCAGGCCGTGGCCCACCCCGTCGAGGGCACGGTGCTCACTGTCGCCTCGGCCGCCGCCAACGCAGCGGAGCGGGCCGAGGGCGACTGTGCGGCAGTCGCGCGGGCGGCCTACGAGGGTGCGCGAGCGGCTCTGGCGGCCACACCGGGTCAGCTGGCCGTGCTGCAACAGGCCGGGGTGGTCGACGCCGGCGGACGGGGGCTGGTGGCGGTGCTGGGGTCCCTGGTGGAGGCGTTCACGGGGGAAGCGGTGCGTGAGGTCCCGAAGGTCCCGGAGCCCGTTGCAGGTGGTCACGCGCCCGTGACCGTCCCCGGCGCCGGGCTGTGCGTCGCCGCCGCCGAGGCCGGCGGGCCCGCCTTCGAGGTGATCTATCTCCTGGAGGCAGGCGACACGGCAGTGGCCCGGCTCCGTGAGCGACTCGACGCCCTCGGGGAGTCCCTCGTCGTGGTCGGCGGCGACGGACTGTGGAACGTGCACGTGCACGTTGACGACGCAGGCGCCGCCGTGGAAGCGGGTGTGGAGGCCGGGCGGCCGTACCGGATCAAGATCACCCACTTCGGCCTTGGCGATGTGCACACTGGGGCTGAGCGACCGACGCGCGAGCGCGCCCAGCGTGCGGTCGTCGCCGTCGTGCCAGGTGAGGGGCTGGCCGGCCTGTACACCGAAGCGGGCGCCACCACCGTCCTCGCGCGCCCCGGGGAGCCGCCCGCCAGCGGCGAACTGGTGCAGGCGGTACGGCGTGCCCACGCACGCGAGGTCGTGCTGCTGCCCAACGACGCCGAGCTGCGTCACACAGCCGCCGCCGCGGCCGAGCAGGCCCGCGCCGAGGGCATCCGCGTGGCCCTGATCCCGACCCGGTCGGCCGTCCAGGGCATCGCCGCGCTCGCCGTGCACGAGGCCGCGCGCCGGTTCGACGAGGACGTCGTCCAGATGACCTCGGCGGCGGGCGCCACCCGGTACGCCGAGGTCGTCGTCGCCGAACACCAGTCCTGGACGACGGCTGGCATCTGCCAGGCCGGGGACGTCCTGGGCCTGATCGACGGCGATGTGGCGGTGATCGGCCCGGACGTCACCGCAACCGCCGAGACCGTCCTGGACCGCATGCTCCAGGCCGGCGGCGAGCTGGTCACCCTCGTCATCGGCGACGATGCGCCCGAGACGATCGCCAGACACCTCCAGGCACGCGTGCGCGAGTCCTACCTGGCCGTGGACACGGTGGTGTACCAGGGTGGCCGGCAGGGAGCACTGCTGCTCATCGGCGTGGAATAGCGCGCCGAACAGACGGCGGGACGGGTCACCCGCCCGCCGTCCGCAGCAACTGGGACGCCTCCGCCCGCCGCGCCCGGACGGTCTCATCGCCGTCGTCACCCTCCGCGCCGGCGCCTGCGCAGGCCGCGAGCACGCCGCGCGCGCGTGCCACCGCCTCCGCGTGTCTCCCCAGGTCGGACGCCAGCCATCCGGCGGCGAGTTCGGCACCGGTACGGCCATGCCGCCCATCGGCGCCGAGCGCTGCGAACAGCGTGGCCGCCCGGTCCATGTGGACCAGCGCCGCTTCGAGCGAGGCCTGGATCGCGCCCTCTTCGCCCTCTTCGCCCGCTTCGGCCTGCCCGGCCGCCGAACGGGCCAGCAGGTCGCCGAACTGACGGTGGGTGTTGGCCAGTTCGGCCGTGAGCTGGTTGCCCCGGGCCGCTTCCGTGGCGGCCTGCAACGCGCGCTCGCACTCGCGCACCGCCTCCGCCATCAGCTCCCGTGCGCGCTCCGCCCCGGACTTCCCGCGCAACGCCAGCCAGCCGCGGGCGCGCAGGGAACGGACGAGGAAGCGCGGGTTGTCCAGAGCGCGCCACAACTCGCCCGCGCGTGCATACGCCTGGTCCGCCTCCTCCGGCAGGCCAGCGTTGCCCAGAGACTCGGCGGCGAGGTGCGCGAGTGTGGCGTGGTCCTGCTGCTCCGGCCAGTGCCGGGCGATCTCCGCAGCCCGCAGCCGGCGCTCGGCAGCCGCCCGGTGGTCGCCCAACTGGCTCAGGCAGTCGCCGAGCCACCACAGTGCCTGCACCACGGCGCCGTCGCCGTGCGTCCCCGCGGACAGATCGCACAGTGCCGACTCCAGTACCTCGGCCGCCTCCGCGCAGCGTTGCTGCCGCAGCAGGAATCCGCCGAGCAGCTGCCGCGCCCAGGCACCCAGTGTGGCGCCCTCACCGGCCTCGTCGGCCCAGTGCGCGGCCTCAAGCGCGTGCTCCGCCGCCTCCCCGGTCGCACCCCGGCCGCCGATCACCTCCGCGAGCTGAAGGTGCAGCTGTGCGCGCCCGACCGGCTCCACGCAGGGCCCGCCGTGCTCCAGGGCAGCCCGTAGTGCCTGCTCGGCCCCGGCCAGGTCACCGGCCTCGTGGGCCAGAGCGGCGACCTGCGCCTCGTATTCGACCGCGAACCACGGAATCCCGGCGTCCACGCACTCACGGGCGGCCCGCCTGAACAGCTCCGCGGCCCGTGGGGCGTCTCCGCCGTGCGCGGCCAGTTCGGCGAGCATCGCCCGGGCCTCCGCGGCCCGGGCGGCCATCCGGACGTCGCCGCCGGTCCGCCCGTCGACCAGTGCCAGTACCTCGCGCGCTGCCCGATCGGCCTCCGCGCGCGCCGCCTGGGCGGAGCCGCCCGCGGAACACCCGTGTACCCGTCGCAGCAGTATCCGTGCCCGGCTCATCACCACCGACGCCGTCTGCCGTACTCCGGTGGTGCCGTCGGCGTACAGCGCGAGCGCCTCGTCGTGCAGGCCCGTGACCGTGGCCAGGGCCGCGTCCACCTCGCCCCGCAGCGCGCGGACGTAAGCCCCCCGGGCGCGTGCCGCCAGCGCCTCTCCGGGGTCGCCTGCCGCGGCGTACAGCGCCGAGGCCCGCTCGAACAGCTCGACGCCCTCGGCGCCGCGGGCCATGGCCTCGTGGTCGGCGATCTCAGCACGGTCGCGCGGCTCCAGCTCGTCGTCCCGCGCGGCGCGCGCGACTGCCGCCCACGCCTCGACAGCGTTCGGTCGCAGGGCGTCCGACAGCCGCCGGGCCTCGGCGAGCAGACCGGCCAGGTCGGGGCCGCCGGACACCTCGGGTGCCGGGGGCGCGACCACCGGGGCCGGCCCGGTGCGCACCGCGCGCACCCCCAGCGGCAGGCGTTCCACCAGCGGGCGCTGCGCCATACGTGCGCGTATCCGGTCACCGATGTACGTGGTTCCGTTGCGACGGTCGAACTGCTCGGCCAGTTCTGTCGCCTCCGCGCGCGCGTGTGCGCCGAGTTCCCGTGCCGTCCAGGTCCGCCCGGGCGGTCCCGGCACCCGCTGGTCACCGAGGCCCAGCCCGGTCAGCCGGTCCGCGAGCAGTGTCACGACGGCCATGAAGTCGAGCCGGCTGCGGGGGTGCCCGGTGTCCGTGAAGTACGCCGGCCGCTCGGCGAGCAGTTCCAGGCCGCGGGCCTCGTTGCCGGTCAGCGCGCAGAACTCCACGTGGTCGGCGTAGGCGCCGCGCATGCTCTCCATCGGGCGCACCAGCCGAAAGCCGCGCAGGTGGTGTGCCCGGGCCTCCGCCACCCGGCCGAGGCGCAGTAGCGGGACCAGCGAGGAGGCGAGGACGGTGTGTGGCTCGTGCGCGCAGCTGTACTCGCCCTCCAGCACCGGCCGCCACAGTTCCAGCGCCTGCGCGTCCCGGCCGCACGTCACCTGCCAGGTGCCCTGCCCGTGCAGCTCGCAGGCGTGGCAGTCGGCCATCCGGTCCCGGTCGGCAGCCAGCCACGCGGTAGAGGCCCGCTCCGCCCGAGCCAGGTCGCCGATGTGCGCTGCCACACTGAACTCGGCGCAGCGCACGGCGCGTTCGGAGTGCCCGGCGAGCCGGTAACGGTGCTCCATCTCGCCGAGCCACTTCTCCACGGAGGCGAGCGGGATGTGCGGCTGGTCCAGCATGCCGGCTGACATCCACTTGAACACCCAGTGCAGTGAGTGCGTCTCGTACGCGTCGAAGTCCTCGGGCCGTTCGTCCCACAAGCGCAGCAGCCGCGCGAAGGGGACGAACATCTTGTCCTTCTCGGAGCTGTAGTTGTAGACCTTCAGTTGGTGCCCGAGTGCCTCGATCACGGCGAGTGGGGCGTCCAGCCGCTCGGCTGCGGCGAGTAGCTGCTCCGCGCGTGCGTTGCGGGCCGGGCCCTCCGGCTGCTCGGAGTTGTCCGCTATCGCCCGGCGGAGCGCATCGAAGTCGGTGATCTCGTTCACCGTCCGTCCTCCTCCCCGTGGGTCGCCCATTCGAGCAGCCCGATGAACGCCCGGTTGAGCAGCGCCGAGTCGGCCGGCCGGAGCGGGCGCTGCGCCATCAGCAGCGCCTGCCCGTACAGCGACTCGGTGGCGGTGCCGATCAGTTCCGGGTCCCTGAGTGAACCAATCCGCCGGACCAGCGGGTTGAGATGGTTGAGCACCAGGCGGGCGCGGGGGGCGCTGCCGCGCAGCGAGCCCAGGATGCCCGCCCACAGGTCGTCGGCTTCCTCCTCGGCCGTCGCACGGGCCTGCTCGTGCCGGGCCGCCCGGTCGTCCAGGTGCAGCGCGGGCACGGACAGTGGGTGGAAAGCACGCAGGACGACGTCGCAACCGAGGGGGTCGAGCTTCGCCCGGGCCGCCGCCAGGAAGCCGGACAGGGCCAGTTCCTCGCCCGGGTCGACCGCGTCCAGGTGTGCGGTCACGGTGTCCGCGTCAAGCTCGGCGACGACCGTTGTGGGCCGTACCCGCGGCAGCGCCTCCACCAGTTCGCTGTCGTACGTGTAACCGCCGTTGACGACCCCGACGCCCTGTGCGGAGGCGATCGGCGCGACCTGCCGGTACTCCTCGACGGTCCGTGTGAAGTGCACCACGGGGTGCCGCTGGGCGAACTCTTCCAGGGACAGCTGCCCGTCGGTGGTCTCGAAGGGCAGCCACGGCAGCATCGTGCGCAACATGTCGCCGTCGTGCCGGGCGAGGGACTTCACCCCCAGGTGGTGGACCGCCAGGAAGGCTGCCAGCCGTTCCGGATCGCCGGCGGCGAGTCCGGTCAGCCAAGACCGGATCCTTTCGCCGAGCGCCTCCCGCACGGCTGCGAGCGTCTCGTCCTCGTACAGCGACTCGCGCGAGGCCGTGGGCCGCAGGCTGTCGGTGTCCAGCACACAGCGCACGAAGAATGCCCAGTCGGGGAGCAGCTGTTCGGCCCGTTCGGTCAGCAGCATGCCCTTCAGGTGCACCCGGTGGGTGGCCCGCTGGGCCGGGCTGACCGCGGACGGCAGCACATAGGCCACCCCGCGGACACCGGCCAGCGGCACGTCCAGGTCGATCGAGTCCAATGGTGTGAACCCGAACAGCTCGTGGCAGTGCCGAGCCAGTGCCACCCGTCTCGTGGCGGGACTCGGATACGCGCGGTCCCAGGGCGCGGGCAGGTCCGTGATCCGCTCCCCGCCCAACCGGACGTCGTACGGAAGCAGGGAACCGAAGTCCCGGGCCAGGGTGCGGACCCGCTCGGGTGCCAGCCACTCGGCCGCCCCGGCCCGCGCGGACAGGTACACGGTCGTGCCCGGCTCGGGCCGCTCCGCACTGGGCAAGGTGCGCACGGTGTACGACCCGTCGTCGAGGGCCGTCCATTCCACCGGTCGGGCGTCGGGTGTACGGGCGCTGCGGCTGACCACTCTGATCCGCTCGGCGACCACGAAGCAGGCGAGCAGTCCGATGCCGAACTGGCCGAGGAAGTCCGACCGCGCCTCCTGCAGGCCTTCGGCCCGTTTGGAGCTGCGGCCGATGGTTGCCAGCAGGTTGTGCACGTCCGACTCGGTGAGCCCGATGCCGCTGTCCTCCACCCGTAGGCCGCCGTCGACCGCGTGGAGCCGGACCAGGGCCGGGGCGTCCGGCTCCACCGCCCGTCGGGCGGTGATGGCGTCCACGGCGTTCTGCAGCAGTTCGCGCAGATAGACCCTGGGGCTGGAGTAGAGGTGGTGGGACAGCAGGTCCACCAGACCGCGCAGGTCGACCTGGAATGTATGAGGTGTATGAGGTGTATGAGATGACTGGGATGACTGTGAGGTCTGGGAGTCCATCGTCACTGCGCCGGAGGGGGGAGTGCGCGGCGCGGGGTCGGGCGGTCCCGGGTGGGGCGGTGACCGCAGGGGATGGCCGGAGCGCGCCATCTTAGGGTCGGAACTGCCCACCTGACCAGGGGTTTCCAAGACCTCTGCAGTCGCTTGGGGCGAATTTCTCCAGCGGCGTCTACGGGATTGTCGGTGGTGTGGTGTGCAATGGATCTCGTGCCCGCACTGGAAGAACCACCGAAGCAACCCCTGCGACAACCGCTGAAGTCGGTGCTCGGCCCCGCCACTGCGAAGGTGATGGCCGAGCACCTCGGCCTGCACACCGTCGGCGACCTCCTGCATCACTATCCGCGCAGGTACGAGGAGCGCGGTCAGCTCACCCACCTCGCCGACCTGCCCATGGACGAGCACGTCACGGTGGTGGCCCAGGTCGCCGACGCCCGGCTGCACGCCTTCGCCTCGGCCAAGGCGCCGCGCGGCAAGGGCCAGCGCCTCGAAGTCACGATCACCGACGGCAGCGGCCGGCTTCAGCTGGTGTTCTTCGGCAACGGCGTGCATAAGCCCCACAAGGAACTGCTGCCGGGGACCCGCGCGATGTTCGCCGGAAAGGTCTCGGTCTTCAACCGCCGACTCCAACTCGCTCACCCTGCCTATGCGTTGCTCCGCGGCGACGGCGAGGAGGCGGTCGAGACATGGGCCGGTGCCCTGATCCCCATCTATCCGGCCACTGCCAAACTGGAGTCCTGGAAGATCGCCAAGGCGGTCCAGACGGTACTGCCCAGCGCGCAAGACGCGCTGGACCCCCTCCCCGGCAACCTCCGTGAGGGCCGCGGCCTGCTGCCCCTGCCCGAGGCCCTACTGAAGATCCACCAACCGCACACCAAGGCGGACATCGCCGACGCCCGCACCCGCCTCAAGTGGGACGAGGCCTTCGTCCTCCAGGTCGCCCTGGCTCGCCGTCGCTACGCCGACACCCAGCTCCCCGCCGTACCCCGCGTCCCGAAGCCGGACGGTATCCTCGCCGCCTTCGACGACCGTCTGCCCTTCAGCCTCACCGAGGGCCAGCGGAAGGTCTCCGGGGAGATCTTCGCCGACCTCGCCACCGACCACCCCATGCACCGGCTGCTACAGGGCGAGGTCGGCTCCGGCAAGACGCTCGTCGCCCTGCGCGCCATGCTCGCCGTGGTGGACGCGGGCGGCCAGGCGGTCATGCTGGCGCCCACTGAGGTTCTCGCTCAGCAACACCACCGCTCGATCACCGAGATGATGGGGGAACTGGCCGAGGGAGGCATGCTGGGCGGCGCCGAGCACGCCACGAAGGTGGTCCTGCTCACCGGCTCGATGGGCACCGCGGCCCGCCGCCAGGCCCTGCTGGACCTGGTCACCGGCGAGGCCGGCCTCGTCATCGGCACCCACGCGTTGATCGAGGACAAGGTGCAGTTCCACGATCTGGGCCTGGTGGTCGTGGACGAGCAGCACCGCTTCGGCGTGGAGCAGCGCGACGCCCTGCGCGGCAAGGGCAGACAACCGCCGCACCTCCTCGTCATGACCGCGACCCCCATCCCGCGCACCGTCGCCATGACGGTCTTCGGTGACCTGGAGACCTCGGTCCTCGACCAGCTCCCGGCCGGCCGCTCCCCGATCGCCAGCCATGTCGTCCCGGCCGCCGACAAGCCCCACTTCCTGTCCCGCGCCTGGGAACGGGTGCGCGAGGAAGTGGCGGACGGTCACCAGGCGTACGTCGTCTGCCCCCGCATCGGCGACGAGGAGGACGACCCGAAGAAGGCGAGCCGGAAGAAGTCCCCGGAGGACGAGGCGGAGAAGCGTCCCCCGCTGGCCGTCCTCGACGTGGCCGACGACCTGGGCAAGGGACCGCTGCAGGGCCTGCGGGTGGAGGTCCTGCACGGCAGGATGCACCCTGACGACAAGGACGCGGTGATGCGCCGCTTCGCGGCGGGCGAGACCGACGTCCTGGTTGCCACCACGGTCATCGAGGTCGGTGTCAACGTCCCCAACGCCACGGTCATGGTGATCATGGATGCCGACCGCTTCGGGGTGTCCCAGCTCCACCAGCTGCGTGGCCGGGTCGGCCGTGGTTCGGCCCCGGGGCTGTGCCTCCTGGTCACCGAGGTGCCCGAGGCCACCGCGGCCCGTCAGCGCCTGGGCGCCGTGGCCTCCACCCTCGACGGTTTCGAACTCTCCCGCATCGACCTGGAGCAGCGCCGGGAGGGAGACGTCCTGGGCCAGGCCCAGTCCGGCGCCCGGTCCAGCCTGCGGGTGCTGGCAGTCATCGAGGACGAGGAGGTCATCGCGGAGGCGCGACAGGAAGCGACGACAGTCGTGGCGGCCGATCCGGGGCTGCAGCGGCTGCCCGGCCTGCGCACGGCCCTGGACGCCCTCCTCGACGAAGAGAGGGAGCAGTACCTGGAGAAGGGCTAGAACCGCCGCCGCCTGCCAGACTGATTCCGTAAAGCTGCCCAGGAGAAGGATTCGCGAAATGACCCGCGTGATCGCCGGCACAGCCGGCGGACGTCGCCTCGCCGTACCGCCGGCAGGCACCCGGCCCACTTCAGACCGCGCACGCGAGGCCCTCTTCTCCACCTGGCAGTCCCTTCTCGGCGGCCCCCTGGACGGCGAACGGGTCCTTGACCTGTACGCGGGCTCAGGAGCCGTGGGCCTGGAAGCCCTGTCCCGGGGCGCAGCCCACTCCCTGCTCGTGGAGGCGGACGCGCGGGCGGCGAGGACGGTCCGGGAAAACGTGAAGAACCTGGGTCTTGCCGGGGCCGAGGTGAGGGCGGGTAGGGCAGAACAGGTCGTCCGGGCCGTACCCCCGGGCGAGCCCTACGACCTCGTCTTCCTGGACCCCCCGTACGCCGTCTCCGACGACGATCTTCGGGAGATTCTGCTCACACTCCGCACGGAGGGCTGGCTCGCCGGGGAAGCCCTCGTCACCGTGGAGCGCAGCACCAGGGGTGGCGAATTCCGTTGGCCGGACGGCTTCGAGGCGATCCGGGCCCGTCGCTACGGCGAGGGAACGTTTTGGTACGGTCGCGCCGCCGCTACGTGCGAAGACGCACGATGACCGGACCGGAGAGCGAGGGATCACTAGTGCGCCGCGCCGTCTGTCCCGGGTCGTTCGACCCGATCACCAACGGACACCTCGACATCATCGCCCGTGCCTCTCGTCTGTACGACGAGGTCTATGTCGCGGTGATGATCAACAAGTCCAAGAAGGGCCTGTTCGGGGTCGAGGAGCGGATCGAGCTGATCCGCGAGGTGACCGCCGACTACGCCAACGTCCGGGTGGAGGCCTTCCACGGCCTTCTGGTCGACTTCTGCAAGCAGCGCGACATCCCCGCCATCGTCAAGGGCCTGCGTGCCGTCAGCGACTTCGACTACGAACTCCAGATGGCGCAGATGAACAACGGCCTCACCGGCGTCGAAACGCTGTTCGTGCCCACCAACCCCACGTACAGCTTCCTGTCCTCATCCTTGGTCAAGGAAGTCGCGGCCTGGGGTGGTGATGTCTCCCACCTGGTGCCCTCCCAGGTCCTGGAGGCCTTGAACGAGCGCCTGCGCAAGGACTGATGGGGCTACAGTCGTCCCGTCCGTCTCCAACCCGGCTGTAGAGAGTGGCGAGCACAGGTGGACGTGCAGAAGAAGCTCGACGAGATCGTCTCCGCGGTCGCCGGCGCCCGGGCCATGCCCATGTCGGCGTCCTGTGTGATCAACCGTGCCGAGCTGCTCGCGATGCTGGAAGAGGTGCGCCAGGCACTGCCCGGATCCCTCGCGCAGGCGCAGGAGCTGATCGGTGGCCGCGAGCAGATGGTCGAGCGGGCTCGGCTGGAGGCCGAGCGGATCATCGGCGACGCGCACGCCGAGCGCGGCTCGCTGATCTCGGACACCGAGATCGCCCGCCGCTCCCAGGCCGAGGCCGATCGGATCCTCGCCGAGGCCCGCAAGGAGGCCGAGGAGGTCCGTGCCGAGGCCGACGACTACGTCGACTCCAAGCTCGCCAACTTCGAGGTCGTCCTCACCAAGACCCTCGGTTCGGTCGGCCGGGGCAGGGAGAAGCTGCTTGGTACCGGCCCCGGCCTGGACGAGGAGGGCTACGAGGACGAAGACGCACCCGAGCGCAGCCACGACCCGGAGACCCTGCGCCGTGACGCCGACGCCTACGTCGACACCAAGCTCGGCGCCTTCGAGGCGGTCCTCGCCAAGACCCTGGAAGCCGTCGGACGCGGGCGGCAGAAGCTGCACGGCCGGATCGCCACCGACGACCTCGGTGCCCTCGCCGACGACACCACGACCTTCCAGCACTCCAGCGACGCCGACTACCTCGCCGACCTCGCCGGGCTCACGGACACCTCGTCCGGGCAGCCGGTCCAGCGGGAGCCGGAGCCGTCAGCGGAGCCGTCGTACGAGCCGCAGCCAGCCTATGGTTATCAGCAGCAGCCGGACCCCTACGCGGGCTTCCCGCAGCAGTCCGCCTACGACACCCAGCAGGACCCGTACGGCTACCAGCAGGCCGATCCCTACGCCTACCAGGGCTACGACCAGCAGCCCGGCTACGATCCCCAGCAGGTCCATCAGCAGCAGGCCCCGCAGCAGCCCCAGCAGGGTTACGCTCTCGACGAGACCAGCCTCTTCGACACCGGCATGATCAGTGCGGAGCAGTTGAGGGCGTACGAACAGGGCCGGGGCCTGTAGCCGTGTACCGGATTGGGCCCTGAGCGAAAGGTCCAGTATCCTGGCCCTTCGGTCGCGTGTATGTCCGCGATCACCGCTGCCCGGAACACCGACGGACAGCGTCCCTCCGAGTTCGTAGATCGAAAGCAGGAATGGCTTCCAACGCCCGCCTCGACCACCGCAATCCCCTCGTGATCGATACTCACGAGCTGGGACGGCGTCCTGGTGCGCTGCAGCGCCTGACCCGCGAGATCGACGCTCCCCGAGATCTCGGTATCCAGGGAGTCATCGGAGTGCCGGAAGGTGCCCCGGTGGAGCTCGAACTCCGGCTTGAGTCGGTCATGGAAGGGGTGCTCGTCACAGGCACCGCCCGTGCACAGGCCGAAGGGGAGTGCGTAAGGTGTCTGGAGCCGGTCGGGCTGGAGCTCGAAGCGGACTTCCAGGAGATGTTCTCGTACCCTGACGCCGACGACCGGGGCCGTGTGATTGCGGAGCCGGGCGACGACGCCGAGGACGACGAGGGCAGGCTCTTCATCGAGGACGGTCTGATCGACCTCGAACCTCTGCTGCGCGATGCGGTGGTGCTCGCACTGCCGATGCAGCCGGTGTGCCGGGAAGACTGCCCGGGTCTGTGCTCCGAGTGCGGAGCGCGGCTCGCGGACGACCCGGACCACCACCACGACGCCGTCGACATCCGTTGGGCGGCTTTGCAGGGACTCGCCGATTCGACGACGGACGGCGAGAAGGACGAGATGAGCGGCGACGCGCCCCGATCAGCACGCGCCGCCGAGAAGCAGGAGAAGTAGCCGTGGCTGTTCCGAAGCGGAAGATGTCGCGCAGCAACACGCGCCACCGCCGGTCGCAGTGGAAGGCTGCGGTCCCCACCCTGGTTGCGTGCGAGCGCTGCCACGAGCCCAAGCAGCAGCACATTGCGTGCCCGTCTTGCGGCACCTACAACAAGCGCCAGGTCCTCGAAGTCTGAGCGGGCTGGTGAGAGGCACTGTGTCCAGTCCCAAGAAGGCGGAAGACGCCAACGTGAGCGCACCCGCCAAGAAGAAATTGGGCAACCAGGCCTCGTCCCACACGCTTCTGGAAGGGCGGCTCGGCTACCGCGTCGAGTCCGCCCTTCTGGTGCGTGCGCTGACCCACCGTTCCTACGCATACGAGAACGGCGGTCTGCCGACGAACGAGCGGCTGGAGTTCCTCGGGGACTCCGTCCTCGGCCTCGTCGTCACGGACACGCTGTACCGCACCCACCCCGACCTGCCCGAGGGCCAGCTGGCCAAGCTGCGGGCCGCGGTGGTCAACTCGCGTGCGTTGGCACAGGTCGGCCGTGGCCTCGACCTGGGCTCCTTCATCCGGCTGGGCCGTGGTGAAGAGGGCACGGGCGGCCGGGACAAGGCGTCCATCCTCGCCGACACCCTGGAAGCGGTGATCGGCGCGGTCTATCTCGACCAGGGCCTCGACGCGGCGTCCGAGCTGGTGCACCGGCTCTTCGACCCGCTGATCGAGAAGTCCTCCAGCCTCGGCGCGGGCCTGGACTGGAAGACGTCCCTGCAGGAGCTGACCGCGATCGAGGGGCTCGGCGTACCCGAGTACCTGGTCACGGAGACCGGCCCCGACCACGAGAAGACCTTCACTGCTGCCGCCCGCGTCGGAGGCGTCTCGTACGGCACCGGCACCGGCCGCAGCAAGAAGGAGGCGGAGCAGCAGGCCGCCGAGTCCGCCTGGCGGTCCATCCGGGCGGCGGCGGACGAGCGTGCCAAGGCGGCCGAGGCCGTCAAGCAAGGTGAGTCTTCGTCCACCACCACCTGACCTGCAGCAGTACCCGAGCGCCCGCTCCGAGCCCGAGAAGCCCGGAGCGGGCGCTCGGATCGTCCACCCAGCGCTGTGTGTACGGGGGTCCCGATGCCCGAGTTGCCCGAGGTCGAGGTCGTCCGGCGCGGTCTGGAGCGGTGGGTCGCTCATCGCGCCGTCGCCGAGGTCGAGGTGCTGCACCCGCGTGCCGTACGACGGCATGTCGCGGGCGCCGACGACTTCGCGCACCGGCTCAAGGGCCGGCACATCGGGACGCCCCACCGGCGCGGCAAGTATCTGTGGTTGCCGCTGGAGGAGACGGATCAGTCCGTCCTGGCGCACCTGGGGATGAGCGGCCAGCTGCTGGTACAGCCGCACGAGGCACCGGACGAGCGGCATCTGCGCATCAGGATCCGGTTCGCCGACGGGCTCGGCACGGAACTCCGCTTCGTCGACCAGCGGACCTTCGGCGGGCTGTCGTTGCACGACAACACCCCTGACGGCCTGCCCGACGTCATCGCGCACATCGCGCGTGATCCGCTCGACCCGCTGTTCGACGAGGAGGCCTTCCACCAGGCCCTGCGCCGCAAGCGCACGACCATCAAACGGGCTCTGCTGGACCAGTCGTTGATCAGCGGAGTGGGCAACATCTACGCGGACGAGGCGCTGTGGCGCGCCCGCATCCACTACGAGCGTCCGACGGCGAGCTTCACCCGCCCGGTCACGGCTGAACTCCTGGGTCAGGTACGGGATGTGATGAACGAGGCCCTCGCCGTCGGAGGCACCAGTTTCGACAGCCTGTATGTCAACGTCAACGGTGAGTCCGGCTACTTCGACCGTTCCCTGGACGCGTACGGCCGCGAGGGTCTGCCCTGCAAACGGTGCGGTACGTCCGTGCGCCGCCGCCCCTGGATGAACCGCTCCAGCTACTTCTGCCCGAAGTGCCAGCGACCGCCGCGAGCCCGGACGGCGGCCGGACCGACCGGACCGCGCTGAGCCCGTCCGCCGTGTTCTTCTCGTGGTGGCCACCGCAGCCGGTGTCAGGCTCCGGTTCTGCCGTCGGCGTCCGCGCCTACGGCAACGGCCTGGCGTCGTACGCCTCGCGGGCGGCCAGCACCTGGTCCATCGAACCTTCCACGCAGTGGATGAGTGCCAGCAGACGCTCCGTGACCTGGTGGCCCAGGGGAGTGAGCCGGTAGTCCACGCGGGGCGGGTTCGTCGGCTGAGCTTCGCGGTGCACCAGCCCGTCGCGCTCCAGGGCGTGCAGTGTCTGCGACAACATCTTCTCGCTCACCCCGTCGACGTGGCGGCGCAGTTCGTTGAAGCGCAGCGAACCCTCGTACAGTGCGCCGAGTGTCAGTCCGCCCCAGCGGCCCGTGACGTGCTCCAGCGTGCCGCGCGAAGGGCAGGCCTTGGCGAAGACGCTGTACGGAAGGTCGTCGTGGTCCTGGGTGGTGACGGTCATAACGCCAAGGGTACGCGTGCACAGCGCTAACCACTAGGTTGCACTATCTCATGGATGGCGCCGGAGCGCCTCGGGCGCCGGGTGACGGAGACCGCGAAGGTGGTCGCGCGCGGGTGGGTCGCCGCGTGGGGACCGGGGTCGGCCGGAGCCCTAGGCGGCCAGGTGACCGCGCGTGCAGGTGGCCTGCGACCTGTGGTCACGTGGTGGAACACGGTGAACTGCGGCTGAGTCGGCTTCGCCGGCCGGCACGGGCGCGGTCCAGCGTACCGGGCGTTGGGCCCACCGGCCCCTCTACGGGGAACTACGGCCCAGGTCGGCCGAAGGTGCAGCGTTCCATCCTGGGATCGGCACAGCCGCCGGCCCAGGGGAGTGAGCGACATGATGTGGTACAACGACGGATGGGGCTGGGGGGGCTGGTTCGTGATGACCGTGCTCATGGTCCTGTTCTGGGCCGTCCTGATCGGCGGCGGCGTCGCGCTGGTGCGCTACTTCAGTGGTACGCGGCACCACCAGCAGCCCGGGCCGCAATGGCCGTCCGGCGAATCCCGCGACGGCGGGGGGCAGGACAGGCGGGCCGAGAACCTGCTCGCTGAGCGGTTCGCACGTGGGGAGATCGACGAGGACGAGTACAAACGCCGGCTCACGACGCTGCGGGAACACCGGTGAAGCCGGGGCGTCACCGGGCGAGGTGGCTGGCGATCGCCGTGGTGGCGGCAGCCGTGGTCCTCGGCGTCGCCACCACGGGTCTGCTGGCCGCGTCCGATGCCTTCCATGGGTCGACACCGGATTCCCAGAGGCGGAGCGCACGCTGCGCCCCTCCGGCTGCGGCAGGCAGCGTGGTGGACGTGACCGTCGGGGACATGGGGCACATGATGGGCCGCCCGGATCACAGCCGACCCGGTTGGCACGGCATGGACGCGATGTATCTGGTGGCCCATCCCGCGAAGGTCCCGGCAGGAAGGGTGACCATCCGGGTGGTCAACACGGGAGCACTCGTGCACGAGGTGGTCGTGTTGCCGCTTCCGGCGGGCCAGGGTGCCGGAGAACGTGCCACCGGCCCGACCGGCCGCGTGTCGGAAGCGGGCAGCCTCGGAGAGGCGTCACGCACGTGCGGCGCGGGCGCCGGACACGGCATCGCCTCCGGTGCGGCGGCCTGGACCACGGTGACGCTCCGGCCGGGCCGCTACGAGCTGCTCTGCAACTATCCGGACCACTACGCGGCCGGCATGTACGCGGAGCTGGATGTCACCGGTTGAGCGGTGCAACCGGTGGATGCCGCCGGATGAGTGGGGTGGGCACCGAGCGCCCGCCCGAAGGAGCCGAGCGCCACTGAGCCGAAGCCTGACCGGGTGCGAGAGGGAGCGGCCGTCGTCTCAGTAGCCGAAGTCCTGGGTCCACCAGGGTCCGCCCGGGCCGAAGTGCACTCCGACGCCGAGCGTCTTGAAGTCGCAGTTCAGGATGTTCGCGCGGTGGCCTGGGCTGTTCATCCAGGCCTCCATCACGGCCGCCGGGGTGGCCTGGCCGCGGGCGATGTTCTCACCGCCGAGGTCGGTGATGCCGGCCTTCGCGGCCCGGTCCCACGGCGTGGCGCCGTCCGGGTCGGTGTGGTCGAAGAAGCCCCTCGCCGCCATGTCGTCGCTGAATGCCTCGGCCAGGCCGGTCAGCGAGGAGTTCGCCGACAGCGCGCTGCATCCGACCTTGGCCCGCTCCTCGTTGACCAGCTTGAGCACCTCCGCCTCCGCGGCGGCCTCCTTCGATATCGTCACCGGTGCGGCGGCTGCTATCGGCGGTTTGGCTGCCGTACGTGAAGGGGTGATCTTCGGCGCCGGGGAGGGCGTGGCCGCCGGCGTCGGCGTCCGGGTGGCCGTCCGTGACGGGCTGGCCTCCTGCGGGGTGCTTGCCGTGTGTGACGGGCTGGCCTTCTGCGGGGTGCTCGCTTTGTGCGACGCAGTGGCCTTCCGCGAAGGGCTTGCTGTGGGTGACGCGGCGGCCTTGTGGGACGGACTGGGCTTGGCTGAGGCAGGCTTCGAGGGGGAGGGCGACGCGGAGGCCGAGGACCGGCTCGGAGACGGCGGGCGTTCGGTCCCCCGGCTGGTCGCGCCCCCGCCCTCGCGACTGTCCGCGCTGCCCGAGGTACCGCCCTGCTCGACGGCCGTGTTGCCGGGCGAGACCGCGGCCTGTACCTGGTTGCCGCCGGTGGTGTTCGTGTCGCCGCCGAGCTTGTAGTCCTGTAGACCCGGCACCACGCCCGTGGCCACTGCTGCGGTGCCGAGGGCCACGGCTGCCGAGACCCCGAGCAGGCTCGTGCGCACCGGTCGCCCGGCCTTCTTCCTGCGCCGGTGGTGGCGGGAGGGGCCGCCGACCGGGGCGAAGCCGCCGTCCGCCGAATCGGCGGACGGCGAGGGGTTGTCCTCCGCGAACAGGTAGGCCTGGGCCCTGGCAGTGGCCTCGGCATAGGCCTCGGGGTTCAGATAGGGCGCGATGCCCCTGGGGACCTGCCGGTGCGGCCGGCCGCCGGATGGCCGTCCGCCCGCGGACGAGTGCTGCGGGTCGTCACTGCCGGCGGCGGGGCGTCGGTGGCGTCCCATGTTCTTGCCCTCTTCCTCGTGCTCGCGGTTGACCGGTGCCTGCGCGGGGACTGGCTCCCTGCGGTCAACTCAACTCACTCGATCGAGTGAGTTTCATTTGGGATTCATTGGGTGGGGACGGTACCGCATGCCAGTGAGGGGCAATGTGTCCCGAGCGACATCGGCCGGTTAGGTTGCATCCATGAGCGAGGATGTACGACTGGTCGCCTGGGTGCGTGGACGCGTGCAGGGTGTGGGTTTTCGCTGGTTCACGCGGGCCAAGGCACTGGAGATTGGCGGCCTGAGTGGTTTTGCTCTCAATTTGGCCGACGGCCGGGTCCAGGTGGTCGCGGAGGGGTCTCGGCGAGGCTGTGAGGGGCTGCTCGATTGGCTCCAGGGCGACGACACGCCCGGACGCGTGGATGGGGTCACCGAGATCTGGGACACACCTCGCGGCGGCTACGACGGCTTCGCCATCCGCTGAGCCGCTTCCGTGGTGCCCCGCGCTTCGGGGTGCAGCGAGCTGCCGGTGACACATGCGGAGAGCAGGAACGACCTGGTGGTTGCCAACTACGGCCCGGCGTGGCAGGCTCCGCTGGTACAGCTGATCGCCACGCCCTGAGGGCCCCGGACGACGTGCAGCGCCGCCGATTTCCCGGCCGCGCGCCCCGGTTTGCCCGCCAACGCAGGGCGTGATCGTGTTGACCGTCAAACTTTTTGGTGAGACGCTGAAAGCCCCGCGCACCCTAGCTGTTTGGCATGGCGGAACAGCAGAGCAACACCCGGACGTGCCAGGCACCGCGGGTGCGAATCCCTCACGACCCACACCGCATCGGTCGGTCACTCAGTGTGGAGGACCATCCATCATGGCAAAGGCGCTTCTCGGTTACGTCGGCGGCTCCGACCCTCGACTCCTCGCCGAGATGCGACGGCTGCAGCAGCGCGTGCAGGACCTGGAGTCCGAGCTCGTACGGATCCAGGCGGAGAACGACGCGCTGACGGCTGCCGCCTCTCAGGACAGGATCATGGAGAGCATCGACGCACACCAGGCGGAGCCTGCGCTCACCTGATCACTGCATTGCTCCACGACAGTAGTCGCAGTGATTGGGCTGCCGTATCAGCCGCTTAGTTGATCAAACGTCTGGAACCCAGTCATCAGAGTTGCAAGGGACGCTTCGGCGTCCCTTCTTTCTTTTCCCCGCGCATCCTTTCACTGTCTTTAACGTTTGGTCTGCCCTACATGTTCAATGGCGAAACCGCGCGGTTGTGAGGGTTCATGGAGTGAGATAGCGGCGGCCGGTAAAGTCCAGCGGCGTGCACCTCAAGGCCCTGACCCTCCGCGGGTTCAAGTCGTTCGCCTCAGCGACCACACTCCGGTTCGAACCGGGCATCACATGCGTCGTCGGCCCGAACGGCTCGGGCAAGTCCAACGTCGTGGACGCACTCAGCTGGGTCATGGGCGAACAGGGCGCGAAGTCACTGCGCGGCGGCAAGATGGAGGACGTCATCTTCGCCGGCACCACCGGCCGCCCCCCGCTCGGGCGGGCCGAGGTGTCCCTGACCATCGACAACTCCGACGGTGCCCTGCCCATCGAGTACGCCGAGGTCACCATCACGCGGATCATGTTCCGCAACGGTGGCAGCGAGTACCAGATCAACGGCGATACCTGCCGACTCTTGGACATCCAGGAACTTCTCTCCGACTCCGGCATCGGCCGTGAGATGCACGTCATCGTCGGCCAGGGGCAGCTCGACTCCGTGCTGCATGCCGATCCGATGGGCCGCCGCGCCTTCATCGAGGAGGCGGCGGGCGTTCTCAAGCACCGCAAGCGCAAGGAGAAGGCGCTGCGGAAGCTGGATGCGATGCAGGCCAACCTCGCCCGCGTGCAGGACCTCACCGACGAGCTGCGCCGCCAGCTCAAACCCCTGGGCCGCCAGGCGGCGGTCGCCCGCCGCGCCGCCGTCATCCAGGCCGACCTCCGCGACGTGCGTCTGCGTCTGCTCGCTGATGACCTGGTCAGCCTGCGGGAAGCCCTTCAGGTTGAGATCGCCGACGAGGCGGCCCTGAAGGAACGCAAGGAAACCGCCGAGCGGGAACTGAAGGCCGCACTCCAGCGCGAGGCCCTGCTGGAGGACGAGGTACGGCAGCTCACCCCACGTCTCCAGCGCGCCCAGCAGACCTGGTACGAGCTGTCCCAGTTGGCCGAACGCGTCCGGGGCACCGCCTCGCTGGCCGACGCCCGGGTGAAGAGCGCCACCTCCGCGCCCCCCGAGGAGCGGCGCGGCCGTGATCCCGAGGACCTGGAGCGCGAGGCCGCCCGTGTCCGTGAGCAGGAGGCCGAGTTGGAGGCGGCTCTGGAAGCGGCCCGCCACGCTCTGGACGACACCGTCGCCCACCGCGCCGAACTGGAACGGGAGCTGGCTGTCGAGGAGCGCCGGCTGAAGGACGTCGCCCGGGCCATCGCCGACCGCCGCGAGGGTCTGGCCCGGCTCTTCGGGCAGGTCAACGCGGCCCGCTCGCGTGCTGCCTCCGCCCAGGCCGAGATCGACCGGTTGGCCACGGCCCGCGACGAAGCCCAGGAGCGCGCGGTGCACGCCCAGAAGGAGTACGAGACGCTGAAGGTCGAGGTCGACGGCCTCGATGCCGATGACGCGAACCTGGCCGAACAGCACGATGCGGCCAAACGGCAGCTGGTGGAGGCGGAAGCCGCCCTGAGCGCCGCCCGTGAGGCGGTCACCGCGGCCGAACGCCGCCGCGCCGCCACCCAGGCCCGCCACGAGGCTCTGGCCCTCGGACTGCGCCGGAAGGACGGCACCGGAGCACTGCTCGGCGCTCGGGACCGCCTCACCGGTGTGCTCGGCTCGGCCGCGCAGCTGCTGACGGTCACCCCGGGCGACGAGGTCGCCCTGGCCGCTGCTTTCGGGGCGGCGGCGGACGCCGTCGCCGTGACGACACCGGCGTCGGCGGCGGAGGCGATCAGGCTCCTGCGCAAACAGGACGGCGGCCGGGCGACACTGCTGCTGGCGGGAGCCCTGGAGGCGCCGGAGGCGAACGGAAGCCCGGGCGCGGCGGACACCCGTGGTGCGGCTGGTGCGTCCGTGGGCGTGGGCGGGGGCGTCGGTGATTCCGCGGGCGCGCCCGCGCACAGGTCCGTGAGCGCGCCCGCGCAAAGGAACGCCCCCAGCACCGTGGCTGCGCAGGCAGAGGGCGATGGCGCCGCTTCGGGTGGTGTGCAGGTGCACGGCGATGGCGCCGCTCCGAACGGTGTGCTGGCCGCCCGTGGTGTCGTCGGCGCCGGCCGAGAGCCGTGCGGGTCCGGAGCAGCCGGAGCAGCGGCCGGTCTGCCCGGCGGCATGTGCGTCGACCGCGTCGGAAGCACGCCCGCCCCCTCCGGGACGGGCGCTCACCTGGACGGCGCCCGCTTCGCCGCAGGCCTCGTCCGCGGCCCCGCCGAGCTGATGCCCGCCGTACGCCGGCTGCTGCACGGGATCGTGGTCGTGGGCACGCTGGAGGACGCCGAGGACCTGGTCTACGCCCATCCGGAACTGACCGCGGTGACCGCCGAGGGCGATCTGCTCGGTGCACACTTCGCGCAGGGCGGCTCGGCTGGGGCGCCCAGTCTGCTGGAGGTGCAGGCGTCCGTGGACGAGGCTGTGGCCGAACTGGCCGAGCTGGAGGTGCACTGCGCCCAGCTGGTCGAGGAACAGCGGCTGGCGGCCGGGCGGCACACGGACGCGGTCGCCCTCCTGGAGGGGCTGGAGGAGCGGCGCAGGGCCGCCGACCGGGAGAAGTCGGCCGTGGCCCAGCGACTCGGACGGCTCGCCGGGCAGGCTCGTGGCGCCGCCGACGAGGCCGAACGTTCCGCCGCGGCGGCCGAGCGGGCGCAGGGGGCGTGGGAGCGGGCCGCACAGGAGGCCGAGGAACTGGCCGAACGGCTCGCTGTGGCGGAGGAGACGCCGGCCGACGAGGAACCGGACACCTCGGTGCGGGACCGGCTCGCCGCCGACGGGGCCAATGCGCGCCAGACTGAGATGGAGGCCCGGCTCCAGGTCCGTACGCATGAGGAGCGGGTCAAAGGCCTCGCCGGGAGGGCCGACTCGCTGGACCGTGCTGCCCGTGCCGAACGCGAGGCACGCGCGCGTGCCGAGCAGCGCCGGGTCCGGCTGCGGCACGAAGCGGCCGTGGCGGAGGCCGTGGGTTGCGGTGCCCGTCAGCTGCTCGCGCATGTCGAGGTTTCCCTCGTCCGGGCCGAGCGGGAACGCACCGCCGCCGAGGCCACCAAGGTCCGAAGCGAGCGGGAGCTGGCCGCCGCACGCACGGCCGGCCGTGAGCTGAAGGCCGAACTCGACAAACTGACGGACTCGGTGCACCGGGGCGAGGTGCTCGGTGCCGAAAAACGGCTGCGGATCGAGCAACTGGAGACGAAGGCACTGGAGGAGCTGGGCGTCGAGCCGGCAGGGCTGGTGGCGGAGTACGGGCCCGACCAGCCCGTACCCCCCTCGCTCCGCGCCGACGACGGGCAGCAACCGGAGGCCGGTCTCGACGACGGCACCGTCGAGGGATCCCGCTCAGGGAACCAGCCCCGCCCGTTCGTGCGCGCCGAGCAGGAGAAGCGGCTCAAGGCCGCCGAGCGGGCGTACCAGCAGCTGGGCAAGGTCAACCCGCTGGCGCTGGAGGAGTTCGCGGCGCTGGAGGAACGCCACAAGTTCCTCAGCGAGCAGCTGGAAGACCTGAGGAAGACCCGTGCGGACCTGCTCCAGGTGGTCAAGGAGGTGGACGAACGCGTCGAACAGGTCTTCACCGAGGCCTACCGCGATACCGCCCGTGAGTTCGAGGGCGTCTTCGGGCGCCTGTTTCCGGGGGGCGAGGGACGACTCGTCCTCACCGACCCCGACCACATGCTCACCACCGGCGTGGACGTTGAGGCGCGTCCACCGGGCAAGAAGGTCAAGCGGCTTTCCCTCCTCTCGGGCGGTGAACGCTCGCTGACGGCCGTCGCGCTGCTGGTGTCGATCTTCAAGGCGCGGCCGAGTCCGTTCTACGTCATGGACGAGGTCGAGGCCGCGCTCGACGACACCAATCTCCAGCGACTGATCCGGATCATGCAGGAGCTGCAGGAGGCCTCGCAGCTGATCGTGATCACGCACCAGAAGCGCACCATGGAGGTTGCCGACGCCCTCTACGGCGTGTCCATGCAGGGTGATGGGGTGTCAAAGGTCATCTCTCAGCGGCTTCGCTAGCAACCCTTGGCGAGATCAACCTCATGACCTGCCCTTGGATCTTCACTTCTTGAAGATTGTTAAGGCTTCTATATCTGAAAGCTCACACAGATCATGGTCTTGACTTCGAGTCTTGAAGACATAGTCTCTGGAACGTTGCTTTGACCTTCAGGTGTGAGTGGCGCGCCTGTGTGTGCACCACCGGGACCGGCGGAGAGCCGGTCATGCCGCGAAGGGCTCGCCCCCCACCCGCGGCAGCGTTGCCGTGGCCCCAGGAGACACACGTGACCAGCACAGCGCAGGCGCCTCAGACAGGAGCCAGGACGACTCACCCCGAGCATCATCTCGGGCACGTCATCTTCATTGCGGCGGCTGCCGCCATGGGCGGCTTCCTCTTCGGCTACGACAGTTCCGTGATCAACGGCGCAGTCGAGGCCATCCGCGACCGCTATGACATCGGCTCCGCGGCCCTCGCCCAGGTCATCGCCATCGCTCTGGTCGGCTGTGCCGTCGGTGCCGCGACCGCCGGCCGGATAGCGGACCGGATCGGCCGAATCCGCTGCATGCAGATCGCCGCAGTCCTGTTCACGATCAGCGCTATCGGCTCCGCACTGCCCTTCGCGCTCTGGGACCTCGCCCTCTGGCGCGTCGTCGGTGGCTTCGCCATCGGCATGGCCTCTGTCATCGGCCCCGCCTACATCGCCGAGGTCGCCCCGCCCGCCTACCGCGGTCGGCTCGGTTCCTTCCAGCAAGCCGCGATCGTCGTCGGCATCGCCATCTCCCAGCTGGTCAACTGGGGTCTGCTGAACGCCGCGGGCGGCAAGCAGCGCGGCACCCTGATGGGCCTGGAGGTCTGGCAGGTCATGCTCGGCGTGATGGTCATCCCGGCCCTCCTCTACGGCCTGCTCTCCTTCGTGATCCCCGAGTCCCCGCGCTTCCTGATCTCCGTCGGCAAGCGCGACCGCGCCCGCAGGATCCTCGCCGAGGTCGAGGGCGAGCAGGTCGACCTGGACGCCCGCGTCCAGGAGATCGAGTCCGCGATGAACCGCGAGGAGAGGTCCAGCTTCCGCGACCTGCTCGGCGGCTCCTTCTTCTTCAAGCCGATCGTCTGGGTCGGCATCGGCCTGTCGGTCTTCCAGCAGTTCGTCGGCATCAACGTCGCGTTCTACTACTCCTCGACGTTGTGGCAGTCGGTCGGCGTCGACCCGGCGGACTCGTTCTTCTACTCCTTCACGACGTCGATCATCAACATCGTCGGCACCGTGATCGCGATGATCTTCGTGGACCGCATCGGCCGCAGGCCGCTCGCCATCATCGGCTCGGTCGGCATGGCCGTGGGGCTCGCGCTGGAGGCCTGGGCGTTCAGCTACCACCTGGTCGACGGCAAGCTGCCGGCCGCCCAGGGCTGGATCGCCTTGGTCGCCGCGCACCTGTTCGTCCTCTTCTTCGCCCTGTCCTGGGGCGTGGTCGTCTGGGTCATGCTCGGTGAGATGTTCCCGAACCGGATCCGCGCCGCCGCGCTCGGCGTCGCCGCCTCCGCGCAGTGGATCGCCAACTGGGCCATCACCGCGAGCTTCCCGTCGCTGTCCGACTGGAACCTCTCCGCGACCTATGTGATCTACACGGTCTTCGCCGCCCTCTCCGTCCCGTTCGTCCTGAAGTTCGTCAAGGAGACGAAGGGCAAGACCCTGGAGGAGATGGGCTGACCCTCATAGCGGGGTTTCCCGAGACCGGGGAGAAGGGCCAAGTCCCCGCTGCCCTCTCCTCGTACCGTCCGCCGCCCCCGGCCCGGGACCTGCCCGGACCCGGGGGCGGCGGTGCCGTACCGGCCCCGGGTCCGGGCAGGTCCCGGATGCCGCCCCCGACGCCGGCGCCGTCAGGCACCTCCGCGCGCGGCCGGCCCTCCTGGGCGCGGCGCGCGGTACGGCGCACCGACCGGGACGGGCTACCGCAGCGGCTCAGTCGCGCTCTGGCCGAGCGGTTCGATGCCGCAGTGCCGGGAGTACCTGTTCCGCGAACAGCCTGAGGCTGCGCCACCCCTCCTCCACGGGCATCCCGCCCGCCAGAGGGTGCAGCACCATGCTCTCCAGGTCCTGTGCCACGCACTCCTGCGGAGTGAGAACGCGGTACACCCCCTCGGCGCGCAGCTCCGCGAGGGTTCCGGCGGTCGACCGCACCGCCGAGCGGGTCCGGGCCGGCTGCCAGGAGTCGTAGGTCCGGGCTTCGTGCAGGAAGTGCTCGCCGTAGCGGGCCCAGGCGCGGTCCGGTTCCTCGGACAGGTGGAGGAGCGGGGTCTCGGCGGCGGGCATCATGGTCCAGCCCTCCGTGCCGTACTCGGCGAGCCGCTCCTTGTAGTACGCCTCCAGCTCGGGCAGATGGGCGCTCGGGAAGAACGGCAGTCCCAGCCGGGCGGCCCGGCGGGCGGCTGCCTTCGAGGAGCCGCCGACCAACAGCGGGGGGTGCGGATGGGTGCACGGGCGGGGGGTGAGCCGTACCCTCCGGCCCCGGTACTCGAACTCCTCGCCCGTCCACGCCTTCAGAAGGGTTTCCAGCAGTTCGTCCTGGAGTCGGCCCCGTCGCGCGAAGTCGACGTCGAACAGGGCGTACTCCTCGGGCCGGTATCCGATTCCGGCCACGGTCACCAGTCGCCCGCCGCTGAGCAGGTCCAGGACGGCGATGTCCTCGGCCAGCCGCAGCGGATCGTGCAGCGGACCGATCGCCGCGGACACCGTCACCGTGATGCGGCGGGTCGCGCCGAACACCGCCCCGGCGAAGGCGAACGGCGACGGCAACCAGTTGTCGTCCGCTCCGTGGTGTTCCTCGGTCTGCACGGTGCTGATCCCGTGCTCGTCCGCGTATGCGGCCATCTCCAGGGCGGTCCGGTAGCGGTCGGCGAGAGAGGCGGGAGTCGCGCCGGGCTCGGCGAGGTTGAAGCGTACGACCGTGACGGGCATGGGAAGTCCCCCTCCGGTGCGATGCGGTGCCGAGGGGACCGTAGCTGACGTTTCGTCAGATGGCCATGGTGGGACGGCGGGCTCGCGGGGTGACCGGGCCCGTGCCCGACACCGGCGGCCGGCCCCGCAGGGCGGCGGCCGCCTCAGACGTCCACGGAGCTCGGCCCCCGGCGGACTCGGCGGGCTGAACCAGGTCTGCCGAGCCCGTCGAGGGGGGCTTCGGAGCGCCGGATGCAGCGGGCCCGAGCTCGTGATCGCCGCGGCCCAGCCGAGGGCGTGCCCCCGACCATCTCGGCATGCCGACGGATACCGGTGTCGACGGGCCCGTGACCCGGGTGTGAGCGGCTCAGCGCACGAGGGCCGCCGTGGTTCGTCGAGGGCCCGTGCCGGTGACGGGACACGCGTCCACGTGGCCTCGGGCACCGGCCACCGGGGCGCGCCGTGCTCTCGCAGCCTCCGGTCAGCAGTGGGGTGCCTCGGAACACCCCACGGTGTGGAGTCGCAGCGCGAGCGCTGGCCACGGCCTCGGCTGACCTGCCGAAACACTCCTGATGGAGGCAAGGGCGCAGATCAAGAGCGACTCCGGTCGAGACGCTCGGGTACGGCGTGATGGCCTGCACGCGTACCGTCACGGGGTCGCAGCTTCTTCGATTGGCCACCCTTCATGGCCGATACTGGTCGGGTTATGGAAACCGTCATCCTTGCTGTAGTCATCGCCGTGGTCGTGCTCGGCGCGATCGGCGGGCTGATCGTGGGCAGCCGGCGCAAGAAGCCGCTGCCTCCGCCGCCGCCGAAGACGCCCGACATCACCGCGCCCCCGGCCGAGCCGCACGTCGGCGATGAGGCCGAGACGCCGCGCGACGAACCGCGCCGGACGATCGAGGAGGTGGATCTCCCAGGCGGCGGCCCCGCGTCGGTCGCCG
The DNA here is from genome assembly GCF_000802245.2 of Streptomyces pluripotens. Taxonomy (NCBI): domain Bacteria; kingdom Bacillati; phylum Actinomycetota; class Actinomycetes; order Kitasatosporales; family Streptomycetaceae; genus Streptomyces; species Streptomyces pluripotens. Next base: position 5,390,579 of record NZ_CP021080.1, read on the forward strand.
TGGAGGAGCCCCCATCTGTCGAGGCTCCCGAGATCGAGATCCCGGAGCCCACCGCAGGGCGGCTGATCCGCCTGCGCGCCCGCCTGTCCCGCTCGCAGAACGCCCTGGGCAAGGGCCTGCTCACGCTGCTCTCCCGCGAGCACCTCGACGAGGACACCTGGGAGGAGATCGAGGACACGCTCCTTACCGCCGACGTCGGCGTGCAGCCGACCCAGGAACTGGTCGAGCGGCTGCGCGAGCGCGTGAAGGTGCTCGGTACCCGTACGCCCGAGGAACTGCGTGGCCTGCTGCGCGAGGAGCTGCTCAAGCTGGTCGGCACCGATGTCGACCGCATGGTGAAGACCGAGCCCGAGGATCGCAGGCCCGGCATCGTGATGGTTGTCGGCGTCAACGGCACCGGGAAGACCACCACCACCGGGAAGCTCGCGCGGGTCCTGGTCGCCGATGGCCGCAGTGTCGTGCTTGGCGCTGCCGACACCTTCCGGGCCGCCGCCGCCGACCAGTTGCAGACCTGGGGCGAGCGGGTGGGCGCCTACACCGTGCGCGGCCCCGAGCAGGGCGACCCCGCCTCCGTCGCCTTCGACGCGGTCAAGGAGGGCAAGGAGATGGGGGTCGACGTCGTCCTCATCGACACTGCCGGCCGTCTGCACACCAAGACCGGCCTCATGGACGAACTGGGCAAGGTCAAGCGCGTCGTGGAGAAGCACGCGCCGCTGGACGAGGTACTGCTCGTCCTCGATGCCACCACCGGTCAGAACGGCCTGGTGCAGGCCCGGGTGTTTGCCGAGGTCGTGGACATCTCCGGCATCGTGCTGACCAAGCTGGACGGTACGGCCAAGGGCGGCATCGTCGTCGCGGTCCAGCGCGAACTGGGGGTGCCGGTCAAACTGGTCGGGCTCGGCGAGGGCGCGGACGATCTGGCGCCGTTCGAGCCGGAGGCGTTCGTGGACGCGCTCATCGGCGACTGACCGGGCGCACTCCCGGCCGACGAGAAGCGCCCGCCCCACGGTGCAGTTGGGGTCGGGCGCTTCGCTTTGTACGGTGCGGTCAGGCCCTGGCCCGCGACCGGTGTGCCACATACGCCAGTGTGCCCAGCAGCAACCGTGCCGCAGGAGGCCGTGTCGCCGAGTCCAGCGCGGGCGGGCGTAGCCAGCGCACCGGGCCGAGGCCGCCCCGGTCGGAGGGCGGCGCGGTGATGTACGTACCCGGGCCGAGGCCGTGCAGGTCCAGCGAGGAGGGATCGTCCCAGCCCATGCGGTACAGCAGCCGGGGGAGTTCGGCGGCTGCGCCGGCCGCGACGAAGAAGTGGGCCCGGCCGTCCGGTGTCGCGATCACCGGACCGAGGGGGAGGCCCATGCGCTCCAGGCGGACCAGGGCGCGACGGCCGGCGGACTCCGAGACCTCGATGACATCGAACGACCGGCCGACCGGCAGCATGACCGCCGCACCCGGGAACTCCGCCCAGGCCCGGCTCACCTCGTCCAGTGTGACCCCGCCTTGAACCTGGGGCGCGAAGTCCAGCGGATGCGCGCCCGGTGCCGGGCAGTCGGCGTGTCCGCAGGAGCAGGTGCCCGCCGCGGCCCGTGCGCCCGGCACCACGTCCCACCCCCACAGTCCGGTGAATTCGGCGACGGCGGTGCACTCCGAGGCCCGGCCGCGCCGACGTGTGCCCGTGCGGATCTCGCGAATGCCGCCGATCGTGAAGCCCATGCCCCCTCCAACGGGTCCAGCGCGCCGGTGGTTACGACACGGAACGAGACGGAAGCGGAACGTAACGCTACGGCTCCGCTTGCCCTCGGCGACGCGAGGCCAGTGCAGCGCCTTGGGGTACGTCGGGTGGCACTTCGTGGGGCGTGCGCCCCCGTGTGCGCCACTCCGCTCACTTCCGGTCGCCCTCTGTCAAGTGAATCGCGTTGCGGCGATCGTGAGTTCATTCGAAGGGGTGGCGAATGGTGGCGTTTCCGAGATTGCCGTGGCTGGGCGGGTGATCGTGGGATTACTGTGAGTGTCCAGTCCCGGAGGCGTGTGCACTCGTGGGTATGCCGGAGGCAAGTCGCCAGCTCGTTCGAAGGGTGAGAACTGGCGGACGGCCGGCCGTATTTACCGGCATTCTGATAGGGCTTGGCGCACTCGGCGACAAGTGGTTTCAGGGATGGGGGCGTTCCAGTGAGCGGCAATGGCGGAAGCGGGACAAACGCTGCCAAGCGTTCCAACGAGCTGCTGGGCTCGTGGTTCGTGCGCAGCGGTTGGTCCAAGGGCGAGCTGGCCCGCCAAGTGAACCGCCGGGCACGTCAGCTGGGCGCCAACCACATCTCCACCGACACCTCGCGCGTACGGCGCTGGCTGGACGGGGAGAATCCGCGCGAACCGATTCCGCGCATCCTTTCGGAGCTGTTCTCCGAGCGTTTCGGCTGCGTGGTCTCCACCGAGGACCTCGGGCTGCGTGCCGCCCGCCAGTCACCCTCCGTGTCCGGGGTCGACCTCCCCTGGACCGGACCGCAGGCGATCGCCCTGCTCAGTGAGTTCTCGCGCAGCGACCTGATGCTTGCCCGGCGCGGTTTCCTCGGCACCTCGCTGGCACTGGCCGCCGGCCCGTCCCTCATCGAGCCCATGCAACGCTGGCTCGTCCCCGTCCCGACCGCCCGGGTTCCGGCTGGTCCCGAGTCCGCCCTTCACTCCCGCGGGCCGGGCCGGCTGTCCAAGCCCGAGCTGGACCTGCTGGAGTCCACCACGCGCATGTTCCGTCAGTGGGACGCCCAGTGCGGCGGCGGTCTGCGCCGCAAGGCGGTGGTCGGCCAGCTGCACGAGGTCACCGAACTTCTCCAGGAGTCCCAGCCCGCGGCCACCACCCGCACACTGTTCAAGGTTGCCGCCGAACTCGCGGAACTGGCGGGTTGGATGTCGTACGACGTGGGCCTCCAGCCCACTGCGCAGAAGTACTTCGTCCTCGCCCTGCACGCGGCGAAGGAAGCCGGTGACAAGCCGCTCGGCTCGTACGTCCTCTCCAGTATGAGCCGCCAGATGATCCACCTCGGCAGGCCCGACGACGCCCTGGAACTGATCCACCTGGCCCAGTACGGCAGCCGCGACTGCGCGAGCCCGCGCACCCAGTCCATGCTGTATGCGATGGAGGCTCGCGCCTACGCCAACATGGGGCAGCCAGGCAGGACCAAGCGTGCGGTCCGCATGGCCGAGGACACCTTTGCCGAGGTCGACGAGTGGGACGAGCCGGACCCGGACTGGATCCGCTTCTTCTCCGAGGCCGAACTGCACGGCGAGAACTCCCACTCCTTCCGCGATCTCGCCTATGTAGCCGGCCGCAGCCCGGCCTACGCGTCCCTCGCCGAGCCGCTCATGCAGCGGGCGGTGGAGCTTTTCGCCAAGGATCCCGAGCACCAGCGGTCGTACGCACTCAACCTGATCGGCATGGCCACGGTGCACCTGCTGCAGCGTGAGCCCGAGCGCAGCACGGAGTACGCCTCGCAGGCCATGGAGACCGCCAGGAAGGTCCGCTCCGAGCGTGTGAACACTCGTATCCGAAAGACGGTCGACGCGGCCGTCCGTGACTACGGCGACCTCACCCAAGTGGTCGATCTCACCGATCAGCTCGCCGTCGACCTACCCGAGACTGCCGAGGCGGTCTGACGCGCCCCGGCGCCCCCGAACCCCGGCCGCGGCCGGTCCTCCCGAACTGCCCGACTCGGCTCCCCCATGCCAGGTCATCGGAGAGGCCCGCCGCGGCCGGCCCGTTGTCCGCACCCAGGACGACGCCGCTCTCGCGGCTCCTTGCCCGCCGCCGTAGTCTCCGCTGCGCCCGGCCGCGGTGCCCTCACCGAAGGTTGCGCCACGATAACGATCGGCGCGCCCCGCATCTGGCAGTTCATGGACGTGTAACACGCCCGGCGTCTTCGTCACCCCGGTGAAACAACGAGGGGCCCCCACCGAAACCGCGCTGCGCCAATCTCGTGGCGCATAACCGGCCCACCCCTCACTGACCGGACCGCTCAGGCACCGACCCGCACGGGGCCGCACCAACCGACGAGGAGACGCCGATGGCACCAGCCATCATGCTTGCGGCGGACGCACCCAAGTTGTCGTCCGCCGACACAGGTTTCATGCTCATCTGTTCCGCCCTGGTGATGCTCATGACCCCGGGCCTGGCCTTCTTCTACGGAGGCATGGTCCGGGTCAAGAGCACCCTGAACATGCTGATGATGAGCTTCATCAGCCTGGGGATCGTCACGATCCTTTGGGTGCTCTACGGCTTCTCACTCGCCTTCGGCTCCGGCTCCAGCGTCATCGGCTGGAACTCCGACTGGCTCGGCCTCAGCAACATCGGGTTGACGGAGCTCTGGGACGGCACCACCATCCCGATCTTCGTCTTCATGGTCTTCCAGCTGATGTTCGCCATCATCACGCCGGCCCTGATAAGCGGTGCCCTGGCGGACCGGGTCAAGTTCTCGGCCTGGGCGCTCTTCATCGCCCTGTGGGTCACGATCGTCTACGTCCCGGTGGCCCACTGGGTCTGGGGCGCCGACGGCTGGGCCTACAAGCTCGGTGTGATCGACTTCGCCGGTGGTACGGCGGTGCACATCAACGCCGGTGCCGGTGCTCTGGGCGTGATCCTCGTCATCGGCAAGCGCATCGGCTTCAAGAAGGACCCGATGCGCCCGCACAACCTCCCGTGGGTCATGCTCGGCGCCGGTCTGCTCTGGTTCGGCTGGTTCGGCTTCAACGCGGGTTCCTGGCTCGGCAACAGTGACGGCGTCGGCGCGCTGATGTTCGTCAACACACAGGTCGCCACCGCCGCCGCCATGTTGGCCTGGCTCGCCTACGAGAAGATCCGCCACGGCGCATTCACTACGCTGGGCGCCGCCTCCGGCGCGGTCGCCGGTCTGGTCGCCATCACCCCGTCCGGCGGTGCCGTCTCCCCGCTCGGCGCGATCGCCGTGGGTGCCATCGCCGGTGTCGCCTGTGCCGCGGCCGTGGGCCTGAAGTTCAAGTTCGGCTACGACGACTCCCTCGACGTCGTCGGTGTCCACATGGTCGGCGGCATCATCGGCTCGCTGCTCATCGGCTTCTTCGCCACCGGCAAGGGCCAGTCCGCTGCCACGGGCGTCTTCTACGGCGATCACTCCTTCACCCAGCTGTGGAAGCAGTGCGCCGGTGTCTTCGCGGTCCTCGCCTACTCCCTGATCGCCTCCGCGGTCCTGGCCTTCCTGCTCGACAAGACCATGGGTATGCGAGTCACCGAGGACGAGGAGATCTCCGGTATCGACCAGGCCGAACACGCCGAGACCGCATACGACTTCAGTGGCGCAGGCGGCGGGGTCGGCGGGACCGCCGCGGCTCCGGCCCTGGCTGCCGCACAGACCAGGAAGGTGGACGCATGAAGCTCATCACCGCCGTCGTCAAGCCCCACCGGCTCGACGAGATCAAGGAGGCCCTGCAGGCCTTCGGGGTCCACGGGCTGACGGTCACCGAGGCCAGCGGTTACGGCCGGCAACGAGGCCACACCGAGGTCTACCGTGGTGCCGAGTACACCGTCGACCTGGTGCCCAAGATCCGCATCGAGGTGCTGGCCGAGGACGACGACGCCGAGCAGCTGATCGAGGTCGTCGTCAAGGCGGCCCGCACCGGCAAGATCGGCGACGGCAAGGTCTGGTCCCTGCCGGTCGAGACGGCCGTACGGGTCCGCACCGGCGAGCGTGGTCCGGACGCGCTCTGACACGGCAGAGCGTCCCGAGGTAACAGCAGAAGGACAGGAGTCGCTGGGTGACGGGTACGGATGTGCGAACGGGAACGGAAGACTCGGGACCCAGCGGCTACGCGGCGGCCCGGCTGCGCCTCCTCACTCAGGGAGCGCGGTCCGGGCCGCCGCGCCGTGCCGCCCTCGCCGAACTGACCGACGACTGGCTCGCCGGACTGTTCACGGCAGCGGCGGAGAGCCAAGGCGTCAGCGGCGGCGTCTCGCTCGTCGCCGTCGGTGGCTACGGCCGCGGCGAGCTGTCCCCGCGCAGCGACCTCGACCTTCTGCTGCTGCACAACGGCTCCGACACCGGTGCGGTCGCAGCCCTGGCCGACCGCCTCTGGTACCCGGTCTGGGACCTCGGCCTCGCCCTCGACCACTCCGTCCGCACACCCGTCGAGGCCCGCAAGACGGCCGGGGAGGACCTGAAGGTCCACCTCGGCCTGCTGGACGCCCGCCACCTCGCCGGTGACCTCGGACTCACCACCGGACTGCGCACCGCCGTACTCGCCGACTGGCGCAACCAGGCCCCCAAGCGCCTCCCGGAACTCCGGGAACTGTGCGCCGAGCGCGCCGAACGGCAGGGCGAACTGCAATACCTCCTGGAACCCGACCTCAAGGAGGCCCGGGGCGGCCTCCGTGACGCCACCGCCCTGCGCGCCGTGGCCGCCTCCTGGCTGGCCGACGCCCCGCGCGAGGGACTCGCGGACGCCCGCCGCCGCCTGCTCGACGTACGGGACGCCCTGCACCTGGCCACCGGCCGCGCCACTGACCGGCTCGCCCTGCAGGAGCAGGATCAGGTGGCGGCCGAGCTGGGGCTGCTGGACGCCGACACCCTGCTGCGGCAGGTGTACGAGTCTGCGCGTGTCATCTCCTACGCCAGCGATGTCACCTGGCGTGAAGTGGGACGTGTGCTGCGGTCACGTGCCGTCCGTCCGCGCCTGCGCAAGCTGGCGAGGGATCGGAGCGACTTCCTCAGAAGGGCGGTGACGGGCGACGGGAGGGCACCGGGGGGCGGCAGGGCGGCCGCCGAACGCTCCCCGCTCGCCGAAGGAGTGGTGGAGCAGGAGGGCGAGGTGGTACTCGCCCGCGCCGCGCGTCCCGAACGCGATCCGGTACTCCCGTTGCGCGCCGCGGCAGCCGCCGCACAGGCGGGTCTTCCGCTCTCCCTGCACGCCGTACGGCGCATGGTCGCCACCACCCGCCCCCTGCCCGTTCCCTGGCCGGCCGAGGCCCGCGAACAGCTCGTCACCCTGCTCGGCTCCGGCCGTCCCACCGTCGAGGTGTGGGAGGCACTGGAAGCCGAGGGCCTGGTCACCCGTCTCCTCCCCGACTGGGAGCGGGTCCGCTGCCGCCCCCAGCGCAACGCCGTGCACGTCTGGACCGTCGACCGCCACCTGATCGAGACGGCCGTCCGTGCCTCCGAGCTCACCCGCCGAGTCAGCCGCCCCGACCTCCTCCTGATCGCCGCGCTGCTGCACGATATCGGGAAGGGCTGGCCCGGCGACCACTCCGTGGCCGGCGAGATCATCGCCAAGGACGTGGCGGCCCGGATCGGTTTCGACACCGCCGACGTCGGTGTGCTCTCGACGCTCGTGCGCCACCATCTGCTGTTGATCGAGACCGCTACCCGGCGCGATCTGGAGGATCCGGCTACCGTCCGTTCGGTCGCCGAGGCCGTCGGTTCGCAGGGCACCCTGGAGCTGTTGCACGCCCTCACCGAGGCGGACGCCCTGGCCACCGGCCCGGCCGCCTGGTCCTCCTGGCGCGGTTCGCTGGTCGCCGACCTGGTCAAGCGGGTCTCGGCCGTCCTCGCCGGGGACGTCCCCGACGAGCCCGAGCCGGTCGCGCCCACCGCCGAGCAGGAACGGCTCGCAGTCGAGGCGTTCCGCACCAGCGGCCCGGTCCTCGCGTTGCGTGCCCAGAAGGAGCCGGTCGCGGCGGAGGAGCCCACAGGCGCACCCGAGCCACTCGGCGTCGAGTTGCTCATCGCCGTTCCGGACCAGCCCGGTGTGCTGCCCGCGGTCGCCGGAGTCCTTGCCGTGCACCGTCTCACCGTCCGGACCGCCGAGCTGCGGACCCTGCGCCTGCCCGATGCCGTCGACGACGCTCCGTTGCTGCTCCTGAACTGGCGGGTCGCAGCCGAATACGGCTCCCTGCCCCAGGCGGCCCGACTGCGCGCCGATCTGGTCCGGGCCCTGGACGGCTCCTTGGACATCGCGGTCCGCCTCGCCGAACGCGACGCGGCCTATCCCCGCCGTCGTGGAGTCGTCCCGCCCCCGCCGCGCGTCACGGTCCACCCGGCGGCTTCCCGCCTGGCCACGGTGATCGAGGTCCGCGCCCAGGACGCCCCCGGGCTGCTGTTCCGCATCGGCCGGGCGCTGGAGGACGCGCGCGTACGGGTGCGCAGCGCGCATGCCTCGACGCTGGGTGCGAACGCCGTGGACGCCTTCTACGTCACCGGAGCGGAGGGCGCGCCCCTGCCGGACGGGGAGGCGGCGGCGGTGGCGCGGAAGCTGGAGGAGACGCTTCGGGCGTGACCTCACGGTCGCGCGATCGCGCACGGTGAGCGCTCCCGGCCGGTCCGGGCTCGCCGTCCCCGCCCGCTGGACACAACGGGCGGGGACGAATCGCTTGCGCGGCCGGATACCCTGGAGGGCAGCCCAAAACGACTCCGACTCCGAGGACCGACGCCACCGTGTTCGATACTCTCTCCGATCGCCTCTCAGCGACTTTCAAGAGCTTGCGCGGCAAGGGGCGGTTGTCCGAGGCGGACATCGACGCCACGGCCCGCGAAATTCGCATCGCGCTGCTCGAAGCGGACGTGGCCCTGCCTGTCGTACGCACGTTCATCAAGAACGTCAAGGAACGCGCGCTCGGTGCCGAAGTCTCGCGGGCCCTCAACCCGGCCCAGCAGGTCCTCAAGATCGTCAACGAGGAACTGGTCACCATCCTCGGGGGCGAGACCCGGCGGCTCCGCTTCGCCAAGCAGCCCCCCACCGTGATCATGCTCGCTGGTCTGCAGGGTGCTGGTAAGACCACCCTGGCCGGCAAGCTCGGCCGCTGGCTCAAGGAGCAGGGCCACTCGCCGCTGCTGGTCGCCTGTGACCTGCAGCGCCCGAACGCCGTCAACCAGCTCAGTGTCGTCGCCGAGCGCGCGGGCGTCGCCGTCTACGCGCCCGAGCCGGGCAACGGCGTCGGCGACCCGGTGAAGGTTGCCCAGGACTCGATCGAGTTCGCGAAGGCCAGGGTCCACGACATCGTGATCGTGGACACCGCCGGCCGCCTCGGTATCGACGCGGAGATGATGCAGCAGGCCGCGGACATCCGCGACGCGGTCTCCCCGGACGAGATCCTGTTTGTCGTTGACGCGATGATCGGTCAGGACGCCGTCAACACGGCCGAGGCCTTCCGCGACGGCGTCGGCTTCGACGGTGTGGTCCTCTCCAAGCTCGACGGTGACGCCCGCGGTGGTGCGGCCCTGTCCATCCGGCAGATCACCGGCAAGCCGATCATGTTCGCGTCGAACGGCGAGAAGCTGGACGACTTCGACGCCTTCCACCCGGACCGGATGGCCTCCCGCATCCTCGACATGGGTGACCTGCTCACCCTGATCGAGCAGGCGGAGAAGACCTTCAGCCAGGAAGAGGCCGCCAAGATGGCCTCGAAGCTGGCGTCCAAGAAGGGCCAGGACTTCACCCTGGACGACTTCCTGTCCCAGATGGAACAGGTCCGCAAGATGGGCTCCATTTCCAAGCTGCTCGGCATGCTCCCGGGCATGGGGCAGATCAAGGACCAGATCAACAACCTGGACGAGCGGGACGTCGACCGCACCGCCGCGATCATCAAGTCGATGACCCCGACGGAGCGCCAGGACCCCACGATCATCAACGGATCCCGTCGCGCCCGCATCGCCAAGGGCTCAGGCGTCGAGATCAGTGCGGTGAAGAACCTCGTCGAGCGGTTCTTCGAAGCCCGCAAGATGATGTCCCGGATGGCCCAGGGCGGCGGCATGCCGGGCATGCCGGGTATCCCCGGGATGGGCGGCGGTCCCGGCCGGCAGAAGAAGCAGCCGAAGAAGGCCAAGGGCAAGCAGCGCTCGGGCAACCCCATGAAGCGCAAGCAGCAGGAGCTGGAGGCGGCCCAGCGTCGTGAGGCTGCGGCCCAGGCCGGCAACGCGTTCGGGCTGCCGCAGCAGGGCGGCCAGGACTTCGAGCTGCCGGACGAGTTCAAGAAGTTCATGGGCTGACCACGCTCGCCGTACCTCGTCAGGGGCGTCCTCCGCGCGGAAGGGCGCCCTTGCGCGTGCCGGTCCTGGACCGGTGTCGTACCGTCCGGATATGACCAACCCCGCGCCGTCCCGCAAGTCGCCGGACCAGCCTTGGCGTACCGAGGGCGCGCCCGAGGAACCGTCCCAGCGGCCGTCCGGCGGGCGGAGGATGCGCGGCGGCTGGTGGCGGCTGATCCTCACCGCGCTGGTCGTGTACCTGGTCGCCAACCTGGTGTTGTCCTATTTCGACCAGGCCAACGAGCCGACGATCTCGTACACCGAGTTCAGCAAACAGGTGAACGATGGCAACGTCGCCAAGATCTACGCCAAGGGCGACTCGATCCAGGGCCAGCTCAAGAGGGAGCAGGAGAACCCCGACGGCGGCGGGAAGTACACCAAGTTCAACACCGAGCGCCCGTCCTTCGCGGACGACGACCTCTGGGCGAACCTGACCAAGCACGACGTCACGGTCACCGCCGTGCCCGTCGTCCAGCACCGCAGCTTCCTCGCCAACCTCCTGATCTCACTGGCACCGATGCTGCTGCTGGTCGTCGTGTGGGTCCTCATCGCACGGCGGATGAGGGCGGGGCTCGGCGGCGCGGGCGGCATGCTGGGGCGCAAGGCAGCACCGAAGCCGGTCGAGCTGGTGCCGGGGGAGAAGCGCACCACGTTCGCCGACGTGGCTGGCATCGACGAGGTCGCGGGCGAGCTCAACGACGTCGTCGACTTCCTGAAGAACCCCGACGCCTATCGCCGCATGGGCGCCAAGATGCCGCGCGGTGTGCTGCTCGCCGGAGCACCCGGCACCGGAAAGACGCTGCTCGCGCGCGCGGTCGCGGGCGAGGCGGGGGTGCCGTTCTTCTCTGCGTCGGCCTCCGGGTTCATCGAGATGATCGTGGGCGTCGGTGCCTCCCGGGTACGGGAGCTGTTCGCAGAGGCCCGCAAGGTCGCTCCGTCGATCATCTTCATCGACGAGATCGACACCATCGGCCGGGCCCGCGCGGGCGGCTCCGGGATGGGCGGGCACGACGAGCGCGAGCAGACCCTGAACCAGATCCTCACCGAGATGGACGGCTTTTCGGGTGCGGAGGGTGTCGTCGTCATCGCTGCCACCAACCGTGCCGACATCCTCGACCCGGCGCTCACCCGCCCCGGCCGCTTCGACCGGATCGTCCAGGTCTCGCCACCGGACCGCGGCGGCCGCGAGGCCATTCTGGAGATCCACACCCGCGACATCCCGCTCGCCGCCGACGTGGACCTGGCCCAGGTGGCCCGCACGACCCCCGGCATGACCGGTGCCGAACTGGCCAACCTCGCCAACGAGGCCGCTCTGCTCGCGGTGAAGCGGAAGCAGCCGGTGGTGACCCGGTCAGACTTCTCCGAGGCCCTGGAGAAGATCCAGCTCGGCGCGGAACGCGCGCTGGTCATGCCCGAGGACGAGCGGCGGCGTACCGCCTACCACGAGAGCGGACACGCCCTGCTCGGCATGCTCCAGCCGGGTGCCGACCCCGTCCGCAAGGTCACTATCGTCCCGCGCGGTCGGGCACTCGGCGTCACCCTCTCCACCCCGGACGCGGACAAGTACGCGTACACCGAGGAGTACCTGCGCGGCCGGATCATCGGCGCGCTCGGCGGGATGGCGGCCGAACAGGTCGTCTACGGTGTGATCACCACCGGCTCGGAGAGCGACCTGGAACAGGTCACGAACATCGCCCGCGGGATGGTCTCCCGCTGGGGAATGAGCGAGCAGGTCGGCCGCCTGTCCGCGCTCCCGAACGACGCCCAGCAGGCCTACGGCCTCGCCGCCGCGCCGCAGACCCTCGATGCGATCGACACCGAGATGCGGCGGATCGTTGACGAGTGCTACGAGGAGGCCCGTCGCAAACTCCGCGACCACCGCGGTCAACTGGACGCCCTCGCCCGGGCGCTGTTGGAGAGCGAGACGCTGGAGGAGTCGGACGCCTACCGCATCGCGGGCATCACGCGCCTGACCAAGGACACCGATGCGGACGACGAGGCCTAAGCACGCGGGGTTGCTGCGTTCAGGACATCCGCGTTGAGGGGCCCGGGTCGAGGGGCCCGGGGACCGAGGCCGCCGCGGAGAAGGCGCTGAAGAGAGGAACCACCAAGCAGGTGCTGGGGGCTCAGGGCACCCGGGCTATGAGGTAACGGAAGACGTTCGGCATCCACACGGTCCCGTCCGGGCGCCGGTGCGGATGCAAGGCCTCGGTCAACTCCTTGTCGACCTGCTTGGCGTCGGTCGCTTCGATCGCCGCGTCGAACAGGCCCGTTGACAGCAGTCCGCGTACGGCGCTGCCCAGATCGGCGTACCCGAACGGGCAGACGACCCGGCCCGAGCCGTCCGGCCGGAGCCCGACCCGTTCGGCGGCCTCCTCCAGGTCGTCCCGGTGGGCGGGCCGCCAACTGTGCGCGCTGCCCAGGGGATCGACCAGTTCGGTGGCCACCCGCAACACCGAAGACGTGGCGCAGCGTTCTGGGGGGCCCCAGCCGGCCAGCACCACGGCGGCTCCGTGACCCGCCAGCGGCAGCGCCTCTACCAGCAGTTCACCGAGTCCCTCGGCGTCGCCCGGGATGCAGCCGACCGGCTCGAAGACGGTCACCAGCGTGTAGGCGTCCGTCTTGGTGCCGGCTGCGTCCGCGGGTGAGCCCGCGATGAGTTCCACGGCCGTGTGCGTGCGCGTGGTGTACCTGCCGCCCGTGCCTCCCCTGCCATGCCCGTCGTCTCTGACGCCGCTGCCGTGCGGTGTGTCCGGCAACAGCCGTTCGCGCGCGAGGGCGAGCCGCTCCGGGGAGGAGTCGACACCGGTGACCGCGGCCCCTCTGACGGCCGCCATCAGCAGGGCGAGCCCGGAACCGCAGCGCAGGCCCAGCAGCCGGGTGGTGGGGCCCACTTCGAGCCGTTCGTAGACGGCCTCGTAGAGCGGGACGAGCATCCGCTCCTGGATCTCCGACCAGTCACGCGCGCGTGCGCACAGGTCCATGCGGGGTGCCGAGTCCGCGTGTGGCCGGTGCTGGCGCACGAGCGTAGGTGTCATAGGTAAGCGCCCCAATCCGACGACAGTCCGCCGTGCCCGGTTGTGTGGCCCCCGTGCCGTGCGTGCGCGCACTTGCCGTGCGTGCGCACTTCCCACGTAAGCCAGGTAACTCCCGGCTCGCGGCGCCGTCCAGGGGTCGTGTGGCCCGGCTTGGGGGACGATCGCCCGGGTGGCGAGATTTCACATCCCGGCAATCTGGGGGGCCGTACGGTGTCCGCTCCGGGTGGACGGGCCGGTGCCGGGGGGCGCCGCAGCACGCGGTAACGTCACGACCGTCACGGACGCTGAGCATGGTGAGGCCCCGTGCCGAGAGCGGCCGAAACACCTCTTGCGCGCTCGCCGGCCACAGCCGTGCCAAGGCCCTTCGGCGGTGTCGTAGCGCCAATTACGCACCGGCTTGGTAGGAGCTGCGTGGCTTATCCGCAGATCAACGCACCCGCCCTCGTCAGGACGCATCAGTGCCAACTGACGGGTACGTGCAAATTATTTGGGATGCCCCGGAATAGGAACACAGCGGCACCCCCGCTCGTTGTCATTACGTGAGCACGACACAGACACCACCTGTTCTCGCCGCAGAGCTGGCGCAGGCGTGGGCCGACATTCAGCGGTACCACCCCGAGTTGCCTGACCTTGCCGCACCAGAGTCCCTGATCGGGGAGTCGTCGTCCGCATGCGGTCACGAACTCTCCTTCGAGCGACTGCTCCATGAGGCAGTCCACGGCATCGCCGCTGCCCGCGGAATCCGCGACACCTCCCGGGCCGGCCGCTACCACAACCGCAGATTCCTCGCGATCGCCGAGGAGCTGGGCCTGGACCATCCGGAGGAACCGCATCCCAGCAGCGGCTTCTCGCTGGTCACGCTCAACGCCGAGGCGAAGCGGCGCTACCGCCCGACCATCGAGAGGCTGCAGCGTGCGCTGAAGGCGCACACGGCGGCCACCTCAGCGGACACCTCCCGTACCTTCCGCGGTCCGGCCGCCCGGCACGGCTCCTCCGGTGGAGGTGTCCGGGTCAAGGCGGTCTGTGACTGTGGTCGCAACGTCCGGGTGGTCCCGTCGGTCCTGGCCCAGGCCCCGATCGTCTGCGGCGGCTGCGGCAAGCCGTTCCGGATCCCCGAGGTAGTGGGGGCGGCGGCGAGCTGACACTGCGGCTGCTCGTGGCAGCCGCAGCCGGTTCGCAACCGACGGGCGGCCGCGCCTCCCCTGGTGCTCTCCAGGGCCTGGGCCCTGGGCGGCACGGGCGGCGGGCGCGGCGGGCAACTTCACAGCACCGGGCGGCGCACCCGGCGTGCGCTCAGCGTCACGCCGGGTGCCGCTCAGGTGTGCCCGTGCACAGCTCACCCACCCTCGACCGGAAGCCCTCCGCGGGGTATGGCACAATGGCTAGCTGTACTCGACAGCCGTACAGGACCCCTCTCTCCTCCGGCTGACGCGTCCATCGGGCACTCGGGTACCGCAACCCCACGCGGCGACGCGCCGTGCCCAACCACGTCAAATCCAGGAGAATCCACTCCCGTGGCAGTCAAGATCAAGCTGAAGCGTCTGGGCAAGATCCGTTCGCCTCACTACCGCATCGTCGTCGCCGACTCCCGTACCCGCCGTGACGGCCGGGCCATCGAGGAGATCGGCAAGTACCACCCGACCTACAACCCGTCGGTCATCGAGGTGGACGCCGAGCGCGTGGCGTACTGGCTCTCCGTTGGCGCCCAGCCGACCGAGCCCGTCCTCGCCATCCTGAAGAAGACCGGCGACTGGCAGAAGTACAAGGGCGAGCCGGCCCCCGCGCCGCTGCTCGTTGCCGAGCCGAAGTCGGCCCGTCCGTCGTTCGAGGCTCTCGGCGGTGACAGCGAGGGCAAGGGTGAGGCGATCACCCAGAAGAAGAAGGCTGAGAAGAAGGACGAGGCCGCGGCTGAGTCCGAGTCGACCGGGGCCTGAGCAGCATGCTCGAAGAGGCGCTTGAGCACCTCGTGAAGGGCATCGTCGACAACCCTGACGATGTGCAGGTCGCCTCGCGCAACCTGCGCCGCGGGAGTGTGCTTGAGGTCCGGGTCCACCCCGACGACCTCGGTAAGGTGATCGGCCGCAACGGCCGCACCGCACGCGCCCTGCGTACCGTCGTGGGCGCCATCGGTGGCCGCGGTGTCCGCGTTGACCTGGTCGACGTGGACCACGTCCGCTGACGCTTCATCGCAACCGGCTCGGGCCGGGGAGGGCCACTGGGCCGTCCCCGGCCCGTAGTCGTATGACAGGAGATGACAGGAGACTTGGACACGTGCAGCTGGTAGTCGCACGGATCGGCCGCGCCCACGGCATCAAGGGCGAGGTCACCGTGGAGGTACGCACCGACGAGCCGGAGCTGCGGCTCGCCCCCGGCGCCGTTCTGGCCACCGACCCGGCCTCCACCGGGCCGCTCACCATTGCCACCGGCCGCGTCCACAGCGGTCGCCTCCTGCTGCGTTTCGAGGGTGTCGATGACCGCAACGCCGCCGAGGCCCTGCGCAACACCCTGCTGATCGCGGAGGTGGACCCCGAGGAGCTCCCCGAGGGCGAGGACGAGTACTACGACCACCAGCTCATCGACCTCGACGTGGTCACCGAGGACGGTGCGGAGGTCGGTCGCATCACCGAGGTCTCGCACCTGCCCTCCCAAGACCTGTTCATCGTGGAGCGCCCGGACGGCAGTGAAGTGATGATCCCCTTCGTGGAAGAGATCGTCACCGAGATCGACCTGGAGGAGCAGCGGGCGGTCATCGCGCCTCCACCGGGCCTGATCGATGACCAGGCGGAGATCGCGTCCTCCCGGGGCGCGGCGGACTCGAAGGACGCGTCGTAATGCGTCTCGACGTCATCACGATCTTCCCCGAGTACCTGAACCCGCTGGACGTCTCCTTGGTGGGCAAGGCCCGCGCGCGCGGGCAGCTGAACGTGCACGTGCACGACCTGCGGGACTGGACCTACGACCGGCACAACACCGTCGATGACACGCCGTACGGCGGTGGTCCAGGCATGGTCATGAAGACCGGGCCCTGGGGTGACGCCCTGGACACGGCCCTCGCCGACGGTTACGAGACCGGCGCGCACGCGCCCGCCCTGATCGTGCCCACGCCCAGCGGTCGGCCCTTCACCCAGGAACTGGCCGTTGAGCTCTCCGAGCGTCCCTGGCTGATCTTCACGCCGGCCCGCTACGAGGGTATCGACCGGCGCGTCATGGACGAGTACGCGACCCGCATGCCCGTCTACGAGGTCTCCATCGGGGACTACGTGCTGGCCGGCGGCGAGGCGGCCGTGCTCGTCGTCACGGAGGCCGTGGCCCGGCTACTGCCCGGCGTTCTAGGCAACGCCGAATCGCACCGTGACGACTCCTTCGCACCCGGCGCCATGGCCAACCTCCTGGAAGGTCCGGTCTACACCAAGCCGCCTCTCTGGCGTGGCCGGGGCATCCCGGACGTGCTGCTCAGCGGCCACCACGGCAAGATCGCCCGCTGGCGCCGCGACGAGGCCTTCCGGCGCACGACGGCCAACCGGCCGGATCTCATCGAGCGGTGCGACCCCAAGGCCTTCGACAAGAAGGACCGCGAGATGCTGTCCATCCTGGGCTGGGAACCGGATCCCAGTGGGGAGCGGTACGGCCGATTTTGGCGCCGCGCCGAGGGCGTGGAAGAATAGGCCGCTGCTGTGCGTCCAGCCGGCGTGCGCCCCTGCCACAGGGGGACACGACGCGCGCTCCGATGCGTACGGCATACCTCCTGTACACCTAGTTTCCGTTGATGACCTGTGGCATCAACGAAGAAAGCAGACGAAATGTCTCACCTGCTCGACTCCGTCGACGTCGCGTCGCTGCGCAGCGACATCCCGGCCTTCCGTCCGGGCGACACCGTCAACGTCCACGTCCGCGTCATCGAGGGCAACCGCTCCCGTGTGCAGCAGTTCAAGGGCGTTGTGATCCGTCGCCAGGGCTCCGGTGTCCGCGAGACCTTCACGGTCCGCAAGGTCTCGTTCTCCGTCGGCGTCGAGCGCACCTTCCCGGTGCACACCCCGATCGTCGAGAAGATCGAGCTCGTCACCCGCGGTGACGTGCGTCGCGCCAAGCTGTACTACCTCCGTGAGCTGCGCGGCAAGGCCGCGAAGATCAAGGAGAAGCGCGAGAGCTGAGCGCTTCCCCGGCGTCACAGCGGGGCCGTATAGCATCTGGCCCCGATGGACACCGAAGCACAGCCGACGGAACGCGACCGCTCCTCCCGCCCGGAGTCCCCGGGCAGGGAGGGGCGGTCGCGTTCTGCGTTGGTGGCGCGGTTCGCCGACTGGCTGCCGGGCGGCCGGATCACCCTCACCCTCTTCGTCTGCCTGGTCTTTTTGCTGCTCCTCAACTCTTTCGTGGTGCAACCGTTCCAGATTCCGAGCGGATCCATGGAACAGGGTTTGAGGATCGGCGACCGCGTTCTCGTAAACAAGTTGGCGTACCGTTTCGGTGCCCACCCGCGGCGCGGCGACGTGATCGTGTTCGACGGCACCGGGTATTTCGGGGACGCGGACTATGTCAAGCGCGTCGTCGGCGTGGGGGGAGATCACGTGGTCTGCTGTGACAGGGAGGGGAGGATCGAGGTGAACGGCCGGCAGGTCGACGAGACGGCGTTCCTCTATCCCGGGGACAGCGCTTCCGAAGTGCCCTTCGACATCGTCGTGCCCCCGGGCCGCCTGTTCGTCCTCGGTGATCACCGCGGCGACTCCAGCGACTCCCGCGACCACCTGGGCTCACCGGGAGGCGGCATGATCCCTGTCGGGGACGTCATCGGCCGGGCCGACTGGATCGTATGGCCGTACGACCGGTGGACACACCTGACACGGCCGTCCGCCTACGCGCGGGTGCCCGCTGCTGCGACGGAGGACGCCCATGGGTAACCGCGGAAAGCCACGCGGGGCGCCCGACACCCCCGCCGACGACCTGCTGCCGACCGGAGTCCGCCGCACCTCCACGCCCGGCGGCGGCCGCACGCGTGCGGAACGGCGCAAACTGCAGCGCAGGGTCAAGCGCAAGCGCAGGCGTTCAGCCGTTCGGGAGATTCCTCTTCTGATCGGCGTCGCCGTCCTCATCGCGCTGGTCCTCAAGACCTTCCTGGTCCAGGCGTTCGTGATCCCCTCCGGGTCGATGGAGCAGACGATCCGGATCGGCGACCGCGTGCTGGTGGAC
This sequence comes from Streptomyces pluripotens, assembly GCF_000802245.2. Taxonomy (NCBI): domain Bacteria; kingdom Bacillati; phylum Actinomycetota; class Actinomycetes; order Kitasatosporales; family Streptomycetaceae; genus Streptomyces; species Streptomyces pluripotens. The sequence continues at coordinate 5,408,841 of NZ_CP021080.1, forward strand.
AAGTTCACCCCTTGGTTCGGCTCCACCCCGCAGCGCGGGGACGTCGTGGTGTTCCACGATCCAGGCGGCTGGTTGGGGGACGAGGAGACCACGAAGAAGAACGACCCGGTCGTGATCAAGCAGCTCAAAGAAGGCCTCGCCTTCATCGGCTTGCTGCCCTCCGACAATGAGAAGGACCTGATCAAACGGGTCATCGGGGTTGGCGGTGATCACGTCAAGTGCTGCGACGCACAGGGCCGTGTCACCGTCAACGGCGTACCGCTCACCGAAGGTGACTACCTCTATCCGGGGAACGCACCCTCCGCCATGCCGTTCGACATCACCGTCCCCAAGGGGCGACTGTGGGTGATGGGTGACCACCGTGACGACTCCGCGGACTCCCGCGTCCACCAGAACACGCCCTACGGCGGCACCGTCTCCGAGGACTCGGTGGTCGGTCGGGCCATGGTCATCGGCTGGCCGATCGGTCACTGGACGCGTCTGGAGGAACCTAAAACCTTCGCAAGCGTTGCGCACTCCGTGTCGGGGGCGACTGCGGGCCCCCACCTGTCGCATAGGGTTGGCTCCGCGGATCCGAACGGAATGACCCAGCTCCCGACCCCTGCGGAACTCCCGCTCGTTATGGGAGTGGTGGGCCTGCGCCGGGTGCGTTGCAGGCGGCGGCACAGAGTAAGGAGTTGGCGTGGGGGACGTGGCGGTAGGCGCACGGTCGGGATTCGACGACGAAGAGCACCGTGGGAACCCCGTGGAAGCGGACGTCCCTCGACCGGACGGCGCCATGACCTCCGGGAATGACGAGGCGGCCGGTGGCGAGGGCACGCCAGCGGACGAGCAGCGACCCCGGGCCGGGGGAGCCGACTCGAAGGGCGCAGAGGATGCGGAGGAGCCAGAGGGCGGCAAGCAGAAGAAGCCGCAGCGCTCCTTCTGGAAGGAACTGCCGATCCTGATCGGCATCGCGCTGGTCCTCGCGCTACTGATCAAGACCTTCCTGGTCCAGGCGTTCTCCATCCCCTCCGCCTCGATGGAGAACACCCTGCAGGTGGGTGACCGCGTCTTGGTCGACAAGCTCACCCCGTGGTTCGGCTCCGAGCCCGAGCGCGGCGAGATCGTCGTCTTCCATGACCCGGACAACTGGCTCGCGGGCGAGCCCACGCCGAACCCCAATCCCTTGCAGAAGGTCCTCAGCTGGATCGGCCTGATGCCGTCGGCCAATGAGAAGGACCTGATCAAGCGTGTCATCGGCGTCGGCGGTGACACGGTCGAGTGCTTGAACAGCGGCCCGCTGAAGGTCAATGGCAAGGCACTGAACGAGCCGTACGTCTACCCGGGCAACACACCGTGCAGCGTGGACGACGTGGGCGGCCAGTTCAAGGTGAAGATTCCCAAGGGCTACATCTGGGTGATGGGCGACCACCGCCAGAACTCCCGGGACTCCCGCTACAACCAGTCCGACAAGAACCACGGCATGGTGCCTGTGAACAAGGTCGTCGGTCGTGCCATCGTCAGGGCCTGGCCTATCAACCGCTGGGGCACCCTGCCGATCCCCGACACTTTCGACCAGCCCGGCCTCGACCAGCAGTCCTCCGCAGGGGCGTCCCTGACGGTGGCCCCGGAGGGCGTGGCCGTCGCGGCGGTGCTGCCGGTGGTGGTCTGGCGGCGTAGGAGGGCGGATCGGCTGCGCACCACGGTGGAGCAGAAGAAGACCTCCGGGAATCGGTGAGCCGGTCGGTTCCACGGGTCGGCTCCAGCGGTCGGCCGTTACGGCTCCGTTTCCGGGAGCCTTCTTCCACGGCCCGATTCCGCAGCTGCGTTCCCGAAGGACTCTTCGTGGAGACCGCGACCGGGGCGTGAAAGAGGGGCTGCCCCGGTCCGGTACCGGCAGGTAGGGTGCGGGTCCATGGGTGGCGAGAGCACGACGCGTACGGCCCCGCGCAGCGGCGGCACAAGCAGCGGGGCCCAGGCCGGCGGAAGCCGGATCGGACAGCGGCTGTCCGGGCTGGCCGTGGCCCTCGGCCTGGGCCTGTTCCTCGGCGGATTCGCCTGGGCAGCGGTGGTCTACCGGCCGTACACCGTGCCCACCAGCTCCATGACCCCGACCATCGATGCCGGGGACCGCGTGCTCGCCCAGCGCGTCGACGGTGGCCAGGTGCGGCGCGGTGACGTGGTCGTCTTCGAGGACAAGAGGTGGGTCAGCAACGCCAAGGTGGTCAAGCGGGTCGTCGCCGTCGGCGGCGACACTGTCTCCTGCTGCACCGACGGCAAACTGACCGTCAACGGCAAGCAGATCGACGAGACGTACCTGCCCAAGGGCAGTCTGGCCGAGATCACGAACTTCCCGACGGTGACCGTCCCCAAGGGACGGCTCTTCCTCCTTGGGGACGAACGCCAGGGCTCCTTGGACTCCACGGCCCACCTGACCGACGCGGCCAAGGGCACGGTCTCCCGCGACGCCGTGTCCGCCCGGGTGGACGCCGTCGTGTGGCCCTGGAAGGGCATGGTCAAGCGTCCGGTCGGCTTCGAGGCCCTGGGCGCCCTCTCCCGGCCCGGCCCGCTGCGCACGATCGAACTGCTGATCGCCGCCGGTACCGTCCTGATCCTCGCCGGTGCAGCCTACGGCCCGATCGTCAAGCTGTTGGACCGCGCCCGAGGCCGTACCACCCGCCCGGAGCCGACCGGTGCCCGCTGAGAGCACCCCGGCCGGCGGGGAGCCGTCCGAGGGTGGTCCGCGCAGGGTGGCACGGGTGGTGCTGCTCGACCCTGCGGACCGCATCCTCCTTCTGCGGGGCCACGAGCCGGATGATCCGTCCGACACCTGGTGGTTCACACCTGGCGGTGGTGTGGAGGGTGTCGAGACGCGCGCGCAGGCCGCGCTGCGGGAGCTCTTCGAGGAGACCGGGATCACCGGCGTCGACCTTGGTCCCGTGCTGTGGCGGCGCCGGTGTTCCTTTCCGTTCGCCGGCCTCCGTTGGGACCAGGATGAGTGGTACTACCTGGCCCGTACGACCCGGACGGCGGTTGCGGCGACCGGGTTGACTGAGTTGGAGCGGCGCAGCGTCGCCGGAGCGCGCTGGTGGACGTGCCAGGAACTGTCCCGGGCACATGAGACGGTGTATCCGACCAGACTCGCCGAGCTGCTGCGTACGCTGCTCGACGAAGGTCCCCCGGCCAGTCCCGTCACTCTCAACACGGAAATCGTCTGAGGGCCCCCGCGACTGGCGCACAATGGTGGGATCGCACGGCTGAAGGGGAACATGCCATGAGCGCCGAGGACCTCGAAAAGTACGAGACCGAGATGGAGCTGAAGCTCTACCGGGAGTACCGAGACGTCGTCGGTCTGTTCAAATACGTGATCGAGACGGAACGGCGCTTCTACCTCACCAACGACTACGAGATGCAGGTCCACTCGGTCCAGGGTGAAGTGTTCTTCGAGGTGACCATGGCCGACGCCTGGGTCTGGGACATGTATCGACCGGCCCGCTTCGTGAAGCAGGTGAGGGTCCTCACGTTCAAGGACGTGAATATCGAGGAGCTGAATAAGAGCGACTTGGAGCTCCCCAGCGGGTGACGGAGTTTTCCACAACCGCTGAGCAGTCCACCAAGATCAACAATTGGGGACGTGATGCGTGACCGTTGGCACCGGAGGTGGTGCCGACATGAGCAGGGCACGCAGTGCACTCGGCAAGTACGGCGAGGACCTGGCCGCGCGATGGCTGGCCCGGGCCGGCATGACGGTCCTGGAGCGCAACTGGCGCTGCGGCAGGACCGGCGAGATCGACATCGTGGCGAGGGACGGCGACGTCCTGGTCGTGTGCGAGGTGAAGACCCGCAGAAGCAGTTCCTACGAGCACCCCATGGCCGCGGTCACCTCGGGGAAGGTCGCCAGGCTGCGCCATCTCGCCGAGTTATGGGTTCACGGTCACGGCGGAGCCCCAGCGGGAGGCGTCCGCATCGACCTGCTCGGCGTCCTTCTGCCCCGCCGGGGCGCACCGTCCGTCGAGCATGTGCGGGGGGTGGCCTGAATGGGATTCGCCCGCACCTGTTCGGTGGCGCTGGTCGGCGTCGAGGGGGTGGCCGTCGAGGTCCAGGCCGACCTCGAACCCGGGGTCGCGGCCTTCACCCTGGTCGGCCTGCCCGACAAGAGCCTGTCCGAGAGCCGCGACCGGGTCCGGGCCGCGGTGGTCAACTCGGGCGGCGAGTGGCCGCAGAAGAAGCTCACCGTCGGACTCAGCCCAGCGTCGGTGCCCAAGGCCGGCTCGGGCTTCGATCTGGCCGTCGCTTGTGCGGTGCTCGGCGCCGCAGCGCGGATCGATCCCCGGGTCCTCGCCGACATCGTCATGATCGGGGAGCTCGGTCTGGACGGCCGGGTGCGGCCGGTGCGGGGCATCCTGCCCGCGGTGCTGGCCGCCGCTGAGGCAGGCTACGAGCAGGTGGTCGTACCTGAGTGCGCTGCCGCCGAGGCCTCGCTGGTCCCAGGCGTCTCCGTGCTCGGGGTCCGCAGCCTGAGGCAGTTGGTCGCGGTGCTGGCCGACGAGCCCGTCCCGGAGGAGGAACCGGTCGGACAGGGCCGCGTGGACCCCCTCCTGGCCGGTCTGCGCATGCCGGGCACGGGTGCTTCGACCGGCGTGCACCACGTCGGCGAGGCACAACACGACCATGAGCACGACCTGGCGGACGTCGTGGGCCAGACTTCTGCCCGCACCGCCGTGGAGGTGGCCGCCGCCGGCGGGCACCACCTGTTCCTGGAGGGGCCGCCCGGCGCGGGCAAGACCATGCTCGCCGAACGTCTGCCCGCCGTCCTTCCCCCGCTCACCAGAGAGGAGTCACTGGAGGTCACGGCGGTGCACTCGGTGGCCGGTCTGCTGCCGCCCGGCAAACCGCTCATCGACGTCGCTCCGTACTGCGCCCCACACCACTCAGCCACCATGCAGTCACTGGTCGGTGGCGGCCCCGGCGTCGCACGTCCGGGTGCGGTGTCCCTCGCCCATCGGGGCGTGCTGTTCCTGGACGAGGCACCCGAGTTCCGGAGCCGGAGCCTCGATGCCCTGCGCCAGCCCCTGGAATCGGGACACGTCGTGATCGCACGCAGCGCGGGAGTGGTCCGATTCCCGGCGCGCTTCCTGATGGTGCTCGCGGCCAATCCTTGTCCGTGCGGGCGATTTTCGATGCGCGACTCCCCGTGTGAATGCCCGCCGTCGGCGATCCGCCGGTACCAGGCGCGGCTCTCCGGCCCGTTGCTGGACCGGGTGGACCTGCGTGTCGAGGTCGATCCGGTCACCCGGGCCCAGCTCACCGAACCCGGTGCCCGGGGCGAGTCCACCGCGACCGTGGCAGACCGGGTGCGGCGGGCTCGGGCGCGGGCCGCGGTCCGACTCGCCGGAACCCCGTGGCGTACCAACAGCGAAGTACCCGGCCGGGAACTGCGCGGCCGCTACCACGCGGTCACCGGCGCACTGGACGAAGCCGAGCGCAGCCTGGAGCGGGGCGTGCTCACGGCCCGCGGGATCGACCGGGTGCTACGCGTCGCATGGACGGTCGCCGACCTTGTGGGGCACGACCGGCCGGACGCGACCGACGTCGCCCTGGCGCTTCAGCTGCGCACCGGCATCCCCCGAGGGGTGCCCATGGCCATCGGGGCACTGACATGACGGCCGCTGACACGTCCGAGGGCTCCGGCTCCGTCGGCGGACCGCTCGGCAGGGTCGTCCTCTGCCGGGTCATCGAGCCCGGTGACGAGACCGGCGGGCGGTGGGTACGGGAGTTCGGTGTGCGGGAGGTGGTGCGGCGGCTACTCGCGGGCGGCGAGCCGTTGCCGGGGGCGAGCGGGGCACGGTGGGCCGGGCTCGTCGCGCGGGCTCGGCGCGCCGAGCCGGAGCGGGACCTGGCGTTGGCGCACGCCGTCGGGGCGCGGTTCGTGAACCCAGGGGACCCCGAGTGGCCCAGCCAGCTCGACGATCTCAAGGACGCCAGGCCCATTGGGCTCTGGGTGCGTGGGCGGCCCGATCTGCGGATGTGGGCACTGCGGTCCGTCGCCGTAGTGGGTGCGCGGGCCTGCACCGACTACGGCGCCCATGTCGCGGCCACTCTCTCCGCCGGGCTCGCCGAACACGGGTGGGTGGTGGTGTCCGGCGGCGCCTACGGCATCGATGGTGCCGCGCACCGAGGCGCCCTCGCCGCTCATGGAGCCACCGTCGCGGTCCTGGCCTGCGGTGTCGACCGTGTCTACCCGCCCGGCAACGCCGCGCTCATCGACCGGATCGCGGAACAGGGACTTATCGTGGGCGAGTTGCCGCCGGGGGACCACCCAACACCGAGCCGGTTCATCCTCCGCAACCGGGTAATCGCCGCGCTGACCAGGGGCACGGTCGTCGTGGAGGCGGCTTGCCGCAGCGGCTCGCTCGCCACCGTGCGGGCTGCGCAGCGTCTCGGACGGTTCACCATGGGAGTGCCCGGACCGGTCACCAGCGGTTGCTCCGCCGGCGTGCACGAACTGCTGCGCGGGGAGGCGGTCCTGGTAACCGACGCGGCGGAAGTCATCGAACTCGTGGGCGGTATGGGAGAGCTGGCCCCGGTCCGGCGGGGTCCTGTTCTCCCGCGCGACTTGCTGGAACCGGCGGCCCAGGCGGTCCTTGCCGCCCTGCCCGGCAATCGCGCCGGCCCCGTCAGGGAGATCGCGCTCGGCGCAGTGACCAGCCGGGACGAGGCGATCGCGAGACTGTACGAACTCCGAGCACTTGGATACGTCGAACGACACGGCGATGACTGGAAGTTGACACGCCAGGCGATGACCTCGGTCCGGAGCACTCGTGATCCATGCTGACCGAGCGTGTTCGGCCGTCCGGGGGAACGCCCGACGCCCTTGAGGTTTCCCGGAGTTGGCGCTGCGACTGGTCACACAGAGCGACCCGTGGAGCGTGCGCCCCCGGTCGTCCGCCGGGCCCCGCGCACGGGTGGAGCCTCGCTGTTCGCACACCGCGACACCTCAGTCACGCTACGCTCACGAAGGTGGCGACGCAGACCACGTCAACTCACCATCAGACCGACAGCTCACCCAGCCAGCCCACTTCACCGCACGATCCCCACTCACCCCCACTTCGCAGCACTTCACGGCACTTCACGGCAGAACGGCACAAGGCGACGAATGCCCCAGCACACCTCCGGGTCCGACCGGGCGGCGCTCCCCCCAGCCGCCCGCGACGGTGGCAGCGTGCGGCCGCCCGCTCCCTCGACGCTCGACGAACTGTGGCGGTCGTACAAGGCGACGGGGGACGACCGGCTGCGGGAGCAGCTGATCCTGCACTACTCGCCGCTCGTGAAATACGTCGCGGGGCGGGTGAGCGTCGGCCTGCCCTCCAATGTGGAACAGGCGGACTTCGTTTCGTCCGGGGTGTTCGGGTTGATCGACGCGATCGAGAAGTTCGACATCGGACGGGAGATCAAGTTCGAGACGTATGCCATCACCCGGATCCGCGGCGCGATGATCGACGAGCTGCGGGCACTGGACTGGATCCCCCGCTCGGTCCGGCAGAAGGCACGGAACGTCGAGCGCGCCTACGCCACTCTGGAGGCCCGGCTGCACCGCACCCCGTCCGAGGGTGAGGTTGCCGTGGAATTGGGCATGGAGGTCGACGAACTGCACGCAGTGTTCAGCCAGTTGTCGTTGGCCAATGTGGTCGCTCTGGAGGAGTTGCTACACGTCGGCGGAGAGGGTGGGGATCGGCTCAGTCTCATGGACACCCTGGAGGACACCGCGGCGGACAACCCGGTCGAGGTGGCCGAGGACCGGGAGCTGCGGCGGTTCCTCGCACGGGCGATCAACACGCTGCCCGAGCGGGAGAAGACGGTCGTCACTCTGTACTACTACGAGGGGCTCACTCTCGCTGAGATCGGCAATGTGCTCGGCGTCACCGAGAGCAGGGTCAGTCAGATCCACACCAAGTCGGTGCTGCAGCTGCGGGCCAAGCTGGCAAGTTTCGGGCGCTGAGGGCCCGTGCTGCAGGCCGGTCGTCGAGTCGGCTCCCCTGCGCGGGCGCTCGTCCGTAAAGTGGTTGACGTGCCAAGGATTCGAGCGGCCTCCGTGGCCGAGCACCGGTCTATGCAACGAGCCGCCCTACTGGACGCGGCTCGGTCACTGCTGTCCGAAGGTGGGACGGAAGCGCTGACCTTTCCTGCGCTCGCCGAGCGGACGGGGCTGGCACGGTCGTCCGTGTACGAGTACTTCCGATCCCGTGCGGCCGTGGTCGAAGAACTGTGCGAGGCAGACTTCCCGCTGTGGGCGGCGGAAGTGGCATCTGCCATGGAGCACGCCGACTCTCCCGAAGGCAAGGTCGAGGCGTACGTCCGGCGGCAGCTGGCGCTGGTGGGGGACCGGCGGCATCGGGCGGTCGTCGCGATCTCCGCGAGCGAGCTGGACGCGGGGGCGCGGGAGAAGATCAGGGCGGCCCACGGAGGGCTGGTCGCAATGATCGTCGAGGCGCTGGGGGAGCTGGGGCATGCACAGCCCCAGCTGGCGGCCATGCTGTTGCAGGGGGTGGTGGACGCGGCGGTGCGGCGGATCGAGCTCGGTGCGGCTGAGGATCCCGCGGTGGTCACGGACACTGCGGTGGGCATGGCCCTGTGGGGGATCAAGGGGTGATCCCGGTTCCGGCTCCGTTTTCTGGTCGGGCTGTTGCGGGGGCCGGATCCGTACCGTCCCTGGGTACCCCCTGCTGAGGCGTAGCCTCCCGCGGTACGTCCGCTCGCGGCACTCCCCGTACCGGCAGCAGCCGCGACGGTCCTTTGCGGAGTAACCAGGGCGGCAGCAGGGACAGCGGGTCCAGGTAGGTTTCGTGCTTCAGTAGCCCCCAGTGCACGCAGGTGGCTGTCCCGCAGTGCGAGCCCGTCGGCTCCACCAGGCCCACCACCTCCCCCGCTGTCACCTCGTCCCCCTTCCGCACCGACGGGCGCACCGGCTCGTACGTGGTCCGCAAGGCGGTTCCCGCAAGCTTCAGGGATACGACACCCCTCCCCGCCACGCGCCCCGCGAACAGCACCCGGCCCGGTGCCACCGCGCGTACCGGGGCTCCGGTCGGTGCTCCCAGGTCCACCCCCCGGTGGCCGGGGCCGTACACCGTGGCCGGCGGCTCCCAGCCCCGCAGGATCGGCGGGCGAAACCCCACCGGCCAGGTGCGGCCGATCGCCGGGACCGAGGCCTGTGCGCGTGCCGGCGGTGCTGGGGGGCGGGGAGCCGCCCAAGCCAGAGGGGTGAGCGCGGCCACCGCCGGTCCCAGCAGGAAGATCGCCCATAACGAGATATAACGCATCGCTTGTCGCATGCGAACACCGTCCCGTGACCCGGCCGATCACGGGCGGACCCTGTGGATGCCTGCCCGGTTGTGGACAGTGGCGTCACCTGGTGCCCTGCCGGTCCCGTACACTTCTTCTGGCGATCCGGGTCACCGGGTCGACTTCGCACGCCCCGGTACGGCACCCGGAAACGGTTCGTACCAAGCGCCTCTCGGTCCTTCGCGGCACGGCGCGCAGTGGGCGTCAGGCGCGTCCGCCGTCCGGTGGACGCGGCACAACCGAGGAATTCAAGGAGATACGGCTATGGCCGTCGTCACGATGCGGGAGCTGCTGGAGAGCGGCGTCCACTTCGGTCACCAGACCCGTCGCTGGAACCCGAAGATGAAGCGCTTCATCTTCACCGAGCGCAACGGCATCTACATCATCGACCTGCTCCAGTCGCTGTCGTACATCGACCGCGCCTACGAGTTCGTCAAGGAGACCGTCGCCCACGGCGGTACGGTCATGTTCGTCGGCACGAAGAAGCAGGCGCAGGAGGCCATCGCCGAGCAGGCCACCCGCGTCGGCATGCCCTACGTCAACCAGCGCTGGCTGGGCGGCATGCTCACCAACTTCTCGACCGTCTACAAGCGTCTGCAGCGCCTGAAGGAGCTGGAGCAGATCGACTTCGAGGACGTCGCGTCCTCCGGTCTGACCAAGAAGGAGCTCCTGGTCCTCTCCCGCGAGAAGGCCAAGCTGGAGAAGACCCTCGGTGGTATCCGCGAGATGCAGAAGGTGCCCAGCGCCGTCTGGATCGTGGACACCAAGAAGGAGCACATCGCGGTCGGTGAGGCCCGGAAGCTGAACATTCCGGTCGTCGCGATCCTCGACACCAACTGCGACCCCGACGAGGTCGACTACAAGATCCCGGGCAACGACGACGCGATCCGCTCCGTCACCCTGCTCACCCGTGTGATCGCCGACGCTGTCGCCGAGGGCCTCATCGCCCGTTCCGGTGTCGCCACCGGCGAGAAGGGTGAGAAGGCCGCGGGCGAGCCGCTCGCCGAGTGGGAGCGCGACCTGCTCGAGGGTGAGAAGAAGGACGAGGCTCCGGCTGCCGAGGCCGAGAAGGCCGCCGAGGCCGAGAAGCCTACCGAGGCCGAGAAGCCTGCCGAGGCTGAGAAGGCCGCCGAGGGCGAGAAGGCTGCCGAGGCCGAGAAGCCTGCCGAGGGCGAGAAGGCCTGACGCCGGTCCGTCAGCGTTTGACAGCGGGGGCGGTGACATCAAGTCCGCCCCCGCTGTTCACCCGCAGGTCGGCATCGCGTACGCGTTCCGTGGCTCCATGTGGATCGCGAACCGTGCGGATCTGAAGATCTTCCAGACTTCGAGAAAGACTCACTGACTCATGGCGAACTACACCGCCGCCGACGTCAAGAAGCTCCGTGAGCTCACCGGCGCCGGCATGATGGACTGCAAGAAGGCGCTGGACGAGGCCGAGGGCAACGTCGACAAGGCTGTCGAGGCGCTGCGCATCAAGGGCCAGAAGGGCGTTGCCAAGCGCGAGGGCCGCTCCGCCGAGAACGGCGCCGTGGTGTCCATCATCGCCGACGACAACTCCTCCGGCGTCCTCGTCGAGCTGAAGTGCGAGACGGACTTCGTCGCCAAGGGCGACAAGTTCCAGGCCGTGGCCAAGGCCATCGCCGAGCACGTCGGCAAGACGAACCCGGCCGACATCGAGGCGCTGCTCGCCTCCGAGATCGAGCCCGGCAAGACTGTCCGTGCGTTCGTGGACGAGGCCAACGCCAACCTCGGCGAGAAGATCGTCCTGGACCGCTTCGCCCAGTACGCCGACGGCTACGTCACCGCCTACATGCACCGCACCATGCCCGACCTGCCCCCGCAGATCGGTGTCCTGGTCGAGTTCGACAAGCCGAACGCCGAGGTCGCCAAGGGCATCGCCCAGCACATCGCCGCCTTCGCGCCGAGGTACCTGGCCAAGGAGGACGTCCCGGCCGACATCGTCGAGTCCGAGCGTCGCATCGCCGAGGAGACCACTCGCGCCGAGGGCAAGCCCGAGGCCGCGATCACCAAGATCGTCGAGGGTCGCCTCAACGGCTTCTTCAAGGACGCCACCCTGCTGGGCCAGCCCTACGCGCTCGACAACAAGAAGTCGGTCCAGAAGGTGTTGGACGAGGCCGGTGTCACCCTGAAGCGCTTCGCGCGCATCAAGGTCGGCATCTGAGTCCGTACCGCGATCGACACCCGAACCGTGGAGAAATCCCGATAGGGTCGACCGCAGTCGTCCACGCACGCCGCCACATCCGGGCGTGCGACGGGCGGCAGCAGATCTGACGAGGAGGCCATTGCCGCGTATGGGAGCGAAGAGCGACCCCACCGGCAGTGGCCTTCTTCGTATGTGCAACACGTGAAAGAGGCGGGATCTCCCATGACCACCAAGGCCCAGAAGAGCGACGACGGCAAAGTACCCGGCCGGTTTCTGCTGAAGCTGTCCGGAGAGGCATTCTCCGGCGGCGGGGGCCTGGGCGTCGACCCGGACGTGGTCCACAAGATCGCCCGGGAGATCGCCTCCGTCGTCCGTGACGGGGCCCAGATCGCGGTAGTCATCGGTGGCGGCAACTTCTTCCGCGGTGCCGAACTCCAGCAGCGGGGCATGGACCGCGCCCGCTCCGACTACATGGGCATGCTCGGCACGGTGATGAACTGCCTCGCCCTGCAGGACTTCCTGGAGAAGGAAGGCATCGACAGCCGGGTGCAGACCGCCATCACCATGGGCCAGGTCGCCGAGCCGTACATCCCGCTGCGTGCCGTGCGCCACCTGGAGAAGGGCCGTGTGGTCATCTTCGGCGCCGGTATGGGAATGCCGTACTTCTCCACTGACACCACCGCCGCCCAGCGCGCCCTGGAGATCGACGCCGAGGCGCTGCTCATGGGCAAGAACGGTGTGGACGGGGTCTACGACTCCGACCCCAAGGCCAACCCGGACGCCGTGAAGTTCGACGCTCTCGGCTATGGCGAGGTCATCACCCGCGACCTCAAGGTCGCCGACGCCACGGCCATCACGCTGTGCCGCGACAACAAGCTCCCGATCCTCGTCTTCGAGCTTCTCGCGGAGGGCAACATCGCCCGCGCCGTCAAGGGTGAGAAGATCGGCACGTTGGTGGGTGAGCAAGCCAGCCAGGGCTGATGCCCCCGCTGGGGGATGGACAATGTCCTGCCGGTCGGGAACCGTGCAGGAAGAAGACGCGACGCAGCCGGCCGCCGCCCGACACAGGAACTGCAGCCGGGCCTTACTCAAGACACGCAGGAGCAAGTGGTGATCGAAGAGACCCTCCTCGAAGCCGAGGAGAAGATGGAGAAGGCCGTCGTGGTCGCCAAGGAGGACTTCGCCGCGATCCGCACCGGCCGTGCGCACCCGGCGATGTTCAACAAGATCGTGGCCGACTACTACGGTGCCCCTACGCCGATCAACCAGCTGGCCTCGTTCTCCGTGCCGGAGCCGCGCATGGCGGTCGTGACGCCGTTCGACAAGAGCGCACTGCGCAATATCGAGCAGGCCATCCGCGACTCCGACCTGGGCGTCAACCCCAGCAACGACGGCAACATCATTCGGGTGGTGTTCCCCGAACTCACCGAGGAGCGCCGCCGCGAGTACATCAAGGTCGCCAAGGGCAAGGGCGAGGACGCGAAGGTCTCCATCCGCTCCGTGCGCCGCAAGGCCAAGGACGCCATCGACAAGCTGATCAAGGACGGCGAGGTCGGTGAGGACGAGGGGCGTCGTGCGGAGAAGGAGCTCGACGACCTGACGGCGAAGTACGTCGCCCAGGTGGACGAGCTCCTCAAGCACAAGGAAGCGGAGCTGCTCGAAGTCTGATGAGCGACTCTTCCTGGGGGGCGCCGTCACCGGCCGGGCAGGCCGGGTACTGGGGGCACACCGTGGGTGGGCCTGTCCAGGGGGCTGCCCCGGCGGGTCCCGCGTACGATGCGCCTGAGGCGCCGCAGACTCGCCCCATGCCCATCGCGTCCGACCTGCCCGCATACGGCGGAGACCAGGACGACGACCGGGGGGCCGCTCTGCTGAGTGGTCCCCTGTTCCGAGACGAGACCTTCCAGGACCGGCCGGTCCCGGCTGAGACCCAGAATCCGGAGCCCATGCCCGACGCCCCGCAGCCGCCGCCGGCGCCGCAGAAGAAGAGCGCGGGTCGTGACCTGAGCGCGGCCATAGGGGTCGGTGTCGGACTCGGTGTGGTGATCGTCGCGTCCCTGTTCATCGTCAAGGCCGTATTCGTCGGCGTGATAGCGGTCGCGGTCGTCGTCGGCCTGTGGGAGCTGACCAGCAGACTGCAGGAACGCAAGGGCATCAGGGCACCGCTGGTACCGCTCGCGGTGGGTGGTGCGGCGATGGTGGTCGCCGGCTACGTGCGCGGCGCCGAGGGCGCCTGGGTGGCCATGGCACTGACGGCCCTGGCAGTCCTGGTCTGGCGCATGACCGAGCCACCGGAGGATTACCTCAAGGACGTCACGGCCGGTGTCTTCGCAGCCTTCTACGTGCCCTTCCTGGCCACCTTCGTCGCGCTGCTGCTCGCCGCTGACGACGGACCCTGGCGGGTCCTGACCTTCCTGCTCCTGACGGTCGTCAGCGACACGGGCGCCTACGCCGTCGGCTGGCGCTTCGGCAAACACAAGCTCGCCCCGCGCATCAGCCCCGGCAAGACCCGGGAGGGTCTGCTGGGCGCGGTGCTGTTCGCGATGGTCGCAGGCGCACTGTGCATGCAGTTCCTGATCGACGGCGGTACCTGGTGGCAGGGACTGCTGCTGGGCCTCGCGGTCGCGGCCAGTGCCACCCTGGGCGACCTCGGCGAGTCCATGATCAAGCGCGACCTGGGCATCAAGGACATGGGCACCTTGCTCCCCGGACACGGCGGCATCATGGACCGGCTGGACTCGCTGCTGCCCACGGCTCCCGTGGTGTGGCTGCTGATGGTGGGGTTCGTCGGCTCCGCGTGAGTTTCCGCGCTCCGTACGGCTTGCGGGCCTCTGTCCTGTGCACAGGGCGGGGGCCCGTCGCCGTCCCGGCTCCGGCGCACTCGGGCGTGTGTGCACGGCCGCGATGGTCGTACGGTCGTACGAGGGGGACCATTCTGGGCACAGGGCCCTCCGGTCTCCGTGCCGGGGCCTCGGGAGACAGCTGAAAGGAGGGCGCCATGTCCGCCTTCCACGAGGAGATAGACATCGACCGGACGCCCGGTGACGTCTGGGCGTACGTGACCGATCCCAACCGTCTGCCGGAATGGCAGCAGAGCGCGGTGTCGGTCGAGCAGCTGGACGACGGCCCGCTGGCTCTGGGGTCCCGGCTCCGGATCACTCGGCACGTCGGCCGCCGTGACATGCCGATGACCATGCGGATCACCGAGTTCGAACCCCCACGCACCTGGGGCATGCGCGGTATCGACGGCCCGGTCCGGGGCCTCGTCCACGGCGAGGTCACACCGCTCGCCGACGGCCGCACCCGCGTGACCATGGACCTGGACTTCGAGGGCCACGGCATCGGCAAAGTGCTGGTGCCCCTGGTCGTGCGCCCACAGGTCCGCAAGGAACTGCCGCACAACGAGCGTCTGCTCAAGGAGCACCTGGAGCACACCGGAGGGTAGCCCGGTTCACGGCGAGTCGGTGTTGACAGGGAGCGGGTACCCTGGAGGGGCCCGTGGCGCCCAGCCGTGGGCCCCTGATTCGTTCCCGCCCTCGCGGGGCTGCCCTGTGAGGTCTCCCCGCTCCGGCATCGCTGTGCCGTGGCCCCCGCCGACGCGGGGGTGCGAGGCCCCGTCGTCCTGAGGAGTCACCCGACCGTGGCACGCCCAGCCCCCGGAGAACTCACCTTCGCCGCCCCGCGCGGAGCCAAGAAGCCGCCGCGGCACCTCGCCGACCTCACGCCCGCCGAGCGCAAGGACGCGGTGGCTGAGATCGGTGAGAAGCCCTTCCGCGCCAAACAGCTCTCGCAGCAGTACTTCGCGCGGTACGCGCACGACCCGGAACAGTGGACCGACATTCCCGCCGGGTCGCGCGGCAAACTCAGGGAAGCGTTGTTCCCGGAGCTGATGACCGTCGTCCGGCACCTGTCGACGGACCAGGGGACCACGCGCAAGACGCTGTGGAGGCTGTTCGACGGCACGCTGGTGGAGTCCGTGCTGATGCGCTACCCGGACCGGGTGACCATGTGCATCAGCTCGCAGGCGGGATGCGGGATGAACTGCCCGTTCTGTGCCACGGGGCAGGCGGGGCTGGACCGGAATCTGTCCACCGCCGAGATCGTCCACCAGATCGTGGACGGGATGCGTGCCCTGCGCGACGGCGAGGTACCCGGGGGGCCGGCCCGGCTGTCCAACATCGTCTTCATGGGCATGGGTGAGCCGCTCGCCAACTACAACCGGGTCGTGCGGGCGATTCGGGCACTGACGGACCCGGCTCCCGACGGACTCGGGCTCTCGCAGCGGGGCATCACCGTCTCGACCGTCGGACTCGTGCCGGCCATCCACCGGTTCGCCGACGAGGGCTTCAGGTGCCGGTTGGCGATCTCCCTGCACGCCCCCGACGACGAGTTGCGCGACACCCTGGTGCCCGTGAACACCCGGTGGAAGGTGCGCGAGGTGCTGGACGCCGGCTTCGAATACGCGGCGAAGTCCGGACGCCGGCTGTCCATCGAGTACGCCCTGATCCGGGACATCAACGACCAGGCCTGGCGCGGCGACCGGCTCGGCCGGCTGCTCAGGGGCAAGCCCGTGCACGTCAACCTCATCCCGCTCAACCCGACCCCGGGGTCCAAGTGGACGGCCTCCAGGCCGGCGGACGAGAAGGCGTTCGTCGAGGCCATCGCGGCGCACGGTGTGCCCGTCACCATCCGGGACACCCGCGGTCAGGAGATCGACGGGGCATGTGGTCAGCTCGCGGCCACCGAGCGGTAACCTGACTCCGTCCACGTATTCTCACATCTTCATATTCCGACAGGGGAGCGCCACAGCGCTGAGAGTGCGGCAACCGGGCCGCAGACCCTCTGAACCTCGCCCAGGTCATTCTGGGTAGGAAGTTCGGTCTTCGCTCAAGCTGTTGCGCCCTGCCTGGTCTCCTTCGAGGAGCCCGGGCAGGGCCGCGTCTCTTCCTGGTCAACCCCAGGAGGACATCCAGTGCACACCAAGAACCTCGTGGCCGTGACGGTCGGTCTCGGCCTGGTCGCGCTGCCCGCGCTCACCGCGTGCGGCTCGACCGACGCCAAGAAGTCCGCGGACTCCAAGACCGTGACCCTGGTCAGCCACGCATCGTGGAGCGTGTCCAAGAACGTCATCAAGGACTTCGAGAAGCAGTCCGGATACCGGGTCAGGGTCCTCAGGGACGGCGATGCCGGGCAGGCCGTCAACAAGGCGATCCTCACCAAGGACCATCCGCAGGGCGACGTCTTCTTCGGCGTCGACAACACCCTGCTGTCCCGGGCCCTCGACAACGGCCTGTTCCAGCCCTACCAGGCGAAGGGCTCCGATCTGGTCCTTCCGGAGTACCGTGTCGACCAGGGCAAGCACCGCGTCACGCCCATCGACACCGGCGACATCTGCGTGAACTACGACAAGGCGTACTTCAGCAAGCACAAGCTGACCCCGCCCCAGTCCTTCGCTGACCTGGCCAAGCCCGAGTACAAGAACCTGCTCGTCACTGAGAACGCGGCCACCTCCTCGCCGGGCCTCGGCTTCCTGCTGGGCAGCGCGGCGAAGTTCGGAGACCAGGGCTGGCCGGACTACTGGAAGAAGCTCAAGGCCAACGGAGTCAAGGTCGTCGACGGCTGGGAGCAGGCCTACTACCAGGAGTTCTCCGGCTCCTCCGAGGGGAAGAAGGCCGGCGGGGACCGGCCGCTGGTGGTGTCGTACGCCTCCTCACCGCCCGCCGAGGTGATCTTTGCCAAGAAGCGGCCCAGCACCGCGCCCACCGGGGTCGCCTACGGGACCTGCTTCCGGCAGACCGAATACGCGGGCCTGCTGAGCAACGCGACGAACACCAAGGGCGGCAAGGCGTTCCTCGACTTCCTGCTCACCAAGGAGTTCCAGGAGGACATGCCGCTGAAGATGTTCGTCTACCCGGTGCGCAAGGGTGCCCAGGTACCGCCGGACTTCACCAAGTACGGCCCGCCGGCCAAGGACCCCGAGACCATGTCCCCCGGCAGCATCGCCACCCATCGTGATCAGTGGGTCAAGTCGTGGACGTCGCTGATACTGAAGTAGCCCGGCGGGGTGCGGCGCGCGGGAGCGCGGCGCGGCTGGGGCTCATGGTCCTGCCCGTCGCGTTCTTCGCGCTGTTCTTCGCCTGGCCGGTGACCGCGATCGTCACGCGCGGGCTCAGGGCCGACGGGACCTGGCGACTGGGGCGGATCGCGGATGTCGTCACACAGCCGGACATCCAGCACGTGCTCTGGTTCACCACCTGGCAGGCGCTCGCCTCCACCGCGCTCACCCTGCTGCTGGCACTGCCCGCCGCCTACGTCTTCGCCCGCCTCGACTTCCCGGGCAGACAACTGCTGCGGGCCGTCGTCACCATTCCGTTCGTACTCCCGACCGTCGTCGCCGGCACCGCCTTCCTGGCGCTGGTCGGGCACAACGGGCTGCTTGACCAGCTCTGGGGCGTACGGCTGGACACCACCGTGTGGGCGATCCTGCTGGCCCACGTCTTCTTCAACTACGCGGTCGTCGTACGGACGGTCGGCGGGCTGTGGGCCCAGCTCGACCCGCGGCAGGAGGAGGCCGCCCGGATGCTGGGCGTCTCGCCGCTGACGGCGTGGCGGAAGGTCACCCTGCCCGCGCTCGCGCCCGCCGTGGCCGCCGCCGCCCTGATGGTGTTCCTGTTCACCTTCACCTCCTTCGGCGTGGTGCAGATCCTCGGCGGACCCACCTTCGCCACCGTTGAAGTGGAGATCTACCGGCAGACCTCCGAGATCTTCGACCTGTCCACGGCCGCAGTCCTCACCCTCGTGCAGTTCGTCGCGGTCGGCGCGATCCTCGCCGTGCACGCCTGGACCCTACGGCGGCGGGAGACGGCCCTGCGACTGGTTGACGCATCAGTGACCGCCCGCCGGCCCCGCGGGGCCGCGCAGTGGGCGCTGCTCGTCGGGGTCCTCGCCACCGTCGGGCTGCTGCTCGTCCTACCACTCGCCGTGCTGGTCCAGCGTTCCCTCGACGCGCCCGGCTTCGGCTATTACCGGGCGCTCACCGACCCCGACGGCGGTACCTTGCTGGTGGCGCCGGTGCACGCGGTGTGGACCTCGCTGGAGTACGCCCTCGCCGCCACCGTGATCGCGGTGCTGATCGGGGGGTTCGCCGCCGCCGCACTGGCCCGCCGGGACGCGGGACGGCTGGTGCGGGGTTTCGATGCGCTGCTGATGCTGCCGCTCGGCGTGTCCGCGGTGACCGTCGGCTTCGGGTTCCTGATCGCGCTCGACCGGCCGCCGCTGGACCTGCGGCAGTCCTGGATCTTGGTGCCGCTCGCGCAGGCGTTGGTGGGAGCCCCCTTCGTCGTACGGACGATGCTGCCCGTGCTGCGCGCGGTGGACGAGCGGCTCAGGGAGGCGGCCGCCGTACTCGGGGCCTCGCCCTGGCGGGTGTGGCGCGAGGTGGATCTGCCGATGGTACGGCGGGCGCTGCTGGTCGCCGCCGGATTCGCGTTCGCCGTCTCGCTCGGCGAGTTCGGGGCGACCGTGTTCATCGCCCGGTCTGACAATCCGACGCTCCCGGTCGCCGTGGCCCGGCTGCTCAGCCGTCCAGGGGAACTCAACTACGGCCAGGCCATGGCCCTTTCAACCATTCTGATGGTGGTGTGCGCCGTGGCTCTGCTGATCCTGGAACGGCTGCGCACCGATCGGACGGGGGAGTTCTGATGCTGCTCAGCCTTGAGGCCGCAACCGTGCGCTTCGGTGGGCGGGCCGTGCTCGACGCGGTCGACCTCGACGTCGCCGAGCACGAGGTGGTGTGTGTGCTCGGGCCGAGCGGCAGCGGCAAGTCGACGCTGCTCCGGGCGGTTGCCGGACTGCAGCCGCTGGACCGTGGGCGGGTGCTGCTCGACGGCCGTGATCGAACGGGCGTGCCCGCGCACAAGCGTGGTGTGGGCCTGATGTTCCAGGATCACCAGCTCTTCCCGCAGCGGGACGTCGGAGCCAACGTGGCCTTCGGGCTGCGCATGCAGGGCG
This sequence comes from Streptomyces pluripotens, assembly GCF_000802245.2. Classification (NCBI taxonomy): domain Bacteria; kingdom Bacillati; phylum Actinomycetota; class Actinomycetes; order Kitasatosporales; family Streptomycetaceae; genus Streptomyces; species Streptomyces pluripotens. The sequence continues at coordinate 5,428,336 of NZ_CP021080.1, forward strand.
TGGCCAAGGGCGCACGGGATGGCGAGGTGAGCCAGTTGCTGGAGCTGGTCGGCCTGCCGGGGGCCGCCCGGCGGGCTGTGGCCGGGCTGTCCGGCGGTGAGCAGCAGCGTGTGGCCCTCGCCCGCGCACTCGCGCCCCGGCCCCGGCTGCTCATGCTGGACGAGCCGCTGGGCCAGCTCGACCGTTCGCTGCGAGAGCGCCTGGTGGTCGAACTGAGGGAACTCTTCGGCCGGCTGGGCACCACCGTGCTGGCCGTCACCCACGACCAGGGCGAGGCCTTCGCCTTGGCCGACCGGGTGGTGGTGATGCGGGACGGCCGGATTGCGCAGTCCGGTTCGCCCCTGGAGGTCTGGCAGCGGCCCGCCGACGCGTTCGTGGCCCGGTTCCTCGGCTTCGACAACGTGGTCCCGGCGACCGTCGCCGGTACGGTCGCCGACAGCCCGTGGGGCAAGCTACCGGTGCCGGACGGCTCACCACAGGGACGCCGCGCACTCCTCGTACGGCCCGCCGGGGTGAGGCTCGTGGCGGTCGATGCGGGCCTGCCCTGCACGGTGACCGCCCGCACCTTCAAGGGCACGCATGTGACCGTTCGCCTCCAGCCCGGGGACGGCCCGCTCCTGGAGGCGGCCTGCGCACTCCGGGACGCGCCGGATACCGGGGCTTCGGTGGGTGTCGCATTCGATGTGGCTGAAATCGTCGTGCTCGATTGATCACCACCCTCCTAGGGTTGGGTCATGACTTTGCTCACGCATGACCGCTACTGTGACGAAATCGCCCGTCAGGTCGTCCAGTTGAGGGACGTGGTGACCTCCGGTGCCGACCTGTCAGCCACCGTGCCGACCTGCCCCGACTGGTCGCTGGAAGACCTCGTACGGCACATGGGGGGTGCCCTGCGCTGGGTGGACGCCCTGGTGCGCGACCGGGCGCAGGAGAACATCCCCTCCGACCGGATTCCGCTGCGCGGGGGACCGGAGCAGCGGGGCGACGCATCGGCCCTGGACAAGTGGCTGGCCGAGACCGGCGAACTGGTCGTGGCCGCGTTGCGCGAGGCCGGACCGGACACCAGGGTGTGGAGCTGGCAGGGCACATCGACGTCCGGTTTCTGGGCCAGGCGGATGGCCAACGAGATCACCGTTCACCGCGCCGATGCCACCCTCGCCGCCGGGCTGCCTTTCGAGGTGGCGCCGGAGGTCGCCACCGACGCGTTGGACGAATGGCTGGATCTCACCGTGTGGTTCCAGCAGCGCAGGGGGGACCAGGAGCGTTACCGGCTGGACGGACCGACCCGCTCGATCCATCTCCACGCCACCGACGCCGACCCCGCTCTGAACGCCGAATGGCTCCTGGAGTTCGGGGCGGACGGCGTCCGCTGGCGCCGCGGACACGAGAAGGCGACGGTCGCCCTGCGTGGACCGCTCACCTCGGTCCTGCTCGCCTTCTACCGACGGCTGCCGCTGGACACCCCCGGACTTGACGTGTTGGGCGAGCGCGAGGTGCTGGACTTCTGGATGTCGCGGCCCGTCTTCGGCTGAGCACGACCGTGGCCCGCCTCCCCGGAAGGCAAGGCGGGCCACGGCGGCGGTCTGCGGAAGCGGCGTCAGCCGTCGTCGCGTGTCCCACGGCGGCGCATGCCGAGGAACACCGCGCCACCACCGACGACCACCAGGGTGGCCGCGACGCCCGCGATCAGGCCGGTATTGGAGCTGACACCGGTCTCGGCGAGGTCCGAGTCCCCGGCCGCCGGGGAGGGCGCGTTGCTCGACGTACCCGCCGCTGCGGAACGGGACTTTGAGGCCGACGGCGTCGGGGCTGCGGACCCGGTCGGGGACGGCGACTTGGAGGCCGTCGGCGGGGTTGTGGACTCCTCGGACGTGCAGGCGGAGGACGGGGTCGTCAGGCCACCGTCGATGTCCTGGTCCACGGAGCCGTCCGCCTTGATGTGGATGCGGTAGGTGGAGTTGGGCTTCCAGTCCTCCGGGAAGGTGACCGAAACGCCCTCGGCTGAACCCTTGACCTGCTGTTCGCCCACTTGCGTCTCGACACCGCTGTCACCCTTCAGGAAGACGGTGACCGTGGCCTCAGTACCGGAGGCGTCGGTGTCGGTAACGACTATGTCGCCCTTACCACCGTCGCACGTGGCTTCGGCCTTGAAGTCGCTGATGGCGCACGCGAGCGCGGAGCTCGACAGCCCCAGTACCGCCGCGGCCGAGGCGGCGGCAACTCCCAGGGCATGCGCGGAACGGCGAACGCTACGGCGAGTCATGGACACGTTTGTCCTTTGCGGATTGCTAACTGCGGGGGGTGAGGGGGAGTTGGGGCGACACCAGAGGTGAGGCACCATCACCCCCAGGAGGCTCAAAGGTTTATAAGCGCTCCGTGAGTAGTGTCAATGCATATGCCGTCAACGGCTGTTGACTTTACTCTCTCGTTAACCGCAGAGACGTTTGACCGTGTCCATGACCCGCCAGATCCGACCGGCGAGGGCGGTGCGATCCGACGCGCAGTGGTCCGGACCCCTCCGGTAGGGCAGTCCGGGCGAGCGGGATCAGCTCCCGACGGCGGCCGGGTCCATCCACATCACTTCCCAGGTGTGTCCGTCGAGGTCGTCGAAGGCTCGGCCGTACATGAAGCCCTGGTCCTGGGGCTCGCCGCTCGCCGTGCCACCCGCCGCGATCGCCTTGTCGGCCAACTCATCGACCTTCTCCCGGCTTTCGGCACTCAGGCAGACCAGCACCTCGCTGGTCTTGGTCGCGTCGGAGATCTCCTTCTTGGTGAAGGTCGCGTAGAACGGCTTGGTGAGCAGCATCGCGACGATGGTGTCACTGATCACCACGGCAGCCGCCTTCTCGTCGGTGAACCGCGGGTTGATGGTGTAACCGAGTGCCGTGAAGAACTTCTTCGACGCGTCCAGGTCGTCCACGGGCAGGTTGACGAAGATCATCTGCTGGTACATGAGGGCTTCTCCCGTCGGGGTTCCGTCGTGTGCGGAGCTACGCGGTTGATCGCGTTCGTCAGGTAGACCGGCGGTCCGCGCAGAACTCATCGGCGATCGGAGAAGTTTTTTCGCGCCGGTTCGTTCAGCGGGTCAGGGGCAGGGTCGCCAGCGCGGCGACCACCAGGGTGAGTGGGCCGAACACGGCCAGCAGGGCGGTCACGCGGAGGGCGGCGGCACCGCGCAGCATCATGGCCGGCGCGCCGAGGCGGAGCAGCGCGGCGGTGGTGTCGGCACGGCACTGGCGGGCCTCGACGGCCGCGGTCAGCAGGGTCGCGACCGTGCAGCCGGCGACGACGAGCGCGCCGAGCGTGGCCAGCGGGCCGGAAGAGGGGGCCGAGGGCTCGTGGAAGGCGGTCACGGCGTAGGCGGCAGAGGCCACCGCACAGACCACGCCGAGCGGTCGGCCGATCCGGACGGCCTCGGCCATGAGGACCCGGCCGGCCAGCAGCCGGAGCGCACCCGGCCGGACGGACTGGAGGACCTGGCCGCACAAGCGAGTGAGACCGGGGGCGGCGAGGACGAGACCGGCGGTGGTGAGCAGCCAGCCGACGAGTACGGCGACGGCCCCACCGGAGAGGGCGCTGAGGGACGGGGCGGGGGGAGGCGTCGTGCGGCCGGCGTACGCGTGTACGGCAAGGCCGGCCGCGAGCAGGGCGATGCCCCAGGGAAGGCCGACCGGAGGCGGCGAGGCACTTTGCCCCTCTTCGGCCACGTCCTCGGTCAAGCCGGTGCCCTGGGCGGAGGACTCGGGCACGGGGGCGGTGTCCGCCACAGAGATCTCGGGGCCGGCCGCGGCATCCGGTACGGCGGGCGCACGGTTCGCGCCCGCCCGTGCTGGACGGACGGCTGACTTCAGGCGCGCCCCGAACCTCCCGTACGCGCCGAATGTCTCCCGGGTCGCCGACTGGCCGTACGCCCCGAAGCGGCCGTACCTGCGGGTGCCCGGGGAGGCAGGTCGTGGGTCGCGGGGGCACAGGGCCAGTGCCACTGTGGTCGAGGCGACCGCCGGGACCAGTCCCAGCAGGGTCAGGGCGGCGGGGACGGGCAGGGGCTGCGCCGTTGCCAGGAAGTCCCCCGCTCCGCCATCGAACGGCAGAGCCGTCAGATCGCCGCGCAGATGGAGAAAGGCAAGGAGGGCCAGCGTCGAGCCGAGGGTGCAGGACAGGGCTGTGGTCAGGGCCGAGACGGCCATAAGGCGGGCCGGACCGAGGCCGACGGCGGAGAGCCCGGGGCGCGGCTGGGTGGCCGGGTCGGTGCGGGCGACCGCGAGGGCGAAGTACACCGTGGCGGCGAGCGGTACGCCGCACCAGGCCAGGCGCAGTGCGGCGGCACCCGCCGCCTCGGGCCGGTTCAGTGCGTAGCCGAGGCAGGACAAGAGCAGGAAACTGGTGCCGGCGGAGGCCAGTGTGACCAGCAGTCGGCGCAGCTGGACGGCGGGCCGGGCGACGCGGGTCAGACGGAGAGCGAGCACGCGGCCCGGCCTTCCGGGTCGGGGACGTCCGGCAGGTGCACGGTATGCACGCGTCGGCCGTCCAACAGGGTCACCGTCCGGTCGGCGAGGGCGGCCGTCCCGGGATCGTGCGTGGCGAGCACCACGGTGATGCCGTGTGACCGGGCGGCCGTGGTGAGCGTCCGCAGGACGTGGGTGCGGTCGGCGTGGTGCAGCGGGGCCGTCGGCTCGTCGGCGAACAGGACCGTGGGACCGGGGGCGAGCGCACGGGCGATGGCTACGCGCTGACGTTCGGCGTGCTGCAGCTCGTGCGGACGTTTGCGGGACCTGTCGCCGACGTCCAGGCGCTCCAGCCACTCCAGTGCGGCCGCTTTGGCCCGGCGGCGGCTGGTACCGCGCAGCATCAGCGGCAGCGCCGCGTTCTCCCAGACGTTCAGCTCGGGGACCAGGACCGGCTCGGGGTCGATCCAGCCGAAGCGGTCCCGGCGCAGCCGTTCCCGGGCGATCGGCCCCAGGGTGTGCACGGGCGCGCTGTTGAACCAGACCTCACCGCGTCGCACCGGTACCAGACCGGACAGACAGCGCAACAGGGTCGTCTTGCCGCTGCCGCGCGGGCCACCGACGGCGAGGATCTCGCCCTCCCGCACGCCGAGCGAGACCCCGGCGAGTCCGGGCGAGCCGTCGGGGTGCCGAAAGTACAGGGAGCGTGCCCAGAGCACGTCGTTGTCCGGCGGGGCCTCCATGGGCGTACACCTCGGTTCTGATCCGTTTTCCCGTGCTTGTTCCCCCGTCCGGGGGAACGAAGGCATGGGCCGATCGGTCACTGGCACGCTAGGCATGTCCCGGACGGGAGCCAGGAACCACACGGCCCCGGGCCGCCGTTCTCACTCGAACGGAGGGCACCGGGGCCGGGGTTGATCAGCTGATCGGACGAGTCGGGCTCAGAGCTTGGTCCACGCCTCGGTCAGCGTCGCGCGCAGGATCTGCTCGATCTCGTCGAAGGTCTCCTGGTTGGAGATCAGCGGCGGGGCGAGCTGGACGACCGGGTCGCCGCGGTCGTCGGCCCGGCAGTACAGGCCGTTGTCGAACAGCGCCTTGGAGAGGAAGCCGTACAGGACGCGCTCGGTCTCCTCCTCGTTGAACGACTCCTTGGTGTTCTTGTCCTTCACCAGTTCGATGCCGTAGAAGAAGCCGTTGCCCCGGACGTCGCCGACGATGGGCAGGTCGTGCAGCTTCTGCAGGGTCGACAGGAAGGCCGACTCGTTGTCCAGGACGTGCTGGTTGAGGTTCTCGCGCTCGAACAGGTCCAGGTTGGCCAGACCCACGGCCGCCGACACCGGGTGGCCGCCGAAGGTGTAGCCGTGCAGGAAGGTGTTGTCGCCCTTGTAGAACGGCTCGGCGAGGCGGTCGGAGACGATGCAGGCGCCGATCGGGGAGTAGCCCGAGGTCATGCCCTTGGCGCAGGTGATCATGTCCGGGACGTAGCCGAACTTGTCGCAGGCGAACATCGTGCCCAGGCGGCCGAAGGCGCAGATGACCTCGTCCGACACGAGCAGCACGTCGTACTGGTCGCAGATCTCGCGCACGCGCTGGAAGTAGCCGGGCGGGGGTGGGAAGCAGCCGCCGGCGTTCTGCACGGGCTCCAGGAAGACCGCGGCGACGGTGTCCGGCCCCTCGAAGAGGATCTGCTGCTCTATCTGGTCGGCGGCCCAGCGACCGAAGGCCTCCGGGTCGTCACCGAAGATCGGCGCGCGGTAGATGTTGGTGTTCGGGACCTTGTGCGCGCCCGGGACGAGCGGCTCGAAGGGAGCCTTGAGCCCCGGCAGGCCGGTGATGGACAGGGCGCCCTGCGGGGTGCCGTGATAGGCGACCGCCCGGGAGATGACCTTGTGCTTGGTGGGCTTGCCGGTCAGCTTGAAGTACTGCTTGGCGAGCTTCCATGCGGTTTCGACGGCCTCGCCGCCACCGGTGGTGAAGAAGACCTTGTTCAGGTCGCCCGGCGCGTGGTCGGCCAGCCGCTCGGCCAGCTCGACGGCCTTGGGATGGGCGTAGGACCACACCGGGAAGAAGGCCAGCTCCTGGGCCTGCTTGAACGCCGTCTCGGCCAGTTCCGTGCGGCCGTGACCGGCCTGGACCACGAACAGACCCGCGAGACCGTCCAGGTAGCGCTTTCCCTTGTCGTCGTAGATGTAGGTGCCCTCACCCCGGACGATGGTCGGGACGGGGGAGTTCTCGTACGAGGACATGCGGGTGAAGTGCATCCACAGGTGGTCGTACGCGGTGCGGCTGAGGTCCTTGCTGCTCACGGTTATCGGGTCCTCACGGTTATCGGGTTCCCCACATGTAGGTCTGCTTCTTGAGCTTGAGATAGACGAAGCTCTCGGTGGAGCGCACTCCGGGCAGGGCCCGGATGCGTTTGTTGATGACGTCCAGCAGGTGGTCGTCGTCCTCGCAGACGATCTCGGCGAGGATGTCGAACGAGCCCGCGGTCATCACCACGTACTCGACTTCCGACATGTCAGTGAGCGCGTCCGCGATCGATTCGACATCGCCTTCGACGTTGATCCCGACCATCGCCTGCCGGCGGAAGCCCACGGTGAGCGGGTCCGTGACGGCGACGATCTGCATCACGCCCTGGTCCAGCAGCTTCTGCACGCGCTGGCGCACGGCAGCCTCGGAGAGGCCGACGGCCTTGCCGATCGCGGCGTACGGCCGCCGGCCGTCCTCCTGGAGCTGCTGGATGATGGCGAGGGAGACGGCGTCCAACTGGGGGGTGCCGTTCCTGGACTCGCGGGAGGAGTCCCTCTGGTCTGCGCTTCGACTGGCCACGACCTCACTGTGCACGACGTCTCGACAGTTTCGCAAGGCCGAATCAATGAAATCCGTTGTTTATGAGACCGTGTCTTGCGGATTTCGCAGGGGTGGTGGCGATGGGGGTGTTGAAAACGTGGGCCTGCCGACTAGGGTGGGGTGTCTCAGCGTGTGGACAGCCGGACTCAACGACACCGGCTGGACAGGCTGGACAGCTCGAACCCTCGAACCTGATCAGGAGGCCGGCAGTGAGCACCGAGCTGCGTCGTCTGCGTAACTACATCGACGGTGAGTTCCGGGACGCCGCCGACGGACGGACCACTGAGGTGGTCAACCCCGCGACGGGCGAGGCGTACGCGACCGCGCCGTTGTCCGGACAGCCGGACGTGGACGCCGCCATGGCGGCCGCCGCCGCGGCCTTCCCGGCCTGGCGCGACACCACCCCCGCCGAGCGCCAGAAGGCCCTGCTGAAGATCGCGGACGCGTTCGAGGAGCGCGCCGAGGAACTGGTCGCGGCCGAGGTGGAGAACACGGGCAAGCCGATCGGGCTCACCCGCTCCGAGGAGGTCCCGCCGATGGTCGACCAGATCCGCTTCTTCGCGGGCGCGGCGCGGATGCTGGAGGGCCGTTCGGCCGGCGAGTACATGGAGGGGATGACGTCGATCATCCGCCGTGAGCCGGTCGGCGTGTGCGCGCAGGTCGCCCCGTGGAACTACCCGATGATGATGGCGGTGTGGAAGTTCGCGCCGGCGATCGCGGCGGGCAACACGGTCGTGCTGAAGCCCTCGGACACCACCCCCGCCTCCACCGTCCTGATCGCCGACATCATCGGCTCGATCCTCCCCAAGGGCGTCTTCAACGTCATCTGCGGCGACCGCGACACCGGCCGCCTGATGGTCGAGCACCCGACCCCGGCGATGGCCTCCATCACCGGCTCTGTGCGTGCCGGCATGTCTGTTGCCGAGTCCGCCTCCAAGGACCTCAAGCGCGTCCACCTGGAGCTGGGCGGCAAGGCCCCGGTCGTCGTCTTCGAGGACACCGACATCGCCAAGGCCGTCGAGGACATCTCCGTGGCGGGCTTCTTCAACGCCGGCCAGGACTGCACGGCCGCCACCCGTGTGCTGGTGCAGGAGTCGATCCACGACGAGTTCGTCGCGGCGCTGGCCAAGGCCGCCGCCGAGACGAAGACCGGCCAGCCGGACGACGAGGACGTGCTCTTCGGCCCGCTCAACAACCCGAACCAGCTCAAGCAGGTATCCGGCTTCATCGACCGCCTCCCGGCACACGCCAAGGTGGAGGCCGGCGGCCAGCAGGTCGGCGACAAGGGCTACTTCTACGCCCCGACGGTCGTCTCCGGTCTGAAGCAGGACGACGAGATCATCCAGAAGGAGGTCTTCGGCCCCGTCATCACCGTCCAGTCCTTCACCGACGAGGAGCAGGCCGTCGAGTGGGCCAACGGTGTCGAGTACGCCCTCGCGTCCTCGGTGTGGACCAAGGACCACGCCCGCGCGATGCGCATGTCCAGGAAGCTCGACTTCGGCTGCGTGTGGATCAACACCCACATCCCGCTGGTCGCCGAGATGCCCCACGGCGGCTTCAAGAAGTCCGGCTATGGCAAGGACCTGTCGGCGTACGGGTTCGAGGACTACACGCGGATCAAGCACGTCATGACCTCGCTGGACGCATAGGCCCTCGGTGAGCCGGCCGGCAGGCTTTCCTGCGCTCCGGCCGTAACGACAGCGGGCGCGGCCCCCGGACGGGACACCTCCCCATCCGGGGGCCGCTCTGTCACCGAACACCTTCCGGCGCTGATCGACAAGGTGTCGGGCAGACCCGGGCATGCTCGACGCAGCGTCGATTGTCTGCTTGAGGGCCGGGACGGCATGCTGCCCGCGTGTCCCACACTCCTTCGCGTACGTCCGCGCTGTCCCGCCGCTCCCTCCTGGCCGCGCTGGGTGGCACCGCCGCGCTCGGTGCCCTGGCCGGCTGCGGGGTGCCCGCCGCCTACATCGCGCCCGGCGACCGGTCCGTGACCGATGAGTCCACGGCCGACCGGAAACTGACCTGGGCGAACTGGCCGTTGTACATCGACACCGACGACGACAACCCCAATAAGAGGCCCACACTGGAGGCCTTCGAAAAGCACACGGGGATCTCCGTGGACTACGTCGAGGAGATCAACGACAACGACGAGTTCTTCGGCAAGATCTCACCCGCGCTGATGAACCATCAGCCGACCGGCCGCGACCTGATCGTCATCAGCGACTGGATGTGCGCCCGGTTCGTACGCCTTGGCTGGGTGCAGGAGATGGACCGTGCGCACCAGCCCAACGTGGCCAAGTACCTCGACCCGTTGCTCCGCTCGCCGGCCTTCGACCCGGGCCGCATATCCACCGTTCCGTGGCAGTCGGGCATCACCGGAATCGCGTACAACCGCAAGAGGCTCGGTCGCGAGATACACAACGTGTCGGACCTGTGGGCGAAGGACCTCAAGGGGCGGGTGACGCTCCTGTCGGGTCTGGACGAGGCTTTCGCGCTGCTGATGCAGGGCAACGGAGTGGACATCACCAAGTGGACCGCCGACGACTTCCACCTGATCTGCGAGCAGGTGGAGCGGGAGGTCCGTCGGGGCCAGATCCGCCGCTTCACCGGAAACGACTACACCAAGGACCTGGTCAGCGGGGACGTGCTGGCTTGCCAGGCGTACTCCGGGGACGTCATCCAACTCCAGGCGGACAACCCCGACATCCGGTTCGTCATCCCCGAGGAGGGAGCCGAGCTGTGGTCGGACTCCCTGATGATCCCCGACCGGGCCCGTCACAAGACCAACGCCGAGCGCTTGATCGACTACTACTACGACCCCGAGGTCGCCGCCGAACTCGCCACCTGGGTCAACTACGTCTGCCCCGTCCCCGCGGCCCGAGAGGTACTGGGCGCCGCCAAGGACAAGGAGACCGCGGCCCTGGCCGACAACCCCCTCATCTTCCCGGACTCCGCGATGCGCAGGCGTCTTGCCATCGCCCGGGACATCACCTCTTCGGAACGGGTGGGGTTCGCGAAGCGGTGGAACAGGATCGTGGGTCTCTGAGCCGGCCGGCGGGGCAGTGCGCGTCGCGCCACCTCGGCAGGCGAGCGACCAGCCTCACCCCCCTGAGGGTCTGTCATTTTTGAACACGTTCAATTCGAGGCGTAGGGTCGTGCCATGAGCGACAGAGCCGCCCTGCTCAAGGGCATCCGCGTGTGGCTGGTCTTCTTCGTCGTGTGCCTAGTAGTGCTTGGTCAGGTCGGTGCGGCCGTGGGTATGTCGCGGTGGCAGGTGGGGCAGGCGCCGGTCCAGGTGGCGAGGAGTGTCTGCAGCTCGCGGACGACTTGGTAGAGGCTCCGGCCGGCGCCGCGTCTTTTGGGGCTCTGGCCAGTCGTTGCAGGGTGCAGAAGGCGTGGGCGGCAGAGACGAGGGTGACGTGGTGGTGCCAGCCGCCCCAGGTCCGGCCCTCGAAGTGGGCCAGCCCCAGAGCCTGCTTCATCTCGCGGTAGTCGTGCTCGATGCGCCAGCGGAGCTTGGCCAGGCGGACCAGGGTGGTCAGCGGGGTGTCGGCGGGCAGGTCGGACAGCCAGAACTGGACCGGCTCGCTCTCGCGCGCGGGCCACTCGGCCAGCAGCCAGCACTCGGGCAGTTCCGGGCCCTCGGTGGCCTGGCGGATCTGACGCCCGGCGGGCCGGATCCGCAAGGCCACGAACCGGGAGTACATCCGCTTGAAGCCGGAGCGGCCGGTGCCGGGCCGGGAGCCTTCCCGCCATTGGACCGGCCGTGCGGCCTTCCGGCCCGCCGCGATGACCAGCTCTTTCACCGAACGCGGAGGCTCGGGGTACTTCGGCACCGGTGGCCGTCCGGTCCCGGAGTACGGCTCGGCCACCGGAACCGCGTCGGCGGGTTGGGCCGACAGGGTGGTGGAGATGCCCACCACGTAGCGCATGCCCCGTGCGTTCAGGCCGAGACGGAAGGCCGCGGCGTCGCCGTATCCGGCATCTGCGATGGCCAGCGGCACATCGATCCCCCAGGAACGAGTCTCATCGGCCATGTCCAGGGCGAGCTGCCACTTTTCCACGTGCCCGGCATCCTCCGGGATGCCGCAAGTGACACGACGGGCGATCTTGCCCGGGTCAGCTTCCGGCGAGGCGGGGTCCCAGGTCCGGGGCAGGAACAACCGCCAGTTGACCGCTGCCGAGGCATGATCGGAGGCCAGGTGCAGCGAGACGCCCACCTGGCAGTTGGTGACCTTGCCCGCGGTGCCGGTGTACTGCCGCGACACACACGCCGAGGCAGTGCCGTCCTTCAAGAAGCCGGTGTCGTCGAAGACCAGCGCGGTCGGGCGGATCGCCGTCTCCATCCTCCAGGCCAGGCTGGCCCGGATGTGGGCCGGATCCCACGGGCTGGCGGTGATGAAGTGGGCCAGAGCCTGCCGGTTCCCGTCCTCCCCGAGGCGAGCGGCCATCGGCTCGACCGACTTGCGCTTGCCGTCGGTCAGCAGTCCCCGCAGGTAGACCTGCCCCCACCGGCGCTGGTCCTTGCGCGCGAACGGCTCGAACACCTCCGCAGCAAACGCCTCCAACTCATCACGCACCGCAGCCATTTCGTCCGGAGTCACACACCCTCAACGCGACACACAACCCGAAGGGCACGCACCACCAAAGACGACCTGACCAAGCACTACTAGTCCTCAGTGGGGCCACCGCCTTCCCACTCGTCCACGAACTACGGTGGACCGAGAGCGCGTTGCGTGCCCTGTCCGTTCCCGACCAGCTGCCCGGGCTCGCCGCCTGGATCTCCCGGGTGCGGGAAGGGCTCGACACCGTCGACGCCGACTACCCCTTCATCCTGTACGGCACGGACTGGCTGGCGTTCGCCCATCTCGTCATCGCGGTTGCCTTCTACGGTCCGTACCGCGACCCCGTGCGCAACATCTGGGTGGTCGAGTTCGGGATGATTGCCTGTGCCGGGATCGTCCCGCTCGCCCTCATCTGCGGTCCCGTCCGGGGAATCCCCTTCTGGTGGAGCCTGATCGACATGTCCTTCGGCATCTTCGGAATCGTCCCGCTGTATGTCGTACGGAAGAAGATCAAGCAGTTGGAGGCACTCGGCGCACCGCGGGCGGTTCCGGCCTCCGTCGGGTGACAGCGGGACGGTCCGCAGGGAGGCAGGGTGCACCGATGCCCGAAGGGGCGCGGGGGCGCCCCGAAGCGGTGCAAGGAAGGGACGTGCGAGAAGGGCGCCGTACCGGCCTCCGGCGGAGCGCGCCGTGCCTACCGCGAGCGCAGAGTGTGCAGCACGTCGACCCGGTTGGTCGTGATCGAGTCGACGCCCAGGTCCAGCAGGCGGCGCAGGGAGCGGCGAGTGTCCGGGGTCCACACCGACAGCAGCCGGCCGTCCCGGTGGACGCGGGCCACCAGGTCCCGGTCGACCAGGGAGAAGCGGTAGTTGATCCAACGGGGGCGGAGCGCTTCGAGCAGCGCGGGCCGAGGCGGGGCCAGGGTCGTCCAGGTGAGGGCGATCTCGGCGGCCGGGTCGGCGGCGCGCACTGCGAGCATCTCCTCGGCTCCCGCGCTGTAGTACACCCGGTCGCCGGCTCCGCTGTGCCGGACGACGTCCAGGACCCGGTCCGCGATCCGGCGGTCGACCCGCCCGCACAGATCCACCATCACCCGGCTGTCCCGGGTCGCCGCCAGCGCCTCCGCCAGAGTCGGCACACTGCCTGCCGTGAGCCCGCGCACCTCCTCGGCGGACAGCGAGAACAGGGGGCGGTCGTGCCCCCACAGCCGCTGGAGGGTCTCGTCGTGCAGCAGTACGGGGACACCGTCACGGGTGAGCCGTACGTCCACTTCGACGGCGTCCGCGCCCTGGTCGAGCGCGGAACGCAGTGATTCGATCGTGTTCTCGCGGAAGTGGTAGGGGGCGCCGCGGTGAGCCACGGCGGTCACGGTCTGCATGGCCCCATTGTCGCCGCTCCCCGGTGTGGTCAACGTTCCGCCGCCTCGCGGTGTCAGGGGAGGTTCTCTCAGGGAGCGAGCCAGGCGGTGGTGTACGTGTCGATCTCCGCGGCGATCCTCGCCTTGTCCCCGGCATCCAGGAAGGACGCCTCGACGGCGTTCTTGGCGAGGCCGGCCAGACCGCGTTCGTCCAGACCGAGGAGACGGGCGGCCACCGCGTACTCGTTGTTGAGGTCGGTGCCGAACATCGGCGGGTCGTCGGAGTTGATGGTGACCAGCACTCCGGCCCGGGTGAACTCCCTGATCGGGTGCTCGTCCAGGGTGTGGACCGCGCGGGTGGCGATGTTGGACGTCGGGCAGACCTCCAGCGGGATGCGCTGCTCGGCGAGATGGGCGAGCAGGTCAGGGTCCTGCGCGGAGCTGGTGCCGTGCCCGATGCGCTCGGCGCGCAGTTCGTGCAGGGCGTCCCACACCGTTTCCGGGCCGGTCGTCTCGCCGGCGTGCGGGACGGAGTGCAGACCGGCGGCGATGGCCCGGTCGAAATACGGCTTGAACTGTGGCCGGGGCACGCCGATCTCGGGTCCGCCGAGCCCGAACGACACCAGGCCCTCCGGGCGGATTCGGTCGTCCGTGGCGAGCCTCGCGGTTTCCTCGGCGGACTCCAGTCCGGCCTCACCGGGGATGTCGAAGCACCAGCGCAACATGGTTCCGAATTCGACCTCGGCCGCCTTCCGGGCATCCTCGATCGCGTCCATGAAGCCTCGCTCGTCGATGCCGCGCCGGGTGGAGGAGAAGGGCGTGATGGTCAGCTCGGCGTACCGGACCTGCTGCCGGGCCAGGTCGCGGGCCACCTCGTAGGTGAGCAGCCGGACGTCCTCGGGGGTGCGGATGAGGTCGACGACCGACAGGTACACCTCGATGAAGTGCGCGAAGTCGGTGAAGGTGAAGTATTCGGCCAGGGCCTCGGGATCGGTGGGGACACTGGAATCGGGGTGGCGGGCGGAGAGCTCCGAAACGATGCGCGGGGAGGCGGAGCCGACGTGGTGGACGTGCAGTTCGGCCTTGGGCAGCCCGGCGATGAAGGACCGCAGATCACGGTCAGCCGTGCGTGCGGCGGGTGCGGTGCTGCTGTCGGTCATGGGGTCCTCCCCGGTGTGGGCGCCATCGGAGCGAGGCATCGCCCAGGCGCGGTGATCGGCTGATCGGCGAAGCGGGATCATCGTAGGCCCCGGCCGTACCGCCAGACCTGCCCGTAGCATGGCGGGACGTCCAGCAGAGGGGTCTTTGAGCATGTCCGACGAGGTGCCGCAGTCCATACCGCCGGAGCAGACCGCGGGGGAACGGCCCACTACGGCGGCTCCGGTCTCGCTGGGCAAACCGGCGGCGGAGCCGGTGGCCCGGACCGGTGCCGCGCGGGTGCCGCAGCACGGCTCGGCGGTTGAGCACTCCGGGACGGAACCGCGAGAGACCACGCGGAACGCGGACACGCACCGCTGGGCATCGCCGACGACAGGGCAGGGAACCGGGGATGGGAACACGCTGTTCACCGGTACGGCCCGGAACCCGGCAGCCGGTCAGGGATCCGGAGAAGAGGTCGGGGAGGGGGTACCCCAGGGCTCGGCTCGGATCCAGGACCCGCCGGAGCCGGACCCGGGCGTGGCCCCAGCCCCGAGCCGTGGTGCGGTTCACGACCAGCAGACGCAGCTCTCAGCGCCGGGGGCCCCGGACGGTTCCGTCGGCGCTGCCCCCGGGACGCGGGCCACACCGGCCGAGGCCTTCACGCCGACTCCCGCTGGCCCGTTCGCGCCCCCAGGAGCCGCTCCTGCGGTGAACCCGGATCTCCGGCCGGCGCCCCCCACGAGTTCCTTCACCCCACCGGCCCCGCCGGCGGTGCCCGCCAACCCCTTCGCTCCACCGGGCCCGCCCGTCACCACCAACCGCTTCGCTCACCCGATGCCCCCGGCCGCGCACCACGGTGGGTCGGCCCCCGTGCCTCCGCCGCCCATCGCTCCGGACGGACCGGGACAGGTGCCGTACGGCTATCCGGGCGGTCCGTCGGCGCACGCCCACCCGGGTCCGCAGTACCCGTCGTACGCCGGCCCTCCGCCGGCTGTGAACGGCTATGGATGGCCGGGCATGCAGCCGGCCCCGAGCGACGGCATGGGGACGGCCTCCCTGGCGCTGGGCATCCTCGCGGCGGTCGGCTTCCTGTTGTGGCCGGTGGCCGTGGTGCTGGGCATCCTGGCGGTCATCTTCGGGGCGATCGGCCGCGGGCGGGCCCGCCGGGGGGAGGCCACCAACCCTGGTGTGGCCCTGGCAGGCATCATCTGCGGAGCCACCGGGATCGTGCTGGCGTTCGGATTGTTCGCGTTCGCCGTTGCGGCGTTCGCCTGACGGGCGCCGTCGGGACGAGAGTTGACCGGCGACCGGTACGAGGGGCTGACCGGAGCGTCCAAGCTCGCAGGTCGGAGCTGACCGGTCCGTCCTGTGGCTCGGCCGCTGACTGTACCGGCCACCACGCGTCCCAGATCGCCGTCCCCGCAGCTCCCGTCCCGCCCGGCGCTGGCCCCGCCGTCCCGGCCCGCACGGCCCGGTCCCGCCCGCACTCGCGGACCGACCGCCGCCTCTCCCCGGCCCTTCCCCGCGCCGTGTGCGCTCGGCGCGGGGCGCTTCCCCTCCGCCCACCCCTCTCCGTAGCCGCCCGGCGCACCCGCAGGGCCCTTCACCCTGCTTTCCGCCCGGGACGGTCGAGCCGGTCTTCGAGCCCGCCGTCCCGCACCGGTCCTCCTGGCCGCGCTCCGGCAGACCCCGTGCCCGTCAGGCCATCGCGCCCGCCAGCTGGTCCCGTGCCTCCATCAGCGCGAAACCCAGCAGGTTCGCACCCCGCCATCGCTCGGGGTCGGCCGCCGCCTCGTCGTCCGCGGCGAGACCGATCCCCCAGACGCGGTCCACGGGGCTCGCCTCCACCAGGACCCGGTCACGCGTGCCCAGGAGGAACGTCCGCAGGTCGGCGTGTGCGGCGAACTTGTGGATGCTGCCCTCGGTCACGATCCTGAAGCGCTCCTGCTCCCATATCGCCTCGTCGAAATCCCGGACCAGCCGCCCCGCCTTCTTGGCCTCGGCGGGATGCCTCGCGGCCAGCACACGGTGCTCCGCCTCCGCGTCACCGAACAGCCGCGCCTTGCAGGCCATCATCCAGTGCTCGGCCGTGACGTATGCGGCTCCGTCCACCACGAACGGTGACGGCCACCACTGGCTCAGACAGCTCACGCCGATCCGTCCGTCATGTCGCGGCCGATGCCCCCAGAAATAGAGGTACCGGATGCGAGCGCCTGCCTGGACCTCCCTGGTCAGGGCTTCCAACCCGTCGATCTTTCCCATGCACGCGAGTGTGGCAGGTACCACGGACACTCCGTCCGCCCTTTCCTATCTCGACTCGACACCTGGTCGACAGATTCCGTCGCGTAACCAAAAGGCAACAACGGAATCCCTTGTTGGGGTGCCATTGCTCTGTCAGGATCGGCACTCAAATCGAGCTGGAGCTACGCCACCCACCTCATCGGGACGGGGCGAACGGCGGAGGAGAACGACATGGACAACCCGGGCACCGCCATCCCGGAACCGTTTCCCGCGCAGGACCGTTTCGCGGACGGCGCGCAGTTCATCGCGGGGCGGCTGACCAAGGGCACCTCGGGTCGCCGCCATGCCGTGGTCGACCCGGCCCAGGGCGAAGAGGTGTTCACCTACGAGCTGGCCGGCACCGACGATGTCGACGCGGCCGTCGCCGCCGCGCGCAGCGCCTTTCCCGGCTGGGCCGCCGCCACGCCGGGTGAGCGCTCGGACGCCCTGCACCGGTTCGCCGCCGTGCTCGCCGACCGTGCCGAGGACCTGGCCCGGGCCGAGTCCCTGCAGTGCGGCAAGCCGCTGAAGCTCACGCGAGAGTTCGACGTGCCGGGCACCATCGACAACACCGCGTTCTTCGCGGGCGTCGCCCGGCATCTGCAGGGGCAGTCCGCCGGTGAGTACTCCGGCGACCACACGTCGTACGTGCGCCGCGAGCCCATCGGTGTCATCGGGTCGATCGCTCCCTGGAACTATCCCCTCCAAATGGCCGCCTGGAAGATCCTCCCGGCGATCGCCGCGGGCAACACCATCGTGCTCAAGCCCGCCGAGCTGACTCCGCTGACCTCCCTGCTCTTCGCCCAGGCCGCCACCGACGCGGGCATCCCGGACGGAGTGATCAACATCGTCACCGGGGCCGGCAGGGAAGCCGGGGAGCACCTGGTCGGTCACCCGGACGTAGCCATGACCTCCTTCACCGGGTCCACCGCCGTCGGTAAGCGCGTGGCCGAGATCGCGACCGCCACCGTCAAGCGGCTGCACCTGGAGCTGGGCGGCAAGGCCCCCTTCGTCGTCTTCGACGACGCCGATCTGGAGGCCGCAGTCAACGGCGCGGTCGCCGGTGCCCTCATCAACACCGGGCAGGACTGCACGGCCGCCACGCGCGCCTACGTGCAGCGTCCGCTCTACGAGGCGTTCGTCGAGCGGACGGCCGCCCTGATGGAGACCGTACGACTGGGGAGCCCCTGCGCCCCGGACACCGACCTCGGGCCGCTCATCTCGCACGTCCAGCGGGACCGCGTCGCCGGCTTCGTGGACCGTGCCCGTGCCTACGCGCGCGTGGTGACCGGCGGTGCGGCGCCCGGCGGCGACCTTGAGAAGGGGGCCTACTACCGGCCCACCCTCGTCGCAGACGCCCCGCAGGACAGCGAGATCGTGCAGTCGGAGATCTTCGGCCCGGTGCTGGTCGTCCTGCCATTCGACAGCGATGACGAGGGCATCTGGCTGGCCAACGACACCCCGTACGGCCTCGCCGCCTCCGCCTGGAGCAGCAACGTCTACCGGGCGAACCGCGCCACTCGCGAGATCAAGGCGGGCTGCGTGTGGATCAACGACCACATCCCGATCATCAGCGAGATGCCGCACGGAGGCTACAAGGCCTCCGGCTTCGGCAAGGACATGTCGGCGTATTCCTTCGAGGAGTACACGCAGGTCAAACACGTAATGTTCGACAACACCGCGGTGGCCCGCAAGGACTGGCACCGCACCATCTTCGGGGACCGGTAGCAGCCGGAGTCCGGCTGTCGCCGGGTGTGACGATACGGCCCACGACCAGGCCGACCCCTCCCTCCCGAAAGGGCACCACGCGCATGGAGCAGTACGAGCCCGATCGCCTGACACCGGCCCAAGTGGCCGCCGTGCGGCGCAGTTTCCGAAATGGCCGGGCCGCCATGACCCGCAGGTCGCTGCTGCGGGCCTCCGCGGGCGGCGCGCTCGCGGTCGGCGGACTCGGGGCGCTGACCGCCTGCGGAATCCCCCCGGCGGGCAAGACCCAGGGCGGAACTTCGTCCGAGGACCACTCGGCCAAGGAGAAGGTGGTGAACTTCTCCAACTGGACCGAGTACATCGACGTCGACGACAGCGGCAAGCACCACCCGACGCTCGAGACCTTCCGCAAGCGGACCGGGATCACGGTCAAGTACACCGAGGACATCAACGACAACAACGAGTTCTTCGGCAAGATCCAGCCGCAGCTCGCCGCGGGCCAGGACACCGGCCGCGACATCATCGTCCTCACCGATTGGCTGGCCGCCCGCCTCATTCGCCTGGGATGGGTTCAGAAGCTGGATCCGTCCAACCTGCCGCATGCCTACACCAACCTCTCGTCCCAGTTCCGCAACCCCGACTGGGATCCGGGAAGGGCGTACTCCTACCCCTGGCAGGGCATCTCCACCGTGATCGCCTACAACAAGAAGGCGCTCGACGGCATCGAGGTGAAGTCGGTCTCCGACCTCCTCGACAACCCCAAGCTCAAGGGGCGCGTCGGCTTCCTGTCGGAGATGCGTGACTCCATCGGCATGACCCTGCTCGACATGGGCAAGGACCCGGCGAAGTTCACCGACGACGACTTCGACGCGGTGATCGCCCGCCTGCAGAAGGCGGTCGACAAGGGGCAGATCCGCCGATTCACCGGCAACGACTACACGTCCGACCTCACCAAGGGCGACTTCGCGGCCTGCATCGCCTGGGCGGGCGACGTGGTCCAGCTCAAGGCGGACAGCCCGGACGTCGACTTCGTCATCCCCGACAGCGGCTACATGACGTCGACGGACAACATGCTGATCCCGAACAGGGCGCGGCACAAGACGAACGCCGAGCGGCTGATCGACTTCTTCTACGAGCCCGCACAGGCCGCCGCGCTCGCCGCCTACATCAACTACGTGAGTCCGGTCGACGGTGTGAAGCCCTACCTTGCGAAGATCGACAAGGAGGCGGCGAACAACCCGCTGATCGTTCCCGACATGGCCATGCAGGCGAAGTCCCACGCCTTCCGCTCCCTGAGCCAGAAGGAAGAGACGGCCTACGAAGAGAAGTTCGCGAAGCTCACAGGGGCGTGACGACGATGAAGACGACGACAGACAACAGCGGCGACGTCCGCCTCTCCGGGATCTCCAAGACCTACGGCTCCTTCACCGCCGTACACCCGCTGGACCTGACCGTGCCGCAGGGCTCCTTCTTCGCCCTGCTCGGTGCCTCAGGCTGCGGCAAGACGACCACCCTGCGCATGATCGCCGGCCTGGAAGAGCCGACGGCCGGCACCGTGCACCTGGGCGATCAGGACGTCACCCACCTGCCGCCGTACAAGCGGCCGGTCAACACGGTCTTCCAGTCCTACGCCCTCTTCCCGCACTTGGACATCTTCGAGAATGTCGCCTTCGGCCTGCGCAGGCGCGGCATCAAGAGCGTGAAGAAGCAGGTGGAGGAGATGCTGGAGCTGGTCCAGCTGGGTGAGCAGGCACGCAAGAAGCCGCACCAGCTCTCGGGCGGTCAGCAGCAGCGCGTCGCCGTGGCCCGTGCGCTGATCAACCACCCGAAGGTGCTCCTTCTCGACGAGCCCCTCGGCGCCCTCGACCTCAAGCTGCGCCGCCAGATGCAGTTGGAGCTCAAGCGCATCCAGACCGAGGTCGGCATCACCTTCGTCCACGTCACGCACGACCAGGAGGAGGCCATGACCATGGCCGACACCGTCGCGGTGATGAACGCGGGCCGGGTCGAGCAGCTCGGCTCGCCCACCGACCTGTACGAGAACCCGCAGACCACATTCGTCGCCAACTTCCTCGGCACCTCCAACCTCATCGAGGCCGAGGTGGACACGGAGAATGGCGACGACATCGTGCTCAAGGCGGGCGGCGGCAAGCTCGTCCTGCCAAAGGAGCGCTGCTCCGCCCCGGCGACGGCCGGCGGCAAGGTGCTGGTCGGTATCCGCCCGGAGAAGATCGCACTGACGCACGCCGACGACGCCGGTTCCGTCCCCGAGGGCCGCAACCGCCTCACGGGCAAGATCGCCGACGCGAGCTTCATCGGTGTCTCCACGCAGTACGTGATCGACAGTCCGGTCTGCGAGGAGCTTTCGGTCTACGTCCAGAACGTCGAGCGGGACAGCCGACTCGCGCCCGGCGCCGACGTCGTGCTGCACTGGAGCCCCACCCACACCTTCGGCATGGACGCGGCACAGGACATCGACGCGGGCACCGAGGAAGAGGCGGTCGTCTGATGTCAACCGTCACCGAGGCGCCACCGCCCCTCGCTACCGCCGCAGAAGAGAAGAAGCCCTCGCGCAGGCGCGGCCGGTTCACCCCGTACTGGCTGCTGCTGCCCGGCATGCTGTGGCTGATCATCTTCTTCGCGCTGCCGCTGGTCTACCAGGCCTCCACCTCCGTGCAGACGGGCTCCCTGGAGCACGGTTACAAGGTCACCTGGCACTTCGTGACCTACTGGAACGCGATCAGCGACTACTGGCCGCAGTTCCTGCGCTCCGTCGTCTACGCCGCCGCCGCGACCCTCTTGTGCCTGCTGCTCGGCTACCCGTTGGCCTATCTGATCGCCTTCCGCGCGGGTCGCTGGCGGAACCTGATCATGGTTCTGGTGATCGCGCCGTTCTTCACCAGCTTCCTGATCCGCACGCTGGCCTGGAAGACGATCCTCGCCGACAACGGCCCGGTCGTGCACGCGCTGAACTCGCTGCACATCCTGGATCTGACCAACGTCCTCGGCTGGACCGCCGGACACCGCGTCCTGGCCACTCCGCTGGCGGTCGTCTGCGGCCTGACGTACAACTTCCTGCCGTTCATGATCCTTCCGCTGTACACCTCGCTGGAGCGGATCGACGGGCGGCTGCACGAGGCGGCCGGCGACCTGTACGCCAAGCCGTGGACCACCTTCCGCAAGGTGACCTTCCCGCTGTCGATGCCGGGCGTGGTCTCCGGCACGCTGCTGACCTTCATTCCGGCCGCCGGCGACTACGTCAACGCCGAACTCCTCGGCTCCACCGACACCCGCATGATCGGCAATGTCATCCAGACGCAGTTCCTGCGGATTCTGGACTATCCGACGGCGGCGGCACTCTCCTTCATCCTCATGGCCGCGATCCTGGCCATGGTCACGTTCTACATCCGCCGGTCCGGGACGGAGGATCTCGTCTGATGCCCTTCGTCACCTGGCTCAAGCGCCATCTCGTCGTCATCGCGGGACTTCTGACACTCGCCTATCTGCTGCTGCCGAACGTCGTCGTCACGGTGTTCTCCTTCAACAAGCCGAAGGGCCGCTTCAACTACGAGTGGCGGCACTTCTCCACGGCCGCGTGGAAGGACCCGTGCGGTGTCGCCGGCCTGTGCGGCTCACTGTCCATAAGCCTCCAGATCGCGGTGTACGCCACGATCGGCGCCACCGTCCTCGGCACGATGATCGCCTTCGCGCTGGTCCGCTACCGCTTCCGTGCCCGTGGCGCGGTCAACTCGCTGATCTTCCTGCCGATGGCGATGCCCGAGGTCGTCATGGCCGCCTCGCTGCTGACCCTGTTCCTCAACATGGGTGCCCGGCTGGGCTTCTGGACGATCCTGATCGCGCACATCATGTTCTGCCTCAGCTTCGTCGTCACCGCGGTCAAGGCGCGGGTGATGTCGATGGACCCCCGTCTGGAGGAGGCCGCCCGGGACCTGTACGCCGGCCCCGTGCAGACCTTCCTGCGGGTCACCCTGCCCATCGCGGCACCCGGTATCGCCGCGGGCGCGCTGCTCTCCTTCGCCCTGTCCTTCGACGACTTCATCATCACCAACTTCAACGCCGGCTCGACCGTCACCTTCCCGATGTTCGTGTGGGGGTCGGCGCAGCGCGGAACCCCCGTGCAGATCAATGTGATCGGTACGGCCATGTTCCTCGTCGCCGTCCTGTTCGTACTGGCCTCGATGTTCATCACCAACCGTCGCAACAAACAGAAGGCATAAGCCCCGTAGGGAGTTGAAATCATGGCCCCAAGCGCCATGAGCCGTGGCAGAGACAACTGGATCGCCTCTCTCTCCGAAGCCCAGCCGGTCCCGTACTGGTTGGAAGACCCCGGCAAGCCGCATCCCGAGCCCGCTCTCACCGGCACCGAGACCTGTGATCTGCTGGTCGTCGGCGGCGGCTACAGCGGACTGTGGGCCGCGCTGAACGCCAAGGAGCGCGATCCGCAGCGCGATGTGGTGCTGTTGGAAGGCCGCGAGGTGGGCTGGGCCGCCTCCGGCCGCAACGGAGGCTTCTGTGCCGCCTCCCTCACGCACGGCCTGCCCAACGGCCTCGCCCGCTGGCCGGACGAGATCCACAAGCTGGAGGAGCTGGGCCGGCGCAACCTCGACGAGATCGAGTCCGCGATCGTCCGGCACGGCATCGACTGCGACTTCGAACGCAGCGGCGAGATCGACGTGGCCACCGAGGCCTACCAAGCCCGGGAACTGCGCGATTGGCACCGGGAGCTGACGGAGAAGGGCCTCGCGGACGGCATTGAGTTCCTGGACGCCGAAGCCGTGCGGGAGCAGGTGAACTCGCCGACCTTCGAGGCGGGCCTGTGGGACCGCAGGGGTGTGGCCATGCTGCACCCGGCGAAGTTGGCGTGGGGCTTGAAGCAGGCCTGCCTCGGGCTAGGAGTGCGCGTCTACGAGCACACACCGGCCCTCACCCTGAAGCAGTACGGGGCGGGCATGGCCGTACGCACCCCGTACGGGTCGGTCCGCGCCCACAGGGTCGCGCTTGGCACGAACATCTTCCCGAACCTGCTGCGGCGCGTGCGTTCGTACACCGTGCCGGTCTACGACTACGCGCTGATGACCGAGCCGCTGGGCGAGGACCGGCTGGCCCAGATCGGTTGGCAGAACAGGCAGGGGCTGGGCGACAGCGCCAACCAGTTCCACTACTTCCGGCTCTCCGCGGACAACCGGATCCTGTGGGGCGGGTACGACGCGGTCTATCCCTACGGCGGCCGGGTGCGGGCCGAATACGACGACCGGCCCGAAACGTACGCCAAGCTCGCGGGCCACTTCTTCACCTGTTTCCCGCAGTTGGAGGGCGTCCGCTTCACCCATGCCTGGGGCGGCGCGATCGACACCTGTTCCCGCTTCTCGGCCTTCTTCGGCACGGCCCACCAGGGGAAGGTCGCGTACGCGGCGGGCTACACGGGCCTCGGCGTCGGAGCGACCCGCTTCGGCGCGGACGTGATGCTGGACCTGTTGGACGGGGAGCGCACCGAACGGACCGAGCTGGAGATGGTCCGCAAGAAGCCGCTGCCGTTTCCGCCCGAACCGTTCGCCTGGACGGGGATCGCCCTCACCAAGTGGTCCCTGGCCCGCGCTGACGCCCACGGCGGCCGGCGGAACCTGTGGTTGCGGACCATGGACCGGCTTGGTCTGGGCTTCGACAGCTGAGCCCGACGGCAACGGCAGCCATGTGGCCGAAGTCACCTGAAAGGGTGCTCGGAATCCGCGTAATGGCCGCGGAAGGCCTCCCTCTCTTCTGCTGACGCGAACCGCGTCGACTGAGAGAGGGAGGCCTTCTGATGACTGGGGCGAAGACGGCGGTCGAGTGGCTGGCATCCGTCGCACCGGACCCCGACGCCTGCCGCTGGGAGTGGGAACGCAACCCCCTCGGGGTCGCACTGCTGCCCGCCGGCAAGGCGTGGGACCTGCTGATCCTGCCGGGTGACCTCGGCTATCCGACCCTGGACGTGCTCACCCGGATCCTTGACCGGCCTGGCCCGGTGCTCGTCGATCCGGGCGGCAACCGGGTCGGGTTCTTCGTTCCGCCCGGCACCGCGGCCCGCTGGCTCGGCACCGGCATCCGTGCCGCCGGGCCCGGCACCTGGATCGTGGTGCCGTACCCGGGCCGGGTGGCCCGGGGGGTGCGTTGGCTCGTGACGCCGGACGGTTCGGGCCTGCTGACCGATCCCGCGCTGTTGGAGTTGGCGATGCACGAGGCGGCGGCGGGGCTCGCGGGGAACGAAGGATGAGGACGGGTAACGTCCCGGCATCTTGACAAGACAATTGGTCTGGACCAAGTTGAGTGCGCTCCACCCTCCAACTCCCCTGACAACGGAGGTACTTGTGGACCGCGCTACACGCCCCAGAGGCCCCAGACACATCCTCGCCCTGCTCACGGCCGCACTGCTGGCCGTGTCCGGCATCACCGTGCTCTCGTCGGCCGCCCGTGCGGCCGACGCGGACCTGGCGCGCAACGGCGGCTTCGAGTCCGGTCTGACCGGATGGCACTGCACAGCCGGTACGACCGTCAGCTCGCCCGTGCACAGCGGGAGTTCCGCGCTGCAGGCGACTCCGGCCGGGAGCGACGACGCCCAGTGTGCGCAGACGGTGACCGTGCAGCCCGGCGCGCAGTACACCCTGTCCGGCTATGTGCGCGGTTCCTACGTCTACCTTGGTGCCAGCGGCACCGGCACCACGGATGTCTCCACCTGGACCCCGTCCGCTTCCGACTGGCAGCGGCTCAGCACCACCTTCCGGACCGGAGCCGCCACCACCGAGGTCACGATCTACCTCCACGGCTGGTACGGCACCGGTGCCTACCACGCCGACGACATCTCCCTGATCGGCCCGGACGGCGGCAGCGCCGGACAGCCGCCGGCCGCTCCCACGGGCCTGCGGACCACCTCCGTGACCTCTTCCTCCGTCGGCCTGGCCTGGTCGGCGGTCGCCGGAGCCACGCGCTACGCGGTCTACCGGGACGGGACCGAGGTCCAGACGGTGAGCGGCACCTCGGCGACCGTCACCGGCCTCGCACCCTCGACGGCGTACGGCTTCCAGGTCACCGCGGCCAATGACGCCGGCGAGTCGGCGAAGTCGGCGAACGTGAACGTCACCACCGTTTCCGGAAGTGGCGGCGGTTCGTCCGGCCTGCCCACCCACGCCCTGGTCGGCTACCTCCACACCAGCTTCGCCAACGGCTCCGGCTACCTCCGCCTCGCCGACGTGCCGGACAGCTGGGACGTGATCGATCTCGCCTTCGGCGAGCCCACCTCGGCCACCTCCGGAGACATCCGTTTCCACCGCTGCCCGGTCAGCGCGTGCCCGAACGCCGAGAGCGACGCCGACTTCAAGGCGGCGATCAAGGCCAAGCAGGCCGCTGGCAAGAAGGTGCTCATCTCGATCGGCGGCCAGAACGGCCAGGTTCAGCTGACCACGACGGCCGCCCGGGACGCCTTCGTCTCCTCGGTCTCGAAGATCATCGACGATTACGGCCTCGACGGCCTCGACATCGACTTCGAGGGCCACTCACTGTCCCTGAACGCGGACGACACGGACTTCAAGAATCCGACCACCCCCGTGATCGTGAACTTGATCTCGGCCCTGAAGACCCTGAAGGCCACGTACGGGTCGACGTTCGTGCTGACCATGGCGCCGGAGACCTTCTTCGTGCAGAACGGCTACCAGTACTACGGCACCGGCAAGTGGGGCGGCCAGGACCCGCGCTGCGGGGCGTACCTCCCGGTGATCTACGCCCTGCGTGACGACCTCACCCTGTTGCACGTCCAGGACTACAACTCGGGCCCGATCATGGGCCTGGACAACCAGTACCACTCCATGGGCGGCGCCGACTTCCACATCGCCATGACCGACATGCTCCTCACCGGCTTCCCCGTCGCGGGCGACACGCACAACGTCTTCCCGCCGTTGCGCCCCGACCAGGTGGCCATCGGCATGCCGGCGTCGACCTATGCGGGCAACGGGTACGTCTCCCCGGTCGAGGTCACCAGGACCCTGGACTGCCTGACGAAGAAGACGAGCTGCGGCTCGTACGCGACCCACGGGACCTGGCCCGCGCTGCGCGGCTTGATGACGTGGTCGGTGAACTGGGACCGCTACTCGGGCTGGGAGTTCCAAAAGAACTTCGACGCCTACTTCGGCTGAGGCCACTTCCGCTGAGCCTCGGCAGCAGCAGGGACAGGGTGGTCAGCAGCACCGTGCACAGGCACCAACTGGCCACCACGTCCAGTGGCCAGTGCCAACCCCGGCGGACCAGGCCGTAGGACACCCCGAGGACCAGGGTCGCGGAGCCGGTTACCAGGGTCCGGCGGGCGGCGGACGAGCGGAGCCAGGGGAGGAGGAGTAGGGCCGCAGACCCGTACGCGACGGCTGCCGTAGCCGTGTGACCGGACGGGAAGTAGCCGACTGCAGGGGGGACCACGGGGGTCCCAGGCCGCGCGGTCCAGTCCTTGAGCGGTACGACGATGGCCGGGACCAGCGCCATCAGGACGGCCGCGGCGAGGGGCGGCAGCCACCACCGGTCCGTACCGTCCGCGCGGCCCCGGTGGAAGACGTAGGCCAGGGTGACGGCTAGCACCGGGACCGCGACCTCGACGTTGCCCAGGTCCGAGAGAAGTTCGGAGAACCGGTCCGGGTGGACCAGGGCCCGGCTCAGGCGGGTGTCCAGGAGCAGCAGCGGGCCATGGGCCATGACCTGCCAGGTGATCAGAGCGAAGAGGACGGCCGGGACACCGAGGAGAGCGCAGCGGCGGACTGAGGTCGACACGGGCCCAGCTTCGCAGGTCCGGCGACTGGAGAGAACGAGGAGGCGGCCACCCCGGAACAGGGGGGTGGTTCCGGGGCGGCCGTTCGGACGGAACGTCGCGCGCCCCGGGGGGTTTGGGGCGGCGACCGTCCGACCGGTGAGGAGATCCCGGAGCCGTCAGGCGCCGGTGGTGTGCGCGAGGGCACGACCAGGCCGGCACTGGACAAGCCCCGGCCTGAAGCCGTCCGCAGTCCCCTGCGGACGGGGGGTAACTCTCATCTGGTGAAAACCTACGGCAGGCCGGGGCGCTTGGGCAGACGGAAGCCCGTCCCGCCATCCACCTCGCACACCTTCTTCACACGACCTGCTGCAAGAACCCCTCACCGGCCTTCGGCAGCGTCAACGGTGCGGCCCCATCGCCGCTCAGATGCGCGCGAAAGCCTGCTCGATGAGGTCGAGGCCCTCGCCCAGGAGGTCCTCGCCGATCACCAGCGGGGGCAGGAAGCGCAGCACGTTGCCGTAGGTGCCGCAGGTCAGGACCAGCAGCCCCTCGGCGTGGCAGGCCTTGGCGAGGGCGGCGGTGGCCTCCGGGTTCGGCTCCTTGGTGGTGCGGTCCTTGACCAACTCGATGGCGATCATCGCACCACGGCCCCGGATGTCACCGATGATGTCGAACTTCTCGGCCATGGCGCTGAGGCGATCCTTCATGACCTCCTCGATGCGCTTGGCCTTGCCGTTGAGGTCCAGTTCCTTCATGGTCTCGATGGCACCGAGCGCGCCGGCGCAGGCCACTGGGTTACCCCCATAGGTGCCGCCGAGACCGCCCGCGTGCGCGGCGTCCATGATCTCGGCGCGGCCGGTGACCGCGGCCAGCGGCAGGCCGCCGGCGATGCCCTTGGCGGTGGTGATCAGGTCCGGGACGATGCCCTCGTCCTCACAGGCGAACCACTGACCGGTACGGCAGAAGCCGGACTGGATCTCGTCCGCGACGAAGACGATGCCGTGGTCGGCGGCGAACTGGCGTATGGCCGGCAGGAAGCCCTTGGCCGGCTCGATGAAGCCGCCCTCACCGAGCACCGGCTCGATGATGATCGCGGCCACGTTCTCCGGACCGACCTGCTTGGTGATCTGGTCGATGGCCTGCGCGGCGGCCTCGGGACCCGCATGCTCCGGGCCGGTCGGCCAGCGGTAGCCGTAGGCGACCGGGACACGGTAGACCTCGGGGGCGAACGGACCGAAGCCGTGCTTGTAGGGCATGTTCTTCGCGGTCAGCGCCATGGTGAGGTTCGTACGGCCGTGGTAACCGTGGTCGAACACGACGACCGCCTGGCGCTTGGTGTAGGCGCGGGCGATCTTGACGGCGTTCTCAACGGCCTCGGCGCCGGAGTTGAACAGCGCGGACTTCTTCGCGTGGTCACCCGGGGTGAGCTCGGCGAGGGCCTCGGCGACCTCCACGTAGCCCTCGTACGGGGTGACCATGAAACAGGTGTGGGTGAAGGCGGCCAGCTGGGCGCTCGCCCGGCGGACGACGGCCTCGGCGGACGCGCCGACACTCGTCACGGCGATGCCGGAACCGAAGTCGATCAGCCGGTTTCCGTCGACGTCCTCGATGATGCCGCCGCCCGCTCGCGCGGTGAACACGGGCAGCACGGAACCCACGCCCTGGGCAACCGCGGCGGTACGGCGGGCCTGCAGTTCCTGCGACTTCGGGCCGGGGATGGCGGTGACGACGCGGCGCTCCTGCGGAAGTGCGGTCATGGGGGCTCCCTGATGATCTTGCGTACCGGAAACGGTGCCGGACGGTGCTGGACGGTGCCGGGCTTCTCCGGGTCGTTCCGGGCGGTGCGATGTCGGACGCTTGCCTTCTCTCTTCGCAGGTTAGAGCCGGGTGCGGGGGGTGGGCATGCTCCATGTGGGTGTTGTCGGCGACTCCGGTTGTCCGCTGTGGACAGAGGCAGGCGGTCGGCGCCCGCCCGGCCGTCGGCTCCTCTCGGCCGTGTATACGGTGAACTCCCCTTGCCGGGGCGTTAGATTGGCTCGCTGACGGTGGACGGAACGGCAGGTCAGGGGGCAACGCGGATGGACAGCGACGGGACGCGGGACGCGCGTGCCACACATGCGAATCCTGTGCCGCGCCCGGCAGGGCCTCCTGAGGGGGGTGCCCTACCTCCCATGCCCACGGCACCGCCCGGCGCACCGCCGAAACCGGACGGCTCCGCCTTCCTGGCCTGGCTGCGCGCGTCCCGCCCAGAGGCCGCGCCCGGTGTGTGGCGCCTCGGACACCGACCCCGGCCCGAGCTGGAACCCGAGCGCACGCCGGCCCGGCAGCTGCTCAGCGGTGCGCTGATCGCCTTTCTGGTGGGCTGGCTGGTGTGGTCCCTGCTGTGGAACGGCTACCTCGGAGGCTGGTGGGTGCTGCCGCTGCAGTTGCTCGTCCCGGACTCGTGGCGCAACAGCGGCAGCAATGTGGCGCTGGCCTTCCTCTGGTACGGCTACTACACCCTCATCGCGCTCGCCATCCTGTCCGTCGTCGGCCGCCTCGGCCGCTGGGGCGAGGTCTGGCGCCGCTACGGGCCGCCGGCCTGGCGTCCGACCGGCGCCGTGGCCGAGCGCCCGCCCGCCCCCGAGCAGGACCCCGCCGAGTGGCCCCAACTGCGTCGGGCCGGCGCCCAGGAAGCCGCCGAGCGGCTGGCTGCCGAGGCACGGGCCGGGCTGATGCGGGACGTCGACCACGCGCGGATCGACCGGGCCTGGCAGGGCGTGCGCTCGGGCCGTCACCCCCTCGCCACCTTCACCCGTGCCGTACTGACGGACGGCGCCGCCGCCTGCCTGCACCCCTCCGGTGAGCGCGACCTGCCCGCCCGGCACGCCCGCCACGACCTGCTCACCGGCCAGGTCCGGCTCGGCACCACCGCCGACGACCCGCGCAATCCCTACCACTACCGGGGCGCTGGACTCGGCCTCGGCACCGATCTGCTCGGTACCTCGCTGCTCGCCGTCGGCCCTGCCGGTTCCGGCAAGACCGCAGCCGTGGTCCGGCCGCTCGCCGAGTCCCTGTGCCTGCACGCCCTCGCCGGCCGGGCGTCGGTCGTGGCCGTCGGCGCGGCGGGCGCGGGACTGGGCGCGGCCGATGCGTACGACGTCGTCGTACGCATCGGCCACCCGGAGTCCGTCCACGACCTCGACCTCTACGGCGGCACCACCGACCCCGACGAGGCGGCAGCCATACTGGCCGAGGCCCTCGTCGGTGACCTGGCCGACCCGCACCCGGGCAGCGACAGCCGCCGTTCCGCGACGGTCCTCGCCCAATTGCTCGGCCCCTTCCGCGCCGTCCACGATCGCTTCCCGTCCGTACCCGAACTGCGGCAGCTCCTCGACGGTGTGCCCGGCCCGCTGGCCGCGCTCCGCAAGGCGCTCACCGACACCGGTCAGGACTCACTATTGCGGGAGCTCGACGCCCGGGAGCGGCAGCTGGCCCATCCCGGTGACGTCGCCACCGTGCTCGCCGACCGGATCGCGCTGCTCGACCGGCCCGCCTTCGCTCCCTTCTTCGACACCTCCGGCCAGACCCGGCCGTTCTCGCTCACGGCCCTCGACCACCCCGTTCGCGTCCGTATCGACCTGCCGCAGCGCGGTCACGCCGACGCCTCACGGATCCTCGCCCGGCTGGTCCTCGCCCAGTTCACCGCCGCCGTCTCGGCGCGCGAGGACCGGTCGCTGTTCGCTTGTCTCCTGCTGGACGACGCCTCCGGCGCCGTCACCCCGGAGGCCGTGCGCGGCATCCAACGGCTGCGGTCCGCAGGCGCCGGAGTGGTGCTCTCGCTGCGCACGCTGGACGACGTGCCCAGGCCGCTGCGCGGCCCGCTGCTCGGCGCCACCGGCTGCCGGATGGCACTGTCCGGCCTCACCCCCTGGGACGGCCAGGACTTCGCCGAGGTGTGGGGCAAGGAGTGGACCGAGACCCGGGACGTCACCGACCGGCAGATCATCGCCGAGACCCCAGCCGGCAAGGCCGTGCACATGCTGCGCCGGGTCATCACCGGACAGGCGCCCACCGCCCGCGCGATCACCGTCCGCCAGGTGGAACGGGAGCGCTGGTCGGCCTCCGAGCTCGCGCACGGGGTACCGCCGGGGCACGCGGTGCTGTCGCTGACGACGGTGCGGGGAGAACATGCGCCACCTCTGCTGGTGGATCTGCGCGGGTGAGGTCGGCGAGGCGGGCGAGGGCAGTGAGCTGCACGGACGCGGCGCGAACCAGGTGCCGACGAGGCGCGGGTGAGGTGCGGTCGAGGCGATGAAGCGGGGCCGGTCCCGGCGGAGGACGGTCGGCCACCGTACGGTGAGGCAGAATCGGCAGAGGCCGTTCGTACGCAACGGCCAAAAGATCACCGTGATCACCGGACCCGGACCTCCCTCCCCCCCACCGTGAAGGCCCCATGCCCCCGACCCTCGCCTCGCTCGTCCACCACTCGGCGCTCAAGCTGATCGTGCGCGCGGGCGGGGACCACCTCGACGTACCCGTCCGCTGGGCCCACGTCAGCGAGCTGGCCGACCCGGTGCCGTACATGGAGGGCGGGGAGCTGCTGCTGATCACCGCGCTCAAGCTGGACGCGGAGGATCCCGAGTCGATGCGCCGCTATGTGCGGCGACTGGTCGGCGCGGGGGTGGTCGGGCTCGGGTTCGCCGTCGGAGTCAACTACGACGAGATCCCGCAGGCGCTCGTGGACGCCGCCAAGGAAGAGGGGTTGCCGCTGCTGGAGGTGCCCCGACGCACCCCCTTCCTCGCCATCAGCAAGGCCGTGTCCGCGGCGATCGCCGCCGAACAGTACCGGGCAGTCACAGCGGGCTTCGCCGCCCAGCGAGAACTGACCAGGCAGACGCTGAACTCGGGCCCCGAAGGGCTGCTCACCGCGCTTGCCGGACACATAGACGGGTGGGCGGCGCTGTACGACGCGTCGGGCTCCGTCGTGGCCGCCGCACCGGACTGGGCCGCCCGGCGGGCCGCCCGCCTCACCGCAGAGGTCGAACGGCTGCGGGAGCGGCCCGCACCCGCGTCGGCGGTGGTCGGCGTCCCAGACCACGAGGACCGGGTCGAACTGCACTCGATCGGCACGGGACGGCGCCCGCGCGCCGCCCTGGCGGTCGGTACGGCTGCCGCCCCCGGCACCGCCGAGCGGTACGCCGTCCACTCCGCGATCGCTCTTCTCACCCTGACCACCGAGCGCTCCCGCTCCCTGCACGCGGCCGAGCAGCGGATAGGCGCGGCGGTGCTACGCATGCTGCTCGCTGGAGAGCCCGACCACGCCCGCACCGTCGCCGGGGACCTGTACGGCGGGCTGCTGGACGCGCCGTTCCGGATGATCGTCGTCGAGTCGGTCCCCGGCCCCGCGGCGCGGGCGCGCGCAGCCGGCCAGGAACCGGCACCGGTGTCCGCGTCCGGCCCGGCAGTCCCGCTCGCCACCGGCGACCCGGGCGGCCTCGCGGAGACCGTGGAGTCCGCCGCCGCGCGTGCCGGGGAGACCCTGCTGGTCGTACCCGAGGGGGATCGGCTGGTGGTGCTGGCCGCAGACGGGGGCGCGGCGGTGGCCGCCTGCGCGGAGTACGCGACGGCGGCGGAGGCGGCACGCGCGGTGTCCGAACACACCGGTGCGGACGAGTACGCGCTGGTCGTCGGAGTCTCCGCGCCGGCCGGTCCGATCGCTGCGGCGGTGGCCTACAAGCAGGCCGAACAGGCGCTGTCGGTGGCGCGGCGGCGGGGGAGGGTACTGGTGGAACACGAGCAGGTGGCCGCCGGATCCGTACTGCCGCTGCTGGCCGACGACGCGGTGAAGGCGTTCGCCGACGGGCTGCTGCGGGCACTGCGTGAGCACGATGCGACGGGGCGAGGAGATCTAGTCGCATCGCTGCGCGCCTGGCTGTCCCGGCACGGGCAGTGGGACTCGGCGGCCGCGGACCTTGGTGTGCACCGGCACACGCTCCGGTACCGCATGCGACGGGTCGAGGAGATCCTCGGCCGTTCGCTGGACGACCCGGACGTCCGGATGGAGCTGTGGCTGGCCTTGAAGGCCACCTCCACCGAGTAGCCCGGACAACCGAGTAGTCCAAACAGTAGTACCCGGCCGGTCCACTCCTACGGCTCGGACAAACACCCCCTGGCCGCCCTCGCCCTACCGTGGACCACGCACCGAAAGACCCCCGACGCGGAAAGGCCGGGACTCGCACATGCCCGACAAGAACGTCTCAGCCACCCACGCCTTCTGGCTCGCCGGCCGCCAGGCCGCCGGCGATGACACCTTCGACGTCACCTCGCCCTGGGACGGTCGGCTCGTCGGCAAAGTGAGCGTGCCGACCGACGCCCAGATCGAGGAGGCCGTGGCCGCCGCATACGCCGTGCGGGACGAGTTCGCCGCTACTCCGGCGCACGTGCGTGCCGCCGCCCTCGACCACGTCAGCAAGCGACTGGTCGAGCGCACCGAGGAGATCGCCCAGCTGATCTCCGCCGAGAACGGCAAGCCGGTCAAGTGGGCCCGGGGCGAGGTCGGCCGCGCCGTCTCGGTGTTCCGGTTCGCCGCCGAGGAGGCCCGCCGGTTCAACGGCGGTGAGGCCCAGCGCCTGGACACCGACCTCGGCGGTCAGGGCCGCCTGGCCCTGACCCGGCGCTTCCCGAAGGGTGTCGTGCTCGGCATCGCGCCCTTCAACTTCCCGCTGAACCTGTGCGCACACAAGGTCGCCCCCGCGATCGCCGCCGGTGCTCCGATCATCCTCAAGCCGGCCCCGGCCACCCCCCTCTCCGGTCTGATCATCGGCGACCTGCTCACCGAGACCGACCTGCCCGCCGGCTCCTGGTCGATCCTCCCGGTCCCCAACGACCGCATGCCCGCCCTGGTCCAGGACGAGCGTCTGCCGGTCATCTCCTTCACGGGTTCCGAGAAGGTCGGCTACGCGATCATGGACTCGGTGCCGCGCAAGCACTGCACCCTGGAACTGGGCGGCAACGGCGCTGCCGTCGTCCTCGGCGACTACGCGACCGACGCCGACCTCGACTGGGCCGCCAGCCGCATCGCGACCTTCTCCAACTACCAGGGTGGCCAGTCCTGCATCTCGGTGCAGCGCGTGATCGCCGACGCCTCCGTGCACGACCGGCTGCTGCCGCGCATCGTCGCTGCCGTCGAGGCCCAGGTCACGGGTGACCCGGGCGACGCCAAGACCGATGTGGGCCCGCTGGTCAGCGAGGACGCTGCACGGCGTGTCGAGTCCTGGGTGGACGAGGCGGTCGCCGCCGGAGCCACCCTGCTCACCGGCGGCAAGCGCGACGGCGCCTCCTACGCGCCGACCGTCCTCACCGACGTACCCGCGCACGCCACGCTCGCCTGCGAGGAGGTCTTCGGCCCCGTCCTCACCGTGCAGAAGGTGGAGGGCGAGGCCGAGGCGTTCGCCGCGGTCAACGACTCCAAGTACGGCCTGCAGGCGGGCGTGTTCACCCACGACCTGCAGGTCGCCTTCCGGGCCCACCGCGCCCTGGAAGTCGGCGGGGTGGTCATCGGCGACGTTCCCTCCTACCGTGCCGACCAGATGCCGTACGGCGGTGCCAAGCAGTCCGGCGTCGGCCGCGAGGGCGTGCGGTTCGCCATGGACGACTACACCTACGAGCGCGTGCTGGTGCTGACCGGTCTCGCACTCTGACCTGCCACGGACAGGTCGGCTGGAACGGCCGCAGCCCACTGTGCGGGGGCTGCGGCCGTTCTCGTTGTTTACTGCCGGTCGCTGCCGGTCGCTGCCGGTCGCTGCCGGTCGCTGCCGGTCGCCGTCGTTGCCGTCGTTGCTGTCGGCCGCGTGGGCCCCAGCTGGTCCGGCGACCGGTTGGGGCGAGCGTCGACGACGGTGCGCACGCTTTCCGGGGATCTGGCACACGCCCCGGGTCCGCCCCCGGGCCGTGCAACACCCTCGTGGCGGTGCCCCTGGTCACGCGGTCCGGCTCGGCGGGCGAAGGCACGGCACGCGGCGGGCGCGAGGGGCGTGCCCTTTTGGGGCCGCGGCAGGGCTTTCGGCCGATCGGACGCGCGAGGGGTGGTGGGGTCGGCCCGTTTCGGGTACCAACGATCCAGTAGCACTGGTCGGTAATGAACGGTACGCAATCATCCCTCTTCGTGGCGAGGTGAGCCTCATGTCCGCCCCCACCACCCCACGCACCACTGTGACCGAGCGCGAGGCCCGCCGGGTGGCGGAGGCCGCCCGGGAACAGGACTGGCGCAAGCCCAGCTTCGCCAAGGAGCTGTTCCTGGGACGCTTCCGGCTCGACCTCATCCATCCCCATCCGCTCCCCGACGACGAGTCCGTCCGGCGCGGTGAGCAGTTCCTGGCCGAACTGCGCACCTTCTGCGAGACCGCCGTCGACCCGGCCCGGATCGAGCGTGAGGCGCGCATCCCCGATGAGGTGATCGCCGGACTGAAGGAGCTCGGCGCCCTCGGCATGAAGATCGACCCCACGTACGGCGGTCTCGGCCTCAGCCAGCTCTACTACAACAAGGCCCTTGCCCTGGCCGGCTCCGTGAGCCCCGCGGTCGGCGCGCTGCTCTCGGCCCACCAGTCGATCGGCGTGCCGCAGCCCTTGAAGCTCTTCGGCACCCAGGAGCAGAAGGACACGTTCCTGCCCCGCTGCGCCCGCACCGACATCTCCGCTTTCCTGCTCACCGAACCGGACGTCGGCTCCGATCCGGCCCGCCTCGCCACCACCGCCGTACCCGACGGCGACGACTACATCCTCGACGGGGTGAAACTGTGGACCACCAACGGGGTGGTCGCCGACCTGCTCGTCGTCATGGCACGGGTACCGAGGTCCGAAGGCCACAAGGGCGGCATCACGGCGTTCGTGGTGGAAGCGGTCTCGGAGGGCGTCACGGTCGAGAACCGCAACGCCTTCATGGGCCTGCGCGGTATCGAGAACGGCGTCACCCGCTTCCACCGGGTCCGGGTTCCGGCCGCCCACCGCATCGGCCCGGAGGGCGCCGGACTGAAGATCGCCCTCACCACCCTCAACACCGGTCGGCTCTCGCTGCCCGCGATGTGCGCCGGCGCAGGCAAATGGTGCCTGAAGATCGCCCGCGAGTGGTCGGCGGAGCGCGAACAATGGGGCAAGCCGGTGGCGCTGCACGAGGCCGTCGGTTCCAAGATCAGCTTCATCGCAGCCACGACCTTCGCCCTGGAGGCGGTGCTCGACCTGTCCTCCCAGATGGCCGATGAGGACCGCAACGACATCCGCATCGAGGCCGCCCTCGCCAAGCTCTACGGCTCGGAGATGGCCTGGACGATGGCCGATGAACTGGTCCAGATCCGTGGTGGTCGCGGCTACGAGACGGCCGAGTCCCTCAGGGCGCGTGGCGAACGGCCGGTTCCGGCCGAACAACTGCTGCGTGACCTGCGCATCAACCGCATCTTCGAGGGTTCGACCGAGATCATGCATCTGCTGATCGCCCGCGAGGCGGTCGACGCCCACCTGTCCGTGGCCGGCGACCTCATCGACCCCGACAAGTCCCTGTCCGACAAGGCGAAGGCGGGTGCCAACGCGGGTGTCTTCTACGCCAAATGGCTACCGAAGCTGATCACCGGACCCGGTCAGCTGCCCACCTCCTACGGTCAGTTCAAGCACGAGGTCGACCTCTCCGGGCACCTGCGCTACGTCGAGCGCACCGCCCGGAAACTGGCCCGGTCCACCTTCTACGCCATGTCCCGCTGGCAGGGCCGGATGGAGACCAAGCAGGGCTTCCTCGGTCGGATCGTCGACATCGGCGCGGAACTGTTCGCGATGAGCGCGGCCTGTGTCCGGGCCGAACTGCTGCGCAGCAGGGGCGAGCACGGCCGCGAGGCCTACCAGCTCGCCGATGCCTTCTGCCACCAGGCCCGCATTCGGGTCGAGGAACTCTTCGGCCGCCTGTGGAGCAACACCGACGACCTGGACCGCAAGGTGGTCAAGGGGGTCCTCGGCGGGGCCTACACGTGGCTGGAGGAGGGCGTCCTCGACCCCTCGGGCGAGGGCCCGTGGATCGCCGACACCACCCCGCCGGACAGCCCGCGCCCCAATGTGCGCAGGCCGTTCTCAACCGGGTGACGGCGTGCGGAACCGACGCACCGGGGCGGCGAGCGGCGACGGCACGTGATGCCGTCGGGTGGCCCTGCGAGTGGTGACGCCGGGTGCCCGGCGGCGCGCGCCGCCGGGCCTCCTGCACATGCGAAGGCCTCCCCCCGGTGCTGCAATGGACGTGGGGCCGTGCCCGGACCGCCGGTCGGTGAGTGTCCGAGCCGCTGCCGTGCACTGCCGTGCACAGTGGGAGCGCAGGCCAGGGCCCCGACCCGTACCGCCTCCGAGGAGTGGCCATGAGCGATGCCGCCGAAGACATGGGCCCCGTCGACTACCTGGTCGTCGAGTTCCCCGGCAACCGGATGACGGGGGAGGGGCTGCCCTTGCTCGTCGATCTCGTCGACCGCGGCATCATCCGTGTCCTCGACCTGGCCTTCCTCCGAAAGGATCCGGACGGCTCGGTCACGGCCGTGGAGCTGCGGGAACTGGGGGACGAGATGGATCCGGCCCTCTTCGAGGGTGCTTCCTCCGGACTGCTGGGCCAGGACGACCTGGACGAGGCGGGCACGGCCCTGGAACCCGGGAACTCGGCAGCGGTGATCGTCTACGAGAACGCGTGGGCCGCACCTCTCGCGCGGGCACTGAGGCGCAGTGGTGCCCAGCTGGCCGCGAGTGGCCGTGTCCCGGTGCAGGCCCTGCTGGCCTCGCTCGACCTGGTGGAGGCCGGCGCATCGGCCGAGGGGCCGGGCACCGCCTGACCCGGACAGGAGAGGAACGACCATGCCCGGACTGATCCGCGGTGTCGCCCGCACCGCTGTCGTAGCCGGCACCGCCACGGCGGTGTCCAACCGTGTCTCACGCCGGCAGGCGGGGCGCTGGGCGCAGCAGGACTACGAACGGCAGCAGGCCGAGCCGGCCCCGCAAGCCGCGCCGGCCCCGCCGCCCACCGCCTCCGGGGACGACATGAGCGGCAAGCTCGACCAACTCAGGCAGCTGGGCGAACTCAAGGAGCAGGGCTTGCTCAGCGAAGCGGAGTTCGAGGCGCAGAAGGCCCGGATCCTCGGCTGACGACCCGTCGGAGAACCATCCCCTCCGGGGGCGCGAGTCGCCGACGCACCCGCCCGGGGGACCGCCCTGCCCGGACGGCCACCGCATGCGGCAACAATGGGGGGATGAGCGACAGTCCCGCCCGTCCGGCACCCCTCGCCGACCCACACCTCGTTTACGACCCCCCTGCCGGGGACGGCCCCAAGGACGTGGTGATCCTCGGCTCCACCGGATCCATCGGCACCCAAGCCACCGACCTCGTGCTGCGCAACCCCGACCGCTTCCGGGTCACCGCCCTCTCCGCGAACGGAGCCCGCGTCGCCCTCCTCGCCGAGCAGGCCCACCGGCTGCGGGTGCGGACCGTCGCAGTTGCCCGCGAGGACGCCGTCCCCGGCCTGCGGGCCGCGCTGGCGGAGCGGTACGGCGCCGGGGAGCCGCTGCCCCAGATCCTCGCCGGACCGGACGCGGCCACCCAGGTCGCTGCGTCCGACTGCCACACCGTCCTCAACGGCATCACCGGATCCATCGGCCTCGCGCCCACCCTCGCCGCGCTGGAGGCGGGCCACACCCTCGCGCTGGCCAACAAGGAGTCGCTGATCGTGGGCGGCCCGCTGGTCAAGGCACTCGCCGAACCGGGGCAGATCATCCCGGTGGACTCCGAGCACGCGGCCCTCTTCCAGGCGCTGGCCGCCGGCACCCGCGCCGACGTGCGCAGGCTGGTCGTCACTGCCTCTGGCGGTCCCTTCCGCGGTCGGACCAAGGCCGACCTGGCCGACGTCACCGTTGAGGACGCCCTCGCCCACCCCACCTGGGCGATGGGCCCGGTGATCACGATCAACTCCGCGACCCTCGTCAACAAGGGGCTGGAGGTCATCGAGGCCCACCTGCTCTACGACATTCCCTTCGACCGCATTGAGGTGGTCGTGCATCCGCAGTCGTATGTCCACTCGATGGTCGAATTCACCGACGGATCCACGCTCGCCCAGGCGACGCCCCCCGATATGCGCGGGCCCATCGCCATCGGTCTGGGCTGGCCCGAACGCATCCCCGACGCGGCACCGGCCTTCGACTGGAGCAGGGCCTCAAGCTGGGAATTCTTCCCGCTGGACAACGAGGCCTTCCCCTCGGTGAACCTCGCCCGACACGTGGGGCAGCTCGCGGGCACGGCTCCGGCGGTGTTCAATGCCGCCAACGAGGAGTGCGTCGAGGCCTTCCTGGGCGGCGCCCTGCCCTTCAACGGGATCATGGAGACGGTGACCCGGGTGGTCGAGGAGCACGGCACCCCGGTCACGGGAACCTCGCTCACGGTGTCGGACGTCCTCGAAGCGGAGACCTGGGCGCGGGCCCGGGCCCGCGAACTCACAGCCAAGACGGCGACCGCGGAGGCGCGTGCATGACGACCTTGATGTTCATCCTCGGCATAGTGGTCTTCGCGGCCGGCCTGCTCATCTCGATCGCGTGGCACGAGCTGGGGCACCTGTCCACGGCCAAGCTCTTCGGCATCCGCGTCCCGCAGTACATGGTCGGATTCGGCCCGACCGTCTGGTCGCGGAAGAAGGGCGAGACCGAGTACGGCATCAAGGCCGTTCCGCTGGGCGGCTATATCCGCATGATCGGCATGTTCCCGCCCGACGACGAAGGCCGGATCTCCGCCCGCTCCACGTCCCCGTGGCGCGGCATGATCGAGGACGCCCGTTCGGCCGCCTTCGAAGAACTGCAGCCGGGCGACGAGACGCGCACGTTCTACACGCGCAAGCCGTGGAAGCGCGTCATCGTCATGTTCGCGGGCCCCTTCATGAACCTGGTCCTCGCGATCGCCCTGTTCTTCACCGTGCTGATGGGCTTCGGTATCCAGCAGCAGACCACCACCGTCGCCTCGGTCTCCCCCTGCTCCATCAAGCAGAGTGAGCAGCGTGACACCTGCAAGAAGTCCGACCCGGTCTCTCCGGCGGCGAAGGCCGGCCTGAAGGCGGGCGACGAGATCGTCTCCTTCGACGGCGTGCCGACCAAGGACTGGAACACGCTTTCGGACCTCATCCGGGACAGCGCCGGCAAGAACGTCGCGATCGTGGTCGACCGCAAGGGCCAGGAGCTGACCCTGCACACGACGATCACGACGAACAAGGTCGCCAAGAAGGATTCCCACGGCAATTATGTGAAGGGCTACGTCGAGGCCGGGTTCCTCGGCTTCAGCTCCGCCACCGGAGTCGTCCACCAGGACTTCGGCGAGTCCGTGACCTGGATGAGCGACCGGGTCGGCGACGCCGTGGACTCCCTCGCCGCGCTGCCCGCCAAGATCCCGGCCCTGTGGGACGCGGCCTTCGGAAACGGGCCCCGCGAACCGGACTCCCCGGTGGGCATCGTCGGTGCGGCCCGCATCACCGGCGACATCGCCACCCTGAACATCCCCGCCTCCCAGCAACTGGCGATGTTCGTGATGCTGCTCGCCGGCTTCAACCTCTCGCTGTTCCTGTTCAACATGCTCCCGCTGCTCCCGCTCGACGGCGGCCACATCGCCGGCGCCCTGTGGGAATCGCTGCGACGGAACCTGGCACGGGTGCTGCGCCGACCGGACCCCGGCCCGTTCGACGTGGCGAAGCTGATGCCGGTGGCCTACGTGGTGGCCGGGATCTTCGTCTGCTTCACCGTCCTGGTGCTCATCGCGGACGTGGTTAACCCGGTGAAAATCTCCTAGCCACCCCGGCTTCGGGCGGCCCGGAACCCTTTCGTTCCGGGCCGCCTTCCATCGGGTGGGTTTGCCGGGTGGGATGTGCCGGTGCCGCGGCCCGTGCCGTAATCTCGAAGCCCGGAGCCCGCCTTCTCACGGGGCCGGACCTTGATCCACGACTTGGGGTTGCACAGCAGATGACTGCGATTTCTCTCGGCATGCCGTCCGTTCCGACCAAGCTCGCCGAGCGTCGGAAGAGCCGGCAGATCCAGGTCGGTGGCGTGGCGGTCGGTGGGGATGCGCCGGTTTCGGTCCAGTCGATGACCACGACTCGTACGTCTGACATCGGTGCGACGCTTCAGCAGATCGCCGAGCTGACCGCGTCCGGCTGCCAGATCGTGCGGGTCGCCTGTCCCACCCAGGATGATGCCGACGCCCTCGCGGTCATTGCCCGCAAGTCCCAGATCCCGGTCATCGCGGACATCCACTTCCAGCCCAAGTACGTCTTCGCGGCCATCGAGGCGGGCTGTGCCGCGGTCCGCGTCAATCCGGGCAACATCAAGAAGTTCGACGACCAGGTCAAGGAGATCGCGCGGGCCGCGAAGGACCGCGGCACTCCGGTGCGTATCGGTGTCAATGCCGGTTCCCTCGACAAGCGGCTGCTGCAGAAGTACGGCAAGGCGACCCCCGAGGCCCTGGTGGAGTCGGCCCTGTGGGAGGCGTCCCTGTTCGAGGAGCACGACTTCCGGGACATCAAGATCTCGGTCAAGCACAACGATCCGGTCGTGATGATCGAGGCCTACCGCCAGCTTGCCGAGCGGTGCGACTACCCGTTGCACCTCGGTGTGACGGAGGCCGGGCCTGCTTTCCAGGGCACGGTGAAGTCCGCGGTCGCCTTTGGTGCGCTCCTCTCCCAGGGCATCGGCGACACCATCCGTGTCTCCCTGTCGGCCCCGCCCGTGGAGGAGGTCAAGGTCGGTATCCAGATCCTGGAGTCGTTGAACCTGCGCCAGCGTGGTCTGGAGATCGTCTCCTGTCCGTCCTGCGGCCGTGCCCAGGTCGACGTCTACAAGCTTGCCGAGGAGGTCACCGCCGGTCTGACCGGTATGGAGGTTCCGCTGCGTGTCGCGGTGATGGGCTGCGTCGTCAACGGTCCGGGTGAGGCCCGCGAGGCCGACCTCGGTGTCGCCTCCGGCAATGGCAAGGGCCAGATCTTCGTCAAGGGCGAGGTCATCAAGACTGTTCCCGAGTCCAAGATCGTGGAGACCCTCATCGAAGAGGCCATGAAGCTCGCTGCCCGGATGGAGGCCGACGGCGTGGTCTCCGGCGAGCCCTCGGTCTCGGTCGCGGGCTGACCCGGCCAGGGCGCCGGATCCCGGCCGCGGGCCGCCCCCGTTCGGTCCCGGCCCGCCGTGAAGGCTGCTGCCCAGGCCTCCCGGGACGGCCCTCCGGTACTTCGGTGCGGCTCGTGCACCTGTGCCCCGTCGGTCCCCGGCCCGCGCGACGGCGGACTCGCCAGACCCCCTGGCCGGCTCCCGGGCGGGCCCGTCCCGGCAACCTCCGCGCCGCCTCCACGGGGGCGGCGCGACACCCATTCGCCAGGTACAGTGCGGAGATCAGCAGAACCCCAGGGTGAGGCCCCGCACGTGTTGACCCAGACCACCTCACGGGTGCTCGAACCGAGCGACCTGGATGCCGCGCTCGCAGTCTTGAACCGCGAGCCGGTGGCGAATGCCTTCGTGGCCTCCCGGATCCAGGTCGCGGGCCTCGACCCGTGGCGCCTCGGCGGCGAGATGTGGGGCTGGTACGAGGACGGCATGCTCACGTCCCTGTGCTACGCGGGAGCCAACCTCGTCCCCATCTGCGCCACACCGCGTGCCGTACGGGCCTTCGCGGACCGGGCCAGAAGGGCCGGCCGCCGCTGCTCCTCCATCGTTGGCCCCGCCGAACCCACCGCCGAACTGTGGCGGCTATTGGAAGCCGACTGGGGACCGGCCCGCGAGGTCCGCGCCCACCAGCCGCTCATGGTCACTGATCGGATGCCCGCCGACATCGCCCCGGACCCGTACGTCCGCCGCGTCCGCAAGGACGAGATGGAGACGATCATGCCGGCCTGCGTGGCGATGTTCACCGAGGAGGTCGGCGTTTCCCCGCTGGCGGGTGACGGGGGCCTGCTGTACCAGGCCCGCGTGGCCGAACTGGTCGGTTCCGGTCGTTCCTTCGCCCGGCTCGACGACCACGGCAAGGTCGTGTTCAAAGCGGAGATCGGTGCGGCCACTCGCGAGGCCTGCCAGATCCAGGGCGTGTGGGTCGCACCCGAGTACCGGGGCAAGGGCCTCGCGGCCCCCGGCATGGCAGCGGTTCTGCGCTACGCCCTGGCCGACGTGGCCCCCATGGTGAGTCTCTACGTGAACGACTTCAACACGGCGGCCAGGAGGGCCTACCGCAGAGTGGGATTCCAGGAAGTGGGCGCCTTCATGAGCGTCCTTTTCTGACGAGCACCGGCAACTGCGCACAACCTGCCCCACGCACACGCGGCGATCGCCCCTGTACTCTCCCGACATGGACCCCGTGATCGGCCCCCTGGACCTCTCCGCCCACGTCGACGAGGCCTTGGCGATCCAAGCCGTAGCCTTCGGGCTCGGCCCGGACGAGGTCTCCGTACGCCGCCCGATCGTCCTGCGTCACCTGCAGTACCCCGGGGCCAGGGCTCTCGGTGCCACCAGCCAAGGACGTCTGATCGGCTTCGTCTACGGCATGCCCAACTCCCGCACCCACTGGTGGTCCACCGTCGTGGAGCCGTACCTGCGCGCCAACGGCAACGAAACCTGGCTGGACGACGCCTTCGTCATCACCGAACTGCACGTCCACCCCGAACACCAAAACCGCGGCATCGGCCGCCGACTGATCACCGGCCTCACCGGTCCCGCCTCGGAACCCCGCTCGATCCTCTCCGCGATCGACACCGACAGCCCGGCCCGTGGCCTCTACCACTCCCTCGGCTACGTCGACCTGGCACGCAGGGTGCATTTCCCGAGCGCACCGAGGCCATACGCCGTGATGGGCGCCCCACTGCCCCTGCGCGGGCGATAACCGATTTCCACCCCCGCAGCTGACCCGGCTAACCTCCTGTGCCATCACCCTCCCCCGCTCTCGGCTCCTTCGAGTGGGGGGACCACCATCGGCAGGAGTACGAGAACCATGGCGAACGCACCGGTCCAGCGCATGTCCCAGTTGATGGCGAAGACGCTGCGCGACGACCCGGCGGACGCCGAGGTCCTCAGCCACAAGCTCCTCGTCCGTGCCGGCTACGTTCGCCGCACCGCCGCCGGCATCTGGTCCTGGTTGCCCCTGGGCAAGAAGGTCCTCGCCAACGTGGAGCGGGTCGTCCGGGAGGAGATGGACGCCATCGGTGCCCAGGAGGTCTCGCTCCCCGCCCTCCTGCCCCGCGAACCCTACGAGGCGACCGGCCGCTGGGACGA
The DNA here is from genome assembly GCF_000802245.2 of Streptomyces pluripotens. NCBI lineage: Bacteria > Bacillati > Actinomycetota > Actinomycetes > Kitasatosporales > Streptomycetaceae > Streptomyces > Streptomyces pluripotens. The sequence continues at coordinate 5,472,739 of NZ_CP021080.1, forward strand.
GTACGGTCAGGAACTGTTCCGGCTCAAGGACCGCAAGGGCGGCGACTACCTCCTCGGCCCCACCCACGAGGAGATCTTCACCCTCCTGGTCAAGGACCAGTGCACGTCCTACAAGGACCTGCCGGTGATCCTCTACCAGATCCAGACCAAGTTCCGTGACGAGGCCCGCCCCCGCGCCGGCATCCTGCGCGGCCGCGAGTTCCTGATGAAGGACTCGTACTCCTTCGACCTCGCGGACGAGGGCCTTGCCCAGTCCTACGCCCTGCACCGCCAGGCCTACCAGCGGATCTTCGAACGCCTCGGCCTCGACTACCGCATCTGCGCAGCCACCGCCGGTGCGATGGGTGGCTCCAAGTCCGAGGAGTTCCTCGCCCCGGCCGAGGCCGGCGAGGACACCTTCGCGGACTGCCCGAACTGCGACTTCGCCGCCAACACCGAGGCGATCACCTACGAGCTGAAGCCGGTCGACGGCTCCGGCGTCCCCGCGCTGGAGGAGATCCCGACCCCCGACACCCCGACCATTGAGACCCTCGCCGCCTCCCTCGGCGTCCCGGCGTCAGCCACGCTGAAGAACCTGCTGGTGAAGGTGGACGGCGAGATCGTCGCCGTGGGCGTGCCCGGGGACCGTGAGGTCGACCTGGGCAAGGTCGAGGCGCACTTCGCCCCGGCCGCCGTCGAACTGGTCACCGCCGAGGACTTCGTCGGCCGTCCCGACCTGGTCCGCGGCTACGTCGGCCCGCAGGGCCTGGGCGAGAAGGTCAGGTACATCGCCGACCCGCGCGTGGCCCCCGGTACCGCCTGGATCACCGGGGCCAACAAGGAGCACACACACTCCAGGAACGTCGTCGCCGGCCGCGACTTCAAGGTCGATGCGTACGTGGATGTGGTGGTCGTTCAGGAGGGCGACCCCTGCCCGAGGTGCGGCACCGGCCTGAAGCTGGACCGCGCCATCGAGATCGGCCACATCTTCCAGCTGGGCCGCAAGTACACCGACGCCCTCAAGCTCGATGTCCTCGGCCAGCACGGCAAGCCGGTCCGCGTCACCATGGGCTCCTATGGCGTCGGAGTCTCCCGCGCCGTCGCCGCACTCGCCGAGCAGACCGCCGACGACAAGGGGCTGGTGTGGCCCAAGGAGGTGGCCCCCGCCGACGTACACGTCGTCGCCGCCGGCAAGGCATTGCAGACCGAGCTGGCGCTGGACGTCGCCGGGAAGCTGGCCGCCGCGGGCGTCCGCGTCCTGGTGGACGACCGGGCCGGAGTCTCCCCGGGTGTGAAGTTCACCGACGCCGAGCTGATCGGTGTCCCGCAGATCCTGGTGGCCGGCCGCCGCTCCGGCGAGGGCGTGCTGGAACTGAAGGACCGCAGGACCGGTGAGCGCGAGGAACTCACGGTCGAGGACGCGATCGCGCGCCTGACGGCCGCGTAGCCGGCGACTCCGTTGCAGCGGAGGAGCCCACCGGTGGGCCGGGGAGCACGGCGGCGGACGGCACCCGCACCGAAAACCGCTTGGGCCGGGCGGTGTCCGCTGCGAGCATGGTCGCGTGCCGGTACTTGAGCGCCTCCGCGCCGATCACACCGCTGCCCTGCTGGCCTTCGAGCGGGAGAACCGGGAGTACTTCGCCCGGTGGGTTTCCGACCGTGGGGAGGCGTACTTCACCGAGTTCGCCTCCCGGCACCGCGCCCTCCTCGCCGAGCAGGAAGCCGGTGTGTGCCATTTCCACGTGGTCGTGGACGACCACGGCGAACTGGTCGGCCGGGTGAACCTGGTGGACGCCGTGGCGGGGACCGCCGAACTCGGCTACCGGATCGGCGAGCGCGTCGGGGGCAGGGGGCTCGCCACGGCGATGGTGGCCGAGGTGTGCCGTCTGGCCGGCACCGTGTACGAGCTGTCCGCGCTCACCGCACGCACACCCCTCGACCACACGGCATCCCGGACCGTACTGGAACGCAACGGGTTCACCGTGGTGGGCGCCGCCCGGGTCGGTGGGCGACCCGGCGTCGGCTACCGCCGCCGATTGGACACCACCATCGGCCCGGTCTAGTGCCGCAACAGGCAACGTTCGCCCCGTCTCGACGCCCGGCACGCCCGCTCGCCGTACCCACCGAGAGCCCACGTATCCAGTATGAGGACGTCCGGCCAGCACGCCGAGGGCACGCACCGAATACCGCACCTTGACGGGCAAACGCCGCCTGCCGTGGCACTAGCGCCGTGCCTGTTGCAGCACATTTAGATCCAGCTCGCGAACTCCAGGAGCAGTTCCGCGTCCTTCTCCCGGCCGACCCGGCGGGCCCGTACCCCCGACTCCACCGCCCGGAACAGCGTCCAACCCCGCAGCCGCTCCTGGTCCACCTCCAGCGACTCCGCGAGCCGCTTGATGCGACGGCGGGTGGTGGCCGGGCCGGACGGCGCGGCGATCAGGTCCTCCACGCGGTCCCTCACCAGCCGTGCCAGGTCGAAGGCGGACTCGCCGACCACCGGGTCAGGCCCCACCGCGAGCCAAGGCATCCGCTCCCCGGCGAGTACCTTGCTCTGTCGGAAGGTGCCGTGCAGCAGCCGGTGATCGGGCGGTGAGATCAGCAGTTCCGCGCGGGTCGCGAGCGCCGCATCGACCAGCGGCGCCAACTCCGGGTCGCCCTCGGCGCCCGCCCGCATGGCAGCCGCCTGGCGTCCGGTGCGCTCCTCGACGGTCTCGAAGACCTGCCCGGTCGGCGGGTCGACCCACAGCCTGCGCAGCGTTCCCGCCGCCTCAAGCAGCGCCTTGGCCTCAGGCAGCGAGCGCACCGACACATCCGGGTGCAGCCGCTCCAGCAGCAATGACCCGTCGGTGACGTCCTCGGCGTCCCGGGTATCCGCCTCCAGCAGCTGTACGGCGCCCAGCCCGGCCCAGTGCGCCAGCGCCGCCTGCTCGCTCTCGGGACGGGCCCTGGGCGGGGCCAGCTTCAGCACCGCCGGAGCGCCGTCCGCCCGCCGCACCAGTACCACCAGGCTGCTGCGGCCACCCGGCAACTGCACCCGCTCGACGGTCAACTCGCGCCGGGCGATGGCCCGTTCGGCGGCCTCGGGCAGCCTTGCCAGCCAGACGTCCCCGGCGGGAGCCGTCTCACCGAGCGCTCGCACCAGGCGTGGCGGCGGTTCGAAAGCCATGCGCGAGTGGTTCCCTTCCTTCTGGTCCTGTCTGGTCCTGTCTGGCCCTGTCTGGTCTGTTCGGGCCGCGTTCGGATCGTGCTGGGCCTTTCCGGAATCCTGTCCGGTGGGGCCGGCACCTTGTCGACGCCCTGCCGGGGTCCGGCCCCCGGCGGGGCCGTGATCCGGCGGGGGCAGACGGTGCGGACGCCTAGCGAGCCGCCGAGGCGGAGGCCGACGGGGTCGCACCGGCCGCACCGGTCCCCGCGCCGGACCGCTCGGCGAGCCCAGGGAAGGCTACGCTCTCCCCGCTCCAGCGTGCGGCCCGCACCGCGGCCTCCCGCAATGCCTCCGCCGCCGAAGCACGCCGCTCACCGGCCGTCGCCCGCACCAGGTCGGAATACACCGCGGCCACCCGGTCCTCCAGCCGGGCAGCCAGCCGCACCGCCGCGTCCCCGTCCGCCACCGGGAAGGGCAGCGCGTAGGCGGCGCTCGCGGCGACCGGCCGGCCGCCCAGGTCGCGCACCTCGCGCACCAGCGCGTCCCGCCGCACCCGATGCGCGTCGTACGCCGCCCGAGCCTCGTTCCGGCGCCGCTCGCCGATCTGCCCGCCGACGACGCCGTATCCGTACACCGCCGCGTGTTCCGCCGCCAGTGCCGCCTGCAGCGCGGTCAACTCGGCGCTTCTCGTCTCGTCGCTCACTTGGCCCCCTCCATCAGCAGGTACGCGTGCGCGGCGCCGGCTGCCGCGACGGATGCCAGCAGGCGGGCCAGCTCGCCCGGAACCTTCAGCAGGGCCTTGGCGCGCTGGTCGGCCAGGGCGCGCTCGGCGGCGGCAAGCTCGGCCAGGGCTTCCTTCGGAGTGGCTGGCACGGGAACCGGCGAGGCCGATCCAGTGCCCGTACCCGTACTAGCGGTGTCGGTGACGGTGGGTGCAGGTGGGCGTGTGGCCGTGGGCGTCCTACCGTCCTCGAACGCCCGGGCGTGCGCCACGACCTGGGTGCGCAGCGGGCTCAACCGCTCCGCCAGACCGGGGTGGGCGTCGAGCACGGTGTCGTAGCGCTCCAGTAGCCCTCGGCTGTCCCGGGCCGCACGCGCGCGTGCCCGAGCGGTGGCCGACGTGACGCCGTTGCCGCTGGTGTTCGGATCGGCCGAACACCCCACCAGAAGGACGGCGCCGGCGGCCGAGGCGAGCAGGGTTCTTCTGCGCGGCCCCGAAGGGGTGCGCGGCGGTGGGAAGTACGGCACTGCAAACGTCCTCGGAGAACTCGTACGGAGGAAAGAGCGGAGGCCGGCGGCTCGCCCGTGATCACCGTACCCGCGCACCTGTCCGGCGCCACCCATCGGCACCGCAAGGCGCCGCTTGTCCACAGGTGGACGGCAACACTCCTCGCGACCGGATACCCTTTGACCAGACACGCGACCCACCCACAACAGCACACGCGGCCGAGGAGTCACCCGGATGAGCACCACCCAGAGCGAGAGGCTGCGAGAGCTGCTGGAACCGCTCGTCACCTCCCAAGGGCTGGATCTCGAAGAGATCGCCGTGGACTCCGTCGGACGCAAGCGGGTGTTGCGCGTGGTCGTCGACTCGGACACCGGAGCCGACCTGGACCGGATCGCCGATGTGAGCCGTGCGCTCTCGGCGAAGCTCGACGAGACCAACGCGATGGGCGACGCCGCGTATGACCTGGAGGTCGGGACCCCCGGCGCGGAGCGCCTCCTCACCGAGCACCGGCACTTCGTGCGTGCCACCGACCGGATGGTGAAGTTCCAGCTGGCCGAGGGCGGCGATCTGGCCGCCAGGATCCTCAGCGTCGATGAGGAGGGGCTCGACGTCGAGGTACCTGGAGTGAAGGGCCGCAAGGCCACGACACGCCGAATCGGTTTCCCGGAGATCGCCAAGGCGCGTGTCCAGGTGGAGTTCAACCGCAAGGACAAGAAGGACATGAAGGAAGAGGAGGAGGCGTAGCCGTGGACATCGACATGAGCGCCCTGCGGGGCTTGGTCCGGGAGAAGGAGATCTCCTTCGACCTGCTGGTCGAGGCGATCGAGTCGGCCCTCCTCATCGCGTACCACCGCACCGAGGGAAGTCGTCGACACGCGCGCGTGGAGCTCAACCGGGAGACCGGACATGTGACCGTGTGGGCGAAGGAGGAACCCGAGGACCTCGAAGAGGGCCAGGAGCCCCGGGAGTTCGACGACACCCCCTCCGGCTTCGGCCGTATCGCCGCCACCACCGCCAAGCAGGTGATCCTGCAGCGGCTGCGCGACGCCGAGGACGACGCGACGCTCGGCGAGTACGCCGGCCGTGAGGGTGACATCGTCACCGGTGTGGTCCAGCAGGGTCGCGACCCGAAGAACGTGCTCGTGGACATCGGGAAGCTGGAGGCCATCCTGCCGGTGCAGGAGCAGGTGCCCGGTGAGACGTACCCGCACGGTATGCGGCTGCGGTCGTACGTCGTCCGGGTCGCCAAGGGCGTCCGAGGTCCCTCCGTGACCCTCTCCCGCACGCACCCCAACCTGGTGAAGAAGCTGTTCGCCCTGGAGGTGCCGGAGATCGCCGACGGCTCCGTCGAGATCGCCGCGATCGCCCGTGAGGCCGGTCACCGCACCAAGATCGCCGTTCGATCCACCCGTGCGGGCCTGAACGCTAAGGGCGCCTGCATCGGCCCCATGGGCGGTCGGGTGCGCAATGTGATGGGCGAGCTGAACGGCGAGAAGATCGACATCGTCGACTGGTCGGACGACCCGGCCGAGATGGTGGCGAACGCCTTGTCACCCGCCCGGGTGAGCAAGGTGGAGGTCGTCGATCTGGCCACCCGCTCCGCACGGGTGACCGTGCCCGACTACCAGCTGTCGCTGGCGATCGGCAAGGAGGGACAGAACGCCCGGCTCGCCGCCCGGCTCACCGGCTGGCGGATCGACATCCGGCCCGACACCGAGCAGGCCGAGCAGGCTGGGGAGTAAGTCGGGAACCGCCCCGGAAGCAGGCCCGGGGCGGCCCCGCGGCGGATCCGCAGCAGCTTCGGGGAATAGATCCAGGCCACAGGTCGCTTGGAATACGACAACAGCCGTTCGATCTTTGCCCCGAAGGGGTGGGGTCGGTACGGGGAGGTACACTTAACTGTGTCTGGCCGGACGCCTGCCCGAGCATGCCCTGAACGCACCTGTGTGGGGTGCCGGGAACGGGCGGCCAAGAATGATCTCCTGCGGATCGTGAAGATCGAGGATGCATGCACCCCCGATCCTCGCGGTACGCTGCCCGGCCGGGGTGCGTATGTGCACCCCGCCCTGGTCTGTTTGAACCAGGCGGTACGCCGTCGGGTGTTCTCGCGGGCACTGCGCGCCCCGGGAGCGCTCGACACAAAGGCGTTGCGCCGTTACCTCGAGCAGACAACAGTTGTCGAGCAGGCAACGCCGTAAGACATGCCGTACGGAACCCCGTTCGGCCTGGTACCTCGCGAGTCGAAAGCAGGTCGAGATTGCGATGAGCACTCGATGAGTACGCGATGAGTACGCCCATGAACTAGCGACGGTCCGGCTTCACCCGGACCTCAAAGGAGCGAAGTGGCTAAGGTCCGGGTCTACGAACTCGCCAAGGAGTTCGGTGTAGAGAGCAAGGTCGTCATGGCCAAGCTCCAGGAACTCGGTGAATTCGTCCGTTCGGCGTCTTCGACGATCGAAGCGCCGGTTGTACGTAAGCTGACCGACGCCTTCCAGGGCGGTGGCAACGGCAAGTCCGCCGGTAAGCCCGCCCCGCGCAAGGCTGCCCCCAAGCCCGCCGCGCCCTCTCCGGCGCAGGCGGCCCGTCCGGCTGCTCCGAAGCCGGCGGCTCCCAAGCCCCCGACGGCCCCGGCCGCGCCGCAGCCGGCCACCCCGTCGACCCCCTCGGCGTCTGTGCCGGCCCCCGGACCGCGTCCGGTTCCGGGCCCCAAGCCCGCACCGCGCCCGGCCCCGGCCGCCCCGGAGTTCACCGCTCCGGCCGCGCAGGCCCCGCAGGCTCCGGCCGCTCAGGGACCGCGCCCCGGGGCCCGTCCTGGCGCTCCGAAGCCCGGTGGCGCTCGTCCGGGTGCTCCCGGTCAGTCGTCCCGTCCGGGCCACGGCGCTCCCGGTCAGGGCCAGTCGCGCCCGGGCCAGGGCGCTCCCGGTCAGGGCCAGTCGCGCCCGGGCCAGGGCCAGTCGCGCCCGGGTCAGGGCGCTCCGCGCTCCGGTGGTCAGGCCCCGCGTCCGGGTGCCCGTCCGTCCGGTCCGCGCCCGGGCAACAACCCCTTCACCTCCGGTGGGTCCACCGGGATGGCGCGTCCGCAGGCGCCCCGTCCGCAGGGCCAGCGTCCCGGTGGTGCCTCCGGCGGCGGTCCCCGTCCGCAGGCGCCCGGCGGCCAGGGTGGCGGTCCCCGTCCGCAGGCGCCCGGCGGTAACCGGCCGACTCCGGCCGGCATGCCCCGCCCGCAGGGTGGTCCGCGTCCCGGCCCCGCCGGTCCGCGTCCGAACCCCGGCATGATGCCCCAGCGTCCCGCTGCCGGTCCGCGTCCCGGCCCCGGCGGCGGTCGCGGCCCGGCCGGTGCCGGCCGTCCCGGCGGCGGTGGCCGTCCGGGTGGCGGCGGTTTCGCGGGTCGCCCCGGTGGCGGCGGTGCCCGTCCGGGTGGCGGCGGTTTCGCGGGTCGCCCCGGTGGCGGTGGTGGCGGCTTCGGCGGCGGCGGTGGCCGTCCCGGCTTCGGTGGTCGTCCCGGCGGTCCGGGTGGCCGTGGTGGTACGCAGGGCGCCTTCGGTCGTCCCGGCGGTCCCGTCCGCCGTGGCCGCAGGTCGAAGCGGCAGCGCCGTCAAGAGTTCGAGGCCATGCAGGCCCCGTCGGTCGGCGGCGTGATGCTGCCTCGCGGCAACGGCGAGACCATTCGCCTGTCGCGCGGTGCGTCGCTCACCGACTTCGCGGAGAAGATCAACGCCAACCCGGCGTCCCTCGTCGCGGTCATGATGAACCTCGGCGAGATGGTCACCGCGACGCAGTCCGTCTCCGACGAGACCCTGCAGCTCCTCGCCGACGAGATGAACTACACGGTTCAGATCGTCAGCCCCGAGGAGGAGGACCGCGAGCTGCTCGAGTCCTTCGACATCGAGTTCGGTGAGGACGAGGGCTCCGAGGAGGACCTGGTTGTCCGTCCGCCGGTGGTGACCGTCATGGGTCACGTCGACCACGGCAAGACCCGCCTGCTCGACGCGATCCGCAAGACGAACGTCATCGCGGGCGAGGCCGGCGGCATCACCCAGCACATCGGTGCCTACCAGGTCTCGACCGAGGTCAACGACGAAGAGCGCAAGATCACCTTCATCGACACCCCGGGTCACGAGGCGTTCACCGCCATGCGTGCCCGTGGTGCGAAGTCGACCGACATCGCCATCCTGGTCGTCGCGGCCAACGACGGCGTCATGCCGCAGACGGTCGAGGCGCTCAACCACGCCAAGGCGGCCGACGTCCCGATCGTCGTCGCGGTCAACAAGATCGACGTCGAGGGCGCCGACCCCACCAAGGTGCGCGGTCAGCTGACCGAGTACGGCCTGGTGGCGGAGGAGTACGGCGGCGACACGATGTTCGTCGACATCTCTGCCAAGCAGGGTCTGCACATCGACTCGCTGCTGGAGGCCGTGGTCCTCACTGCTGACGCCTCGCTCGACCTGCGGGCCAACCCGCACCAGGACGCGCAGGGCATCTCGATCGAGTCCCGCCTCGACCGCGGCCGCGGCGCCGTGGCGACGGTGCTCGTCCAGCGAGGCACGCTGCGCGTCGGTGACACGATGGTCGTGGGTGACGCCTACGGCCGGGTGCGCGCCATGCACGACGACAACGGCAACAATGTCGCCGAGGCCGGCCCCTCGACGCCGGTCCAGGTCCTGGGTCTGACCAACGTCCCGGGTGCGGGCGACAACTTCCTGGTGGTCGAGGAGGACCGTACGGCCCGCCAGATCGCCGAGAAGCGTGCCGCCCGCGAGCGCAACGCGGCCTTCGCCAAGCGGACGCGTCGTGTGTCGCTGGAGGACCTGGACAAGGTGCTCAAGGCCGGCGAGGTCCAGCAGCTGAACCTGATCATCAAGGGTGACGCTTCCGGATCCGTCGAGGCCCTGGAGTCCTCCCTTCTCCAGCTCGACGTCGGCGAAGAGGTCGACATCCGTGTCCTGCACCGCGGCGTCGGTGCGGTCACGGAGTCCGACATCGACCTGGCGATGGGCTCCGATGCCATCGTGATCGGCTTCAACGTCCGCGCGGTCGGCCGCGCGGCGCAGATGGCCGAGCGCGAGGGCGTGGACGTCCGGTACTACTCGGTCATCTACCAGGCGATCGAGGAGATCGAGGCGGCCCTCAAGGGCATGCTCAAGCCGGAGTTCGAAGAGGTCGAGCTGGGCACGGCGGAGATCCGCGAGGTCTTCAAGTCGTCCAAGCTGGGCAACATCGCCGGTGTCCTCATCCGCTCCGGCGAGGTCCGCCGCAACACCAAGGCCCGTCTCATCCGGGACGGCAAGGTGGTCGCGGAGAACCTCACCATCGAGGGCCTGCGCCGCTTCAAGGACGACGTCACCGAGATCCGCGAAGGCTACGAGGGCGGTATCAACCTCGGCAACTTCAACGACATCAAGGTCGACGACGTCATTGCGACGTACGAGATGCGGGAGAAGCCGCGGTCGTAGTACAGCCGACGGTCTGTGCTGGCCGACGGGACTTCGGTTCCGTCGGCCAGCGGTCTTCCGGCCTACCAGCCGGCGGGGCACGCTGTCGTCGGTCCGGACGAGACGGCAGCCCCGTGGGACCGGTCCTGAAGAGGTCCGGCCCCGACCCCACCACGGCCGACGGAGCAGAAACCCTGTCGAGCCGGAGGGGGGTAAGCGGTACCGTTCATGGTGTCCCTGGACCGCACGGACCCGGGGCCATCGATCCCGTACCGGCGGGTGAACCGGATACACACATGTACGTGGGGACTCTGTCCTTCGACCTCCTCCTCGGCGACGTCCATTCGCTGAAGGAGAAGCGCTCCGTCGTCCGCCCGATCGTCGCCGAACTCCAGCGGAAGTACGCCGTGAGCGCGGCCGAGGTGGACCACATGAACCTCCACCGGCGGGCCGTCATCGGCCTTGCCACGGTCTCCGGTGACGCGGCCCACCTCGCCGACGTGCTGGACAGGTGCGAACGGCTGGTCGCCGGCCGCCCCGAGATCGAGCTGCTGTCCGTCCGACGCCGTTTCCACGGCGAAGACGACTGAAGACGGCCGGCAGCGGCAGCTGGCGACCAGATCATAGAACGCAAGAAGAAAGAAAGAACGGGAGACGGACCAGTGGCCGACAACGCGCGGGCGAAAAGGCTGGCGGACCTCATCCGGGAGGTGGTGGCCCAGAAGCTGCAGCGCGGGATCAAGGACCCGCGGCTCGGCTCGCACGTCACCATCACGGACACCCGGGTCACGGGCGACCTGAGGGAGGCGACCGTCTTCTACACGGTCTACGGGGACGAGGAGGAGCGGAAGGCCGCTGCCGCCGGCCTGGAGAGCGCCAAGGGCATCCTGCGCTCCGAGGTGGGCCGCGCGGCCGGTGTGAAGTTCACGCCGACCCTGACCTTCGTCGCGGACGCCCTGCCGGACACCGCCCGGACCATCGAGGACCTCCTCGACAAGGCACGGCAGTCCGACGCGAAGGTCCGTGAGGCCTCCGCGGGCGCGTCGTACGCGGGCGGAGCGGATCCCTACCGCAAGCCGGCCGACGACGCGGTCGACGCGACCGAGACGGACGGCGACGCCGCGGAATGACCCAGAAGCACACCATCACGCCCGACGGCCTCGTCATCGTCGACAAGCCGTCGGGCTTCACTTCGCACGACGTGGTCGCCAAGATGCGGGGGATCGCGAAGACCCGCCGCGTCGGCCACGCAGGCACCCTCGACCCGATGGCGACCGGCGTACTGGTCCTCGGCATCGAGCGAGCCACCAAGCTCCTCGGGCACCTCGCCCTCACCGAGAAGGAGTACCTGGGCACCATCCGCCTGGGCCAGACCACGCTCACCGACGACGCGGAAGGCGAGATCACCTCCGCCACCGACGCGTCCAAGGTGACCCGGGACGCCATCGATGCCGGCATCGCCAAGTTGACCGGCGACATCATGCAGGTGCCGTCCAAGGTCAGTGCCATCAAGATCGACGGCGTGCGGTCGTACAAGCGGGCCCGTGAGGGCGAGGAGTTCGAGATCCCCGCCCGACCGGTGACCATCTCCTCCTTCGCCGTCTACGACGTCCGGGACGCCGTCGCCGCGGACGGCACCGAGGTCCTCGACCTGGTCGTGTCCGTGGTCTGCTCGTCCGGCACCTACATTCGTGCCCTCGCCCGTGACCTGGGCGCCGACCTGGGCGTCGGCGGCCACCTCACGGCACTGCGCCGAACGCGTGTCGGGCCGTACAGGCTGGATGCGGCGAAGACGCTGGACCAACTCCAGGAGAAGCTGGCCGTGATGCCGATCGCCGAGGCCGCCGCTGCCGCGTTCCCCCGCTGGGAGGTGGACAGCAAGCGGTCCCGGCTGTTGCTGAACGGGGTCCGACTGGAGATGCCTGACGAGTACGCGGGTGCCGGTCCCGTTGCCGTCTTCGACCTCGAGGGCCGCTTCCTCGCCCTCGTCGAGGAGCACAAGGGCAAGGCCAAGAGCCTGGCCGTCTTCGGCTGAACCGGCCTGGGGCCTTGCCCGTGGAGCGGCGGCCGGCCACGGGATGAACCCTGCCGCCGCTCCACGATCCCCCCTCGGTTCCCCCATCCCTAGGGTTATCCAACGACCCTCGGCAATTCACCCGTCCGGGCAGGCGCTCGGAGTGAATCAGGGGAGCGGACGGGGGCGCGTTTGCCGCACGATCTGTCCTGCCGATCATCCCGCGCCTACCGTCGGGGGAGAGGCACGCGGTACGGGCGGGGAGGTACGACCATGGCGGGACGGGGCCCGCGTACCGGAGACCGGTGCGGGGCGGCGGACGGCACGTCGGGAACGCCGGACGGTACCCGGCCGGAACACGGCAACCACAGGGACGACGACGTCCGGCAGGGCCAGTGCGCCGACGGCTCGGACCACGTCACCACCCGCCCCGACCCCGACCTCGTCCAGATCCGCGACCTCGCCGGCCGCCCGCGCGGCGTCGGCTTCCTGGCCGATCACCACGGCACCCTCCTCACCAGTCACGAGGCGGTCGACGGCCTACCCCGGCTGACGCTGCACGCCTCGGGGGGCAGTACGTGCCTGGTCGACGCCCACGCCGTCACCCCGCTGCCCGCCCTGGACCTGGCCCTGGTCCGCACCGAGGGCTTGGACGCCGACCCGCTGCCACTGACCGTCCGGGAACGGATCGACGCCGGTGCCTACGTACGGATCGCCGCGGGCTGCTGGCGCGAGGCTCGGGTGCTCGCCGCCACTCAGGTGACGTATACCGCCTCGGACCGCCTCCACCTCCTTGAGGGCGTCCTGGAACTGGCGATCGGTACGGCGGGCCGGGACGCGCTCCGGCCTGGCGGAGGGGCAACCGGGGGGCCGGTGCTCGACGCCCGCACCGGCGTCGTCCTCGGTGTCCTCGGTACCGCCTTGCACACCGCTCAGCGTGGCGCGGGCTTCGCGGTCCCCCTACGGCCCGCCGATGGGCCCCTGGGCAACCTGCTCGCCCGCAATGCGGCCACTGTGCCCGCATACGGCGCCGACCTCAACCTGGCCGGTGTACTCGAACTGACCGCCACCTCAGTGGGCCAGGACGGCCCGCACGGCGCTCTGGCCGGCACCGTCGACCCGGTCGAACGAGCCGGTGCCGCACGGGAGCTGGCCGTCTTCACCGACGGCGACCGGGCCGTGCTCGGGCTCGTCGGCGCCCCGGGCAGCGGTCGTACCACGGAGCTCGCGGCTCTCGCCGCCCGCCGGGGCCGGGGCGAGCGCCCCGCGCCCACGTTGTGGCTGCGGGGCGCCGACCTCCAGGACGCGGACGACTCCGTGGCCGACGCCGCCCGCCGCACGCTGCGGCGGGCGGCCCGGATCGTCGCCGCCGCGGCCGCCGTCCGGCCGGGAGACCTGGGGGACCTCGCCCCGGAACGTCTGGCCCGCCTCGCCGCCCGGGCCGGCCGCCCGCTGCTGCTTCTCCTTGACGGTCCCGAGGAGATGCCCCCGGTCCTCGCCCACCGGCTGCCCGAGTGGACCGAGGGAACAGCCGACTGGCTGCGGCAGAACGGGGTACGGCTGGTGGTGGCCTGCCGGGAAGAGTACTGGGAGGGAGCCGGTTCCCGGTTTCCCGCCGAGCTGCTGCACACCCCTGCAGGGCCCGCGGACCCGATCCACTCGCGGGCCGGCTGCCCCGGCGCGCTTCCTCCCGCGGTCGGTCACTCCAGCTCGTTCCCGCCGTCCCCGGTCGGCCCTGCCAACTCCCTTCCCTTCCCGACCGACGGCGCACGATCCCTCTACTCCCCGACCGACCGCGCGGACCCGTTCCCCCCGTGCGTGCGGCTCGCCGACCTCACCGCCGAGGAGGCCCAGCGGGCCGGCGCCCGCTACGGCATTCCCGACGGCGCCCTCACCGACGCGGACGCCCGGCACCCGCTCACCCTCCGCTTGCTGTCCGAGGTCCGTGCCGCGGGCCCGGACACCGGGGCCGGACCGGCTGGCGTCCGGGCCACCGGGCCGGTCGACCGGCACGATGTGTTCTCCGCCTACCTCGACCTGATGTGCTTGCGCATCGCGGTCCGCCTGGCCGCCGAGAGCGGCCTGCGCGGCACGGCCGTACGGCGGCTCGCGGCCCGGGTGGCGGGCCAGGTGCACGAGGCGGCCCGGCGCAGCCTCGGACCCGGCCAGGGGGAACTGGACCGGGAGTCGTTCGAGGCGGTGTTCCCCTGGGGACCAGCCCCGGCCCGGCTCGGCGGGGGGACCGGCTGGGCCTCTGCCGTGCTCGCCGAGGGTCTGCTCGTCCCGGCCGGTGGTGGCTACCGTTTCGGCCACGAGGAGCTGGCCGACTGGATCCAGGGCATGCACCTGGACCTGGACGAGGCCCTCCGCGCCCTGGCGTACCGCTCCCGCGACCAGCGTGCAGCCCTGCCGGTCCCCGTGCCCCACCACCGTGTCGGCCCGGTCGTCCAGGCCCTGCTCCTCCTGGCCCGCCAGCACGGCCACCGGCAACTAACGCTTCGCCTGAGGGAGCTGACGGACACCTTGGAGCGGGACCCGGGCTCCTGGTGGTCCGCCCGGCTACTCGCCCGGACCCTGTTGCAGACGCCGGACGCCACGCCGTACACCGAGGTGCTGCGACTGCTCGCCGACCGTGTCGTCGCCTGGCGCCGCGAACAGCGCCCCGTACCCGCCGAGTTCGCTCCGGCTTTCTGGACCGCCCTGCCGCTCAGCGACGCCGAGCGCCTCGACCTGCTGCGCCGGCTGGTACTAGCGGACCCGGCGCCGCCCGATCCCGGCGAGCGCTGTCTCGACGCGGTGGCCCGGTTGCTCGCCGTCCGGCCCGTGGCCGTACAACGCCTGCTGACGCACTGGTTCGACGACGAGCGACCGCTGCCCGCGACCCCGCACGCCACCGTGGCGACCGCCGCTCAGGCGTTGCTGCACACCCACCGGCACCGTGCCCTGGACGAGCTGACGGAGGTGCTGGTGGCGAGCGCGCACCGGCGCGCAGACGAATTGCTCGCGACCCTCGCCGAGGACGAACCGGCGGCCGTCTGCCGGGCCGTAGACCGCTGGGCGCACGACGAGCGGCCCGCTCGCCGGGTGGCCGCGGTGGCGTTCGGGCTGTGCGTCGCCCCGCGCGCCCGTTCCGAGGCGGACCGCGAGCTGTTGCGCCAAGCCGCGCTCGCCCTGCTCGCCCGCCCCATGGACCGCAGCCTGCACGGCGGCGCCCTCGCCCTCCTCGTCCGTGACCCGCACACCCGCGCCCGGTACTTGGCCGCGGGCCTGCGCCACTTCACCGACGCCGACCCCCAGTTCCCGCCAAGCGCCCTGGTGCCCGCCCTGACTACCCACCCCGAACCGGTGCTGGAGGCCTTCCGCGCCCGTCTGTGTGACCCAGAAGGCGTGGGCACGGGCCTGGGGGAGACCCTGCGTACGCTCGCCGACGCCGCCACCCCGGCCCTCGCCCGTCGTATCGCCGCCCTCATCCGGGAGACGGTGCGGCTACGCCCGGAGACAGCCGGGCAGGTCGCCACCCACGTCGACCGCCGCCTGGAACAGGGTCCGCTCGCCCGCCCCGTGTTGCTGCCTCTCGTCGGTGAACTCCTCGAAGGGGGAACCGAACCGGTCCGAGCGGCCCTCGCCGGCGTCCTCACCGCCGTCGGAACCACTGTCTCCCGTCCGCTGCGCCGCGAACTCCTGGAGTACGTGTTTGCCCACGAGCAGGAGCCGTCCGTACTGGACGCTGTGCTCCACGCGGCGGCCGAGCAGGCGAGCGGCCGGGAGGCAGAGGTCCGCGGACTCGTCCACCGCACCGGCGTGCTCCTGGTCCGCACTCCAGAGGGCGCCGCAGTCTTCGACCGTGGCCTGGTCGACCTGGGCCGGCATGTGCCAGGTTTCGCCGCGCTCGTGACCCGCTGGCTGGCCGACACCCCGGGGGACTGGGCCGTCGTGGTGGGTCCCAGCACCCGTCGCACGCTCGAAAACCTCGTAGGCGTGCGGGTTCCGGCCTGAGCAGCGGTCCCGTGAGCCGCGCCCGGGCGCCGTGTTCAAAAGCCGTGTCCGCCCACGGGCCTTGCGCGCGGGACTGCGGACGTGCGCCCCGTCACAGCGCCCATGCCGATGCCGGGCCGGGGCCCCTGGCATGGCACCCTTAGACCTGAACAAGAGGTCAAGGTAGACACGGACACGGGTTCGAGGAGCGGTCACAGTGCAGCGCTGGCGTGGCTTGGAGGACATCCCCCAGGACTGGGGGCGCAGCGTCGTCACCATCGGTTCCTACGACGGCGTCCACCGCGGTCACCAGCTGATCATCAAGCACGCCGTCGACCGCGCACGTGAGCTGGACGTACCTGCCGTGGTGGTCACCTTCGACCCGCACCCCAGCGAGGTCGTCCGTCCCGGCAGCCACCCCCCGCTGCTGGCCGCGCACCACCGCCGCGCCGAGCTGATGGCCGGCCTGGGCGTCGACGCGGTGCTCATCCTGCCTTTCACCAGCGAGTTCTCGAAGCTCTCACCCGCTGACTTCGTCGTGAAGGTCCTGGTGGACAAGCTGCACGCCAAGGCGGTCGTGGAAGGCCCGAACTTCCGTTTCGGTCACAAGGCGGCCGGCGATGTCGCATTCCTCGGTGAGCAGGGCAAGATCTACGACTTCGAGGTCGAGGTCGTCGACCTGTATGTCACCGGTGCGGCTGGGGGCGGCAAGCCGTTCTCCTCGACCCTGACCCGCCGGCTGGTCGCCGAGGGCGACGTCGAGGGGGCCCGCGAGATCCTGGGACGCCCCCATCGGGTGGAGGGCGTCGTCGTCCGAGGTGCCCAGCGCGGGCGCGAGCTGGGCTTCCCGACGGCCAACGTCGAGACGCTGCCCCACACGGCGATCCCCGCCGACGGCGTGTATGCCGGCTATCTGCACGTCCAAGGCGAGGCCATGCCGGCCGCGATCTCCGTCGGCACGAACCCGCAGTTCGACGGCACCGAGCGCACCGTGGAGGCGTATGCGATCGACCGCGTCGGTCTCGAGCTGTACGGCCTGCACGTCGCCGTCGACTTCCTCTCGTACGTGCGCGGCCAGGCGAAGTTCGAGTCCCTGGAGGCCCTGCTGGAGCAGATGGCCGTGGACGTGAAGCGCTGCCGCGAGATCGTGGCGGCGGAGGCGTAGCTCTTCCCCGCGCCGAGAAAGGGCGGTCGGTGCCCTGTGCACCGGCCGCCCTTTGTTGCGCCGCGCTGCCGCCTTACTGCTGCTGGGGCGGGGCCTGTGGCGGCTGCTGCCGCTGTGGTGGTTGGGCGTGCGGAGGCTGCCCCGGCGGCTGGGACTGAGGCCGACCGGCCTGCGGGTAGCCGGGCTGTGGCGCGTACGGTTGTCCCGAGGCGGCCTGGGGGTAGGGCGGGCCCGGGACCTGCGGATACGGCTGCCCCTGCTGAGGCGGCTGCGGCTGCTGGTTCTGCGGGTGCGGCTGACCGTACACGGGTTGGTTCTGTGGGTATGGCGGACCGTACACGGGTTGGTTCTGTGGGTGCAGCTGGCCGGGCACGGGTTGATCCGGGACGGGCTGACCCGGCATCGGCGGGGCAGCCACCGGTGGCGGGTTGCCGTCGCTGGTCCACAGACCGTGCGCCTGCTGATGGCGGGTGAAGTCCTCCGCGACCATCGCGGCGAGGTTGAAGTAGGCCTCGCGCGTCTTCGGTCGCATCATGTCGAGGTTCACCTCGGCACCGGCGGCCAGGTGTTCGTCGAAGGGCACGACCACCACGCCGCGGGTCCGTGTCTCGAAGTGCGCCACGATGTCCTCGACCTTGATCATCTTGCCGGTCTCACGGACTCCCGAGATCACGGTGAGGGACCTGGAGACCAGATCCGAGTAGCCGTGCGCGGAGAGCCAGTCCAGTGTCGTACTGGCGCTGCTCGCCCCGTCGACGGACGGCGTGGAAATGATGATGAGCTGGTCGGCGAGGTCCAGCACGCCGCGCATCGCGCTGTACAGCAGACCCGTGCCCGAGTCGGTCAGGATGATCGGGTACTGGCGGCCGAGCACGTCGATCGCGCGCCGGTAGTCCTCGTCGTTGAACGCGGTGGACACGGCCGGGTCCACGTCGTTGGCGATGATCTCCAGGCCGGAGGACGCCTGGGAGGTGAACCGGCGAATGTCCATGTAGGAGTTCAGGTACGGGATCGCCTGGACGAGGTCGCGAATGGTGGCCCCGGTTTCGCGGCGCACGCGCCGCCCGAGCGTACCGGCGTCCGGGTTGGCGTCGATGGCGAGGATCTTGTCCTGTCGTTCGGTGGCGAGAGTGGAACCGAGAGCGGTGGTCGTGGTCGTCTTGCCGACGCCGCCCTTGAGGCTGATGACCGCGATCCGGTAGCAGGACAGCACCGGAGTGCGGATCAGCTCCAGCTTGCGCTGCCGCTCGGCCTCCTCCTTCCGGCCGCCCAGTTTGAACCGGGAGGCCGCCGCTGCGGGCCGGCCGCTCTTGGCCTTCTGCTTCTTGTTGTTGAGCAGCCGGTCCGAGGACAGCTCCACGGCAGCGGTGTAACCCAACGGGGCGGCACCGAGGTTGGTCGGCTGCCGCTGGTCGTGCTGAACGGGCTGTGGCCATCCGGTGCCGGAACGGGGGTCGACCGGGGCGTGCGGAGGTTGGACCTGGCCCTGGGACGGGACCTCGGGTGCTTGCGTGACCGGCGGGTGCTGTGTGACCTGCGGAGACGGGGGAAACCCGTAACCGCTGCGCTGGATCGCGGGGTTGGGGATACCGGCCTGCGCCGGGTTGCCTGACGAGGGAAACCCGTAACCGCCGGGCTGAGCGTGGTCGGCCGGATGTGGATGCGGTCCGGCCTGTGCGGGCATCGGCGGTGTGGGCACGCCGGGTTGGCCGGGCTGGTTCCAGGTCGCGGGAGCGGCCTGCGGTGCCCGCGGCTGGAACGGCTGTTGCTGGCCGGGTGTACCGACCTGGTCCTGCCCGGTCATCGGCTGCTGGCCGGGCTGCCGAGGGGCGGGCTGTGTGGGCCACTGTGCTGCTGCCGTCGGGGCGGCGGGTTGGTACGCGGGCGGCAGTGGAGGCATCCCGTCCTGCATCACCGGCGGAGGGGTCCAGGCAGGCTGGGAGTCCTGGGGAGCTGGGGGAACGGGTGGTGCGGTGTTCTGCGGGGTAGCTTCGCGTGGTGTGCCGTCCTGCGGCGCGATGGTCCGCGGGACGTCATGAGATTGGGGGCCGGTCCGCACGGTGTCGTTCTGCGCTGCACTGGGTTGAGACGAGCCGTCCTGCGCCGTGGTGCTCTGCACTACGGCTTCCGTTGGCACTGCGCCCGTGAAGGGCGGAGTCCCCGTATTCCCGTCCTCGGCGGAGGTTTCCCGCGCGTCGGCTGTCTCTGCGGACTCGGGCACGGGGCTGCCGTGCGCCCGTGCACCACTCCGCTCCTCGCCCGGCCCTCCGGCTTCAGGTTCGTCGGTCTTGGCAACGGGGCCTGCCAGCGGGCCCTCCTGACCGAAGGCCTCGTCCTCGCCCTTCTCGACGTTGTCCTCGGTGGAGCCGGCATTCCCGGTGAAGTCGTCCGGTGCCGCAGCGGCCCCGGCCGTGGTCGCGGAGTCGCCGTCCTGCCTCGCGCCGGCGCCCTCAGTACCTTCGGTGGCGTTGACACCTGAGACCGGGGCTTCCTCGACGGCCGGACCTGAACCCTCCGCGGAACCTCCAGTACCGGATTCGCCGGGCTTCTCCACGTCGGCCGCGTGTTCGGCGATCTGGGCCATCTCGCGCTTGAGAGCGACGGCGGAGAACCGCATGGTTTCCCCGCTCTCCAGGTCGCCGTTGCTCGTTTCCGGCTCAACCGCAGCAAAGGCACCCTCATCTTCGGGCTGCACTGGCTGCACCTGTGGGCCCTGTAGGCGTTGCGGCTGCTGCAGTTCGAAACCCTCGGGCAGCTTGGGCATCGGTACGGGGCTTCCGGCCGGCGGCGCAGGCTGCCCGGACGGGACGGGCGCCGTCTCTGCCGACGCGGTCGTGGGCAGAGACGGAGGCACGAACGGGGTGCCACTCTGCGGCGGAGCGAACGGAGTCCCCCGTGATGGCGTGAACGGCGTCCCCTTGGGTGGGGTGCCCGACGGCTGGACGGTGGGCGGCGGGGGCGACCAGGGAACCGGCCCGCTCGATGGGTACGCCGGAACCCCGGAAGGCGGTGAAGCATCCGGATCGCCGGGCGCGCCGACGTCGTTCGGCTCGGCGAAACCGCCGTCCACGCTCCCTGAGCCGGTCTCCGCACCGGCTGAGCCCGAGCCCCTGGACGCGTTCTGCGTGTACCAGGCCGGGGGCGCGTAGTCGATGGTGAACTCGCCCGTGGTCTCGACGGCCTCCGCGTCGGGCTGGTCATCGCCCGGTGGGGCCCAGCCCCCGCGCATCCCGTCCCGATCGCTGCTCACAGTTCCTCCTGGTGTGGTCGAACACCCTCATACCGTGCCGGGGCGACCATGTCGTGTCGTTCCTAGTCGTCCGTGGTCGTTCGGGGCAGCCCGGTCCACTGGCTCTCCCCCTGGGACATCGACGTTCGGTCCACGGGTCCTGCCATCGCGCCCGGCTCCCAGCCTAATCACCACCAGCCACACCTCGGCAGGCCCGCCCACTTCTCAGTAAGCACCATCAGGTCACGGCACGCCCGGCATCGCCCGTCGCGGCCTGCGTCTCGGAGGCGGAACCAGGCAGCAAACGGCGAACATGAGACGAACCGGCAACGCATGAGTCGGGGATGACGATGTGAACGAAAGTGATGGAAGTGGTCCGTTCAGTCCATCCGGCGGGGCGTACCCAACAATCCGGTCTCGGCATCGGTCGGTTGCGTCAGCACGTACTGCCGGTCGTGGTCGGTGCACCACAGCGTGACGCCATCGGGCAGTGCCGGCAGCGACTCCACCTCGGTCCGTGACAACCCCATGGCACGGCCCAGTTCGGTGGCTTCGTCTGGCGAGACCCGCTGGATGCCGGCCAGCCGAGCCTGCCGCAGCAAACGGGGCGCCACCGGGCTGAGATACGGCAGCAGCGTCAACACCGACTGCCAGGGCCCGGACACCACCCGTCCGCGTGGCGGTCGCATACCGCAGTCCCGCACCACCAACGCGGGCGTACCTGCGGAGGCACCCTGGGGCGGCACCCGCCCGACCTCGTACACGGACAGGCCGTTCTGCCCGCCGCCCATGGCGTGCACCATCTGCATCCAAGCCTGCGGTCGACCGGTCTCCACCGCGACCCGGGCACCTGTAGCCGCCGAACGCAGCGCCAGTACCTGCGCGGTCCACATACCGCCGATCAGTACGACGTCGTATGGGGTGGGCCGGTTGATGCCCAGCACGGCCGGCTGCCCCTCCGCGTCTACCCCGGCCACCACACCGTCGTCGCCGATGGGCAGAGCGAGTGTGTCCAATTGCTGCGCGGGCAGTGCGTGCCGGCCATGCCGGGGCCCTAGGAGGCCCAAGCCGTGCTGCAGCCGCTCACCCATCCGTCGAAGCCCGGATGGCTCGGGCGCTCCGTGCGCGACCGCGTCCGGAGGCA
Source organism: Streptomyces pluripotens (assembly GCF_000802245.2). Classification (NCBI taxonomy): domain Bacteria; kingdom Bacillati; phylum Actinomycetota; class Actinomycetes; order Kitasatosporales; family Streptomycetaceae; genus Streptomyces; species Streptomyces pluripotens. Next base: position 5,494,050 of record NZ_CP021080.1, read on the forward strand.
CGGGCAGGGTGGGAACCGCCGTCACCGCGCACCTCCGAGGGGCAGTGTGGCCAGCACGCCGGGCAGCTGCTCACGGTCGAGCCGGGCGAGACCGGCACCGGCCTGCCGAGCCGCTTCCTCCAACGCCTGCCGCGCCGCCACCAGTTCGTCGTCGCTGCGCCCCGTCACTCGCAGATGTCCGCAGAGCACGAACTCCTGCCGCTCCCCCTGCGCGAGTGTGAGGCTGAAGGTGGTGGCCAGGGCCGGTATCGCCGTGACGTGGGCCACGAACTGGGGCAGCGACTCACCCCCGCCGCCACCCAGTTGGGGCCAGCGTCTGATCCAGTACGTCGTGTGCCGCCGGTTGTCGCAGCGCCAACTGCGGCCGGACTCCTCTGTTCGCCGCTCCCTGGTCTCGCTGCGTCCCGCCTCAGCAGTGACCAGCGGGTTGGCGCAGGCCGAGGTGGCGAGCGCGGCGACCAACTCCTCCTCGTCGAGCACGCGTGCCCGGAATCCGGCTCCGCTCAGCCGGCTCGCCAGATGGTCCGCGGTCCGCACGACGCACTTCTGCGCACCGAGCAGTCCGCCCCCGCGCGCGGCCACGGCCTCCGCGCACAGCTCGGGGTCGAGCTTGAGGGCGACCCAGGTGATGCGTACCGCCGGGGCACCCGTCCGTTCCTGCAAGGGGGCGTAGTTGGCGACGGCCACGGATTGCTGGGGCAGATGTAGTGCGGGTGCGGGCTGCGTGTGCAGCACCACCTGGGCCGACTCCAATCGGATCCCGTCCACCTCAAGCGCGTCCCTCACCACCCCCAGAGGCAGTGGCTGTCTGCTTCGCTCGGCCCGCAGCGCGGTTGCGTCGGCCTCCACCTGGAGCACGGCGGTGACGAAGGTACCGTCCCCGACGATCCCGACCGGACGCCGGTCACGCGGACCGTAGGAGGAAGTGCGCAAGGCCGGCTCGCACTCCACGGCCGGGACCAGCCCGGGCTCCGTGCCCGGGGGGATCAGCAGGTGAGCCGCCCGCTTCTGCCGGGCCCGCAACTGCCGTGCGGTGCCCACCCACTCCGGCAGGGTGCGCCCCCGCCGCCGAACGCAGGCCAGCAACACCAGTACCAGCGCGACGGCCGTGGCAGGGACGAGCAGGACCGTCCCGGCCACCCAGCCGATGACGAGTACGGCTGTCGCCAGTTCCAGCAGCACGAGCCGTTGCAAACGAAACGGACCGGCCAGTCCCTGCCGGGGTCTGAGGAGGAGCATGACCGGCTGGGGCGCCGTGCCACGCCGAGCGAACGCCTCGCCTGGCGCCGACTCCGACCCGGCCGCGCGACCTCGTGTCGCCGACCGGTCGCGGTCTCGCGCCCGCGTTCCGGAAGCCATCACTCCATCCCCCCGTTTGCATACAACTCACTGGAACCAGGCCACTGAACAAGGCCCTTGAGGGCCCAGGTACCCTACCCGCTCCACGAGACCCGCTCCGTACCAGGCATAGTAGGGGCCGGGTCCGACAACGGAGGGCGGGGGAGCGTGTTCCCCGCCGCGCTCCGGGTGAGACACGGGGAGAAACAGGCACAGATGGCATCTCGGCGGGACCAACTCAACGCCTACACCTTCGCGAAGCGCCGCATGCTCGCGTCGTTCGTGCAGTCGTCACCGGATGCCTCGGACGAGGGGGCGCCTCGGCCGCTGCGAGCCCTCCTACCCGGTGCGATCGTCGGTGTGGTCGTCCTCGCGGCTTTCGGCGCCTGGGGCATGTTCAAGCCCACGGCCCCACAGGGCTGGGACGCTCCCGGGCAGAAGGTGATCATCGCCAGCAAGTCCACCACGCGGTATGTCGTATTGACGACGGACCATAAGGCTCAGCTCCACCCGGTTCTCAACATGGCGTCTGCCGAACTCGTCCTTGATACCCAGAGCGGCGTGGACGTCGTCACCGTTGACGAGTCGATCCTCGACAGCGGCAAGGTCCCACACGGTGTCACCATCGGCATCCCCTACGCCCCCGACCGGCTGCCCTCCGGTGAGGAGGCCGGCCGGGCCAAGCAGTGGGCGGTCTGCGAACGCCCCAGCGGCAGCGGCAGTTCCATCCAGAAGGCCGCGTTCGTGCTGGCCAAGCGCGACCAGGGCAAGGTCAAGGGTGCCGAGGAAGACCTGCATGCCGGTGAACTCCTCTACGTCGCCACGCCGGACCAGAAGCAGTACGTTGTCGACGCACATGGTCGGGCGTACCAAGTGGCCGCGGACGACACCCTTCTGTTGCAGACCCTCGTAGGCGCGGACCGCGAACCCCAGCACGTGACCAAGGGGTGGATCGCGACCCTGCATTCCGGCGACCCGATCAGCTTTCCGCCGATCACCGGTACCCCAGGGGCCGCCGCGAACGCCCCGGGCCAGCTGGCTGCGCAGGACAACCGGGTCGGCATGGTCCTCAGGGCACCGGTCAACGGTAAGGAGCAGTACTTCGTGGTGCTGCCTGGCAGAGTCGCCCCCGTCTCCGACTTCGTCGCCCAGTTGCTCCTGGCCAGCAAGGACCTGGTGAGCCTCGGGCAGGCTGGGCACCCTCAGGAGGTCAGCGCGGGTGCCATTTCCCGGGGCAGGCCGTTTGCTGCCGAGCACACCTGGCCGACCGAGAAGCCCAGCGCGGTCAATGTGCCCTCAGCCGGCGGAGGCAGCCGCAACACCATCTGCAACGTCCTGCTCCATGTGGACCCCGGCAACGGTGCCACCACCCTGCGCACCTGGGCCGGTGCCGACTTCCCGGCGTCCCTGCCCGCCGGCTCCTCAAGTGCCTACGTCACCGCAGGCTCCGGCCAGCTCTACCGCCAGTTCCAGGGCAAGGAGACCAAGGCCGGCCCCGTCTTCCTGGTGACCGACACCGGACTGCGCTACGCCCTGCAGTCCAACGACGACAGTGCCACCGACGACAAGGGCATCGGTATCTCTCCCCAGCAGCGCAAACAGCTTCAGCAGGAGGCCAAGCTGGCGCAGACCCGCCTCGGCTACGCCAACGTCCACCCGGCACCCATCCCGGCGGCCTGGTCCGAGTTCCTGCCGACGGGGCCCCGCCTGTCCACCGCGGCCGCACGCCAGCCGCAGGGTTCATGAGGGGCGCACTCATGCATTCCGCGTTCCGCGCACGTACGGCGTTGCCGGTGACCACGGCCACCGTACTGCTCACCGTGCTGTGCCCGTCGACGGCCACCGCGGACTCCGCGTCCAGCCAGTGCACGTTCTCCAAGGAGAACCACAAGTACGTCGGCACGCCCTGGGCCCTGCAACGCGTCAACCTTGACGAGCTGTGGAGCCAGTCGAAGGGCAAGAACGTGAAGGTGGCGGTGATCGATACGGGTGTCGACACGACCAACCCGCAACTCACCGACGCCGTCGACGTGTCTCTGGGCACGAACCTCCTGCCCCGCAAGGACAGCAAGGGGCAGCCGGTGGAGGGTGCAAGATCCAAGGCCACGACGGACACGGTGGGCCACGGCACGCGCGTGGCGGGCATCATCGCAGCCCGCCCGATGAAGGGCACGGGCTTCGTCGGCTTGGCCCCCGAGGCCACCATCATCCCGATCAAGCAGAACGACGCGGAGGGCCACGGCACAGCGGCTACGCTGGCCGTGGCGATCCGGTACGCGATCCACGTCAAGGCCGATGTCATCAACATCTCCCAGGACACGGCGAACGCCGTGGTACCGGGCGATGACCTGCACCAGGCGGTCAACGAAGCCCTCGATGCCGGGATCGTCGTCGTCGCCTCGGCGGGCAACGATGGTTTGGGGGGCAACGACAAGAAGACGTACCCCGCTTCCTGGGCCGGAGTCCTCGCAGTAGCGGCCTCCGACCGCAACAACGAACGAGCGGCCTTCTCACAGTCGGGTGATTTCGTTGGTGTGGCCGCCCCGGGCGTCGACATGATCTCCACGGTGCCTAAGGGCGGCCACTGCTCCGACAACGGCACCAGCTTCTCGGCCCCCTACGTGGCCGGTGTGGCCGCACTCATCAAGGCCAAGCACCCGAAGTGGAAGGCCCGCGAGATCGTCGCCCAGATCGAACAGACCGCGGAACGCTCCATCGCCGGACACGACCGACTGGTCGGTTGGGGTGTGGTGGATCCGGTCCGCGCCCTCACGGAGGACGATCACCCGATCGAGGCTCCTCACTCCGATACGGACCTCACCCATGTGAAGGCTCCCACCCCTGCCGAACTCACCCTTGGCGAAACGCCCCAGGAACGCACGGCCCGTATCGCCACGTACATCGCCATCGGCGTGGCGGTACTGGTGGCAGGCCTGAGTGGAGGAGCGGTGGCTCTCCGAGACGCACGAAGAAGACGCCGGGGGCTGGAGAGGGGGATTCTCTGACACGAATCAGAGACAGCATGGAGAGCCCCCTAGCAAGGGCGCTGTTTTCTTAGTGCGGTGGTGTAGCCAGAAATGAGTCGCTTCATAGCGGATTCATTGGGGCGCCCCGAGTTTATGATGTTGATGTACGTACTGACCATTTCATCCTGAAAGGCCTTTAAGGTGCAGGGTGTGATTGAAATCGCGGCTCGGCCTACGTAGGCGATGGTGCCGCTATCATTGGACTTCACATGACCGATTCCATGGTCATATGACGCGATGTTCCAAGCTGTGCGACCTGCGTCGATATGTTCTCTTTCAACCGCGAGTACCACCAAGCCGTCAACTGTGACCGTGCAACTTGCACGGGAGGGACTCCCCGATTTTTCCTCTCCCGCCTTGATGCTCTTACCGGAGGCTGGTAGAAGAAGGGCCAGCGACTCGCTGGGGACTGCAATACCACACAGATCCTTAGGGGTCGCGAAATCGATCCTAGGGTCGCCCGATGAACAACTGGCCGACGTGATCAGGAGTGCAACGGCGAGCAGGGGAAATCTGAGAGTTGTAAGCTTCACTTCGTGCTACCCTCCGAGTTCCATTGCGCCCCGACTGAATGACTATTCCCTGCAGAGACGCGAGCCGCCCTGTGTAGGTCGCTGGCAGTGTCAAGGTCGATCCCAAGGTTCTTAGCCAAGGCATGATTGACGGCAATCCTGACTGAGTTGATGGCCGCATTGCGGCCGCGGGAGTACTCATTCCCTGCCTGTAGCTCTGCTTGGCTCGCGGTGTCGTGCTCAATGCTCTTTATTACGGATTCCTGGATGTCCTCCGATGTCCATTCGAGAGGCGCACCGGCGATGGGTGCTAGCTCGCCGATTCTTTCTAGACCCATACCCAGTAGACGGTTTACCCATTTCTGCTTGTCGGCTCCGGCTTCGTTGAACTCGGCATCCTTGGCGGAGTGATACTCGTAGACGGCGTTGGCTCGTGCATCGCTCATGATTCCTGCGATTGCCGCTCCTGGCGCCACCGCATTTCCTACACGTCCATCAAGCGACACATTCGATGTGCTGTGCCCATTGATGGTGTGGTCCACGACTTGGCTCGTATAGGCCTGCTGTGCACTGGTGATTGCTGAATATGCGTGGGGATCCTGTCCCACCGCGCCGAGGAAACGCTGGGCATTTCCGGAATCCAAGTCGGCTGCGGTACCAAAGGTAGGGAAGAGGTCGCTGTCGCCTTCCCTGTACATGGCGCGCTGGAAGTCGCCCATGTATTCCGCACTGATGTCTCCGAGGCTTTCACGCATGGCGTGCAGAGGCCCTGATTCCATGTCTTCCAGGTCGCCGTTCTCGTTTCTCTTGATGAGATGAGGATTTTGGCCAAATTTGTTGATGACGTCAGTCACCAGTTGTGCCTGTGCTTCGGAGTGCCTGACGGCGCTAGCAATGGCATGGCCGTCGCAAGGTCGTCCTGTAGTCGCCGCCTCCAGCGCATGACCGAAGGCTTTTGGTCCGAATTTCAAGGCCGTCTTGGTCTTGTCCTCGTCGGCGAGGATATTCGTGTCGTTCGTGTCGATCGTCCACTCGAAATCTTCGTCGGTGAACAGGTCGAGATACGAGCCGAAGCCCAACGTGCCGTCTTTCCTGACGGTGCCGTCCAGGCCGTATACGGTGGGAGGCGTGGTGAAGAACCTCTGGGCTGCATCCGGGCTGTGACCCAGAGCTTCTAGAACGCTGTTGAGGGGTTCGTTGCCCGAACCGAGTGCGCCGGACGGATTGAAACCGTAGGTGTCAGGGCTGCCGGCGGACTTGTTCGAGAGGAAGAAGTACGGATCCTCCTTGTGGAGTTGGGTGATGTGTTCCGCGATGGGGCAGAGGAACCGCGAGTCGTAGTTGCCGTAGCGCAGCAGACCACCGAGCACCTGGTAGCCGTACGGCGTGTTCCACTGGCGCTTCGCCCAGCCGATCCGCTGGGTACCGAGACGCCGGAACTCGTCGCCCCAGCGAGGGTCCAGGTGGTGTTTGTGGTCCGGATCGGTGGCGTTGGCGAGTGTGCACCCCATGAACTCCTGTAGATCCCGCACCTCGTCGAGTCGTGTTTCGGCCGTACCCGTACCGGTACCGTCGATCGACATCTCGGCGTAGAGCTGCAGCACCTCCCTCGGGCCTCCGAGTCCCCGACAGAACTCGGTGGCGAACTCGCCATCGGTTTCGGCAGAGTTGAAGCGGAGCAGCTGGTTGAGCTCATGCAATTCCGAGGAGGACAACCTGTCGCCCCTGCGGGCGAGCTCCACGGCGCGTTCGGCCTCGGCCTCGTTCAGAGACCTGTACGTGCGGTGGCCTGCGTTGTGCCGGTCGTTGCCGTGGCTCTTGGCTAGTGCCCGGGCGACCGAGGCGTCGACCTCGTCGGCGCGGGCGAGGATCCGGTTGATCCGTTCCTCCAAAGCACTTCTGTCGTCAAGCTGATCCTGGGTGCGTTCGTCGCTGTCGCCCCGCGCATGAGGAAAGAAGCAGCGGACTGCGCCCGAGCCGATGTCCTCGACACGGAGCCCCAGACGTGGGGCGTCGACCTCGACCACCGCTCTGATCTGCTGCTGTAACGCGACGAGTTCGGTGTGTCCGTCATCGAGCACCTGGCAGATGCTGGTCGCCTCGGCATGGAGATCCGAGACTTCCTTGGCCGTGTTCGCGACGAACTCCCGTGTCACCGTGGCATTCAAGCCTGTCCACCGAGCGGAATCCGACCTGGCCTGTATCCCCTCACGAGCGAACTCCGCCGACTTCTCCAAACCGTGTGCCGACTTCTTCCAGTCCGACACTGCGCTTGCGAGCGTGCTGAGGTCGACCTCGATGAAGTCGGTGAACGTGAGAGTCATCAGGGAAGCTCCTACTTGAAGTACTGGTTGAGCTTCGACACCGACACGCTTGGTCCGTCGTGGCTGCGGAGCACGGAACCGATCCTGGCGTCATCCTCCGAGTGGAGCTTCGCGGTGTATTCCAGGTGGTCGGAGATGTGGGCACACGCCTGCAGCACGGACTTCACCTGAGAGGTCCACATCTCGAGGGCGGTCTCCAGGGCGCCACCGGTCCGGAAGCCGTGCGACTTCAGGTCGACCACTGCCTGTGAGCTTGAGCCGGTCGCGTTCCCATCGGCCTCGACGGCGATGTCGGCCTGGCACTTCACCTCGTGGTAGAGGGTGTTGGCCTTGTGCCCGACTGCCCCCAGGTCGTCCTGGCGGACCACCAGGTCCCTGGCTCCCTCCCTGCCTAAGCCGCTGGCGTCCGCCGGTAACCCGTGGAGGCGCGCAGCGGTTGGCTGCCGCCCGGCAGCCCGGACCTTGAGCTGCTCCCACTCGTCCCATGCCATGGAAGGACACCTTCCCCATGCGGCTGTTCCGACGTTGGGTCAAGCTAGCAACCCTGACCGGGGAAAATCTGCGTCACGCCTGTCGACTACGCCTGACGCGTGTGAAGGTTCGGAGGAGGCCCCGATGGGCTGCCGCTCGTCGGTCACGTCGATCACCCGGTTGCTGGAACCGTTTGGACCATATGGCGCCATGCGAACCGGGTCCTTCAGGAGCGGGATTTGCGACTACAAAGCCTCGCCTTCGTCGGGCGGACACGTCCGGTGCCGGCGCAGCATGAGTCTTCTGTGCACGGCCGGCAACTTTTCTGCCGTATGTGACTTCCTTGTCATGCTTGGGTGACTCGGGCCTGGTCACGTTGAGACCTCGGTGCAACTGGAGCGTTCCAGAGTTCAGTTGGCCACGATTTACACAGTGACTACAGTGGTCTGTGAGGGGTCGGAGGGCGGGTACAGCTGTCCGGGCCGTCGACAGCTGGACCAACGGGGAAATGGGGGAGGGGTCGCGGTGAGTGATGGTGGCGGCTCGGATCTGAGGCGCGGCCTCGGGGCTCTGGAGATCTTCCAGAAGCGCGTGCACGACGCATTGTCGACATTCGAGAGCTCGCCGGGTGCGTCGCCCAACATCGCTCGGCACGCGATCGGTCGGGCTTCGTTCAGCGGTGCGAACGTGCCGTTCACTGAGGCACACATCTTGTACGTGCAGTACAAGCAGGTACACGAACGTCTTACCCGCCTGTCGAAGTCCCTGGGACTGCACATCGAGGCGCTGAGGCTTGCGGTGAAGGCTGCCGATACCGACTACGACGACGTCGACGAAGAGGTGCGCCGGCGCTTTTGGGAGATCCAGTCACACCTGCATCAGGAGTACCAGCAGGCGGCCAAGACCAGGCAGGTCGGCGGGCCGGATGCAGGGTATGGGGGCGCCGACAAGGCGCATGCGGGGCGTAGCGGCAACTCCTCGACCGAAGGCGAATACTGATGAGTGACAACTGGCAGGAACAGCCTCAGTACAAGCCCGGCACGGACCAGGCCGACCAGCAGGTCGGCATGGTCGATGTCGTGGAGGGCGTACTGGAGGTCATGCCGTTCGGTGGCCTTCGTGTCAACGCCTTCGGCTCGACCAACTTCGAGAACCACAAGATCAATGACATGATCGACCTGGTTGAGCATGCCAACCCTGAACACCTGGAACTGGCTAGCAAGGCACTGTGGGATGCACACAAGGCCATCGGTGAGGCCGCCGTGGAGCTGAGAGCCCACATCAGTAGGGTCCACTGGGAGGGAGAGGCCGCCACAGCGTTTCGTGACTGGGGCTACGAACTCGCTAACTGGAGTACCACCCTTGCCGAGTCGGCCAATGAAGCGGCCACGCAGATCTCTGCGGCAGGGATGGGACTCGCCTCCGTGCGCAAGGCGATGCCGTCGCGTGACCCACGGCCTGCCGTTGATCAGAAACTCCCCACCGAGTTGCCGAAGGCCAAGCAGGTCGACAGTGATCCGGCCTACGTGACGGCCGTGGAGGTGGAGAGGGACCGGCAAGAGGCCATCAATCAGATGAACCGATTGGCCTCCTACTATGCCGTGTCCGCGGGCCACTTGGAGAAGCAGGGTCAAGAGGGACCCCGGCCGTTCAAGGCAATGCCGGATGTGGGGGTACCGAAGCCAACGCTGGATGGGAGAGACTTCCACCAGGCTATTCCCGGTGCTGGAAGCCGCTCTCGTATGGCGCCGACGACTGGCGGAAGAGTGGAGGGCCAGCCCACTGCGGCCGCCTCAAGCGGCGTACATCTTGCAGACCACACCCCGGACGTGCTTCCCGGTGGGCACATCCAACCGGTCAAGGAAGCCCAGGCATCATTCATCGAGCCGGATCCACACGTCGGTACGCGGATCGACACCGTCAGTACGCTACCTGTACACGCGCCTGCAGCACCTCATTCAAACCGGACACCAACTGTTCCGATTGTAGGCGGGGGACGCGTACCGCCATTGGCCACCGGGCCGGTGCAACTTCCCAACGGCCGTAACACGGTCAACGGCCTACCCGTATCCGCACAAGGGCGTACGAGTCCTCCAGGCACTGCGAGTGGCCGGGTGCCGCAAGAGTCTGCAGGGCAGACTCGGCGTGCCAACGCTGGGGAACGGGTACAGCAGGAACCTCTGGGGCAGGCCGCCCGAACTGTTGGACGTGCAACTTCGGCCGGGCAGCCTGGTGCACGGGGGGTGGCACAGTCGGAACATCCGCCCGTCGGGCGGGGTGTTGTCGGCGGCATCCCGAGAGAGGCCGATATCAGTGGACGCGCCGGTGTGAACCGTTCTCTCAGCCCTGCTCGTAACGGTGTCATTGGCGGCAAGCCTGTAATGGGTCGCTCCGGCCCAGTCCCTGGCTCTCGTGTTCCGCAAGGTATGGTCATCGGCTCCGACGAACTGCCTTCCTCAGCCCCAGTGAAAGGTCTTCTTGGTCGGCGTGGAGTCGTTGGTGCGCCTCCTGCGAATGCTGAAATGGGCAATGAGCAGCACCTTCTCCGTTCTGCGAACAACCTTGAGGAAGCGGTTGACGCCTCTCGCGGCAAGAGGACTTCGGTGCCTGCGGAGCCCGAGGGCAGGGCTGGCAGCTCGGTAGTTGGCCGTGGCGCGGTGGGAGAGAGGCAGGGGCGAGGCACAGCGGCGAATCGGGCCAGTGCGTCGGCAGCGAGCGAACAGTACCGTCGAGAGGATAGGCGACGGCGCGACGCGTCACAGAAGAGTGATTGAACACAAGCGAGGACGTACGCAGTCATGAAGCCAGGGACCAGGAGACGTAGCAGCAGGACTGTACCCCTCACAGAGCGATGCAAAGAGCGTATGACCACTGTGTTTTCGGTACTGGGTGCGTTGATGATCGTTTCTGCGGAGTTGGCTCCCAGCGCCGCGGCTTTGGACGCCCAGCCACAAGAGTGGTATCTGAAGGCGATGAAAGCACAAGACATGTGGAAGGTCAGCACTGGTAAAGGGGTGAAGGTTGCCGTCCTCGATAGTGGTGTCAATCCGACGACTCCTTCCTTGAGGGGTCAGGTGCTTGTCGACGAGGTACCGAAATCTGTTTCGTATCACGTCACGGTGGACTACCGAGGGCACGGGACGACCATGGCTGAATTGATCGCCGGTACGGGTGCGAGCGGCGGCATCAAAGGCCTTGCACCCGGAGCAAAGATTATCCCGTTTCGTATCTCGGTTGAATCTTTGAAAGGGAAGGAGAAGGTCAAGACCTCTACCGACCCTGAGGCTATTAGAGCGGCGGCAGACAGTGATGCAAAGATCATCAATATGTCTTTCGGTGGGCCTTTTTACGATCCCGAAACCGAGGAAGCGATCAAGTATGCAGTCTCCAAGGGGAAGCTGATATTTGCTGCCGTGGGGAATGAAGCGATGACAAAGAAGAACCAAGTTGAGTATCCTGCCTTCTATCCTTACGTCAATGGCGTAGCTGCCGCGGATGAATCGGGCACTGTTGCCAAGTTCTCAGAGCACGGTGACTACGTCGACTTCGGTGCCCCTGGCGTCGATGTGCCGGGCTGGTGTGACAACACCTTCACCCAGTACTGCAAGGTAAAGGGCACAAGTGCTGCCTCAGCCATCGCTTCCGCTTCCGCGGCCCTTGTCTGGTCAGCCCACCCTGACTGGACGGCCAATCAGGTACTCCGAACGCTGGTCGACACGGCTGGCCGTAAGTGGCCAAGAAACAAACCAAGCACGTACCTCGGTTACGGTTTGATCAGACCGCGCAAGGTACTCGAAAATCCGCACATCAACCCGGGCTCGGCCGATGCGGACCCCCTCGCGGCTCAGGACGGCATTGCCGGAGCCTCTGCCTCCCCCGCTTCCCCCGAGGAACCGTCAAAGAGCGCGGGATCCCCCGGTGTTTCCGCCTCCGTTGCTGCGGAAGACGATGGTTCCGCCAGCGGTACCCAGGCCTGGGTGATCATTGGTGCGGTGGCAGCCGTACTAGTCATCGGAGGCGCAGGTTATGCCGTGTTGCGCGCACGCCGTAACGGCTGACGAGTCTCCCACATACCTGCTCGCTCGCTTCACGAGCAGAGGTCCACTTGCCGTCAGTGTTGACGCCTGATGTGTGTTTCAGCACCCCGGCAAGGCCAGTTCCCTACGAAAGGCATGGAAATGGCGATGCAGCGCCAGAAGGTAAGCGACAAGGACATCATCGCCCTTGAAAAGGAGCTTCTGCACCGATTCGAGGGTGTCAAGGGCCAGCTCAAGGAGCTGCAGGCCATCATCGACGGCCTCGAAGGCCACTGGAAGGGCATCGGCGCCGGCGCTTTCAACGCCAAGCAGACCGAGATCAACGAGCGCATGGTTCGGATCGGCAACATCCTCGCCAAGTTCATCGAGGCCATGAACACCACCCGGAAGATCAAGGACAGCACCGAGAGCGAGGTCCGTTCCCAGGTCCAGAGCATCGACGTGGACTTCGGGGGTTCGCACTCCGCGCTGTCCAGCTACTGATCTCTCCCCAGGCCATCACTTCTCAGCAACGGAGCAATCATGGGTGTCAACAACAGCGGTGAGCTGGAAGTCTCGTATCACGGTCTCGATGAGACCGCGACCCAGCTGGCCAACCACGCGCGGCGGCTTGAGGAAAGTCTTGAGGCGATCCAGCACAAGGTCGCCAGTGTCGCCAGCATGTGGGAGGGCGAGGCCCACCACGCTTACACCGAACAGCAGGCCGCGTGGGACCGCGAGGCCAAGGGCATTCACGAGGCCCTGGCCGCCATCGGCCGGGTCGTGCACGCGGCCGGCGGTGACTACCAGGGCGGCGACCGGAAGGCCGCGAGCTACTTCATGTGAGGGTTCGCGGTAGAGCCAGCCGACGAGGCGCAGCACCGGGGTGGGCACGCACGGGAGGTGCCCACCCCTTGCCGTGCCCGAAGACCGGTGCGCCCGGTGCCCTCCGCGGGCGGCAATCGCGTCTTCGAGTCGACGGCGTGGTCGGTATCCGCTATCGGTGTTCTGAGCTCGGCGTGTTCCCGAAGCACCGGCCCGGTGCACGCCGGGTCCGACGGCTCCCGTGGCCACCGGCCCCGGGGATTCGCCCGGCAGATGTCTATCCCGGAGACGTCCCTTCCCCGGTCACGCCTCCCGGAGCCGCACCCGGTACCCCGCCTGCCAAGGCGCACCGGTACGGACCTCAGTACTCCACGTCCACCAACCCCGTCTGGACCAGCGGCTTCCCCCGCTTCCGTGAGACGAATACCCCGCGCCCTGCCGGCATCGGGCGCGGCCGAACCCCGCCGAGGAGATCGCCCTCCGTGGAGTCACCCGCCAGGACGATGCCCTGGGCGCCGAGTTCCTTCATACGCTGCATGAACGGCTCGTAGGAGGCGCGGCCCGCGCCCGCGGAAGAGCGGGCGATGATGAAGCGGACGCCCACGTCGCGGGCGAAGGGCAGCATCTCCGTCAAGCCTCCGAGCGGGTTGCCGGTGGACGTGGAGACGAGGTCGTAGTCGTCGACCACCACGACCACCTGCGGGCCCCGCCACCAACTCCGATCGCGCAGTTGCTGCGGGGTGACGTCGGCCGTCGGTGTGCGGCGCTGCATGAGGTCGGCCAGGGCCACCATGTGGTGGTCCATCTGGCTGGACATCGGAATGTACTCCGCCAAATGCGTGGGCGGCGTGATGTCCAGCAGGGAACGGCGGTTGTCCACCACGAAGAACTTCACCTCGTCGCCCCCGTACCGCAGCGAAAGCTGCTTGATCAGCAGCCGCAGCAGGTTCGACTTGCCGGACTCGCTCTCGCCGAAGACCAGGAAGAACGGGTCCTGCTCGAAGTCCAGGAACACCGGCTCCAGGTTGTCCTCATCTAGCGCGAAGGCGACGCCCTGCTCCGGGAAACGGTCGCCCCGCGGCAGTTCGACCGCCTCCAGCTGGCGCGGCAGCAGCCGTACCGCGGGAGCGCCCGGTGCCTGCCAGTGCCGGCCGGCCTCGGCGGTCAGCGCCGCCGTGGCCCGGGCGAGGTCGGTGTCGGAGGTAAGGCCGTCGATACGCGGGACCGCCGCCATGAAGTGTAGTTTCTGCGGGGACAGACCGCGGCCCGGAACCCCCGTGGGAACGTTCGCGGCCACCTTCCTGTCGATCTCGGAGTCCATGACGTCCCCGAGCCGCAGTTCCAGGCGGTTCATCAGGTGGTCCTTCAAGTTCGCCCGGACCTCCATCGAGCGGGACGCAGTGATGATCACGTGGATGCCGTAGCCGAGGCCACGCGCCGCGATGTCCAGGACCGCCGGTTCCAGGGCCTCGTAGTCCGTGCGGAAGTTCCCCCAGCCGTCGACGACCAGGAAGACGTCCCCCCAGGGCTGGTCGGTGACGGAGATCTCGCCGCGGGCGCGGCGGGCACGGTAGTCGGCGATCGAGGCGATGCCAGCCGTGCGGAAGTACTCCTCGCGGCGGGTCAGGACGCCGTAGACCTCGGAGACCGTACGTCGGACACGTTCCGGGTCCAGACGGGAGGCGATGCCGCCGACGTGCGGCAGGCCGTTCACCGCTGCCATACCGCCGCCACCGAAGTCCAGGCCGTAGAACTGCACCTCGTGCGGCGTGTGGGTGAGGGCGAACGAACAGATCAACGTGCGCAGGAAGGTGGACTTGCCGGACTGCGGACCGCCGATGATCTGCATGTGGCCCGCGGCGCCCGAGAAATCGAGCAGCAGACGGTCGCGGCGCTGCTCGTACGGCTTGTCGACCAGGCCGGCCGGCACGATCAGACGGCCTGCGCCCTCGTCACCGGGCTGGGCCAGGCCGCGTCCCTCAACCGCGGCCAGACCGGGCAGCAGCGCATCCAGCGACGGCGGGCTCTCCAGCGGCGGCAGCCACACCTGGTGCGCCGCCGGCCCCTGCGCCTCCAGGCGGTGCACGATCACATCGAGGACCGTGTCGGCCAGCGCGTCGTCCTTGTCCGACCGGGATTCGGTGCGCTGTTGTGGGACGGCCGTGTACTGCACGGGTACCTCGGTGGCGGTGAACAGCACCGTCCGGCGGTCCACCGGCAGCGGTCCGCCGGACAGGGCCGCGGGCTGCACGCCCGAGCGGTACACGCCAGAGACGTACGCCGCCTTGAAGCGGACCATTTCGTCCGTGCCGTGCTTGAGGAATCCGGAACCGGGGACGTTCGGCAGTTCATAGGCGTCGGGGACACCGAGCGCGGCGCGGGACTCCGCTGCGGAGAAGGTGCGCAGACCGATCCGGTAGGACAGGTACGTCTCCAGGCCGCGCAAACGGCCCTCCTCCAGGCGCTGGGAGGCAAGCAGCAGGTGCACGCCCAACGAACGGCCGATCCGACCGATCTGCACGAACATCTCGATGAAGTCCGGCTTCGCGGACAGTAGCTCGCTGAACTCGTCGATCACCAGGACCAGGGACGGGATCGGCTGCAGTGGAGCACCTGCCGCACGGGCCTTCTCGTAGTCGTGGATGTTGGCGTAGTTGCCCGCATCGCGCAGGAGTTCCTGGCGGCGGTTCAACTCACCGCGGATCGAGTCGCCCATGCGGTCGACCAGGGTGAGGTCGTCGGCGAGGTTGGTGATGACTGCTGCCACGTGCGGCATCTGCGCCATTCCGGCGAAGGTCGCGCCGCCCTTGAAGTCCGCGAGGACGAAGTTCAGTGTCTCGGAGGAGTGCGTGACGGCGAGGCCCAGCACCAGGGTGCGCAGCAGTTCCGACTTGCCGGAACCGGTTGCGCCGACGCACAGGCCGTGCGGGCCCATGCCTTCCTGTGCGGCCTCCTTCAGGTCCAACATCACGGGTCGGCCGTCCTCGCCGAGACC